>JADFNV010000077.1 GCA_022563195.1 Pseudomonadota bacterium
CCTGACCGTCCGCCAGCCGCCAAAGTATCGCCCGCCGTGTCGGGTCGGCCAGGGCCGCAAAGACAGCATCAAGGTCAGGGTGTTTATTTGTATAACCAGCTTGTTCCATAACATAAAGGTTATACAAAGGACATGATCCTGTCAATGCCTTTGAAAACAGTCTTGGCTCGGAGTCGGTCTTGAGGACAGCGCGTTCGTTGCGGACAGCGAGTGGTGAGCGCGAACCTTGCCGACAGCCGGATTTGGCCGGGGCTGTGAAACCGCCGCTGCGCCAGGACCTACTTGCCGATGCAGAAACTGCAGAAACGGCCTAACGTCCTGTTTTCAAGCCACACGCGGCCACACCGTTCTGTAACTTGGGAACAATCTTGGGAACAAATTTACCGCAGGCGTAGCAATCTAGCTTTTTGTGCGCCCAGTCCGGTTGTGCGCTGATCCGTTCCAGCATTTATGGTTGTTGCAACACTCAACGAAACGGCCAGCGGTCACATCGGACATAAAGGCTCATCTCTCCTCGGGTTGACCAATAGGCGGCGGAGCCCTGGTCGGCCAAGGAATAGGTTAGGTGGGGGCCGTCTTGGCCCTACCCACCATTCGCGCCCTCCGAAGGCAGGGGTCGCAGGTTCGAATCCTGTCGGGCGCGCCAGTTTTTCCTTTTCTAATCAATCTATTAACGGCGATCCATAGGCGCGCTGCCAATCGGCGAATCCGTGATAAGTGCGGAGTAAGTGCAAAACTCGATGTTGAACGCCGATACCGGAGGAGACTGCCGGCAACACCGATTAATGCTATAAAGAAGCGAACCGACGACTGCGGGCACAATCATGCGGCCCTTGGGTGTCAGCGGAACCCGGACTGTGCAGAAGCGGACCACGGCCTCGATGCCAATGGTTTGCCTTACTTGCCGCCAGGTGACGAACAAGGCCCGCGTACATGGCATGGCGTGGCACCCGCTACCCGCAGTCGTCCTTTTTGAAGCGGACCGACAACGTGCTACTACACGCCGCCGGTCCTAACCACAACCAGCAACAAAGGTGCTGACGACGGCTGAGCAAAATGCTATCAGATAAGAGCGTGATTACCCTTCGGGTGGTCGCGTTTTTTTGTGCCTGCTGGTTTCACCAATAGGAGCAAAACATGATGACTACCGACGGTGCTGACAAGTTAATAGCAGTTGAGCGACAATCGCTGGATGAAAATATCCAAGTCGCTGTACAAACACCATCGATTTCCGCCGGAGATTATTCAACACGCGGTTTGGCTCTACTATCGCTTCAACTTGAGCGGCCGTGATATTGAAGATCTATTGGCCGAGCGCGGGATCGATGTCAGCTACGAGTCAATTCGTTTGTGGTGCATCAAGTTTGGAACCGAATACGCTAAACGATTAAGGCGTCGGCACTAGGGCTACGGCGACACTTTCTTCATAGATGAAGTTTTTGTAAAGATCCAGGGCAAGCAACACTATCTTTGGCGTGTGGTCGATCAGGATGGTGAAGTGGTTGATGTATTTCTGCAGGCGCGTAGAGACGGAAAGGCAGCGACGCGTTTCTTCAAGCGTCTACTTAAAGCGCATGGCGGTGAGCCGAGAGAAACAGTGACCGATAAGTTGAGAAGTTACGGTGTCGCGCATCGAGAACTGATCCCTGACACGATTCACGACACATCTCAATACGCTAACAACCGCGCTGAACTTTCACACCAATGGACACGGGCAAGAGAGCGGGGCATGCGGCGATTTAAGTCGCCGATGCAAGCGCAACGCTTCTTGAGTATTCATGCGACTGTTCACAATCTATTCAATCTTGGCCGTCACCTTGTTTCAGCCAAGAACTATAGATCTTTCCAATTGCGTGCTTTTGCGTCTTGGAATTACGCTGCAATGTCATAGGCGATATCTGCTCAAATTTGCTTAGGCTGAGTAGTTGACTTGTCAATACCGCGAGAAACCCATGGATCCCAAAATCATCGATCTTTACAACGACTACATTCACGGCGAAATGCCACGGCGATCTTTTCTGAGGCGGGTGGCGGAAATCGCTGGCGGCGCGGCGGCTGCTACGCCCATTCTACTGCTGATCGAGACCAATTATGCTCGAGGCCAGCAGGTAGGTCCGGAGGACGAGCGGCTGGAGTTGGGCTATGTCGAGTATGCAGGTACCGGGGGACCGGTCAACGCTTATTTGGCCAAACCAGCAAACGCTGAAGCCGCCCTGCCGGGCGTACTGATCATCCATGAAAACCGTGGCCTGAATGCGCATATCGAAGACGTCGCCCGCCGTGCCGCATTGGCCGGTTACATCGCCGTTGCGCCGGATGGGTTGAGCTACGTTGGGGGTGCCCCGGCAGACCAGGAAGCGGCCCGCGACAAGTTCCGCGCAGCGGATAGGGCGACCATTACTACGGATGTCATCAGGGGCGTCGGTTACCTGAAATCCAGGAATGACTGTACCGCCAAGGTCGGCGCGGTAGGTTTCTGTTACGGTGGCGGTGCGGCGCTGCAATGCGCTATTGCCAACCCTGCATCCGATGCGTCAGTGCTGTTCTATGGGCGGGCGCTGACCGCTGAGCAGGTCGCGCAAGTTCGTGTGCCGCTGATGATGAATTACGCCGGCAATGATCCGCGCATAAATTCCATGATTCCGGAGTTTCGTGCGGCGCTGGACAACAACAGAGTCGCCTACAGCCTGCACATGTATCCGGGTACCGGGCACGGCTTCCACAATGACACCAGCGAAGCGCGCTACAACGAAGCGGCAGCGCAACTGGCGTGGAAACGCAGCCTTAATTTCTTTGATCACTACCTCGGCAGCTGAGCTGGCTTTCACAGTGGCTGAGGCCGTTGCAGTCCGCGGCAACAGGATCTTCGCGCTAGGATCGAGTGAATAAATAAAGCAACTCGCCGGCCTCGGAACCAGACAAATAGATTTGCGAGGCAAATCGCTGACGCCCGGCTTCATTTACAACGACAGTGACAATGCCGGTCCGGCCGCGAAAAACTGGGACATTTCGACTCTGGATGAAATTGCACCGACAACGCCGATAATCATCTTTCTCGAAAGCAGCGAAGACCTGGTGAATTCAGTAATGATCAAATTGGCGATCAATGAAGGATTCCCGACAGATCATTTTCACCTGGACCGTGACAAGAGCGGCGACTTTACCGGCAGGGTAGGTCGGCAATTCACTGGATTCGTAGGCCACGAGATCAGGCCGTGTGCTAGCGCGGTCTGGTTTGACGAAGTCGCCATGCCCAATGCGCGTGATACGCTGGCACAATACACGCGGCACGGCGTCACACTGGCCACAGGCCACATGAGCGCCCCGACAATGACAATCTTGAATCGCCTGTTCCACGAACAAGGTGGCAGCAGTCTCGCGATAAGGGTTTATCCTGGGCGCGATTTTCCGTGCCAGCTTGCCGACTTCGATAGATCCCAATTCATTGTTCGCACCGATGAATCTGGCTGCCCAACGTGTCAGAGCGAGCAGGGCCGTGTTGCGATCTATCGAAGTTGGCAAGCTGGCCGATTTGGTCGTATTCGACGGCAATATTCTCGCCGTACGCATAGAGGACCTCGACGATTTGAAGCCGGTCTTAACGATGGTCGGTGGCAAGATTGCATTTGAAGCGTCAGGGTTATGACCCGGCCGCCGATGCGTTCCGGCATTTAGATCGCCGTTAGCGCGGCTTTGACGCGCTCGGGTGTGAATGGCACACGTCGCATGCGTACGCCGGTTGCGTCAAAGAATGCGTTGGCGATCGCCGGTGGGGTAACGCGAGTTGTGGGCTCGCCAGCTCCCCGCGGTCCGAGTTCGGGCCGATTGATGTGGGTGATCTTGATCTCCTCGGGGGCGTCCGATGCCTCAAGGATCGGGTACGACAACCAGTCGTCTGATTCCACCATCTTGTGGTTGAACTTTACCTCCTCGAACAACGTCCGGCTGGTCGCCTGGAGCAGGTTGCCCTCGATGGTGCGATCGAGGGTGAACGGATTGACAATCAGGCCGTAGTCAGCGCCAACCCACATGCGCCGCACCCAGACTCGGCCCGAGTTTGCATTGACCTCGACCTCGGCCACCACGGCGTTCACCGCGCCATTACGCCGTGCATAGGCGATGCCGGTACCTACGTAGTTGCCATCTGCGCCTCGTTTCTTCCGCGGCGCCGACCGCGTTTCCCACCCCGCACTACGTGCGGCTGCCGCAAGGACGGCCGCATCGCGCGGGTCCGTGACATGCCTGAGGCGAAAGGCGAGGGGATCGGTACCGGCCGCGAAAGCCATTTCGTCAACGAACGACTCCGCCGCATAGTGGACCTCGGCCCCGTAAGGATCACGAAAATGCGACGTGCGCAGGGGTGACGCCTGCTGCCTCAACGGGGCCAGCGCATCCCAGCTGTAGCGCTTGTGCCGAAACTTGTAGGAATCATTCGGGCTGCGCATGGCCCACGCGGGCGTACTGGTATGACCGAGCAGGTGCCCAGCCAGCACCTCGCTGGGATCGTCCTCGCGAGAGTTCACGTCGTGACGGGAGAAGCCCTTGATGTGATAGTGATAGGCAATCACATTGCCTCTGGCATCGAGACCTGCGCGACAGGTGACGACGGAGGCCGGGCCCTTCGGGTCCCAGGCGTGGCCTTCGCTGCGTGTCCACTGCACGCGCACGGGTGCGCCTACCGCGTCGGAGAGAATGACGGCATCCATGGCGCCGTCGCCGGCGTCCGAACGCCCGTAGGAACCCGGACCCGGCATCCAGATACCTCGAACGTGGCGCGATCGCCGTCGCGTGCGACCTTGCAGTAGCGGCGATTCGAGGAGCAGGGCAGCGCCGCGGGCCGTGTCATAGGGCTTTTGCGAATCGGTCCAGACGACCGCATGATCGTCGCGGACATCGGCTACACCGGCGGCCGGAGCCATTCGGGCGTGACTCTGAAAAGGCCATTCGTATTCGGCGGTGATCATCCTCGCGGCGCCGGCGATACCCTCGTCAACATTGCCCTCGTCATGTTCGACCGTTGACATCGCGGGCTCGGTGGAACGAATCCAGTTGAACAAGTCATCGGAATTAGTAGGGAAGCCGGCACCGGACTCGTCCCACTCGACCTTGAGCGCGCGTGCCGCTTTAATAGCGTCCCATTCCTTGGGCGCCACCACGCCGACGAAGTCGTTTTCGACCACGACCTGTACACCCGGAATGTCTTTCACCGAACTCCGGTCAACCGACCTGACACGGGCGCCCGCGGCGCTGGGGCGAATCATGCGCCCATGCAGCATGCCGGGCACGGTCACGTGGTGCAGAAAGTCGGTGGTCGCAAAGATCTTGCCGGCAATATCGCGGCGGCGCACCGACGTCCCGACAATCTTGTAGTCCCTGGGATCCTTTGGTGTGGCACGCCCTTCGAGGCTCAGTCTGTTGCCGTATTTACCGTTCCATGTGATCGGTGCGTCGAACAACTTGTTGCCGATTAGTTTTCCGTAGGAGACCGACTTTGCGCGATGGCTCTTCGCATAAATCACTCCGTCCGTTACGTAGAGATCAGCGATTTGTACTTCCAATTCTGCAGATGCTTTCTCCAGGAGCACGAGCCGCGCTTCAGCCGCGGCGGCCTGGAACGCGACGCCGGAGCGCTGCACTCCGCTTGAGCCGCTCGCACCACCCTGGTCTGCGCAAAGTGCCGTGTCTCCGAAGACGATATTGACCTTATTGACGGCTACGTCCAATTCCTCGGCAATTAACTGGGCGATGGCGGTATCGACCCCTTGGCCCATGTCCATCTTGCCCCAGTAGCCGGTCACGATTCCGTTTCCGTCGATGGCGAGCCAGGTATCGAGCGCTGCGGGATTGAGTTTGCGGGCGACTGCCCGGGCCTCGGCTTTGCTCAAGCCGAGCAGGGCGGCCGCGGGGACGTTCATCGTAACGAGTAATGCACCACCGCCCTTTAAAAGGTCGCGGCGTGCGATCATCAATTCGCTTAAACGATTCATCTCGCCTGTATGCCCTGCGCAACTGCCATTTCCGCGGCAGCGCGTTTGATCGCCCTGAGGATTGCCATATGGGCGCCGCAGCGGCACTTGAGGCCAGTCAACGCCCGGCGGATTTCTCCATCACTGCGAATCGGATTTTCTTCGAGGAGTGCGGTCGCAGTCATGATCCAGCCGCTGACGCAGTATTCGCACTGTCCGGCCTCCTCGGCGATGAACGCCTTCTGCAACGGATGTGGTTCGTCCTCGGTGCCGAGCCCGTCCAGCGTTCGCACCCTTCCACTGACCGCGGAAATCGGCAGGACGCACGAACGCACAGCGACGCCATCCTGAAGCACGATGCAGGCACCGCACTGGGCGAGGCCGCATCCGAACTTGGGCCCCTTCTTGCCGAATTCGTTGATGAGTGCATAAAGAAGCGGCATCGCCGGATCGGCAGTTATTGTGTGCTCATGACCGTCTACATTGATTGCGAACGTTTTTTCCATTGCAGTCGCCCTTCAACCCCAAAGCCATTCGATCAACAGTCCATTGAACAATTGGATCTGGAACGCTTTTTCGAATAATCCGTAAAGAACGGCCCAGGTGGCCACAGCGCTGATCACACCGATCGTCAAGGATTCTTTCATACCGATATAGAGAAATCCGAACACCAGTAACGGTGCTGCATAGACGAAACCAAAGCCGAGAAATCCGAAAAAGAATAGCAGCATCCAAATGAACATGTGTCGTTCATTCCTACGTGCTTGCCGCTGTTTTTCATCGGGTTCCACCGCCTTGTCGATCGCCGTGCGTAACTCCCGGAGCACCTGTACCAGCGCAAGCACCGAGCCCGGTATGCCGATCATCAACGGCATCAACCGGGCTTTCTCAGGAAAGCCGAGAGCCATTAGCGACATCGTCACGAAAATCGCCAGCATGACAACGGCCGTCAATACCTGCCCGCTAAGGAGTGTTTTAGTTTGCAATTTGGTGCTCCTTGGACTTTTTCAAATTATTGCGCATCCGCCAGATATAGACGCCGAAGCTGATGATGATCAATGCAATCATGAACAGGGCGCCGGGGCGCAGCAGGAAGCGCGGCCCCCACAGCGCCATTGCTTTATGAAAAGAGTCCTCGACAATGGGCCCCAGAATCAGACCAATCACGAAAGGCGGACGTGGCCAGTCGTATTTTTTCATCAAATAGCCGACGGCCCCCAGGGCGGTCAACAACACGAGATTTTCCCAGGCCCTGTGGCTCAGATAAGAACCGAGGTAGGTGAGGGTAAGCACGAACGGGATCAGCAAACTGCCGCGAACATAGCTCAAATAGCTGAACCCAGGCGCCAGTGCAACGAGCATGATCACTGCCACGACGTTCGCGATCATCAATGCCCAGATAAGCGTCCAGACGATGTCCATCCCGTAAAGGGCGAGGCCAGGCCCCGGCTGAATCCCGAGCATCACGAACGCTCCGAGAAGTATCGCCATGCCTGACGACCCGGGCACCCCAAAGAACAACGTTGGCAGCAGTGAGCCACCTTCCTTTGAATTGTTCGCGGTCTCCGGCGCAATCACGCCCTCGACGGCGCCTTTGCCAAACCGCTCCGGCGTTTTGGACGACTGAACGGCATGGCCGTAGCAGATCCAGGACGCAGCATCCCCACCGAGGCCCGGGATCATGCCGATAAATGCACCGATGATCGAGGTGCGAAGGGTGAGGCCCCAGTGACGAAACACATCGCCAATGCCCTGAAGCACACCGGCGAGCGCGTAGCTCGCATTTTGCTTGCCAACTTCGGACATCGAGCCTCCCGCGACCCCGAGTGCGATCATTTCCGGGATGGCGAAAACGCCGAGGACCGCGGTAATAATGTCAATGCCGTCCCAGAGGAACAAGAGATCGAAGGTGTAGCGTTGTGTCCCGGTCTGGGGATCGAGGGTGACAAAGGCCATCATCAGGCCGAACAAACCAACCAGCAGGCCCTTGATCAGCGAGTCACCCGCGAGCATCGCAATGAACGTAATCCCAAACAGCGCGAGCAGAAAAAACTCGGCCGGACCGAAGGCGAGCACGACGGGTCGCAGCAGCGGCATAATAGCCAACAGGAACAATCCACCGAAGACACCGCCCACCCCGGACGCACCAAGGGCGGCACCAATGGCCCGCCCTGACTCTCCCTTGCGGGTCATCGGCAAGCCGTCGACGATTGTCGCGGCATCCGGGCCCGTGCCCGGAACACCAAAGAGGATGCTCGGTATTGACCCGCCAGTGTGCACGACCGAATGCATCGAGATAAGGAATATCGCTCCTGCAAGCGGCTCCATTCCGAATACGAACGGGATGGCGAGCACAATGCCCAGTTTGCCGCCGAGGCCGGGGATCGCGCCGAAAAATATGCCGGCTGGAACCGCAATTAGCAGCAGTAGCATGTG
>JADFNV010000078.1 GCA_022563195.1 Pseudomonadota bacterium
ATGCTTTATCTTGATCAGGATGATCCTCAGCAAGCGCTCCACTATTTTGAGGATGCGGTACGTCTTGATGGCAGCCAGGCGAGCGCCTATTTGGGCCTGGCACAGACATTCCGACGTCTCGGCAAGGACAAACAGGCGGACGCCGCGCGACAACAATATCTGCAGCTATCACCTGTTGCGCAGGCGTTGGTTGAAGCCAACGACTTGGTGGTGAATGGCGAAATGGAAAACGCGGAGCAGATCTGTGAGCGCGTACTAAAGGAACACCCGACAAATACCGACGTCTTGCGCCTGCTTGCCAGGATCGCATCCGAGGATGGGCGCTACGTCGTCGCCGAGGGACTGCTGAAGAGAATCATTAAACTCGCTGGCGATTACTATCAGCCGTACAGTGACCTGGGTCGATTTCTTGGTGAGCGTGGTCGCATCCCGGAAGCCGTTGAAATGCTGGAAAAGGCCGTGGCGCTTGACGGCACTGTGGTCGCCACCCAGCAAAGCCGTGGCGATTTCCTGGCAATTCTCGGCAAATCCGGTGATGCGCTACAAGCTTATGATGCAGTGCTGCAACTGAACCCCGACTATCCGCCAGCCGTGTCAGGTCGTGGCCACATGCTGAGAATTCTGGGTCGTCAGGAAGAGGCTATTGCCGCGTATGAGACTTGTACCAGCACGCGCCCGGAGTTTGGGGATGCCTGGTGGAGCCTTGCAAGCCTGAAAGCTTACCGGTTTTCAGCTGATCAGATAGACGCGATGCGTGCGCAGCTGGATTCGACTACCGTAGACAAGAATTCAAGGATCAGTTTTTACTTTGCAATGGCCAGAGCTTGCGAGGACCGCAATGACTTCGACAAGGCCTGGCAGAATTACGTGCTTGGGAATTCGCTGAAACGAGCGCAGATTCAATACGATCCCGTCCAGTCCGAGATGTCGCATGACTCTATCCTCAAGATATTTGAGCGCAATTTCCTGAATAGCATCGATATCCCGGAATCTGGCGGGCCGACACCAATTTTCATACTCGGCATGCCGCGATCGGGATCGACCTTATTGGAACAAATACTGGCCAGCCACAGTCTGGTTGAAGGGTCCGGTGAGCTCCCCTACATCGTCATGATGTCGGATGCGCTCGGCGGTCGGAATGCTGATGGCAAGAAATACCCGGAAGTGCTTACTGACATGAGTGCAGATCAACTCGCGTCGCTCGGCAAGAGTTACCTCTACCACTCGAAGACAAACCGGCCAGAGAATCTACCGTGCTTTACCGATAAAATGCCGGCTAATTTCGCTCACGTTGGTCTAATCCATTTAACGTTGCCAAATGCGAAAATTATCGATGCACGCCGCCATCCCCTGGATACCTGCGTGGCCAATTTCCGCCAGCTGTACGCTCAAGGCAAGAATCAGGCCTACGACCTGAACGAGTTCGCCGAATACTTCCTGGACTACGTTCGAGTGATGCATCACTGGGACGCAGTCTTGCCGGGCCGCGTTTTGAAAGTTCAGTATGAGGACGTGGTCGCGGACCTGGAGGGTCAGACGAGGCGGATGCTCGAGTACTGCGAATTGCCGTGGGAAGACGAGTGCCTCAGTTTTCATCAAAGCAGCCGTCCCGTTAATACTGCCAGCGCAGATCAGGTTCGTCAGCCGATCTACAGTGATTCGGTGGCGTACTGGAAAAACTACGAGTCGCATCTCGCGGATGTAAAAGAGATTCTCGCGCCGGTACTGTAGGCTATTTCTTATCCGCCTCGACCTGTTCTGGCGGCACGTAGTCGAAGATAAAGGTGATGCGGTCCTCGCTGCCCTTATTCATAACCGAATGCATTTTTTGATTATTAATCTCGTAAGCTTCGCCGACTTTGAGCTGATGCGGTTGTCCGTCGATCATGAAACGCACGCGTGGATTGGTCGTAATCGGCACATGAATTCGATGGCCACGGTGAAATGATTGATGACGATCAACGTGTGGTGTGATCTTCTTGCCAGCGAGAAGTTTGGCCGCCATCGCACGAATGACGGTGCCGCCCGGCGGGTATAGCCGTGAAATAATATCGTTCATCAGCGGCAGCGCAACGTCCGACAAGCGTGGCCACCCCGGTTCCTGACTGACGACGATTTCCGGCCAGCGCTCAATGTCCACGAAAACGAGCACGATGGACTCCGTGTCATGGTGAACCTCGTACTCTTCCTGGCGATACTTGTCTTCTTTCCATGCGGCATCGTCCTGCGCAAGGATCGCATCTCGCAACGCCGCAATGTCAACTGCCCCGAGCTCGCGCAGCGTGGTGTCAATATTCATTCAAGCGTCTCGTCTTCTTCGTATCGGTGGATGATACCGTCCTTGCTAGTGCTTGCCACGTTTTTCAATCTACTGGCAGCCGTTCGCGTACAGACTACGGTAATCTGTACGCATGACCTTCGAGACGCTACTCAAGAGCGATAGGCCGATCCTGATTGACGGCGGGCTCGCGACACAATGTGAGGCAATGGGTTGCTCCATCGACGGAGACCTCTGGTCAGCTGAATTGTTGCAATCCAATCCGCGGGCATTGGTCGATGCACATCGCGCCTACCTGGATGCCGGTGCACGCATCATTATTTCGGCGAGTTACCAGGCGAGCAGAAGTGGATTCATGTTACGCGGCCTGACAGAGAAGGAGGCTGATGCGCTGATTGTTGCTGCTGTCGACCTTGCCGTGCAGGCGTGCGATGAGTATGTGCACGATAATCCCTCGTCAGACCGCCCGTTGATCGCTGCCAGCGTCGGTCCGTATGGTGCGGTCATGCACGACGGATCTGAGTACACGGGTGCATACGGCGCGTCCAGACGCGAGCTTGAGGATTTTCATGGGCCGAGGCTCGAACTTCTCGATCAAAGCGATGCGGACTTGTTGGCCTGCGAGACTATTCCGTCGTTCGAAGAGGCGCAGATACTTGCCGAGATGTTGCGAGATGCACGCAGCCCTGCCTGGGTCAGCTTTTCCTGTCGTGACGGACTGTGCATCGGCGACGGTACCGCGGTAGCTGATGCGGTCAGCCTGTTTCGCGATCACCCGCGCGTGCTTGCGGTTGGCATCAATTGCACGGCGCCGCAATTTACGCTGTCGCTGATCAATACGATCAAGGCATCGGTTCCCGACCGCTCGATTGTGGTCTACCCGAATTCAGGCGAGCGCTACGACGCTGTGAGCAAGACATGGTCTGGCAATGTCACGATGGACGACTGGGCCCGCTCGGCCAGGCAGTGGGCCGATGCTGGCGCAGACCTCATCGGTGGTTGCTGCCGCACTGGCCCGGCACAGATCAGGGCGATCGCCAACATCCTTTGAGTACTGCA
The DNA here is from genome assembly GCA_022563195.1 of Pseudomonadota bacterium. GTDB lineage: Bacteria > Pseudomonadota > Gammaproteobacteria > Steroidobacterales > Woeseiaceae > UBA1847. The sequence continues at coordinate 3,338 of JADFNV010000078.1, forward strand.
TTGCGGCGCTCATATCTATCGGCGTCGGACGTTGGCAAAGCAGTTTAACGTCAGTCGGCCTTGCGAAAAATCCGTCGTGAGCAGCTCGGGCGAGACGATGCTCGCACTGTGGGGCAGATCACCAGAGTAGAAGATCAAACGATTGAATCGTGCCGGAACTGCAGCGATGAGCTCGGCAATTTCATTGGATTCGGTCATGTAACAGGCAGGCTCGCGAAAGGTTTTAAAATGTTCTTGCATAAAAGCCAGCCCCTTTGCAGGATCGTCGAGCTCGGCGGCGGTGGCCTGCTCCATGAGCTTGCGATCCTTCCAGCGATAAAATCCGGTGCCGCCCAATTCCTCATTCTTGAACAGATACACCAATGCAGCATAGTTAAAGCGGTCCATGCGATCTCTCGGATCAACATGGCAAACGCGTTGTAGATTGGAAAGCTGATTCGGTTGCATCGTAGCCATCGACAAATTGGTCGACAATTTCATACCGCCTTTTAGAAATACAAAGTGCTTGCTCATCTCGAAACGTATGTACCGATAGACATCGGTCATAGCGTCGTCTTTGATGTCGAGCAGCAGGCCAGGATAGCTGCGCTCCGGTATTGAGAAATCGCCGGCATGGCGGCAGGCGAACTCGACGATCTCGTTGGGGTTCTGCAGGAAATTATCGACGATGACGCAGTCCTCGTCTTCGGATATCGGTTCCCGCCGAATTTCTGCGTTCGAATTAATTCTAATTAGCGGTAAGGCCTCCACAATATCCATTTTTGGGCATACTCTTAGGGAGGTTTGCGACTCTACCTAACCCTGCCGAAGTTGTCATCGGTGGTACACGCTATGTCCTATCCTGACAGTTATTATGCGGCGACCGCGGTCGGCGCTGTTGAGCACCCACGGCTTTTAGAGTCGATTCGTGCCGATGTGTGCGTCATAGGTGGCGGTTTCACCGGCTTGTCGGCCGCATTGAATCTTGCCGAGCAGGGCATGGACGTTGTATTGCTCGAGGCTGAACGCGTCGCTTTCGGTGCGTCGGGACGCAGTGGTGGGCTCATCGGCAGCGGTCAGCGTATGGGCCCCGTCGAAATGGAAGAGAAATTCGGGCTCGAGCGATCCCGACAATTCTGGGGACTTGCCGAGGCCGCGAAGGCGGAGATCCGTGAGCGCGTTGCGAAGCACGAGATAGCCTGCGATCTGTGCGATGGTCAGCTCGAAGGCATACACAAAAAGCGCCATGCGGGTTGGCCCGAACAATACGCACGAGCACTGGCCGAGCGCTACGATTACCCGCACGTCCGCGCACTCGACCGTGAGGAGACCAGGAATCTCGTCGCGACCGATGATTTCGTGGCGGGCATTTATGATTCTCAGGCCATGACGGTGCACCCGCTGAACTATGCGCTCGGACTTGCACGCGCGGCAACAGACGCCGGCGTAAGACTCTACGAGAACTCCAGGGTAAGCGGCTACTCGCAATCCGATCCGGCAACGATAAGCACGACGGGTGGATCTGTGACAGCGTCTTTCATCGTGCTTGCCTGTAACGGTTACCTGGACAAACTCGAGCCGCGGGTCGCCAGCAAGATTATGCCGATCAATAATTTTCTGATCGCAACGGAACCACTCGGCGCGGAACGCGCGAAAAAACTCATTGCCGGACGCTTCGGAATTCACGATACGCGCTTCGTCGTCAACTATTTTCGACTCAGCGACGACAACCGCCTGCTGTTTGGAGGCGGTGAAAACTATCGCCGGGGATTTCCGAAAGACATCGCAAGCTTCGTACGACCCTTCATGCTGGCTCTGTTTCCGCAGCTTGGGAATGTCCGCATCGATTACGCATGGGGAGGCACATTGTCGGTGACAGTGAATCGACTTCCGCATGTCGGCCGATTAAAGCCGAACCTGTACTTCGCGCAGGGGTTTTCCGGGCACGGTATCTCGACGGGCAGTTTCGCCGGCAAGGTCATTGCCGAGGCCATCACCGGTACGGCATCGAGGTTCGATGTGTTTGCGAGCCTGCCAATACACACTTTCCCCGGCGGAACCTTACTGCGCTATCCGGGAATGGTGTTGGGCATGCTGTACTATTCAATCAAAGACAGGTTGTAGCGAGAGCGATTTTTCGAGAGCAGGTTCCTATGATTAACAAGCAAATTCGGCTGGCGAGCCGCCCATCGGGTTGGGTGACGGTGGACAACTTCGAAACAACAGAGGAAGAGGTGGCGGAACCGGCCGACGGCCAGGTACTTGTACGAAATATTTTCATGTCAGTCGACCCCTATATGCGCGGCCGCATGAACGACGTCAAATCGTATGTGCCGCCGTTCGGTATCGGTGATGTCCTGCAGGCGAGCGTCGTCGGCCAGGTTGTCGCCAGCGAATTCAGCGTCTATGAAGAGGGCGACTATGTCATGGGCATGCTCGGCTGGGAAAATTACTCGCTATGCGATGGTAGACAGCTGCGTAAACTGACGCCGGGGACGGAACCGCTATCGTGGCATCTCGGCATCCTGGGAATGCCGGGAATGACGGCCTACGTCGGCCTCATGAAAATTGCCGAAGCGAATACTGGTGAGACCGTTTTTGTTTCGGCTGCGTCCGGCGCGGTCGGCAGTGTCGTCGGGCAGTTGGCCAAAATTCACGGCTGCCGTGTAACCGGATGTGCGGGCTCGGATGACAAGGTTGCGTCGCTGACCGAGGAATTCGGCTACGACGCGGCGTTCAACTACCGGGCCAGCGAGGCTCTGCATCAAAGTATCAGGGAGATTTGCCCTGATGGCATCAATGTGAGTTTTGAAAACGTCGGTGGCGACATTTTCGAAGCCGTGCTTTGGAACATGCACGACTACGGCCGTGTTGCGCTCTGCGGGATGATCGCACATTATAACGATGAGGAACCGCAGCCCGGGCCGCGAGGCATGATGCTCATCGTTGGTCGACGATTGACGATTCGCGGCTTTATCGTGACCGATCATCCGGATGCCTGCGAGGAGTACATTGCGAAAGCGGTTGGCTGGATCAAGGAAGGCAAGCTCAAGTACCGCGAAACCGTTGCCGAAGGTATCGAGAACGCACCAGGTGCGTTTATCGATATGCTCAAGGGCAAGAACACGGGCAAACAGATCGTGCAACTCGCCGAAGCCTGAGTTAGCGACATCTGCAAATGGCTGTCCGATCCATCCTGCGCATTGGCGATCCACGGTTACGACAGGTTGCCGAGCCTGTTGATGCCTATGACACTCCGGACCTGCACGAACTGATCGAGGACATGTTCGACACGATGGCTGCTGCCGATGGCGCCGGCCTGGCGGCAACACAAATTGGCGTGATCAAGCAAGTCATGATTTTTGGTGTCGAGTCGACACCACGGTACCCGGATATTGAGCCTGTGCCGACGACGGTGCTGATCAATCCGGAATTTTCGGTGCTCAGCGACGAGATCGCCGGATTCTGGGAGGGCTGCCTGTCGGTGCCCGGTATGCGGGGCTACGTTGAACGACCGGCAAGTATCCGCTATAGCGGTTACGACCAGTTTGGCAATCATACTGAGTGCGATGTCGCCGGGTTCCATGCCATCGTGTTTCAGCATGAGTACGATCATCTGCAGGGCATTCTTTATCCGGATCGAATTGTCGCGCACGACAAATTCGGTTTTACCGAGGAGCTGGCGGCGGCCGGCGAAATCTGAGGGCATTATGATTAGTGACGTATCAACGGCTGTAGTCACGGGCGGCGCGCACGGCATCGGCAAAGCACTGTGCCGGCGCCTTGCCCGTGACGGCATCAAAGTGGTTGTCGTCGATCTCGATAAGCAAGCCGCCGACAAAGTAGCAGAAGAACTCGATGGTGTTGCGTATGCGGCTGACGTTGGCGATGAAGCGGCCATGACGACCCTGATCGATGACATTGAACGCGATGTGGGTGCTATCGACCTGTTCGCGTCAAATGCAGGAGTGGTTTTTGGCGACGGTAAATCCGGCTCCGCGTCTGCCGATGGCGTGCTAAGCGATGTCGATGATCGTTGGGCTGTGTCCTGGCGCGTGAATGTCATGGCGCATGTGTACGCGGCTCGCGCGCTCGTGCCGCGCATGATAAAACGTGGTGGCGGCTATCTCGTCAATACGGTGTCAGCCGCTGGCATGCTGTCGTCGATCGGTGATGCTGCCTACTCAGCGACCAAACATGCAGCGCTTGGTTTTGCCGAAGCCGTGGCGATCCGGCACGGCGACGAGGGCATACGCGTATCGGTCGTCTGCCCCCAGGCCGTTGCGACACGTATGCTGGAACTTGCTACCGGACCTGGTGCTGCAGAAAATGTTTTTGGCGGCGCCGATCTGGATGGCATCGCGACGCCCGAGCAGGTGGCCGATAGCATCGTCGACGGTGTCGCCGACGGTCTTTTCCTGATCACGCCGCATAGCGAGGTCATCGGCTATTTTCAGCGCAAAGCGAGCAACTATGATCGGTGGATCGGCGGCATGCGAAAATTGCGACGGCAGTTGCAGGAAGAGAAATAATAAATCGAAGCCATGTGACTGACGCAACTTCGGGACGCGGGCTCAGTTCAGTCGCAGGATGACTTTGCCCAGTGCACGTCGTTCGGTAATCGCTTTGAATGCATCCTGGAAATCATCCAGCGCGTAAGATTCGGTGACGCGTGGCTGCAATTTTTTAGCCGCAATAAGTTGTGTCATTTCCTGCAGGTTCTGCATTTGCAGCGCGGGGTTTTTGGCGGCCCAGGTACCCCACCAGACGCCGATGATGCTGGCCTCCTTGAGCAGCGCGATATTTGCGGCGAACT
>JADFNV010000030.1 GCA_022563195.1 Pseudomonadota bacterium
TATGAATGCCGCAATCCGGATAGCAGAAGGATATTTCTCGCAAATGAAGGCTGTCGAGTCGGAAACATTTGAGATTTCGCAACAAGGTGGAGGGACACAAGGGAGCGTCGGCGAAATCATAAACCTGATGAGCGTGGGTGGCGTGCACCAGGTGATGCTCGAAGTCAAAGTCGCTGAAATCTCGCGTACGGAGCTCAAACGACTGGATGTCAGGTTCAACGCCTTGCTGACGGGAAGCAGCAATTGGACCTGGGGTGGCGTCAATGGTGGCACTTTTCATCCAGATACAAGGCTCAACGTCATTGGCGAAACTAATCTCGGGGATTTATTCATAAACGACAAGGGGTTTTTCGCCAGTTACATGTCCGAGAATGCTCTGTTCAACCTGGCGTTCGATGCAGCGAAGGAAAATGGACTGCTCAAGATTCTCGCAGAACCGACGCTCGTAGCTATATCAGGGGAAAAAGCAGAATTCCTTTCTGGCGGCGAAATCGGATTTCTGGTCAGGGGTGGCATTGGTGAGCCTGCCACTACCGAATTCAAGGACTTTGGTATTGCGGTCGCGTTCTTTCCGGTTGTACTCGACTCAAACCGCATCAGCCTCGAGCTCGACATCGAAGTCAGTGAACTGGCGCCAGCCCTTGTCGGCAATATACCTGCGTTTGTCACGCGTAGGGCCAGGACAACCGTGGAGCTCGCCGACGGTCAGACCCTGGGGATCGCTGGCCTGATCAGCGAACAATTCGAGGAAACTGTGATTAAGTTTCCCGGCCTCGGCAGTATCCCTGTCCTCGGCGCACTGTTTCGCAGCCAGTCCTTCAGCAAAAAGGAAACAGAACTTCTCATTATGGTCACACCGCATTTAGTGAAGCCGACCCTTCCCGCTGATTTTAAATTACCGACAGACAACATCGCGGAGTCGGGTGATTTTGGGTGGTTTCTGCAGGGAAAACTCCAGGGCGGCCGAAAGGGTGCGGGTGGCAACAAAATCGGGTCTGCAAACCGTGGCCGGCCCATTGAACAGGATTAAAACAATGACAACAAAGCTCATTCTGGCCGGCCCGCTGTTCGTCGCTATTGCGATCGCGAGTGGCTGCAGCCGCCAGCCAACGGTTCCAGCTGCGGAATTCGGCGACGCTGTACGCCATGTCATGGAGCACCAGATTCACGATTATGAAGCCGCGCTGCATCCGCCGCCGGGTGCCATTGAGGGCTCTGACCCCGACCGGTTGAATGCCGTGATAGAAGCGTATCGTAAGGACGCTGGCGAAGCGGTCAGCATCACTCTCGGCCGCCGTTAGCCCTTCAAAGGAAATAGATCAATGATCAAACCCAATCAACCCGGACGAACCGTCATTCGTTACAGCAACCGCACTCGCCAGCGCGGCATTGTCATGCCGCTCGTGGTCATCGGGCTGATCGCAATCATCGCAATGGCCGGACTTGCCATCGACAGCAGTCATGCCTTCGTGAACAAGACGCGACTGCAGAACATGGTCGACGCTGCAGCTCTTGCGGCCGCGAAGAAGTATGACGAAACAGCCGACACGATCCTGTCCACTGTTGCGGCTAACGCCAATTTCGGCCGCAACACCGATGGCAGCGGAAATTTCGAGATCGATAGCGCATACGACAGCGGCGATATTTCCGTGATCGTACAGTGGTCGGAAACGCTGAATCCCTTCGTGTCGGCCGGTATCGGTCCCTATGTACGAGTGATTGCCAGCGGATTCAATATGACAACGGGGCTCGTCGCGGTAATCGGAATTAATAGCATCAATATCGGCGCGTCGGCGGTTGCAGGTCCGAGCCCGACCATCAACTTCGCCTGCAACATTGCCCCTATTGTCGTTTGTGCCGGCGAGCCCCCTTTTGAGGAGGGGGTGGAAACCGATGATTACGGATTCGTTAAAAACGCCCTGATGGTTCTGAAGCCAAGTCCTGGCAACCACGAAGATGTAGGACCGGGCAATTACAAGTTGCTGCGCCTTGAATGCCCTGGCGGCGCCTGCGTTCGCGACGCCATGGCCGGTGGCTACGAGGGCTGCGCGTCAACCGAGGAACCTGTCGATACCGAACCGGGCGTTACGGCCGGCCCGACATCGCAGGGTTTCAACACAAGATTCAACATGTACGACGGCCCAATGGCTGGGACACAGGTTGAATACCCGCCCGATGTCATCATTGAAGCATTCGATCCGCCGCTGGAGACGCAACAAATCGAGGATCCCCCGGGTTCAGGCACTATGGTGGACCAGATTTGCCTGGGTCCTTGCAACGATCCCGTCGCCCCCACCAATGAGGTGGAATACGCATGGGAGGCCGGAATCTTCGACTATTGGGGGGAGTATGCCCCACAAACTACCGCGCCTTCTGCGGCGGGGCACCTCCTAGGCGGCGTGCCGTGGCGCCGCGTCCTGGCACTGCCCGTGGCGAATTGCACGGGCGATCAGACCGGCCAATCCACGCTCGACATTATCGGCTTTGCTTGCTACTTCATGTTGCAGCCGATCGCTGGCGGTACGGACAAGAATATCTTTGGCCAGTTCGTCAAAGGCTGCCTGGCCGGCGGCGTCTCGGGCATGGACCCGGGTGACGGAACAGGCCCCTATGTTATTCAACTCTACAAGGACCCGGATTCAATTGACTCGTGATGATGTGGTTTGCTGAAAAACTCAAGGCCAGGCAACGGGGCGCCGTCCTGGTGGAAATGGCGCTCGTCACGCCTATCCTGTTGGTTCTCATGCTGGCGACCGCTGACCTGACGCGGGCATTCATCGACCATAATACCGTGACGAAAGCCGTGCGCAACGGCGCCCGCTATCTGGCAGCAAACGCCTTCCAGGGCTCGACAGGGGTCGTGAATATCGATGCGACGCTCGCGAATGAAACCAGAAATCTGGTGGTGTACGGCAGCATAAATGGGGGCGCATCGCCCGTCGTACCCGGCCTCACACTGGCGGATATTACGGTCGTACAGATTGCCGGCACCAACGACATCACGGTCAGCGCCGCCTATGCGCTCGGCGGACTATTTGGACCGGTGCTGCCCACAAATTTATACACCGGCAATACCATCAGCGCGGCACGTACTCTCCGCGCAGCCGTGACGATGAGAGCCTTGTAATATGACGCGCTACCGGCAACATGGCTTGTCCACGGTTGAATTTGCGGTTGTCGCGGTCGTGCTGTTCATGATGATCTTTGGCGTCATCGAGGTTGGCCGTGCATTCTTCGTCGCGTCGGCGCTCGATGAGGCGACCCGGCGCGGTGCCCGCATGGCAGCCGTCTGTCCCATCAATGACCCGGCAATCGCCCAGTCGGCGGCATTCGACAACGCCCTTATTCCCGGTCTGGACGCCGGCGATTTCGTCATCGAATACCTGGACGACAGCGCCAATGTCGTTGCCAACCCGACGGACCCTGCAGGGTTCATTACGATTCGTTTTGTGCGCGTAAGAGTTGTCGGCTTTCAGCACCAGATGTTCATCCCGCTCGTCAGCGCTCTGTCCCAATTCACAATGCCCGAGTACGCAACCATTATTCCGCGCGAAAGCTTAGGCATACCCCGTACCGGCGTTGTAACACCGTGTTGATGAATTACAGGAATATCTAGCTGTGCGAAAATTTAACATCATTGTTGCAAGCCGCTCGGAACACACCGCGGATAGACTGGCGGCCCCGCTGGCCAGGCAAGCCGGGTACGACGTCAGAGTTCGCGTAATAGCCAATGGTCACGAAGATCCCCTGCACGGCGTCAGGGAACTGCCTGACCTGCTGTTACTGCACTACAGTCCCGGCGAAGGTGAACTGGCCTATCTCGCGAAAAATAGTTTACGCGAACAACTGCCACTGATCGCCTGTGGGCCCGTGGGCAACCCAGAGGCCATGCGCCTGGCCATGCGGGCCGGTGCGCGTGATTACTTGCCCGATAACACCTCTGAATCGGACCTGATCGCGAGCGTCGCACGAGTCCACGAGGAATTGCAGCGGACCCAAACGGCCCTTACTGCGAAGCTCGTCGTCGTGGTCAATGGCAAAGGTGGCTCGGGTGCCAGTTTTCTCGCCACCAATCTTGCGCATAGCCTGGTTGTCGACCGCGGCTCACGTGTGACGCTGATCGATTTCGACCTGCAGTTCGGCGGGCTTTACCGCTATCTGGATATCCAGCCCAAGGTAGGCCTCCTGGAGGCCATGGAGGTCGCTGACGAATTGGACGAGGTATCCACCCAGGCATTTACTTGTGAACATGCCAGCGGATTGCGATTGCTCGCAGCGCCGTCGAAACTCCTGACCATCGCCAGCAGCTTGTCGGTCGATCAGCTTGATGCCGTCATCGATGCATACCTGTCAATCAATGACTTTATCGTGGCCGACTTGCCTGCGCGGCTGGATTTGGTAACGGAGCTTATCTTCGCGCGTGCAGACAACATCCTGCTGGTCACCCAGCAGTCACTGCCTCACATCCAGGACAGTGCACGACAAATACAATTGCTGACCGGCGAAATCGGCATTTCGAGGAAGCGAATCAGTGTCGTCGTCAACCGCTGGTCAAAGAATGCGGAGATCCAGGCGGACGATATCAAGAAAGCTCTGCACGTAAAAGAACTGTTTACCGTGCCGAATGATTACAAGATCGCAAACGAAAGTATCAATGCAGGCATTCCGGTTGCTGAGATTTCAAAAAATTCTGCGTTAACAAAAGGCATCCGCAAGCTACAAACAATAGTCGTTGACCCGGTAGACACGCCCAAGCCAGGTTTTCTGAAACGTGTCATGCCAAACTTCCTGGGAGGATGAGCGAATCGCCACCGTAATTCAAAACCGGATAAGTCGTATCGGCAAGGACCTCGCAACCGCAGCCAGTAAGGAATCGGACCGAACTCGCGCGTTGACGGCTCAGGAAACGGAATGGAAGCAACGCATTAATGAGCGGCTGTTGTCCGTGCTCGATTTATCACTCATCGACAGCGTCGATAGTGATACCGCGCGCGAGGAAATTCGCAGTATTGTCGACCGGTTGTTGACTGAGGAGTCCGCGCCGCTCAGCGGAAGACAGCGACAGCTTATCATCGAGCGCATTGAAGATGAGGTCATGGGACTCGGTCCTCTGGAACCGCTGCTCGCCGATCCCACGATTTCAGACATCCTGGTTAACGGCTACGACACGGTTTATATCGAGCGCCACGGCAAACTGGAACTCACCAATACTCGATTCACAGACCCTGCGCATTTGCTCAATACGATTGACCGTATCGTTTCGGCGGTAGGCCGGCGTATCGATGAGTCGTCGCCGATGGTCGATGCAAGATTGGCCGACGGCTCGCGGGTCAACGTCATTATTCCACCGCTGGCGCTCGACGGCGCGATCTTGTCGATCCGGCGATTCGGTGTCGAGTTGTTGACGATGGACAAATTGATCGAATTGGGCACCTTGACGACCGAAGTTGCCGAAGTTCTCTCGGCCATCGTCAAGGCGCGTCTGAACGTCGTTATTTCCGGCGGCACCGGCTCCGGCAAGACAACCTTTCTGAATATACTCTCGGGGTATATACCTGAGGACGAGCGCATCGTCACAATCGAGGACTCGGCCGAATTGCAATTACAGCAGCCGCACGTTGTTCGACTGGAGACCCGACCACCGAACATCGAAGGGAAAGGCGAAGTAGCGGCCAGGGACCTGGTTAGAAACAGCCTCCGCATGCGACCCGAGCGCATCATAGTCGGCGAGGTGCGTGGGGGTGAAGCGTTCGACATGCTGCAAGCGATGAACACCGGGCATGATGGTTCGCTGACTACTGTCCATGCCAACTCTCCAAGAGACGCCCTGGGACGTATCGAAAACATGGTGTCAATGACGGGCATCAATTTCCCCATCACCGCGTTACGCTCGCAGATCGCTTCTGCCATTGACATCGTGCTGCAGATCGGACGACTCGAAGATGGCAAACGCAAGCTCGTAAGCTTGCAGGAAATCAGCGGCATGGAAGGCGATATCATCACGATGTCGGAGTTGTTCAAGTTTCATCGCGAAGGCATGGATGACGACAATAATGTTATTGGCAAATTGCAGGCCACTGGGATCGTCCCCGCATTTCATCGCAATCTCGCGTCCCGCGGTATTGACCTGCCAATAGAAGTGTTTGAACCAGACTGGTCCCCATCGGCAGGTAAAGCCAATGACTAGTGGAGCATCGCTTTTCATTGTGATGGTCTTTGTGACCGTCATCTTGCTGATGCAGGGGCTGGTCGTGCCGGCCTTTGGCGAAAGCGCCAAGGCTCGAAAAAGACTTCGGAAACGCATATCAGACATAGAGGCCGCTAACGAAGACGAGGCATTATCGTCGCTGCTGCGTGCGAAATACCTGCGGACCTTGTCGCCGCTCGAACGCCGGCTGGAATCGCTGCCGATAATGGAGACTCTCGCGGGCAAGATCGAACAGGCAGGACACAAGATTCTCGCCTATCGGCTGGTCGCCCTTTCCCTGGCTTTGGGAATCGCCGCCACGTTACTCAGCTGGTTCTATTTTCGCGCGCCTATGACAGCCGCCATATTCGGTTTGGTGGGCGTATACCTGCCCTACATGAAAATCAACATGGACCGCACTAGTCGTATGGAGAAGTTTGAAGAACAATTGCCGGACGCAATCGATACGATGAAACGCGCCCTTCGAGCAGGACATCCACTGGGAGCCTCGATAAAACTGGTGGCGGAAGAACTGGATAACCCGGTAGCCGAAGAATTCGAGATGACATTCAACGACATCAATTACGGCAACGATGTTCGCAGGGCAATGTTGGGCCTGTTGTCACGCATCCCGAGTGTCACCGTAATGGCGTTGGTGACCTCAATTCTCGTGCAAAAGGAAACCGGGGGCAATCTCGCCGAAATCCTCGAGAAAATTTCAGTCGTTATTCGTGGCCGATTCAAGCTGCAACGAAAAATCAAAACCTATTCTGCGGAAGGGCGAATGTCGGCCTGGGTTCTGGCCTTGGTGCCATTAGTGTTGTTTGTAACATTGTGGTTTGCAACACCCGGCTACCTTCCTGTATTGCTCGAAGATGAGGGTGGCCAAAAAATGATTATGTATGGTTGCTTTTCCGGAGTAGTGGGAATTCTCTGGATACGCAGAATCCTGCGGATCGACGTGTAGCGCTATGGAAAGTTTTTTCGATCTTCTGAACAGTTACCTGGCCAACGAAGTCATTCTTCGTCGAATCCTGATTAGCCTCACCGCAATAACAATATTCATATTGGGTATCGGGCTAAGCGTAGTGATAATGAACCTGACGAGCCCGCTTCGACGCAGGTTGGGGTCCACTGCAGAGGCATCGCCCAGCAAGGATCGGTTCATGGTTCGTGTCAGTACCGCGATGGGCCCGATCGCCAGCTATGTATTGCCGCAGAAAGAATCAGAACGGGACAATATGACAGACAAACTGATTCGTGCTGGATTTCGTTCGCCACAGGCATTACCGGTGTTCTACGCGTCTAAAATCCTATTGCTCGTTGCATTGCCAATGACGGTCCTGATCGGCTCGCGGTGGTTTCCAGAATTGGAGACTCGGTTCGCACTAACCTACGCCATGATGGCCGCTGGCGTTGGCATATTGGCGCCAAATTACGTGCTAAGCAAGCTACTCGCAAGACGAGCAAAGGCCCTGAGAAATGGCTTCCCCGATGCCCTCGATCTGCTGGTTGTTTGTGTCGAGGCCGGCCTCGGGCTGGCCGCTGCCATCCAGCGAGTGGCCGATGAACTCTGTTACAGCCATCCCGAACTGGCGTTTGAGTTGGCGATCGTAAATGCAGAAATTCGCGCCGGCAGGTCTCGTGAACAGGCGTTGCGAAACCTCGCGGCCAGAACCGGTCTTCGAGATATCAAGGGTCTTGTTGGCCTGCTCGTGCAGACAATGCGATTCGGCACCGGAGTCAGCGATGCCTTACGTGTCTACTCGGAAGAATTTCGTGACACGCGCATGCAAAGGGCCGAAGAGCAAGCAGCGAAAATGGGCACAATGCTTATTTTCCCGTTGGTGCTCTGCATGTTTCCCGTGTTTTTTATCGTTGCCATCGGCCCTGCGGTGATAATGATAATGGCCTGGATGGGTAGTACGTAGCAGAGATTCTGGCCGGTTCTATCGCAGAGGAAAACAATGACCATCCGATTCAAGAAACTGTGGCTTATCGAAATTAGCGTGCTTGGACTGTTGAGCGGCTGTGCCAGCACGCCCGACACTGGCTTGGACCGGATTGCCCAAACGGAACTTAACGACAAATCCTTAGATGTCCTGTTTGCGACGGAGTATCCGGTGGAATCTGAGGAGGATGCGCTCGCGCGGGCAGAACAGGCGTTTGAAGAAGGTCAGGCCGACAAAGCATTGTTTTACTTAGTCCGGGCCTTGCAGTTTCGCCCGGACAATGTGGAATTGCTCGTGCGAATCGCAGAGATTCAGATGCGACGGCAAGACTTCACTTTAGCAAAGCGCGCTTTTTTGATGGCGCAACATCACGACCCCAACCACAGCCGTGCCCTTGAAGGCCTCGGTCTGATTTATATGGCTGAAGGTAAGGATGAAATAGCCATCAGTAAATTTACGTCAGCGGTGGCGAACGATGCACGTCTTTGGCGTGCCCATAATGCGCTCGGCGTGTATGCGGACAAGACGGGGGATTATTCGGCCGCGCTACAACACTATGACCTTGCCCTTTCGATCAATCCCAAAGCGGCACAAGTACTCAATAACCGTGGCTACTCGAGATATCTGGCCGGTGATATTGAGGGAGCAACGCTGGATCTCTATACAGCCGCCAACGATTGGGGATTTTTACATGCATGGGCAAACCTGGGCAAGATTTACGCCGAAGAAGGCTTGTACAAAGAAGCCATAAGAACCTACAAGCGCGTTATGACTGCGGCAAACGCATTGAATAACGCTGGGTACGCGGCGATCGAAAATGGCGACCTCATGCAGGCGAAGCGCTACTTGACTGAAGCGATTCGGTTATCGCCGACCTATTTTCCATCTGCCGAAGACAACCTGTCATTACTGCAGGAACTTCAATGAGGTGAAGCACGTCATGTTGCACAAGCTGATTCTATTTGGCATCTTCTGTATCAACACCGCAGTTCTTGCTGACGCAAACGATGGTGAGTATCTCGGCTTCAAGCTGGGCGAGAAGTTCGCAGTGCCACCAGGGACCGTTGGCATGAACCATGTAATGGGTGCAATGATTTATGCTGTAAATCCCGGTCAACACCCTCACCATATCGATTCGATCAGCATCTTCGTATCACCTGAGAGTTCGATTGTCGGCAGTATATTCGGCGAATGGTATTTTTCGAACCCAAGAGCCGCGAAAGTTTTCGCGAATCGCTATTTATCCAACCTGGAATTGAAATACAGTCATTGGGTTCACCGAGATCGTTCGTTGACTTATGGCGATTATCAGTTGTGGGTGGAAATTGAAGAAAAGCCGCGAATAGTTGATGACTGGCCTTCGGACAAAAATTCCCGTGTGGCTGTCGGGCTTATCTATGCACGCGACTCCCTGGGTCGAAACGAATGGATGGCCTTGATCAATAGCGAAATTGGCAAAATTGAGTTTGCGGCAAGCGATTAAGATCAGGACCTGCCAAGATTATTCGCAGACCCATTCACCGCTGGTCTTCCCGCAGAAATCCGGCGGACCGCGCGTTTCCCAAAGTTCTACGAAGCCCATGCCTTCCGCGACTTCGAGAAACCTTGAATGCGCCGTGAATCCCGAATCCCGATCGAATATACCGTTCGAGATCAGAGTAATCGCATCGCCCCAAAATGGGGAGGAGCTCTCGTACTCAATAATCAATTCGAAATAACGATCCAGAAATCCATAGGTCAAATACGAGCCATCTAGAAACAGTTGCATCTCGTAGGCGCGTTCCCCTGGCACTGATTCCATTATTTCAGGGATGCGCCGATCCAGGTGTGCCTGGCCGGTCGCCGGATCGCTCGCACCGACATGCAGACTCCTGACCCAGCCATGAGGCAATCCCCTTTCTCGCAGGTGGGCTTCAATATACTCGATGCTGAGCTCGTAGTTCCGCTCTCTGTGATGGATAAAGGAAAGAGTCATCTTCGCGTAAATAGAGCCCAATTCGTCGGCGAGCTCCAGTGCCGCGAGCGAATCCGTTCTACGTCCAGTTGTATAAAGTGTGTTGAATAGATTGAGTTGCGCATTCGGTGATAGTGGGTCGCGCCGAACTGTGTGCTCGGCAATTTGCAGGGCCTCATGGAAATATCCAAAAAACGCCAGGTCCCAGGCCATGATCTCCGCGGCCACGGCGTTATTTGGTTCTATGCGCAGGATTCTCTCGAGCCCCTCGATTTCCTTTGGCAACCAGCTGCTTTCAGGATCTGCTGATGTCTGCATCACTTGTGCGAGAAGCAGATCCGGATCAATGCTCAGCGCCCTGGTGGCTGCGTCAAACGTTTGCGGCCGGGCCTTGACCGCACTCAGCTGATTTCCCCATTGTTCCCAATACGCATAAGCGAGCAATTCCCAGGCTTCGGCAAACTCCGCGTCGAGTTCGACGGCTTGCAGCAGAAAATCCTCGGCACTGACGGCGTCCCAGCGATTCATCGCGGCCTTGGCCCGGAGAAACAGCGCGTAGGCGTCTGTATTCTCGGTGGGACGCCCGCGCGTCGGAGCCGCGCCGACATGTATCTGCAGGGCGCCGAGAATTTCGGCCGCCACGTCATCTTGCACGGCAAAGATATCAGTGAGGGTTCGGTCATAAGTTTCCGACCAAAGATGCGCACCATCGGAGACATCAATCAGCTGCGCGGTTATTCGCACTCTGTCGCCCGACTTGCGCACCGACCCTTCCAGCACCGTGGTCACATCGAGCGCCTGGCCGATGTCGCGAAGGTCCATGTTCTTGCCCTTGAACGCGAACGACGATGTCCGACCGATTACCTTCAGGTCAGGAACTTTTGCGAGCAGATTCAGAATTTCTTCGGACAGACCATCCGAGAAGTAGTCCTGCTCCGGATCCGAGGACATATTGACGAAAGGCAGCACGGCGATCGACTTCTGAATACCGGTCGCGATGACCTCTCTAATCGATTCGGTCGGCGGAGTCATGTCCGGGACCAGCACGTACTTGTCTGCAGCGAAGAAAATCAATGCGGCTGCGAGTACGCCAATAATGATGAAGTCCAGCTTGCGTCCGGTTATGTGAGTGACTGACGCTGAGCGATCAACATGCTTTTCCTTTTTTATGCCCTCCGGTGTGAGCTCGAACGCCCAAGCAAGAATTAGTGCCAGCGGAAAACCGATGACGAGCAGCAGCAAGATAGCCTGAAATACCCAGGTTGGTGAGTCAATGTTGTCAAGGACAACATCAGCTATCTGAAGAAGAAGCCACGCAACAACAGCATAGGCGATCGCTACGCGCACGACATTGCGTCGTTTCAGCTCTCCCCAAACTGTGGCCATGTAACTCCCTCGCGAGGTCTATCGGCGCAACGGCCGATTCTACACGATCGGCGATCGCAACTCGCCTAGTAGAAACCGACAGCAGCGCCGATATGGATTGACAGAATCAGGAACACAATCGCAAGCGCGAATAACTTCAGCAGCAGCGGACCTACGAAACGCACCCAGGCCGTGTAAGGAACTTTGCCCAGCGCCAGGGCGCCCATGACAAGTGCGCTCGTTGGCACGATCATGTTCGTAAAGCCGTCACCGAACTGGTACGCGAGTACAGCGGTCTGTTGCGGAACATCGGTCAATGTCGCCAGCGGTGACATGATCGGCATCGTGACGAAGGCCTGGCCGCTGCCGGACGGGATAAAGAAGTTGCAGATCGTCTGCACGGCGAGCATACCGACTGCTGCGGCCTCCGCGGGCAAACCTTCGAGGACACTCGCGATTCCGTAAATAATTGAATCGATTATCTGCCCATCGGACAACACCACTTCGATGGTGCGTGCGAAGCCGACGATCAGTGCAGCCGCCGTCATCCCGGCGGCGCCCTTGAGAAACGCCTGGCTGGTCTCGCCCGCTGAAATGCGTGCGATTATTGCAGTGACGATTCCAATTCCAAGAAATATCGCGTTAAGTTCCGCGATATACCATCCGTAGTCCTTGGCACCGATGACAAATCCAACAATACCGCCGATGAAAACAAACAGAATGGCAATACGCCGGCCAGTCAATTTGATGTCATCGGGCGCTTCGAAACCGGTGCTGTAATCAATATGTGCAACAAAGCTCGTCGACGGATCTCTTTGCACGCGCATCGCATAGCGATACAAATGGTGAAATGCTATGCCGAGAAAAGCCACCATCATGACCAGGCGCACACCGGCTCCCGACATCAGCGGCACGCCGGCGATATTTTGCGCAATGATGACGCCGAACGGATTGGTACCGGCACAAGCCCAACCGATACCGTAAGGCACCCAGACCATACCCATCGCAACGATGGCGTCCATGCGCATGGCGAGACTCATCGTGACAATAATCGGTACTAACGGGACGTATTCTTCCCCCATGCCGATCGTGTAAGCGCCGAGACTAAATATGACGAGACAGCCTGCGATCAGTATCCACGGGCTCTTACCCAGCCGTGCGACCGCACCATGCAATGCGGCATCGATAGCCCCGCTCTTGCGCAAAATCGCAATCACGCCACCGACGAGGAAGATCAGGAAAATAATGTCCTGCGCCGCTTCCAGGCCCTTTGGAATTGCAACCAGAAAATGCCAGGGAGCGATCGTGACTTCGTCTTCGGCGCTCAGGCTGCCATAGGTGCCGCTGACAACCATGGTCCGGTCCGGATTTTCGGGGTAGGGCTGTCGTTCAAACTCGCCGTGCGGAATAACGTACGACAATAATTGCGCAGCGACGATAAACGAAAAGATCAGGACCAACGAGTCTATGTTCCATGAGCGCTTGGTCACGGTGAGCTCCGGTTTATTATTGCGTCTGTGATCGTGGTGGATAGTTTACTGAATTACGCCCTAACTAAGTAAGCTGTGCTTATTAAAAAAGCCGACAGCGCATAGCGCTGCCGGCTTTTTCTGCGTAATCGCTATGCTCGAGGCGACTAGTTGCCGCGATTATTACGCTTTTCGGTACGCCTGACTATCCGATCGCCTTTGCGATCAAGGCGTCTGTCAATACGATCACCTTTGCGATCCAGCCGTTCGGCCAGACGATCCCGACCGGCGTCGGCTGCCCGATCTGACTTGCGATCGAGGCGACGATTGATGCGGTCACCCTTGCGATCAAGATGGCGATCAATGCGATCACTGCGCGCGTCCTGGCGTTCTTCACTATGGTCGCGCCGATGATCAGCTCGATCCTCGCTGCCATCACCCGGATCTGCCCATACGGCACTGCCGATGACCAACAAAACGACCGAGACAACTACTGCTTTCCTGATATCCATTTCCAATCTCCGTTGTATCCGTACAAATTGCTTAATTACCCCTTACAACGCAGCCGCCGCCATCCGGTTGACGGCTGGTTTGGATACGGTAGATTATGTCAAAGGATTGCGATGGTCGTCAGTTTCGTGCGTTGTCGATGTCAACAACAGCCGACCTGCGATTGAGATTTTGCGTCTCTTCGTTCCCCGCGCACCAACGTTGAAATTCGTCCGGCGGCATTGGCTTGGCAATGAAGTAACCCTGGACGAGTTCGCATTTCAGCTGCCGCAAGATAGCGTATTGCTTGCTCGTCTCGATACCTTCGGCCACAACGTTCAGTTCCAGGACCCTCGCCAACGCAATGATCGCCTGCACAACACGAGCATTGGTATCGGATTTAGTCAGATTGGCTATGAAGGATCGATCGATCTTCAGCGTCTGCACAGGCAATTCAGCAAGATAGCTCAGCGACGAATAGCCTGTGCCGAAATCGTCGATGTGAATGCCAATGCCATAGGCGTTCAGATCGTTAAGTACCGGGCGCGCGATCTCCAGATCCTCGAGTAATGCGGTTTCAGTCAGCTCGAGATTAATAAGCTTTCGATCTACGTTCTCGCTTCGCAGAATCTGCTTTATCAGCTTGACCAGATCGGCGTTGCGCAATTGGTGTGCAGACAAATTGACGCTAACAGGAACATCCCACGCACCGTTGGACTGCCACGCCGCAATGTTGCTACAGACTTCGCGAAGTATAGTTTCGAACAACCTGTCCGAGATACCCATCTCTTCGCTCAGCGGTACGAAATCCGCTGGCGACACGATGCGTCCGTCTGGACGAATCCAGCGCGCTAAAGCTTCCACGCCGGCTAATTCCCCGGTTATCGTGCTTTGTTGCGGCTGGTAGAATGCCGTAATCTGCCCGTCGTCCAGCGCATTGCGAAATTCGCTTTCCAGGTCAAACCTGTGCTGCGCACGATACTGCATCTCACTGTTGTAATAGGTAATTGCGTGCTGGGGGCTACGCATTGAGCGATGCAACGCTGCTTCTGCACAACGAAATATCGATTTCGCATCGCAACCATTCGCAGGATGCGCGGCAACACCGATGCTGGTCTTAAGGAATATGTCCCTGCCGTCGATCAGGAATGGCTCTTCCACAGCCCGCTTCACTTGCTCGCTCACATCTTCCATCACCATGTCGTTTTTGATGCCCGGCATCAGCACGGCAAATTCGTCGGCGCCAAATCGTCCGACAACTGCGCGAGAATCCCTTTTATCGTCACAAAACATTCGACTCAGGCGATTTCCGATTGAACGCAGTAATTCGGTGCCTGAGTCGTAACCCATCGTCTCATTGAGGAAACTGAAACGATTGATATCGAGCAGTACAACGACAGAGTTGCCAACCGTGTGTTCGGCATCGTCGATCAACGCCTGCAGTTCATCAAGCAGCAATAGCTGGTTCGGCAGCCGCGTCACAGGATCATAGTAGGCCAGTCTGTGCAGTTCAGTGGTACGTTCTTCGACGCGCCGTTCGAGATCGTCGTTCGCCCGGCGCAACGCCAGATCGGAATGCCACTTGCCGCACAGGGCCGCTGCAAGCTGCCGACACTCGATGGCGTGAAATGGTTTCTTGAAGAAAAAGACTTTGTCTGCAGGCGGGATTTCGATATTCAGGTTGTCGATCCTGGCGCTGGTCGACCCCGAGACAATCACTATGTTTACGTCAGGATCGATGGCGCGAATTTTCTTGGCAGCCTCAATGCCATCGATTCCTGGTGGCATTCGGATGTCCAGAAATACGATCGCGAACGGCAGTTGATTCCTGACCGCACCCGCTACCGCTTTGACTGCTGCGGCGCCCTGGTCTGTCGTCTGGACATTAAAATTTACGGTTCCTTTCTCACTGGTATCCTCGCCGAACAGTACTTTCTCCAGATCCGCCAGTGTCGAGGTAACACAGTCAGGTTCGAAGTCTTCGCCCAGGCAACGCAAATATTCGTCGATCAACATTTTGTCATCGTCGACAATGAGGATGCGATTGGTCGACTTTTCGAACGGATTAATCATCGACGCACCGTTCGGTGGGCGTCACCATTGTCGCCACATCTTGCGCCAGCTGCGTAAAAGACAGCGGCTTGCTGAAGTGATGCATCTTCATAGCGGGTGGAACGCGCCGTTGCATTTCCTCGATCGGCATATCCGAATATCCGGTTACGAAAACAATCTCGACATTAGGGTCCAATTCACGGATCTGACAGCCTGCCTCGACGCCATCAATTCCGGGCGGCATGCGCACATCGAGAATGACAACATCGAACGGGTCTCCTTGATCAGCCGCTGCCTTGACGAGCGACACAGCATCTTCGCCCTGGCTGCACTCCACCAATTGAAACTTCGATTGCTCGTTGCTTGTTTCTTCGACGTCGAAGAGCTCTGCGGCAAGTGCGTCGATCACTTGTAATTCATGAGTATCTTCAGGCTCAACGAACGCTTCCCTGTAACAGTCCAGTATGAGATCGTCATCATCGGCGATCAGAACCCGTATGGTTTTTTCTTTGTCGCCGGCGTTCATCGTCGACCATCTTCCGCCGCTGGCAACAGCACATGAAATTCTGCGCCCTTACCCGTGCCCTGGCTTTCGGCAAAGATTCGACCTCCCATACCCGCGACCGCGTTGGCACACCAATGCAGGCCGAGGCCGGTCGCGCTGCCCTCGATCTTGGAGGTATAGCCACGCTGAAATATGCGCTTTGAAACATCCTCACTAAATCCACAACCATTGTCACGAATGGTCAAGCGCACCATCGGTCGATCTTCGATGACGGCTTCGCTGGCTGACAATGAAATTCGACCGTCGGACGCGTTACCACGCTGGATAGATTCGCAGGCATTGAGAATGAGATTTCCCAGCACCTGCAGCAAACCAACACGGTGCGCACGAACACGATAACGAATCAGTTCTTTGCCCATGTCGATGTCAATTTTCGACTTCGACTTTTTCGGTATTACGTGTGCTGCTTCCTCGACGACTTCGTCAACGACGATGTCTTCGTCAACGGGCGCAACATTGGCGAACTGCTCCTGATCAGAAAGGATTCCTTCGACCTGCCGGGACTGCGACATGACGATCTTCATGTCTTCAGTCGCCTCGATGCCGACATTCTTGATACGTTCGAATGATGCATCGATGTATTCGATGAGCTTGGCCTTTCTCTCCGGCGGGCACTCCGTGTCGACAAGCTGTTGGGTTGCCTCACCTATCCGCAGGCCATCTGCGACTCTGAATGCCCGGCTAACTCGCTCGATGCCATTGACCATCGGTGTCATCGCGTTGCGAATGTTGTGCAGCACTTCGGCCGCCGTGTCTGCTTTTCCTGCCTTGAATGACTGTTCGAGCAGTGCTTGTCTTGCCTCATGCACTTCCGATGTCAGATTGTCGAATTGTGCAGCCAGTGCGCCGATTTCATCGTCGCTATCGAGCTCCAGCTTGCGCGACAAATCGCCGCTCGCGCGGATCTCGTCGATGTGGCCAGCGAGCGACTCAATCGGACTGAGGATTATCCTGCGCAGCAATAACCACATCACGATGGTTGCCAGCACGCCGCCGATCAATAACAGCAGCATGGCGCCGGTAACTGTTTGCCGACCCAATGCCGAGATGTCGCGAGGTGTCTCGGCACTAAGCACGAGGATTGGCGCACCGAAGATGTCGAATAGCATCGTGCTGCTCAAAATCCTGGATTCGTTCGAATCAACCAGAACATCGCCCCTGGCAAGCGAGCTCTGATCAAAGTCCGAGAGCCGATCGGATTCCTCGATTGGAATCCAGTCCATATAGACTTCGGTTCGTTCTCTTAAACGCACCAGGCGCGATTCACTCAGAAACTGAGCCATGACAATCGTGCCGGCAATCGGCCCGGTGTCGTCGGAGTGCAATATCGGATTGGAGCAGATAAGCATCGGCCCGAACCGGGTATTCACGATGCCGACTATCGTGTCGTCAATCGATTGATGTTCAGTCAAGGACAGCGACCCAAAGTCGTCGGCGCCCAGAATGCCGAGTTCATCGACGCTGCGCTGTTGCCCATCGATGAGCAACAGGCCGAACTTTAAGTCGCTGTCGAGTGCATAGATCGCCACCAGGTCAAGTTCCAGATTGGCTAATGTCGGTGGCGTGATATTCGTCGCTATGAATTCCGGGTATTGCCCTTGCGCGTACTTATGAATGTCATCCCAGGGCGACCAGTCAGCCGTAATCACCTGAAGTGTTTCAATGTCGCTGTCGATCGCACGCTGTGCGCGCACGAGGTCCGTCCTGGCCGCCGACATCTCGAGTTCATCAAACGCGGGAGCGATCACGCGCGTCAGGGCAATATAGCTGATCACGGCGAACGCGCCGATAGTAAAAAGCAGCGTCATCGAGACCTTGCTCTGCAGAGACTGCCCTGTGGACCCTTTTGACATAATCCGAAACTTCAGCGGACACTACTTTGGCTATTTAACGAATGTACGAGTGTACGAATCGTACGTAAGCAGTAGTGTGATGCAGCGCACCATCCGGACATCGGTTTATGTGTTTTCGCAATCAGGTCCGTGACATCTGCAATGCGCAGTAGGCAGCGCCAAGCAAGCCGGGTTGCGAATGCAGGATCAGCTGCGTCGGAATACGCTTCATCAACGACCGGTAGCGCCCTTTATTTTCAAAGCCCGATCGGAAGCGACTGCTGAGAATCAGCTGTGGATAACGGCGGGCGATACCGCCGGCAATGAATATGCCGTTACTCGCGCCAAGCGTCAGGGCAACATCCCCGGCAACCTGGCCAAGAATTTCAAAGAATAAATGCACTGCCTCAACCGCGCGCGAATCGCTGTTGTCACCTGCTTTGGTAAAGATTTCGGGCGCCGACAGAGGCGGGGTTTCTTCGCCCTGTATTCGCGACAATGCCCAATGGATATTTTCAAGACCAGGCCCCGAAACGAGTCGCTCCGACGTCACGCGGTCAAAGCGCTCACGCAAAGCCACAAGAATATCGAGCTGTACCTGGGTCTCGGGCGCAAAGCCACTGTGACCCGCCTCGCTTGCAATCGGAATATACAGGTCGCCATGTTTGCGCAGCCCAGCAGTACCTAGCCCGGTACCAGGTCCGACGATCCCGATCGTATAATGTTCCTCGGCGAGCATTCCGGGTTCGGGCGCACCGATCGGCGCACAGTCTGCGCCGGTGAGAAATGGAATCGAGTAAGCGATCGCCTCGAAATCATTGAGCAGACGCACCTTGGGGTTTGCAAAGTCCTCGACAAGTTGATCTGCCGAGATGCTCCAGGAGCTATTGGTGAATCGCACGTGCTGGTCAATAACCGGACCCGCGGCGGCGAGGCAAATTAGGTCGGGTGTCGGCGCGCCAATCGTGCTGATGTAATGCCTGATAGCCAGGTCGGCCGAAGCAAACCGATTGCATCGCAATTCCAGATACTCGGAGAAACCGGGTACTTCACTGCCAGCCAGCGCGAAGCGCGCATTGGTACCGCCGAGATCACCGATTAAGAGACACGCGCCGGCCATCGATCGCCCTGCCTGTGAGAGATAATCCTATGCTCTCATATGCGCGGGTGGGCCGCAGCGCCTTTGAATTCGACCTAACGGCCGGTCATCATCAAGCGAAACGTAGCTCTGTTTATGCAGGTGCAGCGTTTGGTGAAATAACTCTCTACACAATAACCTATTTGTCCATTCGGACACTGAATGCCATTTCGTGCCTTGCGCCTCAATTGCGCACGCTCGCGACTTTCAACCGCTGACCAATCACCTGAAAACATTGCCTGTGTTTCAAGTTCTTGCATTGTCGGTCGGGCCGCACAACCGGCCACAAACAATATAGCGAGAATACCCAAGATTTTCATAACCCGTCTCTCCACGTCCTTTTTGACGACTATCGACGGTTCCTTGGTACTGCGAATACAGCGTGACTTCGGTGAAGCAGTCCGCAATTAATTTTTACTATTTTTTTCCCGCGTGCGGCATGTATTTTGGCAACAATGGCAAGTGTTATTCACATAAGACACTGAATCGTTGTGGAGAAAAAACAACGCCCGGATGAAAAACGTAAATCTGTGACCTCCGTCACACAATCTGTTGTTGAGTTGTTGGTTTTTTACCAATCTGCGCAGTGATTGGCGTGTCTGACACTCCTGATGCCCTGTAGTTACGACGGCATTGATTCCCGCAAGAGTCTCTACTGCATCTGCAACGGTAGCGCTGTCGTGAACTTGACTCGGCGCAGCACGAACGTGGAACTGGCCGATCGCACCGTCGCGTGCTTGAGGATCTGCGCGTTGAGAAACTGGTTGTAGGCGTCCATGTCCCGGACGACGACGTGGAGTACATAGTCGCGCTCACCGGATACGGAGAAACACTCGGTGACTTCGGGCAACCGCGCCACATGGCCCTCGAAGTCCTGCCTGTTTTCATCGGTGTGTTCCGTCATCGCGACCGACAGCAGCACCTGGATATGAAAACCGGCGAGTTGCGGGTTCAGTAGTGCAACCTCGCGCTCAATCAAGCCACTTTCTTCAAAGTCGCGAATGCGACGCCAGCAAGACGTCCGCGACATGCCGGCGACCTCGGCAAGTTCGCTCTGGCTGCGCGTCGTATCGCTCTGCAATGCATTCAGCAGGCGTAGATCGGCTTGTGACAGCTTCATTGAACCAATATTGTCATATTACCGATAATATTGCATTATTTATTTCATTTTTACGCATAAATAGACCATATTTGAACACATATTTGAGATAATTCGCGCATACTGTTTAGAAGATATGCCACAGTTCAGGAGCCGCACATGTCTGATCTATTCGACAATCCGATGGGGCTGGATGGATTCGAGTTCGTTGAGTTCGCTTCACCCGAACCGGGCATCCTCGAACCCGTATTTCACCTTCTCGGTTTCGAGGCCGTCGCTCGCCATCGTTCAAAGAGCGTCACACTCTAC
This sequence comes from Pseudomonadota bacterium, assembly GCA_022563195.1. Classification (GTDB taxonomy): domain Bacteria; phylum Pseudomonadota; class Gammaproteobacteria; order Steroidobacterales; family Woeseiaceae; genus UBA1847. Next base: position 20,412 of record JADFNV010000030.1, read on the forward strand.
CGACAGGGCCAAATCAACTTCATTCTTAATGAAGAGCCCAATAGCTGTGCCGCGTACTTCGCAAAGGAACACGGCCCGAGTGCCTGCGGAATGGCGTTTCGCGTCAAAGACGCCCAACTCGCCTATACGAGGGCGATCGAACTCGGCGCACAACCCATTGACATTCCCACGGGTCCGATGGAACTACGCCTGCCAGCAATCAAAGGCATCGGTGGCGCACCGCTGTACCTGATCGATCGCTACAAACCCGGCAGTACGATTTACGACATCGACTTTGAGTTTTTCGATGGCGTCGAACGTCACCCGCAAGGCTGTGGATTTGATGAAATCGATCACCTGACGCACAACGTCTATCGGGGCCGTATGGATTTTTGGACCGATTTCTACGAGAGACTGTTCAACTTCCGCGAAATCCGATATTTCGATATCAAGGGCGCACACACGGGGCTATTCTCGAAAGCGTTGACGGCCCCGGATGGTCGCATCCGGATTCCTCTGAACGAGGACGCGTCACAGGGTATCGGGCAGATTGAAGAATTCCTGATGTCCTATAACGGCGAAGGCATTCAGCACATCGCATTGAGCTGCGATGACCTGTTGGCGTGCTGGGACCGGCTCAAGGAACGCGGCTTGAAGTTCATGGCACCGCCACCCGACGCCTACTATGAGATGCTCGAAGATCGGATTCCGGGGCATGGCGAGCCCATCGATGAATTGCAGCTGCGGGGTATCCTCGTCGATGGCTCGACCGAAGGTGATGAGCCACGACTTTTGCTGCAAATCTTCTCAGAGAATATGATCGGACCCGTGTTTTTTGAATTCATTCAACGCAAGAAAGACGAAGGTTTCGGAGAAGGAAACTTCAAGGCATTGTTTGAGTCGATTGAGCGCGAGCAAATGTCGCGCGGAGTCGTAGGCAAGCAAGCGGAGGCCAAGTAATGCTTAAGCGAATTCATCACGTCGCCTATCGCTGTAAGGATGCCAGGGAAACCGTGGAATTCTACGAGCGCGTACTCAAGACGGAATTCCTGCTCGCCATTGCGGAGGACCAGGTTCCCTCGACTAAGGAGCCGGATCCCTACATGCATGTATTCCTGGATGCCGGCATGGGCAACGTCCTGGCTTTTTTCGAATTGCCGACTCGACCCGAGATGGACCGTGACCACAATACACCGGTGTGGGTGCAGCACATCGCGTTTGAGGTCGACGACTACGATGCCTTACTCGCCGCCAAGACCCATATCGAGGGCGAAGGCATCGATGTCGTGGGGCCCATCGATCACGGCATATTTCAGTCCATTTATTTCTTCGACCCGAACGGGCATCGGCTTGAACTCGTTGCGAATACACAGACGCAGGAACAACTCGATGAGCTCAAGCGCGTCGCTCCGGCCATGCTTGCCGAATGGAGCGAAACCAAGAAAGCACCCAAGCACGCTGCCTGGCTGCACGAACTCGAATTCCGGGGCACGGAATAGTGAAGCTCGCAACTCTCAAAGACGGCCGCAACGGCCGGCTCGTCGTCGTATCTCGTGACCTGACGCGTTGCCTTGACGCGAGCGATGTCGCTGCAACCCTGCAGGCGGCGCTCGACGACTGGTCCGGTGTCGGTCCAGCTTTGCAGGCACTGGCGGCGGATCTCGAATCGGATTCTAAAGGCGATGCGTTCGACCAATCCGCCTGTGAGTCACCTTTGCCGCGCGCCTACCAGTGGGCCGATGGCTCAGCCTACGTCAATCACGTCGAACTGGTTCGTAAAGCGCGCGGCGCCGAGATCCCAGAGAGTTTCTGGACTGATCCGCTCATGTATCAGGGCGGTTCGGATTCTTTCCTGGGCCCCCGAGACGATATCCCGATAGGCGATGTGGCCTGGGGTATCGACTTCGAAGCCGAGGTTGCCGTCATCACCGACGACGTGCCCATGGGCGTGAGCTCAGACGACGCCGGACAGCATATTCAACTGATCATGCTCGTCAACGACGTGTCACTGAGGAACCTGATTCCCGGTGAGCTCGGCAAAGGCTTCGGTTTTTTCCAATCAAAGCCGTCGAGTGCTTTCTCGCCGGTCGCCGTGACTCCGGACGAACTCGGCGACGCCTGGCAGGACAACAAGGTGCATTTACCGCTGTTATCAACGCTGAATGACCAGCTATTCGGCAAGCCCGAGGCTGGCATCGACATGACCTTTGACTTCGGTAAGCTGCTCGCTCATGCCGCGAAGACCAGGCCACTCGTTGCCGGTACGATTGTCGGTTCCGGCACCGTTTCGAACAAACTCGACGGCGGCATGGGTAAACCGATCGCCGATGGTGGCGTCGGCTACTCCTGTATCGCCGAAATGAGAACGATCGAAACAATTCAATCGGGCTCAGCACAAACATCGTTTATGCGATTCGGCGATCGCATACGAATAGAGATGCGCGATGACGATAACGAATCCATATTCGGTGTGATCGATCAAACCGTCGTGAAATACGAAGGCTAGATAAAACGTGGCGATAAAGCTCTATAGCTACTGGCGCTCGTCTGCGGCATACCGAGTTCGGCTGGCGTTGAACCTGAAAGGCCTCGAGTTCGAGACGATCTCGGTGTCTCTGGCGCCGGGTAAATCTGAGCACCGCCAGGACGACTACCGAAGTCGCAATCCGCAAATGCTGGTGCCGTTCCTCGAGGATGGCGAATTCGGCGTTGGTCAGTCCCAGGCAATCCTCGAATTTCTGGAGGAGACCTACCCCGAGCCCGCGCTGCTGCCGAGCTCCGCCGAACAGCGTGCTGCCGTGCGTTCGTTTAGCAGCTCGATCTGCTGCGATGTCCACCCGCTCAACAACCTGCGCGTCTTGCTGTATCTGCAAGGCGAACTCGACGTCACGGATGAACAACGCAACACCTGGTACGCACACTGGATTCAAGAAGGGTTTCGTGCGGCCGAGATTACTGCGATTGAGAATGCGGACAATGGGCCTTTTGTATTCGGTGCGTCCGTGACGCTCGCCGACACCTGCCTGATCCCGCAAATTTATAACGCGCGGCGCTTCGACGTACCGCTGGCTGACTTCCCACAGCTCGTCGCAATCGAAACGCATTGCAATAGCTTGCAGGCCTTCGCAGACGCCCTTCCGGAAAACCAGCCGGATTGCGTGTAGCAGCGTTATTCCTTGTAATGCGCCGACACCACCTGGTGGTCTTGCCCGAGTTCCAGTCGCACATCGGCACTCGTGGCAAGTGATTTCAGGTTTTGCCTGGTAATCCGTTCATAGTGCTGAATAAAACGCTCGATCTGTGATTTAGTCATCACACGGGCCTCTCGTGCACTCGTGGAAGCCGCCAGTTTCTCTTCCTGCTCCGTTCGCCACCGAAGCACACAGTCGAAATCGGGCGCCGACATGAACACCAGGGCGTCGAGCCTCTCGAAGAGCGGCGCATACACGTCTTGCAGCTGATGATTGACGTAGCGGCGCCAGAATCCACTCGGGTCCTCGCTTGTCTCCAGGTCGTTAATCGGGATCAACAGTTCGTCATCCGGTACGGACTCGGAACCGACACACCAGCCTTCGAAAATGACCAGATCGACCGGGTCACTGACCTGGGTCCATTCTGATTCGGCAAACCGGTCGTCGGTAGATTTGTCGAACCGGGGCACGAGCAAGCTCTGACCTTGTTTGAATGTCTTGAGTGACTCGATCACAGCAAGCCCCAACTCAATATCGTGCGTGCCAGGTACACCACGCGTGCCCAACAGAGGATGAACATCCTGGGCCAGTGCTTGCCGCTGTACCCGGGTCAGGTACAGATCGTCCATCGACAGGACCACCGTGATTCGATCATGCTCGAACGCCAGGACCTCCAGGATGAAGTCGGCCAGGGTCGATTTACCGGTTCCCTGCGCACCGTTGATGCCCAATACGAAAGGAACGCTACCCTGCCTGTCTGCTAGCCGTTGCTCCACCCATAAGCAAAGTGGTTCGTAAAACTCGGTTGCCGTACGAACAAATGATGCCGGAAGTCGATGTTTGTCCAGAAAAGCTGTCATCATTTCGTTCGGTATGGTCATACATTTCTACTCTCGCGGTCAATTGAAACCTGCGCGTCGAGCACGGCCATGAAGTTGCGCTTCCGGTAATGCCTCGCCGAGAGCCTCGGTGTAGCCGTATGGAACACCGGCAAACTGATCCCACGGACCCCCCCGAGGGCAGCCTCGAGAAGGTGCTCTGCGCGTTGCTCCGGCGTCCAGTCGATTCGGTGCAGCGATCGGCCATGAAAAGGTTAGCATGAGTGTTTTGTTCCAGCGGCGATTCAATCATTGGGAACTGGCCTTCTACCGACACGCACAGGGGCTATATTCACAACAGAGCTGGAATTCATTAAACCAGGCGAACGTTCAGGGTCTCATCAGCACCGGCCCTTTCGCATGTACTAGTGAATGTTGGGCTGGCAGAAAATATAGTTTCGGCGAAGAGTTCGTAAGGCATGTTGATGCCGAGTATTCGAAAAAATAGATTCAGATTAATTTAATCTGGACTGGTCGCTTGTGGCCCGGCTCACAGCATCTTCACCGAGAGCATTATGGCCCAGACTGCATTAGCATTGATGTCCAACTGGGCATTGGCCACGTTGCCATCACCGGCGTCTACGCTCGAACTCCCGCCCGTGTAGCTCGCGACGTCGCCGTCCGCTGTATCCGAAAAGAACGCAGCTCCATCCACGGCGGTAAAGATCGCTTGCTCCTCCGCTGCCGTGCAAACAGCCGCCGTACACTCGGCAACCGAGTTGTCTGCCTGAATGGTTCCCGCCTGATACTGGAATGCCGCGACTAGTACATCGCGTATGGTGACATCGCTACGGGCAATATCCGCGTTGTTTATGTAGAGCAGGAATTTGAATTCCACACCGCTCGGAACTGTCACGCCGGTCGGAATCGGCGTGCCATCAGGCCAGAAAGCGCGCTTGATGATGTTGAGAGGGAACAGAGTCTGCGGTCCCATAGTGTAAAAGTTGTCGGGGTCGGATTGGTTGTTGTGTTCGGTGCTAATCCACCCATCGGACCGCATGATGTTGGAGACGCGAATCTCGTCCATCCTGCCGTCGAACCACCGGTCGTTCCTGTCGGCGTTGCCGCCGTAATACCAGTCGTCCAAAGTGGCACCCACAGTCCAGTTCGCCGAGTTATCAGCGAAGTCGAATGTTCTTGAAACACCGTCAGTAAAAAGATCGTGGTCCTGGCCTGGAACTCGTTGCCATCTCCAGACTACATGGTGCCATTGGCCAGCGACGAATCCGTGCAGGCTCGTCCCGCTCCAGGTCTCACCTCCCGGGTCTCCGGCATTCGTATACATGAAGAAGTTGTCGTCGGCGCGCCATGCGTGTTCCATCCCTCTGCCCCCCGAGAACCGCAAACTATGCACCATGATGAGGTAGTACGTAGACGGAGGGGGCACAGCCACGAAATTGGCCCAAAACTCAAGCGTTCCTTCGTCCGTTGTGCCGTCCAGGCTAGCGGAATCATAGACCCTGATTTGGTCCAGCGCGTCCGCCCTCACGAAATTCAGGCCCTTGCCGATTCGGGCGTCCACCGAGTTGCCAGCGCCCATACTGAAGGTCTGCCCGTGGTTCCCACTTCCTGTGCTGTCGTTCAGCTCGTCGAGCGTTCCGTTCGGTGTCTCCTTCAGGTGCAGAACCTGGACGTAGTTGGCGTCCCAAACGTTGAGCACGTCCTGTTGACTGCCGACTGTGGTGTTGCCGTAGTACATGTAGATGTCGGTATCAACGGAGGCGGAGACGGCGGGCACATTTACCCAAGCCACCAGCTCGCCGGTCCCCGGATCGAAGAACTCAATTTCGTGGGAGATCTTGGTTGTCTCGTCCGATAAAGTGAACAGGATGTCGTCGCCGTCGATTTGAGCACTTGCCGCCAGCTCGGCATCCGTTGCGAGGTTGATGAGAACGGGGAAGCCAGTGAGGTTCGCGTCGACCTGATTAAAGTCGATAGTGATTTGCTTGCGGAACCGCCAGTCCGTGTCGTACCAGGCCGCGTCGGCGGGAGATATGCCAAAGCCCAGACCAACCATCGCCAGCACCGGCAGAACATACAGAAATCTTGAAAACGCTTTCATGCTGCTCGTCTAGGTATAGCCGCAATCTGGCGATCGTGGGGTCCTTCGGGGAGTCATCCTTGGCTTCTTCTTCGTCATAAGACACCTCCTGGCGAATTATTGCGCACATTTAAAGGTGTCCACCAAACTGGGTAAGACAAACTAGCAGACCCTCATTATCAGCACATCATAGCAGTCGAATGGCTGGAATGAGGCCCAGCCCCGGTTTGGTGGACACCTTTCAGCCAGACAAAATGGCAATAGGAGAGGTGGATATGAGCAGCAAACGATATACAGAAGAGTTCAAGATCGAATCGGTTGGGCATGACAACGCACAGTCTTTATGCCTGGAGGATGAAGTACGGTCCCGATTCTGTGGAACACCAAGAGAAAACTGCGGCGGAGATCGAGAACAAGCGCCTGAAAAAGGAGTTGAAGCGTGTCACGGAGGAGCGTGACCTGCTAAAAAAAGCGGCGGTGTACTTCGCCAACCAGTCCGAGTGAGGTACACCTTTATTCGCACGCACAGCAAAAGCTGGCCGGTGCGTCGACTATGCTGGTTGTTCGATGTGCATCCGAGCGGTTACTACGCGTGGTGCAAACAGCCGCGCTCGGCTAGGGCGAAAGTCAGCCGGAACTGCTGTGAAGATTCACGAGACATGCTTACCTAAAAAAACCAACGTGCTCCAATTGTGAAGGCGTCCGCATCACCTGCAAACTCCAAGCTCACGCCTGCAGAGAATTGCTCAGTGAAATAATAGTCACCTGCCAGCTCGAGGTAGGTATCGCTATCATCAAGGTTAACGTGGTTAACAGATCCACGTATCTCGAAATGAGGTGCTAGTAGACCGCGAGCGCCCGCCGAGAACGCAAATCCATTGTCGTCTGAGCCACCGCCCGGGGTATCAATGTCGACCCGAACGAAACGGAGCGTACTCACTAGATCGAAGTCATTTGAGTAGTGCCAGACGTAACCGCCGCCGACTTCCACAACGGTTGAATCAACGTTGTTGTTGAAGTCTAACGCCGTCAAACCGCCAACAATCATCCAGTTGCTCTCTAGCTCATACGAGAGATTAAACCGGATTCCATCGCCACCACGATGATCAACATCGACGAAACGCAGCTCTGCGTAGGTATAGCTAAGATCAACTTCCTGTTCCTCGGCTGTTTGCGCAATGGCAATACCGTGCGCAAGCAGGCTAGCCAAAACAAATAACATCTTCATCGAAGTCTCCTGGATGTTGCTTGCATAATAGTGGGCGAAGTGGGCTTCGCCAAAAACGGCGCGAATGTTAACCGCCGCATTGCCCCGTGTCTAGTCACATTTGTCGATACAGTGAGGGTTTCACAACCGGTGGCCCAGGTCGTTGTTTTGTTGTCAGTTTTTTACAGTAACTGAAGTGTCTCTGTTTGGCGTCAGTCGCTGAAATTGAGCTATCGATTGCGCAAAATTCATATACACATCCAAACCGATAATTGTGCCTTGCAGCCAACGTATGCGAACCAAGCGAAAATGAATTGCGGAAGAAAACGGCCACTCAAAGACTTAAGCAATCGGTGATGTCCGCTCCTTTGTCTTGCCCCAGTTTGGTGGACACCTTTAAATGTGCGCGATCATGCGCAAGGAGGTGTCTCATGACAAAGAAGGCTCTTGTTGTTTGGTGGTGATGGGTGGAATTAATGACGGCCATCCATGGCCGCCACCCTCGCAAAACGAGGGCGCCTGCGGCGTCCAAAATCGCTCCCAGCGATTATGTGAACCACCTGCGGTGCTTGACCCCACCTCATTACCAAATAAAAAGAGGGCCCCGATGGGACCCTCTTTTTGTTTGTGGTGGTGATGGGTACTATCGAATCACACAACTAACCGTTTGATCTTTAGTTATTTTTTCTTTAGCACGAGTTTCAGTGGCCCCAACTGTGGCCCCCGCATTTTTGTGGCCCAAAAATCTACTGGGTTCAATTCTAAAACGCTGTATCGACATTACCTCTGTTGCAAGTAATCCGCTCAGCAAATGGTCGCCTTATTCGACATCCTTCGACGATTTTGCGCATATTCTAGCGAATCTATTTGGTTGTTACCGGACAGGATAATGTCGACAAAAAGAGTATGGCGATTACCCGAAGTTATTATACAAACTGGACTGTCACGCTCGACTATTTACGAGATGATCAAGCGGGGCGAGTTTCCCCGACAGTTTAATTTAGGCGCGCGTGCAGTGGGATGGGTGGCAGACGATGTTTTGGCATGGCTAGATGCGAAAATTCTGGTTGCCAAACGTTCGGAATAATGTCGGGAGTGGGCACGCGCTTGTACCAAGACTCAACCGCCCCGACGACAGCTTTTGTCAGAAGCAGTCGTTCAACTGACCACAAGAACGCCGCTACGAAGGGCTCAAATCGGCCAAATATAGCGGACGTTCAGCCATCCGAGAATCTACATGCTCACTGTCTGGTTAGCGCTCCACGGCACACAGCACGTTCGGGGTTGGCTCGTCGCTCGCTGTGACCTGCTCCAGATAGCAGGCTAGATCCAGGCGCGCGTCCGCATCCGGCAGGCCACGGAAGACCATCTTCGTTCCCCGCACCATCAAGGCCGGCGCATTCAGGAATGCTTGCAGCGTCGCTATGTCCCACGTCACTCCCGACGCCATCATTTCCTCCGTATAACCATGACCGTAGTCTTCGGTACCCGCCTTCCTGCCGACCACGCCGTTGAGGTTTGGGCCGGATTTGTCTCTAACGCTACCGATGACCGTGTGGCAGGCGGCGCAGTGCTCCTTGAAGAGCGCTTCGCCATGCTCGATGTCGGCCGCACGCCCCGTCACGAGGAAGAGACCGGCCGCGGTCGTCACCATGGCTCGTACCCAACGGCGAGCGCGCGCTCTCGCTGTATGCTTTCTGGCTTTCATCTCAAGCGCTCGCAAGCCGCGTCAGGTAGCGATGAATGGATTTGCCTTCGTCATCCAGAATGACCCAGGCGGCGTTGCGTCCCGCCAATCCGTTAACCGATCCGCCCGGGTGAGACCCGGCGCCGGTCAGGTAGAGGCCTTTGATGGGCATCCGGTGACTGGCCCAGCCGAACACAGGACGCATCTCGCCGTATTGCGCCCAGTCGTTAGAGCCGCCGTGGCAGCTGCCGCCAACGTTGTTGATGTTGCGGCCTTCGATATCCAGTGGGCTCTGCACATACATCGCAGTAATGTTGTCGTCGTCCAGATTCTTGACGTACTGTCGCCACTCCTCTATGTGCTTTTTGGCGACGTCGTGCTTAATCTCGTCCCATTTGACGGCGCCACCGTCGGCCAGCTCATAGGGATAGTGAGTGAGTATCCTGACCGCGTGGCCGCCGTCGGGACAACGCGTCGGGTCTTCCAGTGATTGGACGATGAGCTTGGACCCGACGCCCTCCGGCGTGACAACCCCGAGACGGCAATCTGCCAGCGTGCGAAGCTGGCTCTCGAAGGTGTTGATCGTATTGCCGCAGCCCGGCCTCCAGTCGCCATGCACATTGAAGAGCGGTGGCTCTTTCACGTCCAGCATGATGCTGTACATGGAGAGAATATCGGGCTTCCAGTATCTGAGATTATCCGTGAAGGTATCGGGCAGACTGCCTGCGGGGGCCATGGTCTCCAGCTGTTGCACATGAGCGCTCGACACGACACCTCTGCGCGCCCGGTAGACGTCGCCGTCCGCGGTGACGACGCCTGTTGTCCTGCCCCGCTCCACGAGCAGCTCGACCACATACTTTTTCGTCAGAACCGGGGCATCGTACGAGGCCAGCAGGCGGGTCAAACCCTCCGGTATCGCCCCCGTGCCACCAATGATGGTGGTGTTGCCTCGTCTCTGGCGACCGTACATGCCACCGACGCCCATGCCGGTGCCGACGTCATCGACGGGCTGACGTCCCTTCGCGTAGTCCAGCACCCAAGCCCGCACGTAGTCATTCTCGTAATAGTCCTTCACGCTATCGACGCAGCGTTGGCGCATGAGTCGCATCCGTGTGGCGCCCTTCGGGTGCTCGGCACAGATTTCCGAGAGAGATGGCCCGTAGCCTATGGGCGTCTCTCGATATCGACCGGTATCCGGACCCGACTGCAGCTCGTCCATGAGTCTCAGATAGGTCTGAGCATCGCGGCGTGAGAATCGTGCAATTTCCTCAGCCGTCTGCTTCGGATCGACCCACATCGGCAGTATTTCGCCGTCGAAGAACTGACTGAGACGCACCATCCCGTTCAGTGTGGATAGATCGGCAAAATTCACGCCCCATTCACTGAGCTCGAGCTCGTGATAGGCCGGGCTGTTATAAAGCCCGCCGGGCGTGTTGCAGCAGGGCTCGTGAAGCATGCTGGTGCCGGTCATATGCTCGCTGGTGGTGTTGCCGCCGGCTATGTCCTTGGCTTCCAACACCGCCACCTCGAACCCTGCCTTGGCCAGGTAAGCCGCACAGACGAGCCCGTTGTGACCGCCTCCGGCGATGATGTAATCGAAGGTCCCGCCCGTCGCCGCAGATGCCTGCGCGTATAAGGGTCTTGTTATCGCAGTAACGAGCGCTACGCTCCCGGCAACCGTGGCAAGCTTCAAGAAATCTCGTCTTGTCTTGGCGGACTTTTCGTCTGTCATGAATCCCCCTTACGAATCGCTCGGATAGCCTACCGGTAGGCAACTCCAAGTCTAGCACCTGAATGGCTTACTCCAGAAAAGTCTGTCGATTCACCTGTCTTCTGCGAACGTCCGCTTTTTTCTTGCGGCATCTCGCCATCGCATCATTTGATGGGCGGCTCCTGCGGGCATACCGGATGCTCGGCAAGAAAATTTTGGGAACCAAAATCTGACCGGCAGCTATTGGGACGAGCGGCCACCCAGGATCCACATTCATCGTGTTTCCATAGGAACGACTTGGCTCGTCACCGAGTGGTTTTATAAGCAATCAAAGGCAACGCACACTGTGCTGCGGGAGTTTTGCGGGATAGAGTTTTTCCGACGATCGGGTTACTAACCATGTGGTCTCTCAGAGCAGTACCACGTGGGTTCTACATCTGAAACGGCTTACTTGATGCTTATCGCATCAATACGTGAGTCCATGTCAGGCAGGTAAACGCCCCTCACACAGAGCTCTTGCTTCGTTCTGAAATCGCTCTGACACGTGCATCTTTAGTTTGTTAGTTGATTCTGAGAATTCTATGGAAAAGCCCTTCTCATCTCCCTTTTTAATCATCAGATAGAAATTGGCACTAGAGGTCCTCGGAATAAAATAGTGCACACAAAACGGCGTATCGAAATTACGTGATCTAGCCGGTACACGATCATCCGTGTGCGCGTGGAGTAAATTTCGAATGAGAAATGACCGAGCTTGCCATGCTCCTGCCTCATCTTTTGCGAGGCGAGTAATAATCAAACGAACATCATCCGTGTAGTTCTGGGCGAATATTGGTCCGCAAAGGTTCAACGATTCATCGTCAAACGTCCAGAACACGTATGAAAGAGGAATTTTTTCGAAGCGCTTTGCAGGGCCATTGCAACCAATCATTTCAAACCCGCCTCCATAGTAGAAGTTATGAGTTATATCTGTTGTTATTTCCTCAAACAACACGATTGATATTCTAGACAAAAACACTGCAATAACCTTTTCGGTTTCGTTAAGTTGACCGTCAGTGCCTAAAATATCGAAGGCAATAGTATCGAAAAAATGAAATGCTCCAGATCCCGCATACTTAACTTTTTCACGGTGGCCCATTATGGTTTCACCAGTGCGGTAATCTTGAATTTCAACTTTTTCTTCGTCCGGTCGAAAGAGAAAGAATATAAAGCTAACTTTTTCTAGATCTGACGGTTTTAGTCCAGAGTCTTCGATCAAGCGCAAGATTTGATCTGCGGAGTATGGTGTTGCCAAATTCTTCCGCAGGAATTTTATGATGAAACGAGCAATTATGCGGCTACCTGACCATCCAACGGCGAAATGCGGATTTACTATAATTATCTTCTGTTGCAGACTGCAAAATTGTGAATTTGTCAGCGGCTGAAAACGGCTAAATCGTGTCGGGATATCGATTGGCACGTCTCGCAGCTTATCGTCAGACACAGCGAGATCACCAATCATGAGAATGACATCATTTCTTTGATAGGAGGCGATTAGCGTCATTCAGTAATTCTAGCCGATATTCTCGTGTCCGCTCCGGTCCGTGGCTCGTATCAACGTCAGATAGGCGCACCGGAGCGACCGCTTTGCACCGGATAGCTGCCCCTGAGATGATAGGATGACGACAGGCGGCAAATGGTAGAGTCGAGATGTGGCGCGGTGGCGTTAGGTCTGGTTTGTCTGTTGCCGCCCCTTTCGTCTGGCGGTGCCCAAGTAACCTGACCATAACTCCGTTTCCACACCCCGCTCATCGAACCGGACATGCAGATTTCCCGCATCCGGCTCTCGGACAAAACACATACCTTCGCACACGAA
>JADFNV010000031.1 GCA_022563195.1 Pseudomonadota bacterium
AATATTCCGCCAACCACCACTGTTGCCAGAGGCCGTTGAATTTCAGCGCCGATGCCGACGTTAAGCGCCATGGGGACGAACCCCAAACTGGCAACCAGCGCGGTCATCAGAACCGGTCGCAATCGAACCATCGCCCCTTCCATGATTGCTTCTTCGAGGGCTCTGCCTTTGGCACGCAGGTCGCGGATAAAGGACAACATGACCACGCCATTGAGCACAGCGACGCCCGATAGCGCAATAAAACCGACGGCCGCACTGATAGAGAACGGCATGCCACGGAGCCACAATGACAACACGCCGCCGGTCAGTGCGAGCGGTACGCCACTGAATACCAGTAACGCGTCTCGAGCTGAACCAAAGACGCCGTAAAGCAGCCCGAAAATCAGCAGCAGTGCGAGTGGCACGACGACGGCAAGACGCTCGCTTGCGGATTGCAACTGCTCGAAAGTGCCTCCGTATTCGACCCAATAGCCAGGCGGCATGTCCACCGTTTGCGGCAATCTTGAACGTACCTCGGCAATGAATGAGCCGAGGTCACGACCTCGTACATTGGACGTCACGACGATGCGGCGCTTGCCATTTTCGCGGCTGATCTGATTCGGCGCGATGACTATCTCGATGTCTGCAACCTCGTGCAATGGCAGTCCACTACCGTCCAGAAGCATAATCGGCAGGCGGCGAATCGCATCTATATTTTCCCTGCGATCGTCATGCAAACGCACCACCACATCAAACCGCCGATCGCCTTCGAATATTTTCCCTGCCGTGCGGCCGCCTATGGCGATTGACAGCATTCTTTGCACATCAGCCACGTTGAGACCATAGCGAGCCAGGTTGGCGCGATTCGGCGTCACGGTCAGCATTGGCAGGCCAGTGACCTGCTCGGACTGAACATCGGCGTTTCCCGCTACCACTTGCAGCAGGGCCTCGACCTGACTGCTGATATTCACCAGTGTCTCCAGGTCATCGCCGTAGATCTTAATGGCAACTTCAGAGCGTACGCCAGCAATCAACTCATTGAAGCGCATCTGGATGGGTTGGATAAATTCGTACTTGCTGCCCGGTATTCGCTCAACGGTGGCTTCCATTTCTGCTACCAAGGCGGCCTTGGATTTGCGTGGATCGGGCCATTCGCTGCGCGGTTTCATGATAATAAATGTATCGGCCACTGAGGGGGGTACGGCGTCAGTGGCTATATCTGCGGTGCCGATTTTGGAAAAGACATGCGACACTTCCGGTAGATCTTTGATTCGTTCTTCCAGTACGCTCTGCATCGACACGGCCTGGCTCAGGCTGGTGCCCGGGATGCGCAATGCATGCATTGCCACGTCACCTTCATCCAGAGTTGGCAAAAATTCGGAACCGAGCTTTGTTGCCAAGGCACCTGCACCGAGCAACAGCGATGTCGCCGCCACGACGACCAGAACGCGGGAGCGCAGCGCAAACTTCAGCATCGGTCGATAACCGCGATGGGCAATTGCCATCAACCAATTGTCACGTTCCTGCACGCGGCCAGAGACGAATGTCGCCACTGCTGCAGGCACAAAAGTCACGGAGAGCAACAAGGCGGCCAGCAGGGCCCCGCTCACTGTCAACGCCATCGGCCGAAACATTTTCCCCTCAACACCGGTCAGCGTGAGGATGGGCAAGTACACGATGATTATAATGATCACGCCGAAAATGCTCGGTTTCAACACCTCGCGAGTGGCCGCTCGCGTCACCCGCAGGCGCTCATCGAACGACAGCACGGCGCCGCGTTCGCGCTGAGCAATCGCAAGCTGGCGAAGACAGTTTTCCACGATGATCACGGCACCATCCACAATCAAGCCAAAGTCGAGTGCTCCCAGGCTCATCAGGTTGCCGGAGATGCCGGCCTCGACCATGCCGGTGATAGTCATGAGCATCGACAGCGGGATGACTGCTGCCGTGACCAGCGCGCCGCGCCAATTGCCGAGCATTGCGAACAAAATCACAATGACCAGCAATGCGCCGACCGCCAGATTTTCCTGCACCGTTGCAATGGTTTGCTCGACCAGATGTGAACGGCTGTACACCGATTCCGCGATTACCCCATCCGGCAGCGAAGACTGTATCTCCACAAGCTTTTGCTCCACTGCCTTGGCAACTTCACGACTGTTCTCTCCGATCAACATGAACGCGGTCCCAAGGACGACCTCACGACCATCTTGCGTGGCCGCGCCGTTACGCAATTCATGGTCTAGCGAAACGGTGGCCACGTCGCGAACGTAAATCGGTACGCCTGACCGAACTCCGACGACGATGTTGGCCAGATCTTCCAGGCCGGCCGCCTGACCCGGCGACCGCACCAGATATTGCGCACCCGCGCGTTCGATGTAGCCAGCGCCAACGTTGGCGTTGTTGGCTTCAAGGGATGCCACAAGGTCATCGAGCGAAAACCCGTAAGCGAGCAATTTCTCCGGTATTGGCGCAACCAGAAATTGCTTTTTAAAGCCACCGACCGTATTGACTTCGACGACGCCCGGCGTTTGTCGTAACTGCGGACGAATGATCCAATCCTGTACCTCCCGCAAATGCATCGGGTCGTGTTCGGCACCCGGCGCAGACGAAACCGTGTACATGAATATTTCGCCAAGCCCGGTTGCGATCGGTCCCGGCACTGGTTCCAGGCCATCAGGTAGCTGCGCACGAGCTTGTGCAAGTCGTTCATTGACCAGCTGACGCGCAAAATAGATGTCCGTTCCGTCTTCGAATATTGCGATTACCTGTGATAAGCCGTAACGCGAGACAGAACGTGTGTAATCGAGTCGCGGCAATCCCGCCAATGCGTTTTCAATCGGGAAAGTAATTCGGCTCTCCGTTTCCAGCGGCGAATAGCCGGGCGCCTCCGTATTTATTTGTACCTGAACGTTGGTGATGTCCGGCACCGCGTCGATCGGCAAGTGCTGGTAGTTGTATATACCGAGGAGGCCGGCTGCGAGAGCTGCAGTCAAAATCAATGCGCGCCGCTTTAATGCGATATCGATTATTTGTTCGAGCATGAGCGTGGTCTCGTTAGTGGTCGTGACTGGCGCCGGACTTTTCGATGTCCGCTTTTACCAGATAGCTGTTGTTGGTCACGTAGGTTGTGCCGGGTTGCAAACCACCCAGGACCTCCACGAACTCTCCGTCACGACGACCCAGTTCCAGCATGCGGACTTCATAGGTATCCTTGACTCGGGCATAGACCACGGTGAAATCACGGAAGGATTGCAGCGCGCTTTCGCGAACCACGAGGGGCACCTCATGTTCGGCGATGACGGCAAGGCCTTGCACGAACTGGCCGGGTCGCCAGTCGGTACTCACATCCGTTAACAATACTCGCGCAGTCGCCGCTCGGCTGATGGTGTCAAGCGTCGGCAAGATTCTTTCGATGTTGCCGACGATCGTCGTCTCGCCATCCAGGCTCGAAACAAGGACCGTAATGCCCACCTCAACCCGACCCAGGTCGCTACCGTAAACTTTGAAATCCGCGACCAGTTGTGACATGTCCGCGATGACGTAAAGCGCGTTATCGCTCGATGCACTGCCAACACTGGCGTCGCGTGCGATCACTGTGCCATCGCTCGGCGCGGTAACGACGTAGGTTTGCAGACTTTCATTCGATTGCACCCGTGCCAGCGCTTCGCCCTGGTGCACCTTGTCACCGATTGTTTTTTGAAGAGACTGGACCAGACCGGGGAATCGGCCGCGAACTTCCGTCACCGCGTTCGGGTGCGGCATAATAGTGCCCTGAAGTTCAATGGTCTCACGTATCAGCCCAGGCGCCGCCAGCGCGACTTCGATACCCATCGCTTGCGCCACACCGGTTTCTATCTGAGTTCGACCCTCGTAGGACTCGTAATACCATCGGTATTGATCGCCGGACTGTTGCGCCGTGACGGTGACATCGAAAGAGTGTGGCTCGGTGACCACACCATCACCGCGCAAATATTCGCCTTGCGGATAAAACTCAAAGCGGTCTACCTGGTCGCCCAATCGACCCAGCTCAACGGTAAGATCTACCGCTTCCGGGGCAATGGGCCGATCATATTTATACGCGTAAATACGGAATTCCGGTGGCACGCCCGTTTCAAAGATTGTCACTTCCAGCGCGAAGTCGCCGTCACGTAACAGACGACCGTTGTGCGGTCCTCGCTCGAAGTCCTGTACCTCGTTTGCCGCTACTCCGTGCTTGTCGCCACGGTCGGGCCCCTGCTGACCGCCGCATCCGGCCACCAACATCGTAATTACATATAAGGTCACACGGTAAATGTGAGCGTCCTGAGAAAACTGTTTCATCGCGAAACTCCTGGTCGATCTGCGAGCCAGACAGAACCGGCGCCGGTCAGTCGCTCTATATCAATGAGTCTGAGTTGGTGGTCACTGCAAGCAGTAAGTCGTGCAGCACGCGCAGACAAAAGCTCGGTCTGCGCGTTCACCAGCTCAAGATGAGAAAAACGGCCAACACGGTAACCGGCCTCAATTTCCTTGAGAATGGTGCCGGCTCGCGGCAAAATATCCGCGTCAAATAAGGTAACCCGGGACCGTGTGTGAACCAGCTCCTGGTATAGCTCGTAGAGCGTGGCATGAAGTTCCAGACGCGCCGCCTGCTCTTCAAACACCGACTGCTGGCGCAAGGCATTAGCGCGCCGCACGACCGGCGCCGCCCGTGCCGAAGAGCCCAGCGGTACCGATACACCGATCACCAGCGCATGGTCATCCAACTGTTCGATTCTTCGTACACCAGCGGATAGCGTCCAGTCAGGTCGCCGACGCGAATTGGCCAATCGAGCACGTGCTTCTTGCAAGCGTTGTTCAGAAGCAAAGCGCTGGAGATCCAGATTTTGGTCAAGATTTGCGACAATGGCCTCGAACGGCACCAGTGGCGGGAGGCTGCAAAGATTCCCATTCGCCTGTCCAAAAGTCGGGGTCAGGTCACCCCAGGTCGCGGCCAGGGACAGGCGCGCTACGCGCAATCCATGCTCGGCATCCTCCACTTGCAGTCCCGCGTTTGCCAGGCGGATTTCCGTGCGCAATCGCTCCACAGCCGGAGCCGCACCAGCACGTTCCCGAGCCGCGACCAATTCTGTGGCACGTTGCCAAACGTCAACGGACTCCTTCGCCAGTTGCAGTATCGCTTGCCGATTGACAACCGCTTCGAAGCGGCGGGTAAGCAAGGCCATAAGATCCAGGCGCTCGACTTCAAGACGGCTCTCAAGCTGAGACTCTAGTGATGACGCAACGGACATTCGACCAGAACGAACCTCGGTACGCTGAAAAATGCGTGACAGGCGCAGCGTGGTTTCGCTTGTGTTGAAACCGGACAGCGTCCCGCTTCCCGCAAAATCCTCGACTTGCAGACTCACGGACCACTGCGGTTTCAGTGCGGCCTGATCGAGCGCCGCGGATGCTGCCTCGCGCCCGAACGACGCCGAGCGAAGTTGCGGATTGTGTTCCAGCGTAAGCTCCGCTGCTCGCAGCAACGTCAGCGACGGTGCATCAGACGGTGCTTCTTGAGACCAGGCAACAGGGATGGAAAAAACCACCCACAAAATGAATAGACGAGACAAAACACTCTCCCACACGATTTAAAACGGGCGCGGCAATGCCGCAACGAGATTGCGATTCAGCAATCGGGCGTTCTAAACGATTGGAGGTCGGTGCAGAGGTGTTATTAGCTTATCAGGCGGTTTGGCAATCGGCGGCGGAGTTCTTACCTCAGCCTGCCAGAGTGCCACAACGTTCACATCGATTTCGGGAACCGGTGCTATCGCTGGTGCGCCAACATCGTGCGCGTGCAGCACGCCAGCGTTACCAGGCTCACTGACGTCGCGCGGATTAGCGTCGTCTACATCATTATGATCATGTGCATCGTGAACATGGCCAAAATCTGCTGCAGCATGAGCATGAAACTCGATCTGCGAAAATCCCGATGCAATCACCGCAAGCAAAAGCACAGAAAGCGTTACCGCGCGTTTACGTGTGAGATTTGTCATCAGGCTGAGCATTGGCCGAGACAGTGCCACAAAGCCGCATTCATCACAACATCAGTCGCCCAGGGCCAAGCTTGAATTTCAGTTTAGCCTCAAGAAGCCCAGCAACATTCCCGCTATTCGTAACCGTGTCGATCTCATCGATTGAGACGTTGCTCGTGTACTTGAGCCCGGTACTTAATTCGCGACACTGAATAACGGATCAAATATTATCGACACGTGCTTGGAGCCGAAAGTTGATAGATGATGGTCGTCGCGATACAGGGCGACTCCATTTTCCAGCGCAACGCGACAGAAACTCTCATTACAGAGAATGCTCGCCGGACGCACTACCTCGATTGCCGCGTCCTTCTGTATCTGCGTAATGATCTCCAAGACTTCCTCATTGCGATCAAGATACTCATCCAGCCGAGGTGCGATCATCGCATTGACATCCCGACCGGTGATCAGGGCAATGTGGTTGGCAGACGGTACGCGATAACCGATTTCCGGAATCGGCCCAACGACCACGACGCGTTGTCCCAGGTCTTTTAACGAGCGAATCGTTCTGCGCAGACCGGCATCCAGTAACTCACGACCACTGCTTCGGGTGCTGAGTGAATCCCTGATGTCAAGCAGTTCAACGAGACTGCCGTCCTCATTCTTATACCGCGTTCCCTTGACGGACAAGGTCCATCTTGCAGCCAGGATGACTGTATCGATCTCTCCATGTTGCGAAATGTAGTCGAGTATCGTGCTATTGAACTCGTGGCAGTCCAGTCGGCCCGGCCTTACGATTTCCTGCAATGGAGGGCAGCGATTGCGAGTGGCAATAACCCCCGTTACACCGTTTCTTGCGGCGCTCAGGTTTACAGCGGATGCAAGTGACTGGGCATGTGAGTCGCCCCATAAAATGAAGCTGGGTTCACCACCGCTTTTGCCGATGATGCAGAGTGACTTATCGATGTCCGGCTCTTCCATGATTTCCTTGCAAGCCTTCCAGCGCTCCCACTCCGTGTCGCCGCCAACGACGTTGGCAAACTGCTCCAGTTTGTGCCGTCCAGGGTTCCCTCCTGTAACGAGAACTGACAAACCGACAGCGATCAAAACGGCGGTTACCGCAAACGATGCGAGAAAAATTGATCGTCGTGTAGCAAGCAGCCTCTTCTCGCGAAAGGGTGTTTCTACGAAACGCCAGGAAAGCACTGACACAAGAAATATTACGGCAAACAGGAAAAGTTTCTCCTGTTGGGTCAGGTCCACCGCCTTGTAGTATTTTGCAAAGACCAATAGCGGCCAATGCCAGAGATACAACGAGTAGGAGATTAAACCGACAAATACGATCGGCCTGATTGACAGCAGGCGACTGACGACGGTGGCACCAGAACCACCCGTGTAGATAATGAGCGCTGCACCTATGGTGGGAACTGCCGCACTCGCACCCGGGAACGAAGTCTGATCATCGAATGCAATATTGCTGTACATCACGAGAAAGAGCCCTAGTCCCGCGACGACATTGCGCATCACAGTATTTTGCAGGGGCCGGATCACTGCGATAGCCAGGAAACTTCCTATGAGCAATTCCCATGCCCGCGTCGGCAACAAATAGAATACGGCAGTCCTGTCGACATCCATGCCGACAACACAGGCCGCAAATGAAAGCAGCAAGATCGGAATCAGGACGCCCAGGTATCTCTTGCCGCCGAATCTTGCGATCAACAACAGCAATAGCGGGAACAGCAGGTAGTACTGCTCTTCCACGGACAGCGACCACGTATGGAGCAACGGTTTCAGCTCGGCCGCGGCATCGAAATATCCTGCCTGCCAATTGAAATAGACGTTGGACAGGAACAGGTTGTTGGCTATCGAGCTGCGCGCAAGATCCTCATAGTCACTTGTTTCAAAAAGGACAATTCCGACAACCAAGCAAAACACGACGACCGTAATGATTGCGGGCAATATGCGTCGCATGCGGCGCTGATAGAAGTTTGCGAGCGAAAATCTTTGCTCGCCGATTTCACGAACGATGATTGTTGTTATCAGAAAGCCCGAGATAACGAAAAAGACGTCAACGCCAACATAACCACCGCTGAAAAGGCCGATACCCGAGTGATAAAAGATAACGCAGAGCACCGCGATAGCTCGCAGTCCATCAATGTCTGGTCTGTATTTTGGCGTCATCGAAATATTCGTGTCGGGGCGTACAAACTGCGGTCCGAAGCTTAGTGGTCCTGGCTCTTGCGGATAAATTTCCGAATCCAGGTGACCAGGGAGTCCTTTTTGTATCTACCTTTGACGATGTGACGAATCTGACACACGTTCGGAATGTCGAGCGGCGTCCCGTGCGTGCCAATCAACCAGCGAAACGCCCGGTCCTCATAGGTTTTCATCCAGCGCTCGGCGGGCGTCTGATAATGGCCAATGGAGTCACAATAACCACAGGCACGGGCGATATCGCCGTGCGTGATCTGGTGCGGACCCTTGGCTTTCTTGCGCGGACCTCCATAGGGTTTGAATTGCTCGATCGGAATTTCGAGCAGGGTCGGGCCGTCTCGACCTTTCCTCAATATCTCATCGTCCTCGGCCAATAGCGATGTGCCCAGGCCGATGGTCGGATGTACCAGTCCGTCATCCCGACCTTGCAGCCGATCCGCCAGCGTATCGAGACAGTTCTCATGAAAAATGATGTCGGCGTCGGTGAACCAGATCCAGTCGGCCTCAGTATTCTTTGCGGCGAGATTTCTGCCGATGCTGCGGCGAAACAATTTCTCTTTCGGCAACGACTGCCAGTTCCAGGTGATACCAGGTACCTCCATGCGACCGAAGTAATCAATCACGCGCGTGACGGCGTCATCCTCTGCCACAAAAAATACCGTCATCGTTATATCGAACTTTTCGGTGCGATGATTGACGAGTGAGCTGAGTTGGTAAGTCAGGAAGTGTCCATATCGCCAGCAATGGCTGACGATTTCCAGGCTCAGTTTGCCGGTTTTCTTCGCCTTGCTGACCGTCGCGGGATCGACATCGCGAAACCACGAGACAGGCAGAAATCCTGAAACGGCAATTCGATAAAACAAACTGAGGACTGACTCAATGATCCCTGACATTGACTACTCCGCTGCCGTCGGTCGGCGCAGGCGCTTGTACATCGATACTTTTCGCAACGCGTTGATATATTGGGAAATTCTAGACCAAAAGTATACTTTTTCCGGATAGCGACTTCTGGAAAAATCCGGCTCGACGGTCTCCAGCGCCTGCTCCCATGCATCCGATGACTCATAGCCACACTCAATCAACTGCGGCGTCAGCGATCCGTGGATCATCTGCTGACCCTTGATTCGGTCGAGGTGCTGCTGCCAGATGCCGACGCTCGTTGGCGCAATGGGCCGGACGCTGTGCATGGCCGTAATGGATTTTTCAGACGCCTGCGCATGCTCATGGTAGCTGGAAAAGTCATGCAGCTTCTCGAGCCACGGAAACGCCGCTGCAATCTTGTCCTGGGTCGTGTCCGGACTGGTCACAAAGTCCTCGTACCTGACCTGCAGGAACCGCTCATTGCCAACCATCGACATTGCGAAATTATGCATTTCGCGCCAAAGACGAATATTGGAGTAATACATGCTCTGGTCTTTACCGTGACGACTGATAATCACATCGCGCGGGTCGCGTAACACGTAAATGACATAGAGCTCCGGATCCGCATCGATCACCGCTGGCATGTACATCGTATCTTTTGGCCGCTTGCTGATGAGCAGCTGGTCATTCTGCGCGGACACCAGGTTGAAGCGAACTTCATGATCGTAGTATTTGTCGACTTTGAAACAGGTGACCATTGCCTCATGCAACAGCGTCGTGCCGCTGCGTGGCGAACAGGCGACGATGTGCAGGTGTTTAAACATTCGCAAGACCCGCCAGAGATTCGTCCAGAGTTTCCAGCATATAGTCTGCATCCTTCGCCGACAGCACCAGAGGCGGACGCAGTTTCAGTATGTTGTCGTCCCGGCCCATCGTTCCGGTCAGGACACCTCGATTACGCAGGTCGTTAACCACGGCCGTGGTCAGTTTGCTTGCCGGTGTTCGCTGCTCGCGGTCGGATACGAGTTCGAGCGCGACAAACAGTCCCGTACCGCGAACGTCACCGACGCACTCGTGGGTTTCGGCGAGCTTCCACAGGCCGTCCACTAAATGCTGGCCAACGTCCAGTGCATTCTGCTGCAGGCCTTCATCCTCAATCACATCGAGAACGGCACTGGCCGCTGCACAGGAAACAGGGTTGCCGCCGAATGTATTGAAGTATCCATCCGACGTCGCGAACCCTGCGACCAACTCGCGCCGTGCGACGACGCCGGCTATCGGGTGACCGTTACCCATCGGTTTGCCCAGGGTGACAATGTCCGGTGTGAAATCGTCAGCTTCATAGCCCCAAAAATGTTTGCCGGTGCGGCCGAAACCCGGCTGTACTTCGTCGGCTATGAACAACGCGCCTGCCTCTCTGACGATTTCGGCAGCCGTGCTGAGGTAAGCCGCTGGCGGAACAATAACTCCACCACTGGACACGATGGTATCGACAATAAAGGCCGCCGGTTTTACACCACGTGAATCTAGCATTTCCAGCGCCTCACGAAGATATTCGGCGTATCGCTCGCCGGCGTCATCGCCGCGATGTTCGCCACGGTAGCAATCGGGTGTCGGTACCGTTGCCACGTGAGCGGGAAGCTCGTCGACCGAATTGTCCTCCGAGTCGATGTCGTAACATGCCTGGGAATTTCCGTGGTACGCGAAGTCGGTGACTATTACTCCGGTTCCGCCTGTAACAGAACGTGCAATTCGCAATGCCAACTCACTCGATTCGCTGCCGGTGCAGCAGAACATCGTCGTATCGAGTTCTTCGGCAAACTTGTCCGCCAGCCGCTCCGCGTAGTTCAGGATATTCTCGTGCAGATATCGCGTATGCGTATTCAGTGTCTTCGCCTGCCGGTAGATCGCATCCACGACATGCGGGTGGCAATGACCAACGTGCGCCACGTTGTTGTACATATCCAGGTATTTGCGACCGCTGGCATCGTAAAGCCATGCACCCTCACCACGCACGATGTGCACCGGTTCCTCGTAGAACAGCCTGTAGGCCGTACCCAGCAACTTCTGCCTTCTTTTGAGCAAGTCTGCGTTATCCGACGTCATATTCAACTCCTGCCGATTTACGTGCTCGATAATAATGAACATTGACCCGCCGGACATCCCTCTATACATATATGTGCCGGGAAGGAGCATTCGCCCGGGAGGCGCGATCGACATGCTTACGATCTACAGCGACGATCACAGACGACATAGCGGCAAATTCGAACTCGTCGATGGCGAGATGCACCCGTGCTATGAGTGTCCCGAGCGAGCCGACCTGGTTCTCAAGGCCGTCAGAAAAGCAGGGATCGGCGAGATTATTGAGCCTGATGACTTTGGGCTGGCTCCAGTTCGCCGCATACATGACGACCGCTTTGTTGAGTTCCTCCAGGAAGCCTGGGAGCTGTGGTCTGCGGAGGGAAGAGACTGTGATGCCCTGCCACTGGTCTGGGCCGTGCGCGGCATGCGCCAGATAGAGCCGCAGCACATCGATGGCAAACTTTCCTATTTCTCGTTTGACGCGGGCACACCGATAACAGCGGGTACGTGGCGAGCTGTCACTGCCGCCGCAAATGTCGCCCTGACCGGCGCTGCGAGACTGCGCGGCGGCGAACCGAGCGCATTTTCCCTGTGCCGTCCGCCTGGCCATCATGCGGCCAGCGATTATTACGGAGGCTACTGTTTTTTCAATAACGCGGCGATAGCCGCGCAATACCTGCTGGACCAGGGCGCGAAGCGAGTCGCAATTCTCGATGTAGATTATCACCATGGCAACGGCACGCAGTCCATATTCTATGATCGAGACGACGTACTGTTTGTATCCATCCACGGCGATCCGGATCAGGAGTACCCCTACTTTCTCGGCCGCACCGATGAATGCGGCACTGGCGCAGGTGAAGGCTACAATGCGAATTTTCCGCTCCGCTGGCAGAGCAGCGCGGCAAGCTGGTTCACCGCCCTCGACAAAGGCCGACAACTGATCGCGGAATTTGCACCAGACTACGTCGTCGTATCGCTCGGCGTCGACACTTACGAAGGGGATCCCATATCCCAGTTTCGACTGACGAATGATGACTTCCTGATCGTTGGTCGTCGCATCGCGAGCCTTGGTTTGCCGACGCTATTCGTGCTCGAGGGTGGATACGCCATTGCAGATATCGGCACAAACGTTTCCAATGTACTGATCGGGTTTACCGGTTAATCGCCATGCCCCTCGTCGCCCACAACGACTTACCGACTTTCAGCGTACTGCGTGACCGCGGCCAGGTCGTATTGTCGCTGGATCGGGCCCGCGAGCAGGACATCCGGGAACTGCATATCGGTTTCCTGAACATGATGCCCGACGCCGCCCTGGCCGCGACCGAAAGACAGTTCATACGCCTCGTCGGCAGCAGCAATCCGATCGCGCAATTCTACGTCTACCCGTTCTCGATACCCGAATTACATCGCAGCGAGAAGGCCGAGGAACATATTCGCAAGTACTACTTCAATTTTAAGGAGCTCACCGAACAGGGACTGGATGCGTTGATTATCACCGGTGCCAACGTCATCACCCCGTCACTGGACCAGGAACCGTTTTGGGGGCCGCTCATCGACGTCGTTCGCTGGGCGGAGAACAACGTCGCATCGATATTCTGTTCCTGCCTGGCGACGCACGCACTGGTCAAGCACTATCACGATATCGACCGCCGACATCTGTCGCGCAAGCAATGGGGTGTATACAGCCACAGAGTCACCCGGCCCGATCATCCCCTGCTCCGCGACGTCAACACGCGTTTCGATGCGCCGCATTCCAGGTATAACGACGTATCGCGAGCGCAGTTTGAGGCGGCCGGGATAAGCGTGCTGGCGGAGAGTGCCGACGTCGGTGTGCACCTTGCCGTCAGTCCGGATCAATTTCGCATCATCTACTTCCAGGGTCACCCTGAATACGCTGCAATCAGCCTGCTCAAAGAGTTCAAACGCGAGGTCTTTCGCTACCTGCATGGAGAGCGAGAAGCCGAACCGCGCATTCCCGAAAACTATCTAACGGCCGAAGGCGAGGCAATCGCCACCGCGCATATCGAACGAGCGATTGCTGCCAGAGCGAAAGGCGATACGGAACTCGAGTTTCCCGAAGCCGAACTCAGACCACATGCCGACAACACCTGGAGCGACACAGGTAAGGCCATCGTCAACAACTGGCTCGGACTCGTGTACCAACTGACTAACCTCGATCGACGTGAACAGTTTATGCCCGGCGTGGACCCCGATAACCCCCTCTTGCATGTATGATCGGCTGTCTTGCAAATCACAAATTGGCTCACACACAGGACAGAATATATGGGATTCAGAACCAGGCAAATTCACGCGGGCGTCACGCCGGATCCAACGACCGGCGCGATCCTGACGCCGATCCACCAAACCACGACCTATGTGCAGCCGTCCGTCGACGAGTACATGAGCAAGGGCTACTCCTATTCGCGTTCCGCCAATCCAACAGTCCAGGCGCTCGAGCTGAAGCTTGCCGATCTCGAAGGCGGCGTGGACTGCGCGTGCTTCGGGACAGGGATGAGCGCCATTCACGCCGTGATGCTCGCGTTTTTGAATGCCGGTGATCACGCGATCGTATCGGACGTTGCCTACGGCGGAACCTACCGGCTCTGCACCAAAATCCTGAAGCGCTTTGGTATCGATTTCACTTTTGCGGACACGGCCAACGCCGACGATGTGGCCGCCGCGGTGCGTGACAATACACAACTGATTCTGACCGAGACCCCGGCCAATCCGACCATGAAATGCTCGGACATCGCCGCCATCTCCGAAATTTCGAAACAATCCGGCGCGGTGCACGCCGTCGACAATACGTTCCTGACACCCTACTACCAACTGCCGTTCGAGCTCGGTGCTGATATCTCGATTCACAGCACCACCAAGTACATGGACGGCCATAACGCAACGGTCGGCGGCGCCGTCATCTGCAATAATGACGAGCACGCGGAAGCCGTGCGTTTCATCCAGAACAGCACTGGCACCATCATGTCGCCGCAAGTCGCATGGCTGACACTGCAAGGATGTAAGACGCTGTCAGTTCGAATGGACTACCAGTCGGCCAGCGCCATGGAAATTGCTACGTTTCTCGAGGCCCATCCCAAGGTGCAACAGGTCATGTATCCCGGTCTGGAATCATTTCCGCAATACGAACTCGCGACCCGGCAGGCTAGCGGCTACGGTGCAATGCTCTGGTTCGAGGTCAAGGGCGGACTTGCAGCAGGCAAGAAACTCATGGATAACATCGAGGTCTGGACCCTGGCCGAGAACCTCGGTTCCG
Organism: Pseudomonadota bacterium; assembly: GCA_022563195.1. Taxonomy (GTDB): domain Bacteria; phylum Pseudomonadota; class Gammaproteobacteria; order Steroidobacterales; family Woeseiaceae; genus UBA1847. Next base: position 14,401 of record JADFNV010000031.1, read on the forward strand.
TCGAGTCGCTGATCACGCACCCGGTTACGATGACGCATGCTGACGTCGAGAAGGCCGAAAGAGATCGCGTCGGCATCATCGACGGTCTTGTACGCGCGTCGGTCGGCCTGGAAGATACGGACGACCTGATCAGCGCGCTTGAAACGGCGCTCGATCAGGTCTGAGTGGGCCAACAAACCGTGGGTGCCCAGATAACATGTCACGCTTTTTAAATTTCGACACGATCAGCCTGCATGCCGGCCAGGTCGTGGACCCGGTATTCGGTGCACGAGCCCCACCGATTTACCAGACCACGTCTTATGTGTTTCCCGACACCGACACCGCGTCGTCGATCTTTAATCTCGAGCGCGGCGGGCACGCCTATTCGCGCATAACCAATCCGACCGTCGGCGTACTGGAACAACGTATCGCCGCACTCGAAGGCGGCTCGGCCGCCGTCTGTATGGCGTCCGGCATGGCTGCGACGTATTGCGCCATAACCGCGATACTCGGACAGGGTGATCACATCGTCGCATCCACGCAGATGTACGGCGGCAACATCAGCCTGATGAAAAACACGCTGCCGAGATTTGGAATTACGACGACATTTGTAAACCCGATGGACATCGACGGCTTTCGCGATGCCATCCAGGACAATACACGCTTGATATACGGGGAGCTGATCGGCAATCCCGGTCTCGATATCCTGGACCTCGAGGCAATCGCAAAAATCGGCGCCGACAACCATGTCCCGTTCATGGTAGACGCAACGTTCAATACGCCGTACCTGTGCCGTTGTTTCGACTACGGCGCCAACGTGACCATACATTCAATAACAAAGTGGATGGGTGGCCATGGAGTTGCAATCGGTGGCGCTGTCGTTGACGGCGGCAATTTCGATTGGGGCGCAAGCGACAAGTACCCGACAATCAGCGAGCCCTATGCGCCTTTCTCGGGCATCAATCTCTGGGAAGAATTCGGTCCGAGCGCGTTTGCAATGCGGATTCGTGCCGAGGCGATGCGGGATTTCGGACCCACGCTGAGTCCAATGAATGCTTTTCTGCTATTGCAGGGAATCGAGACACTGTCGCTGCGCATGGACAAGCATTTGTCTAATACCGCAAGTTTGCTTGAATATTTGTCGAATCATAAGCAGGTCTCGTGGGTCAACCACCCGAGCCTGCCTTCTCACTCCAGCCATGAACTCGCGAAAAAATACCTGCCGAAAGGCGCGGGCTCGATCGTAAGTTTCGGCGTCAAAGGCGGGCGTGACGCTGGCAAAGCGTTCATCGAGAATGTCGAACTCGCATCCCATCTCGCCAACGTCGGCGATGCCAAAACACTCGTAATTCATCCGGCGACGACTACGCACTCACGCATCGACGCCGACGCACTCGTCGCAGCCGGAATCACCGAGGACATGGTCAGGCTCTCTGTCGGCCTTGAAGATGTTGCGGACATCACGGCGGACTTCGAAATCGGCTTTCGTGCCGCGAAAAAAATCCCGCGCTCCTGAGCATGTACTTCGACGTCAACGGAAAACAGGTATTCGCCACTACCGGTGGCAAGCCATTCGACAACAGCAAACCTGCGGTCATCTTTTTATGCGGAAGCGCGCTGGATCACACGTTCTGGGGACTGCACTCGCGTTTTTTCGCTTTCCGGCACTATGCGGTGCTGGTTCCTGACCTGCCCGGGCATACGCATTCCGAAGGTCCTGCGCTCACCTCTATTGAATCGATGGCGGACTGGCTCAATGGCGTCGTCGAGGCTTTGGACATCAATGACATCGCACTGGTCGCGCATTCGCAAGGTTGCCTGACTGCACTTGAATTCGCTTCGCGACATGCGGACCGACTGCGTTGTGTCTCATTCGTCGCCAGCGGTCTGGCCACTCCGGTTAACGACATGTTGCTCAACGCTGCAACGGAAGATCCGGAAGCTGCGATCGCGATGATGCTGTCGTGGGGCTTCGGTTTTGCAGGTCACTTGCACCAGGGACCGATCCCGGGAAATTCGATGCTCGCCGGCGGCCGAAAAGTCATGCGCGGCAATGTGCCCAATGAACTTGCGACCGATTTGAAGGCCTGCAACAACTACCAGAACGGCAAGAACGCCGCTGCGAATATCACCGGTCCGATACAGGTAATCCTGGCCGGCAAGGATCGCATGGCACCGCGCAAAGCGGGCCTCGAACTCGTCGAGCACCTGAGCAATCCGGAGTTCACACTGATTGAAGAAAGTGGTCACATGATTCCACAGGAAGTGCCGGATACCTGCCGCCTGCTGCTCAAGACCTTCATTTTCAACCACAATCCCGCCAACTAAACCCGGAATTACAATGTACGAGATCAACAAAGCCGCCATCATCGGCGCCGGGACCATGGGCCTCGGCATTGCGGGGCAGTTGGCCAATGCCGGCGTCGATGTCTTGCTGCTCGACATACCGACGGAGGGCGATGACCGTAACGCCATCGCCGCGAGAGCATTGGAGCGACTGCTCGATGAGAACCAGCCGGGCTTGTTGCACAAGGACAATTTGCAGCGCATCTCAATAGGCAATATCGAAGACGATATGCATCGCCTTGCCGATGCCGACTGGATCGCGGAAGCAGTCGTCGAGCGCCTCGACATCAAGAAGGCCCTCTACACGCAGATCGACAGCGTGCGCAAGAAAGGGTCAATCGTTTCGTCGAACACGTCTACGATTCCGATATCGTTGCTCGTCGAGGACATGCCGGAGTCATTTCAAGCTGAATTTGCGATCACGCACTTTTTCAACCCGGTACGCTTCATGCGACTGCTGGAAATCGTGCGCGGGGAAAACACTCGCGCCGAAGTCATTGAATGCCTCGAAGACTTCAACGAATCGCGCATGGGCAAGGGCATCGTTGTTTGCAATGACACGCCCGGCTTTCTCGGCAATCGCGTCGGCGTATTCGCGATACAGACGGCATTACATACAGCTTTCAGGATGGGGCTCACTGCCGAAGAAGCCGATGCAATTTTCGGCAGACCGATGGGCATTCCAAAAACCGGCGTATTCGGCCTGTACGACCTCATTGGCATCGACCTGATGGCCGATGTCGCCAGGAGCCTGATCTCCATCCTTCCCGACAACGATGTATTTCATGAGGTAGCCGATGAAATCCCGTTGATGGCCAGGATGATCAGCGAAGGATACATCGGCAACAAGGTCGAAAAAGGCGGTTTCTACCAGCCCGCCGACGCGGCCAACGGTATCAGTCGCAAAACACTCGATTTCGACACCTTTCTTTACCGCGAGCACAATCCATCCAAGCCGCAGTCGGCGATCGACGCCGAACTGGCCGGTGATTTCACACGGCTTCTCGAGCAGGACGATCAATACGGTCAGTACGCCTGGGAAATCCTCGCCAGCACCCTCAGTTATGCGGCCGCGCTTATTCCGGACGTCAACGAATCGCTTGTCGCCGTCGATGACGCGATGAAACTGGGTTACAACTGGATACAGGGGCCGTTCGAAATGATCGATGCAATCGGTGTCGATCGATTCATCGCCCGACTCGAAAAAGACGAGCGTCACGTTCCACGTTTTGTGCGCACTGCGGCCGGAAAGTCCTTTTACCGTGTGCGTGGCGGCGAACTCCAATACCTGCTCGCCGATGGCTCATACCGCGACCTCATCAGAGCCGATGGCATTACTCGATTTTCCGAAGAACGACGCAAACTCACTCCTCTGCAGGAAAACGCAGCAGCCAGTTATTTCGAACTTGAAAATAATATCGGCATCGTCGAATTTCACAGCAAGGCCAATACACTCGACTCGGAATCCATGCACTTGCTTGAGTATGCCGTGCATCACGCTGCCGAGAACATGGCCGGTCTCATCATTCATAACGATGCCCAGCATTTCTCCTGTGGCGTGAACCTTGGCAGCGTTCTTGAGTTTATCGCCGCAGAGGACTGGAATGGCCTCGACCGTTTCCTCGATCATTTTCAGCAGACGATGCTGACAATGAAGTACGCACCTATCCCGGTCGTGGCGGCGCCTTCGGGCCTGTCCCTGGGTGGTGGATTCGAAGTGATCCTGCACGCCGACAAGGTGATTTTCCACGCCAATTCAGTGACCGGCCTCGTGGAAACACTGGTTGGTGTCGTGCCGGGTGGCGGCGGCGTGAAGGAAATGCTGTACCGCTGGAGCGAGCGCTACGAAGACGTGACCAAGGGTGCGTGGAGCGCGTTCATGAACATCGGCTACGGCAAGACAGCCAGGTCACCGCTCGAAGCCGCGCCGCTGGCTTTATTTCGTGACGGCGTTGACGACTACATCATGAATCGGGATCGTCTCCTGCAGTCGGCAACACAGGCCGCTTTGCAGCTGGCGGATGGCTACAGCGTGGCAAGGCGAACGCCGCTGGCCATGCCGGGCCGCGATGTCTGGGCCGAAATGGTCGTCTGGCTGCAAAAAGCGCACGAAAAGGGGCACCTGACGCCGCACGACGTGACGACGGGTACTCAGATTGCCATGATTGTGACTGGTGGGGATGTTGATGCCGGCACCTTACTGTCGGAAAATGACATCTGCGGACTTGAACGCAAGGCCTTCGGGCTACTCGCCAGGACAGACGAGACACGGCTGCGAATCGAGTTCATGCTGGAGCACGGCACACCACTGCGAAACTGACAAAGACAATGATTTACAACGCTCCGATCAAAGACATGCTGTTCCTCGTCAATGAGTGGATCGGCCTGGATCGGCTAAGTTCCCTGCCGGGATTCGAGGAAGTCGACGCAGACCTGCTGCAGGCGATTCTCGAGGAGGCTGAAAAATTCTGCACGACAGAACTCCTGAGCATTAATAGTGACGGCGACGAGCACGCTGCGACTTATTCCGACGGCGCGGTCAAAACACCGCCCGGGTTCAAGCAGGCTTACGCGCACTTCATCGCGAACGGCTGGACGGGTATCGATTCCAATCCCGACCACGGCGGGCAAGGGCTGCCGAAGCTCCTGCAATGCCTTATCGATGAAATGCTCAGCGCGACGAATCTTTCATTCAAGCTCTACTCCGAACTAAGCCATGGTGCCTACCACTTGCTCAACGATGCAGCTTCAGACGACATTCGCGAGCGCTATCTGCCAAAGATGGTCGAAGGCGTCTGGTCGGGAACGATGTGCCTGACCGAACCCCACTGCGGCACGGACCTCGGGCTGCTGACGACCAGCGCGACGCCTGTCGACGACGGTAGCTACAAGATCAGCGGATCGAAGATATTCATAACCTCCGGTGATCACGACCTGACTGAGAACATCCTGCACCTCGTTATCGCGCGCATCGATGGCGCACCCGAGGGAACCAAAGGTATCAGTCTGTTTCTTGTTCCCAAGATTCTCGTCAACGACGATGGCTCGCTCGGCGAAGCAAACGCCGTGCATACAGCTTCTATCGAACACAAGATGGGCATTCGCGCCTCGGCGACTTGCGCATTGAATTTCGACGGCGCTGTCGGCCACCTGATTGGAGAGGAAAACCGCGGCCTGGCGGCGATGTTCAAGATGATGAACGTCGAGCGCCTGACGGTCGGCATTCAGGGCCTGGGCCTCGCCGAAATCGCCTACCAGAATGCACTCAATTACGCACTGGAACGATACCAGAGCAAGGCTCCATCACCACGCCCCGATGACAGCAAGCCCGCCGACCCGATCATCTACCAGCCTGACGTGAAACGACAACTCCTGACGATTCGCTCGCAAGTCGAGGGCGCCCGCGCATTGGTCGTTTATGCAGAGCTGCATGTCGACATCATGGAAAAATCGACCGACGAGTCTGCCATTGCGGATGCAGAAAATACGGTCGCGTTGCTGACTCCCGTTGTGAAAGCATTCCTCACCGATCTCGGCCTGAGCAGTACCTTATCCGCGCAACAGATTTACGGCGGGCATGGCTACATTCGCGAACACGGCATGGAGCAGTTAGTACGCGACTGTCGCATCACACAAATTTATGAAGGCACTAACGAGGTGCAGGCCCTCGACCTCGTGTCACGCAAGCTCACGGGCGAAACCGGCGAGTTTGCCAATCGTTTCCTGCGCGACTGGCAGAGTTTTCTCGAGGGCCATGCCAGTGATGAGGACCTGGCAGGCTATATCGGCCCTGCCGCATCTGCGCTGCATCGACTTCTACAGGCAACCGGCTGGATTCGGGACAGGATCGGGGCGGAAGATGCAGCTGTAAGGGGCGCTGCCACGCAGTACCTGCGTCTGTTCGCACTGACCATCGTCGCCTGTCTGTGGGCACAGATTATCGTCGGAATTCGCAGCAAGGATGGACCATTTTATGAGGTAAAGCGCAAAGTCGCGCTTTTCTACATGCAACAGGTCCTGCCGGATACCGTTTCACTGCTTAAGACGATTGTCGGCGGGGAAGACGCACTCGCGGAATTCGAGGTCGCTGATTTCTCCTAGCCCTGCAGATCATCGGGAATTTTGATCTGCGCGGGAAACCATGGCGCTTTACACACAACTGCCTGTCGCTCGCCATGAGGTGTAGTTAACGTCAGCCCAGTGCCGATACTCGAATATTCGACCAGCACATTCGCCCAGCCGATATTTTTCTTCAGCCTCGGTGAGTACATACAACGCGTGACGTGCCCTACCTTTTCAGAATCATTGCTAACCGTCCAGAACGCATCGTTACCGTCGTGAAGCGGATCACCATCTATCTCCACCCCAATCAATTTCCGTTGCGGTCCCGCAGCATTGATTTTTTGCAGCGCTGCCTTGCCGATGAATTCGCCAGCTTGATCGAAATCAACAAACTTGCCCATGCCGATGACATAGGGATTATCGTCAAGCGTGATATCCGAGACATAGGAAAGAAGTCCGCCTTCAATACTTCGCAATGTCGACGGTGTGGTCGGCGCAATTTTGTACGGTTTACCCGCATCCATGACTCGCTCCCACAATTGATCGCCATACTGGCCGTCGCGCAGGTACAACTCGTAACCAAGCTCGCCACTCCAGCCCGTGCGCGACACTACGAGCGGTATCCCGTTGAGCGTAACCTCTTTGAGCCGATAGTATTTGAGCTCAAGGGCCCAGTCTCCGAACAGGTCCCTCGCGACCAGAGGTGACTTCGGTCCCTGCAGTTGTAGGGGTGAGACATCGGGCTCGATAACGTTGACGTCCATGTCGCTGTTAACCGACACACCCTTTATCCAGAGCAGCACATCGCTGTCCCCAGGCGATATCCAGAACAGGTTTTCTTCGATACGCAGCATCACCGCGTCGTTGATGATGCCGCCGTTCTCATCGGTTAGTACTATGTACTGGCATTGGCCAACATCGCATTTCGACAAATCCCGCGGCGTCAGAAACTGTATGAAACGGAATGCGTCCGGCCCCGAGATCTCAATTTGGCGCTGACAGGTGACGTCCCAGAGCGTGACATCGTTGACGAGACTCCAATAGTCGCGAACGTTGTCGCCATACGAGGTCGGCATGTACACGTGGTTGTACACGGTAAACGCGACGGCACCGTAGCGCAGTGTAGCGTCGAAGTACGGAGATTTTCTGACCCTTGGCCCGATCGCGATCAGGGGGGCATTCGAGTCTTCGCTCATCGGACGTATTCTCTTTTGCCTGATTTTGAAACTGTCGCAGCTTTACAGATATTCACTTCAGCGTCCACACCAAGCTACACTTCAGCTATATCGATAATCACGACAATAATTAAGAATGACAAAAAACGACATCCTCGCTGCGCGCACCTGCATTCTGTTGGCAACTTTGTCAATCATATCGACAACAGGGTACGCCCAGGAAAGTGACCTCGTTCTCATATCAATTGTGGGCACAAACGATGTGCATGGTGAGTTTCTGCCCAGGCCAAATCGAGGTGGGCTGACGACACTTTCAGGCTATGTATCGAACATACGTTCGGCCCGCGCGGCTGATGGTGGTGCGGTTCTGCTCATCGATGCCGGCGACATGTGGCAGGGAACGCTTGAATCCAACCTGATAGAAGGTGCCACGATTGTCGCGGTGTACAATCAGCGGCGTCGCGCGAGTTTCTCCGGAATGCGCGTTTTCGTCGATTGGCTAAGGAATCGCGGCGGGCAGCTTAGCGCGGACCAGTTTCAGGATGAAAAAAATCGCCGGTGGAATCTTCCTGATTTAATACCGGCGACCTGTTCTTTGTAGGATGTGTCCGCCCATGGCGGCTTTATCCGGTTTATGGCGAATGACGGCGGTGGCGCAAAGTTCTCATTGACGTTTAGCCTGCGCCAGGCTAACCAAAATCCAGCCTGGCGCATCCAATATGGGATGGTGGCAGTTCTAAAAAGTCAGGGTGCACCCACCCAGGCAGAGTTTCATGAAGCGATCGGAAATCGGTCCGATCGCTGGTTTTCCGCGTGTCTGAAAATCACGCGCAACCGGGACCTGGCCGAGGATGCGGTACAGGACGCCCTTCTGAATGCCTGGAACAAACGGCATCAGTTCGACAGTGTTTCGCGCCTCGATACCTGGATTCACCGAATTGCGATCAACGCGGCCTTGCAACTGCTCCGTAAGAATCGGCCCGGCGTCTTCGAACCCCTGGAAACCGAAATCGAGGACAACACACAACTGCCGGACCGCGCGCACACCGATGCGGAGCTGAGCAACAGCCTGTCTGCGGCGCTGAAACATCTAAGTGAAATAGAGCGTGTCTGCTTTGTTCTCAAGCACCTCGAACAATGGCGCTTGCGAGAAATTGCGGACGAACTGGACACCAACGTTGGCACAGTCAAGCAGGCCATATTCCACGCTGTACGAAAATTGCGCGTACGCATGGTCAGCCTGCAAAGCGAGTCACTATGAATGACGACACACTGATACTTTATTACTACAACGACGGCCTCGGGGATTGGGAACGACGAGCAATCGAAACTACCCTTAAAGACGACGCGAATCTGGCGGCGCGCTATGCCGAGCTACGTCAACAACTGCAGCTATGGAGCCAACCGGAATTGCACGCTGTGCCCACCGACATGGTGCAACGCTGGCATAACAGCATCGACTGCGCCGCTCAACGCGAACACCGGCCGCATCAAAAGCCAACGACTAACTTCAGTTTATTCTCGTTTGCCTGGGGTTCGGCCGTAACGGCGGCCCTGGCCGTCGGTATCGGCATCGGCGTGTATTTTTCTGGCGGCGAAACGACAGCACCGATCATCGACCCCGACAGGCCCTATGTAATGACCACCACTGATGCGGCTGTACCCGGCGCGTTCTCGCGCGGCCTGCAGGTCCACCTGCGGGACACGCGGCGGGAAATCGCCGCAATGCCAGTTGCGACCGTTGCAGACCGAACTCTGTTGATCATGCAGATCATTCAGCAAAACCGCACTTTTGAGCGCGCGGCTGACCAGCACAACTCTCAAGGTCTGGCCAGAGTACTGCGTGCGTTCGAGCCAATCCTGTTGCGCCTCGCCGCTGATGACATCGCGCCCGAAGATGCGGAAGCGCTGCGCAGACAGTTGGCGTTTGAACTAAAAGTCATGCTAACCAAACTTGAGCGTGACACATCCAACGACTTACATTCGACATAAACGAGGAACGTGAACATGTACTACCGTTCAAGAATTATATTCGCACTGCTGGCCCTGTTTACGACCGGCACAGGTATCGCGCAAACGAATGAGTCTGATGCGACCGATGCGACGAGAGCGAAGGAAGAGCTGAAGCTCTCCGCGCTCGAGGCACTGATGATGGCGCCATCCGAGCGCGCATTACCGATTGTCAAGAAAGTTCTGCAGGGAAATAACAGCGACGAGCTAAAAGAGGGCGCACTTTTCATCCTGAGCCAGATCGACCTGCCAGAAGCGCAATCCCTGCTGCTCGAATTTGCGCGCAGCGGTAGCGGCGAGCTTCGACTTGAAGCCATTCGCATGATTGGCATCGGTGGTTATGACGATACGCTCTCCGAATTGTCCTCCCTCTACAATTCGGGCGACACGGATATGAGAGAAGCGGTACTCGAGGCCTACTTGATCGCCGGCGACAGCGCCGCTGTATACGAGCTTGCCGCAAACACCGACGACGAAGAGTCCTTTGAAGAAGCTGTCTATATTCTGGGCGCGATGGGGGCACGCGAAGAGCTGAGGAGGCTCCGCAGTCGGGCAGGCATGTCAAAAGCACTTATCGACGCCTATGCGATATCCGGTGACTCCGAGACGCTTCGCGAAATCGCCATGGATAGCAGCAATCTCGGGCGACAATTGCAGGCGATCGAGGCCATGGGCATCGTCGGTGGCCGCGAGGTCAATGCCACGCTCGTTGATATTTACCGTAGCTCCGATTCGGACGACATCAAGGATTCCGCATTAGACGGCTTATTGATTTCCGGATACGACGAAGGTGTGTTGCAACTGTATCGTGACAGCCAGGACATGCGCGAGAAGCGCGAGCTACTGGAAATGCTGGTCATCATGGGTAGCGATGCGGCTTTCGACGTGATCGATGAGGCGCTTTCGAGCGATCAATAGTGAACCGGATCATTCGTATGCGCGGTCTCGCTGCCTTCGCATTGGAGGTAGCCATATCCTGGCTCGTGCTGTCGGGTTCCGATGCCGCGTTCGAATACATTGATCGGCTATTGACAGGCGCCTAGCAATATCACAGCTTTACAGTCATGAATGAGGTAACGGAACAGACCGTTCAATGCCCGTACTGTGGTCAGAACATCGATTTACTGGTTGACCTTTCGGTTCCTCAACAGACCTACATCGAAGACTGTCAGGTTTGTTGTCGTCCTATAATCATCAATGTCGCAGTCGATCTTTATGGCAGCATTGATCTAAACGTGACGAATGAAAACGAATAAACTGAGGTATGAAAAGCACTGTTTGCGGCCTTTTGATCGTCCTCTCGATCGTCATCGCCGATCGCACCGACGCACACCCCGGCGAGCGAGCGGTCCGCAGTGGCGACCAGCCTGGCGATCGGGACATCTATGTCACGCAACTGGGCCGCATGGGAGCTGACGGCAAAAATCAACTGGCTGATGGGTCCTGAACACGGGCGACATCCGGTTGTTGGCTTGGGGACCGGAGGACAATATCTACGTACTTGACGGCCTGATGATCAGGGTAATCGCACCCGATCATTCGGTACGTACTCTGGATCTCATCCATAGCAATGCCGAAACGGAATTTAGACGCGGCGGCGGGTTGGACGGAGTCATTATTTTCGACATGATCGTCGACCCACAAGGACAAATTTTCCTGGCCGACTGGGGCCGTCAAAAAGTACTGCGAATAAGCCCACAAGGCACGGTCAGCCAACTTTACAGCGATTCAGGGCACTACGGTCCGGAAGGCCTGTCCTTTCGCGACGGCGACCTTGTCGTGTTCGAATCTCTGCGTCCGCGCGCGAACCAGGGTATCGTGCCGCGGCTATTGCTGCTCGGGCACAATGGCGAAGTGTCGGTCGTATACGATTATTTCAAGTAGCCGTTGGGATCGTTGGAACTGTAATCGATGGCTTTCGGTTTTTTCCTTTTGCTTCCAGTCTCAAGACGATAAATCGCCGGTAGAATTTTCCTGACTCGCTGCCGGCGACTTGTTCTGTGTAGAAGATGGCCGCTCATGACGGCTTAATCCGGGTTATGGCGAATGACGGTGGCGAGTATCTGCTATACCCGCAGGAGCCGCTGCTCAAGTGTTACGATGGCGAGATGCCGCTACCCGTTGCCGACGGTTAGCTCAGACACTATCGATAGAAAATGTGATTTCCAATTCGGGCGGTTCGAACTCGCATCCGCGTCCACGGCACCGGAATACTTTTATTGTGATAGAACAATGCTCCGTTAGTAGGATCTCGCGGAGGGTCGACCAATAGCTCGGCTGCGATGATTCGCGCCCTTGTCCAACTGTTTCGATCTCGCGGCCGGTCGCTCTTGCCGTCACACCACCACGAAAACTGACAAGGGCGCCGCTGGCCGCCCTGATATACAACGTCGCAAGGAGTCGCTGGAAAATGCTCACTTCGAGCGCGATTGAGTATGGTCCAGCCGACAGCAATCATACCTTGGCGACCTTCTCCTCTTGCCTCCCAATAAATCGCAAGCGCGAGACACTGTTGCTCGTCCTGCAAGCTTCGTGCATCAACGTCTTTCGCGTATAGCGACGCCAGAATACAAAGCAATCCAGGCAATATTGTACGACCCACACTCATATCGTCCTCCATACAGCCAAAGCACTGCAATTTCAGTTGCGAACTGGTGGAGAATATTTTGATGTATACGACATGAACGAACACTTAATCGCGATCGACCACAACGATTGCAGGTGATTGCCCGAATAAGCAAGAGGTTATGTTAAAAAAATTGTCGCTAACTGTGATAGCTATCACGTCTATTCGGCGCGCCGCATTGCTAGTCTGTCAACTGAAAGGTAATTTTGGGTCGTTTATCAGTGGACTAAGTGCAGTAGGCTGATTATCCGTTGTTATCTACGATTACGAATATGAGGTGCAGTAATGCTGATTTTCCGGGGCACGCGCATTTGCGTTCTTGCGATTTCGGTCTGCTTGACTAGCCTGCCGATGATACAACCTGCCAGTGCGGCAGTTATATCGACCGAGACCGCGATAGAGATGGCCGAGCGACAAGGCCGCATTGATCACATCAACGAGGTTCTAGCCAGAGAGTCCGTACAGAGTACGCTGATTCGGTACGGAGTCGATCCGGTCGACGCCAGTGCACGCGTTGATGCGTTAAGCGATGCGGAGCTGCAAACGCTGGAGCAGCAGTTGGAGCAACTTCCGGCTGGCGGTACCGGAGTTGTCGAAGTGGTTGGTATTGTAACGATAGTACTCATTATTCTGGAATTACTCGGTGTAACGAACTTCTTCAGCGAATTCTAAGTCGACATCATGCTGGCGAGATGGCAACAGCGGTGCTTTGCGGTCGGCATGCTCGCATTTGTTTCAGGATGCGCCAGTGATATTCGTAACATGCTTTCCGACCTTGAGCAGCAACGTGGCGACGTAGAGCTGATACAAACACCGTTCTACCCACAGGTAACCGACCAGTGCGGCCCGTCAGCATTGGCAACAATACTGAATTCATCGGGCGTAGCGGTTACACCCGAAGCCCTGAAGTCACGCATCTATATTCCCGGCCGGCAGGGTAGCCTGCAGATCGAATTGCTTGCCGCAACTCGTGGATACGGGCGCATACCGTACCTTATCGATACGCACATTTCGGCTTTGCTCGGTGAAGTGCGAGGTGGTCGGCCGGTGCTGGTCCTGCAGAATCTCGGCAGCAGGCCCGCGCCCACATGGCATTATGCGGTGGTAGTAGGTTATTTGGCGGATGAAAGGCGATTTATCCTTCGTTCTGGTGACCAAGAGCGTCACGTGATAAGCGCGTCCAGATTTCTTCGCACCTGGCAGCGAGCCGGATACTGGGGAGTACTGGTGTTGCAACCTGGCGAGATGCCGGCATCACCAGATGCTGGCAAGTACGTTCGGTCAGTCGCCGCGGTCGAGGCGATCGGCGATATCGAGAGTGCTGTGGCGGGATATCACGCGGCGACAGAACGGTGGCCGGAACATTCTCTTGCCTGGCTGGGTATGGGAAACGCTTATTATGCACAGGGCAATTTGGTATCGGCGGAGAGCGCTTACAAACGGCTGCTGTCGATGGATTCCGATCACCTGATAGCTCTTAACAACCTCTCACAAGTGCAACTTGAACGAGGATGTCTTGAGGACGCCACCGCAACGCTGGACGCCGCGTTATCTGCAGTCAAACCGGACACAACGATATACAGAACCATTCTAGAGACGCGCCGGGAAATTGAGGCACGAAATCCATCTGCTGCCTGTTTGTAGTACCCGCACCGTAGTACCGGAACACTATTGCCTGTCCCACTGAATGACCGACTTCCGCTCTTGGCCGCTTTCTGCCTTTTGCGACGTAATGAGAAACAGCAGTTCAACGGCAGCTATTGATAGGAGCTGACGTTCAGTCTTGAATTTTAGAAAAATCGTTGGCGAGCGACCGCTTCACAGGCACCAGCGGTCGTTAAGCTGATAAGCTTGCGAGGGGCCGCCGCTGACCCAAGCGGCCATCAACCAATGAAATACCGGACTGATTCTCATAACTACCGTCAATGAATTGTCTCAGTTAAACCTTAATTTTTGCCATGAAATAGCTCAGGTGCTTTAAAATTCAAATATGAATCAGCTATGGCAATTCATCCGTGAGCTGCGCCGCCGCCAGGTCTTTCGTGTAGCGGCAATCTATTTAGTAGGCGTGTGGGTGGTTCTGCAGGTTGCCGACCTGGCCTTTGAGTCTTTTGACCTGCCTGAGCAGGCGCTGCGATACATGTGGATAGGGGCATTCATCGGGTTTCCATTGGCCCTGATTCTCGGCTGGAAGTACGACATCACAGCCAATGGAATCGTACGAACCCCTGTCGTCGATTCTGAGCTGGCGAGCGATTTGTCTCTCAAAAGAGTTGATTACATTATTCTTGCAGGGCTGTCGATCGTCGTCGGAATTATCACTTTCGGTCTGGCACAGGAAATTCTCGGCACGCGGGACATTACTCCGACGACTATTCAGGCAACGAATGTTCCCGAAAACTCTATTGCCGTGTTTCCATTCGAGAATTTGAGTGCTGACCCGGACAACGAATATTTCAGCAAGGGGATGACAGCAGAACTGATCAGCAGATTGTCGCGGATACAGAATCTTCAAGTAGTTTCGTACTTTCAAACAAAGGAAGATATAAACGAGATTGGCCAGGAACTAAAGGTGCGTTATTTGCTTGAGGGCACTGTACGCAGATCTGGTAGTCGAGTACGAATCAGCGCTTTATTGATTGATACATCAACCGGTTTCAACCTTTGGTCGGAGAACTTTGACGGCGAATTGCAGGATGTGTTCGACTTACAGGAGCAGACTGCCCTAAAAATTGCCGATGCCCTTGATATTCACTTAAGCCCCGAAGAGTCACAGGCCATCGCTCGGCACGATACCGAAAGCCTCGAGGCTTACGATGCTTTTTTGCGGGGATGGACGATAATCGAATCCTTCCACTACCGGTCAGACAATTTCGAATCGAGGCTTAATGCGGCGCGCAAACATTTTCAGCAGGCGCTCGAATTCGATCCGAATTATTCGTTAGCGGTAGCTGGTCTATCGATGGTCGAGAGCACTTATGTATCATTTGGAAGCAAATCCGCTCCAGAACAATTGCTGCTTGCACATGCTTTCGCGACTGAAGCGCTTGCGCTAGATACGAGTCTCCCTGAACCTCATTTGGCATTAGGCCTTGCACACGGAGTAGGTGGTGATTATGTACGCGCCGTCGATGCATTTCGCGAAGCTCTAAGCTTGGATACTCAGAACAGCTATGCCTGGTGTGATCTAGCCTGGGCATATAATGGGCTGCAACCACCAAGTGCGACAGAGGCTGAAAAGGCATCACGCAAGTCCATTCGACTTACCCCCGCTTACTTCTGGGCATACGTTCTCCTTGGTGACGCACTTCGCATTCAAGAGCGTTCTGCGGATGCCATTTCTGCATATGAATATGCCCTGATTCTGAATCCCGATCACAAGATTGCCCATGTTAAGATCGGCCGAATATATTTCAGGCAGGGCATCTACCACCAAGCACTGACCGCTTTCAACAAGGCGGAACAAACCCCGGAAGTGCTTGTTAGGATAAGTGGAACTCACTTGGCGTTGGGTGACATACAGAAAGGTCTCGAAAGACTCGAAGAGGCTCTTGCCAATGGTTATTCGGACTTCATCACAATTGAGACCAGCCCCGACTTCGCTTCTCTGGCTGACGACACGCGTTTCCAACAGCTTCTCGAACAGTACCGGAAATAGCGGCTCCACCCGTCGGCCAAGAGCCATAAAATCCTAGATCGTTCGCGGTCGCGCCTCTGGCCCCAAACGATGTGCAAGAATTTTGGATCTCAATTCGACAATGCCACGGAATGTCCGCTCCTGGCCGAAACCAGCCCCTCATGACACTGGCGCTCAGCGGCCACTATTGGGAAAAGCAGACACTCAGAATTACGTCTTTTGAAAATTCACAGGCGAGCGGCTGGTAAGCACTCGAAAGCAGCCGTTCAGGTGATATAGTTTGAGCGGCTGCTTGTGACCCGAAGCGGACATCACAGCCCATTCATTGCTGGTCTAGAAATCTTGGAAATCTGAGCTGCGCTTATTTCTAGTACGCTCTTAGACGGCACTTTGATCGAGGTTAACCAATGAACTACAAGAATTACGTCACCTTGTTGGTCGCTGCGTCGTTGCTGGCGTGCCATCAAGAATCAAATAATTGAGTAGAAGCCGATCTTTCGGCAATCAGGGGTCAGCTGGAAAACATTGAGGCACTCATGTCCTCCGGACTTCCGATAACCAACCTAAACCAAAAATATCTCGAGTTCTTTGTGGATGATCTAGTTCTCTTGCCGCCTGGAGGCGGTGCGGTTGAGGGACACGATGCTGCATTAGCGTTTTTCAACGATGTCTGGGGTGGAGTGACGTTGATTGCGGTGAACTACGAAATTCCGGAAATAATGCTTGAGGGGGATATGGCTGTAAGGCGCTACGTCGGTAGCGGCGAGTTCCTGATCGATACTGAGCCTGAGCCAGTTTCGGGATCCGGTCGGTACATCGACATCTTGCAGAGACAGTCCGATGGAGAGTGGCGCATAGTCTGGCACACTTGGACACCAATCAATTAGCAATAGTCTCGGCAATAACTTTGGATCGATAACACCGATCGTCGTAATTAGATTTACACCGCCACGTCTACTTCTGGCCGTTAGCGGACTGTTGTCTTTCCGAAAATCCATCAAGCTGAGCGTCCGCTATTGAGAAAAGCGGACATTGCACTGCTGCTTCCGCAACGCTCAAAATAACGCCAAATATCTATCGGTCTGAATGACCGCATTGCCCCCGACACCGGCCGTTAAGGTAATATTGACGAAAGGGGCCGCTAATGACCCAAAGCAGCCACCCAATCGACGTGTTACTCAACTTTTAGTCCGGTCGAATTAATCGTTCTTCATGGAGGAAATCAAATGCATAAATATCTTGCTATTGCATACACCTCGAAACTCGGATTGGGTTATTGTCCTCGTCAAGCAGGGACTCCGACATTGCATGTTTCTCACAAATTAGCGATTGGGACAGCTCGTGAATAGACGCGAATTTTCTTTGTTCACTGGATTGACGGCGGCCGTTTCGATGATTCCAGCATGTGTAATGGTAGGAGGCAAAACTTTTATGTATGGATTAATTGGCAAGATAATCGCCGCGCCAGGCAAACGAGAGGAATTGATTTCCATTCTTCTAGAGGGAACGACAGATATGCCCGGTTGTTTGAGCTATGTGGTTTCTCAAGACAATACAGATGAGAATGCGCTATGGGTTACGGAGGTCTGGGAGAGTCAGGCGAGCCATGAGGCATCGTTTTCACTGCCAGGGGTGCAAAGAGCGATTGCTAAAGGCAAGCCGATGATCACCGCATTCGGCGAAAGGTTTGAGACCACCCCCGTTGGGGGGCATGGCTTGGCCTAGGATCAACTTTCACTTTTAGCCTAGGAGCGGAACTTCGCCATTCTTGGCCACGACCGGCCACTATCGACTGCGGTTTCAACCGATCAATGCAACACATTGGTTAAATCTCTCGGCTGGTGTTTCGAAGTGTAACGTTTCTCTGGGTC
>JADFNV010000032.1 GCA_022563195.1 Pseudomonadota bacterium
GGAGTCATCGCTTATTGGCTCGCACTTCGGCCATGGCGTCCTCACGTTTACGCTTGGTTATTTGTTCCGCACAACCAAGTCCCATAACCTGTGGGTTAAAGGGCCGACCAACTGTCCCAAGGACGGAATTGCGCCGCTTGAGGGCCTGATTGAAACTGATTGGGCGCCATTTTCATTTACGATGAACTGGAAGTTCACGAGGCCGCGTCACAAAGTGCAGTTTGAAGAGGGCGAGCCTATTTGCCGAATCTTGCCGTACCCGCGGCATTACATCCGGAAATTTGATCCGCAAATTCAGAGCATTCACCAAAATGCGAAGATCTTCAGTCAGTATGACGAATGGCGAAACAGCCGCGAGGCATTCATCGATGATCTAAAAGACGCTGAGTCTGATGCGACTAAGGCGAAATGGCAGCGCACGTACATGAAGGGCCAGGATCAGATGGGCAATACGTTTGCCGGGCATCAGACCAAGATTCAAATGAAAGACTTCAGGCGCAACTGACATAATAAAGTCGAGCCCAATCTCGTGAAATAAGTGTCATTAAGTTAACAACCGCTAGTTGTCGAGTGACGCGGAGTATAAAGTAGGCACAACAAATAATAATAAAAAGGCGAAACCAGCCTGGGAAATTCAGTGCAACACAATAATAACAATGCCGAACCGCGGGAAATCGATCTTATATCTATTCGGATTGCCGACGATGGCACAATCACAGACCCAAAAGTCATACGTTTCGCCGCCAATAAATCAAGCGGATACAATCCTTACAATTCGGGCTGTCTTGACACCGACAGTCTCAAGAAGTCGATATCGTGGGATTCACATTCGATATTCAAGCGCAGTTTCTAGAAAGCAACTCAGACTTGCGACTGCAGGTAATTCTCGACGCCTACCTTGTCAACCAGTTCAAGCTGAGTTTCCAGAAAGTCCACGTGTTCTTCTTCGGACGTGAGAATCTCGTCGAACAATTCCCGACTGACGTAGTCCTTGTAATTTTCACAATAGGCGATTGCCGCTTTTAGGTCTGGAATCGCGTCGAGCTCGAGATCGAGATCACATTGCAAGATCTCAGGCACGTCCTCGCCGATTCGCAGCTTGCCGATGTCTTGCAGGTTTGGCAGCCCTTCGAGAAACAGGACGCGTTCGATGATCGTATCGGCGTGCTTCATTTCATCGATCGATTCCTCGTGCTCGTGATCGCCGAGCTTGGCAAAGCCCCAGTCCCTGAGCATCCGTGAATGCAGGAAATACTGATTGATCGCGGTCAGCTCGTTTTTGAGCACGCGGTTGAGGTGCTCAATGACAGTTGTGTCGCCTTTCATAGGGGGCTCCAAGAAGCGTGCGCAAAGTGTTGTTGAGCGATCATGATAGCGGCGTTACGGCTGGACTCAAGCAGATTTTCCGTAACGAAAATCATTCGCGATTGCACAACCCCGTGTCGCGGGGCCCATATCTAATCGTGGGAGGTTGCGGTCAGGCCGCGGACGGGCGATAGATTTCCGGCTCGATCCAGGTCACCTGCTGGCGATTCTGTCTGAGGATCGCCGTTGCCTGCTCCTTGCAGGCGCCGCAATTGCTGGCCACGCCCAGTTCGGCCTGTAGCTGCCACAAATCACGCACACCAGCATCAGCCGCCTGGCGGATTTGCTTGTCAGTAATGGCGTTACAGATACAGACGTACATGATTTCAACAACTTAGGAGCTTGAGAGTCATTTAACTGCAAATGCGAATGATTGTCAATAGCGTTAACCGGAATACGGGATAAGAGTCACGGACACCGGGCGGCCAGCTTATCTGCGGTACCATTCTGTCGCGCGCCAGGGCGCGATGGGGGTGCGAATGAAAGATCTGTGCTTTGTCACGGGCGTGGTTTTTCCAGTCCATGGCTGAAAAACTGGACTGCGTAGTGGTCGGTGCCGGTGTTGTCGGACTCGCGATCGCAAGGGCGCTGACGTTGGCCGGCAGGGACGTCGTCGTCCTCGAGGCCGAAGCCCGAATCGGCATGCACTCAAGCAGCCGCAATTCCGAGGTCATCCATGCCGGTATTTACTATCCAGAGCACTCGCTCAAGGCGCGGTTGTGCGTGCGCGGCAGGCAGTTGCTTTACCATTATTGCGCCGAACGTAATGTGGGTCATCAACGCATCGGTAAGCTGATAATAGCCACATGCGAAGATGAGCTGGACCAGCTGCACAAGATACAACAGCAAGGACTAAAGAACGGTGTCGACGATTTGCGAACGCTTGATGCTGGCGAGATTGGCGAAATTGAACCCAACGTCCAATGCGTCGCTGCATTGTTTTCGCCGTCAACAGGCATCGTCGATTCGCATGCGCTGATGCTCGCGATGCAGGCAGACATCGAAGCACAGGGTGGCGAGCTTGTATTGAACAGCGCGGTGGCAAATCTGAAATCGGCAGAGCACGGATTACGATTTGAAAGCGGCGGTGCAGTGTTCGCTTGTAAGACCTTGGTTAATTCGGCGGGGCTTGGGGCGGTGGAACTTGTCGTGAGCGATTTCCCCGGGCTCCTACAGCAGCATTTGGCCAAAGGTCATTACTTTGCGTACGCGGGCAAGTCGCCATTTAAGCATCTGATCTACCCTGTGCCTGCGGCCGGGGGCCTCGGGATACATGCGACCAATGATCTCGGCGGAACGGTGCGTTTCGGGCCGGACCTGACTTGGGTGGAATCAGTCGACTACGGCTTCGATAAAAACCGCAAGCCGGACTTTGTGAAAGCGATCAAACGCTACTACCCGGAACTCGACGAGAGCAAGCTATCCCCTGCCTATACGGGAGTCCGTCCGAAGTTGCATGGCCCGGGAGAATTGGTTGCAGACTTCGTCATTCAGAGTGAGGCGGATCACGGTGTGCGCGGCCTAGTTAACTTAATCGGCATCGAGTCGCCCGGGTTGACGTCTTGTCTGGCGATTGGGGAATACGTTAACAATTTAATGTAGGAATCGGACTCCTACAATCCGGTTCCTGCACAGGGTAAACATAATCTCCGTCGCACTTTTGAGACAGGTTTTTTCCTGT
Organism: Pseudomonadota bacterium; assembly: GCA_022563195.1. GTDB lineage: Bacteria > Pseudomonadota > Gammaproteobacteria > Steroidobacterales > Woeseiaceae > UBA1847. Next base: position 3,047 of record JADFNV010000032.1, read on the forward strand.
GAGATTAGTGCTACGGTCACCGTCGAATACTGAAAAAGGGCAAACCAATCGAAAGGTTGGGACGCAAAGCCACCGGTCTACGGGTGTTAAACCTACGACAGCGGAGTCGCCAGTTTAGAGACTGCTTCCGGCACATTCGTGCCATGTGCTTTGACGATCTAACTTTATCCTCGAACGGCTTGCCCGCTTGAATACAAGCAGGAGCACAGCCCATGCAGGGAACGCGGGGAATCAGGCATATCCGCCGCACGGCAATAATCGCCGCGATGGCGTTCGCAACGAGCGCTTGTCTGGAGAGCGGTAGTTTTTCCGAGGAATATGAGGAGATCGTTACAAACAATAGTTTATCTGGCAGCGTTGGCGATGGGCCCGTCGTTGGCGCAGTCGTCAAGATCAGGCGCAGCGACGGTGAAATGCTCGCGCAGATTGCCAGCGACTCAAATGGAAACTATAGCGTTTCCATTCAAACCAAAGCCAAGAATTATCCACTGATTATCGAGGCACTCGACGGCATCGACCTCGTGACGAACAATGCGCCGAATTTCGACCTGGCCGGAGCCGTGCTCGAGTACAACGACACTACGACCGCCAACGTCAATCCTTTCACCACCATTGCCGTCGAAATTGCGCGCGAACTGCCAGGCGGGCTCAGCCCGGAAAACATAACGGCGGCCGAGTCCTACGTGACTGGCGCGCTGAGCAGCGGTTTGTCGACCCTCATCAATACAGGGCCCATGCGTACCCGCATCGATGCTACGAACATCGCCGAGATGGTCAAGTCTTCCGAATCTCTGGCCGAAATTATCCGGCGTACGCGTGACCTGATCCTCTCAAACGGTCGTTCCACGTCGGGCAACCAGGTGCTGCGCGCACTGGCGTCCGACCTCACGGATTCGATCATTGACGGCGTCGGTAGTACGCGCACTGAGCCAAGGACCTCCGCGATTGCGACGGTCGTTGCAGTGCTCGTGTTCCTCGAGTCCATGCAGGATGAATTGCACGTCAACGGGCAGGACGCGATGGCGGCGATGGATGCGGCGATCATGCAAGTGTCAGTGTCGTCTCCCAGTCGCATGACTGGTGACATCAACGTCACCGGCGATATGATCGATGCCGTGCGCATTGGTCTCGTCGCCTGCCTGACTGTCGACAGAAATCTCAAGATTGAGGAATTGCTCGTAGCATTTGGTGGCGTTCAACCGGGCATGGATTCGGTATTGATTCGTACACTGCTGCCAGCGGACTATCGTCAGACGATGGAAGCGGTACTTGCGATGATTGCCAGTGCGGACGATTCCGTCATCGCAACGATCAACACCGTGGTACGGGCAGGGCTTGACGATACGACTTTTAACCAGGCGCCGACAATCTCCGGCAGTCCTGCGACGTCCATCATCGCCGGATCGAATTACTCTTTCACGCCGTCTGCGGCAGACCCGGAAGGGGACTCGCTGACTTTCAGTATCGTTAACCGACCCGGCTGGGCAAGCTTCAGCACCGCTACCGGGCGCCTGAGCGGCATACCCACAATCAGCAATGCAGGTAGCTATAACAATATTGTCATCAGCGTTAGCGATGGCGAATTTTCTGCAAGCCTGCCAACTTTTGCGATCAACGTCGTTCGCAACAATGCAGCGCCGACGATCTCCGGTAGTCCACCAGGACAGGTCAATGCGAACCAGCTTTACTCGTTTACGCCAACCGCGAGCGATTCTGACGGCGACAGGCTGACGTTCTCCGTAGCCAACCTACCGGCTTGGGCGAGTTTCAATACGGCAAGCGGAGGCATCTCGGGCAGGCCCGGGGACGCCGATGTCGGTATCGCCAGCAATATCACGATTACAGTGTCTGATGGCAGCGCCAGCGCGACCCTTGGGCCGTTTTCGATTTCCGTCACCGCGGTAAGCCTGGGTTCTGCGACGCTCAGCTGGACGCCGCCGACCGAGAACGAAGATGGCACGGCGTTAAGCAATTTGGCGGGTTACCGGATCTACTGGGGTACGACGACGGGCAGCTATCCAAACTCTGTCACCATTAACAACCCCGGTGTCGTGATGTTCGTCGTTGACAATCTCGTGCCTGGATCCTACGTGTTTGCCATGACGTCTTTCAATACCGCAGGCGTTGAGAGCGTGTATTCGAATACAGCAACGAAGGTCGTGCTGTAGGAGCCCGCTCCTACAAGCTATATCTCAGCCCCAGGTACGCAGTTCGCGGCAATCCCGGCCTGATGCCCGCCGGTCGCCGAGCCGCAATGTAGGATTCGTCCAGCAGATTGTCGACTTTGACATAGGTCGAAAGCCTGGGCGTAAATTGCCAGGCGGCGATAAGGTCCCAGACCACATGCGCGTCGACCGATTCCGCGGCGACGTATGCGCCTTGTCCGGCCATCGTACGCAGCTTGCCGATGTAGCTGGCCGCGAGGTTCAGGCGCCATCGTTCGGTCACCAGACCCGCTGACACACGCAGCTGGTGCTCCGGGATGTAGGGCAGCTCATCGCCGGCCGTAACGTCTCCCCAGGGATCGAATTCACTGTCAAACGCGCTGCCGAATTCGGCTTTGGTCGTCCACGTGTAATCGAGGCGCAGCGGCACATCGATGCGGCCGATGGTCCAGTCGTAACTCGAACTCAACTCGAGTCCGCTGACCGTGACTTCGCCGCCATCAAACTGTTCACCGATGTTACCGCCACCCCCGGTTGATTCGGTCACGGTGCCGACGAGGTTGTCGTAGTCGTTGATGAAATAGATCGACTCAAAGCTCACCTCACCGCTGTTGAAGCGTACCCCGAACTCGATGTTCAGGCTGCTTTCCTCGTTGGCCGAACTGCCCGGCGCCGGCGGATTGAAGCCCTTGTGCACGCCGACCAAAAGGCGCCACTCGGGACTCAGTCGATACAATGCGCCCATGCCAGGGATGACTGTCGACACCGAGTTGCTGCGATTATTGATCGGTCCAGCACCGCGTGATGGATCGGCCGTCGAGTAATCGAGGCGCCGCATATCGATATTTTCAACCCGCAGCCCCGGTGTGAAAATCCACTTGCCGGTTCGAATTTCGGTTGCGGCAAAAAACGCACGCACATTCGCACGTGATACACGATTCGTCGCCGAACCCGGCGCGCCCGCTGTCGTCAGCACGAGTGCGCCGTCTTCCATGCGATAGGCATTGTCGTGCTGAAAGCGATCTTCTTCATCTCGGTGAATTCTGAAACCCGCGGTCAGCGCAATTTCCTTGTCACCAAAGCCGAAGTCCCATTCAAGTTGCGCCTGTACACCTTGCGAATCATAGCTGCGATTGTTGGCGCGCTTGGTGATGGCATCATCGGGGCTCGTCGCTCCCCGCAGAAATTCCAATTCGATGGCGTATGTCGCCGGGTCGTCGAGTACATCGCCAATGCTCGTGCCATTCACCGACTGCAACTTGTACCAGTTGCGTTTGAAGTCATTACGATACGCTGTGATCTTGCCACGCCAGTTATCACCCGGGTCGATAACGTAGCTGAGCTGAACCTGTGCGTGTTCGCTGTCGAAAACGTCGCCCGCGGATGCCGCGTAACGCCGGTTCGTATCGACTGCAAAATCGTCTTCGGTCAGCCCGAGATAAGTCTCGTCTGACGTTTGCTGCGTATAGCCCGTCTTGAATCGCAAACTCTGATACACCGCTTTGCCTGGAGCGCTGTCGATCTGCAGTTTCGCGACGTAGTCTTGAAGCACGTAGCCCGTGTTGCCGCCGATCGGGCCATCGATGTGTTTGAATCCGTCGCTCGCGCTCTGCACGGTCTCGAGTAACCACGAAACGCGCTCGCCGCGGCGGCCGAAATTCAGGTGTGCATCATTATTATTGTACTCACCGATGCGCAGATCGATCCTGCCGCCCGCAGCCTTCGGGATCGGCGTCGAAATCATGTTGATCGCGCCGCCCGTCGTTCGCGGGCCAATGATCACGGCTGCAGGGCCTTTGAGAACCTCGAGCGCATGCATGCGGCGTGGCGTCGGAAAATAATAGGCCGCGGGGGCGGAGTAGGGGGCCGGCGCGATCAGCACGCCGTCTTCGAGCAATGCGATACGCGCACTGCGATCGAGGCCGGAACCGCGAATACCGATGTTCGGTCGTAGCCCGAAACCCTCTTCTTCCTGCACGTACACACCGGGCACGCTGCGCAACACGCGCAGAATGTCGGTCTCGATAAATACGTCGAGTTCTTCGCTATCAATGACGTGGGCAGATCCTGGCACGTCGGCCACATCACTGGCGTGGCCGATGATCGTTACCGTGTCGATCAGCTCGGCGGTCTGCTGCTGGTCGGCGGCCTGTGCTGCCACCGCCGCCGGCACAATAAAGAGAGCCGCGCACAGGCTGGCGCGGCTGGCAGAAATTAAGCGGTTTTCCATGGTCCCTGGTAGCTTGCCCATCATTTAGCGAAATATTAATGCAAATGAGAATGATTCGCAACTGCGATAAATACGTATGCCTGAAGGGGGTGGAATTCGCCCGCATGTCTCGATCCCGCTTGACGGGAGCGGGCTCCTACAGGTGTCACACAGTGCCACGATGTCTGGTGGGTATCGCCCGCATGTCTCGATCCCGCTTGACGGGAGCGGGCTCCAACAGGCGGGTTCGTACAGACAGCCCTACCCAGCTCACACAAGTCAGTGTGACCTAAAGCCTCCACAGTGCTCGTCCAACGTGGCACCATTGCGCCTGTATCGCGGGCTCAGGCCCGCTCCCTCAGTTGAGTTCATGAGCGAAAAAAGCCGCAAACTGTTGATTGTTGAAGACGACCCCGGGTTGCTGAGTCAGCTCAAGTGGTGTTTCGAGGGCTACGACGTTTTTACGGCCGAGGATCGCGAGTCCGCGATTGCCGTACTGCGCCGTCATGAGCCAACGGTTGTGCTGCAGGATCTCGGCCTGCCGCCCAAACCACAGGGTGTCGAAGAAGGTCTCCTGACGCTTTGCGAGATACTCAAGCTTGCGCCGCACACCAAGGTTATCGTCGTTACCGGTAATGGCGATCAGGAGAATGCACTCACCGCTGTCGGACAAGGTGCTTACGACTTCTACGAGAAACCCGTCGATACCGACACGCTGAAACTGCTCGTCGATCGCGCATTCAATATCTCCGAACTCGAATACGAAAATCGTCGACTGCAATTCCAGGTCAACGAATCGCCACTCGATGGCATCGTTGCGGCGAGTGAAGGCATGCTCGCCGTGTGTCGCATGATCGAGAAAATAGCGCCGACAGACGTTACGACATTGTTACTGGGTGAAAGCGGTACCGGTAAAGAGTTGATCGCGCGGGCGCTGCACCGACTGAGCCCGCGCAGCGAACAGAATTTCATAGCGATTAATTGTGCTGCCATCCCCGAAAATCTGCTCGAATCGGAATTGTTCGGTCATGAGAAAGGCGCGTTTACAGGCGCGCACAAACAAACGCTCGGCAAGATTGAGACGGCCAACGGCGGCACGCTGTTCCTCGATGAAATATGCGACATGCCGCTTTCCTTGCAGGCCAAAATGCTCAGGTTCCTGCAGGAACGCGTCATAGAACGTGTCGGCGGCCGCGAGGAAATCAAGGTCGACGTGCGTGTCGTCTGTGCCACTAACCAGAATCCCGAAGAACTGATCAAGCAAGATGCATTTCGCGAAGATCTCTACTATCGCGTCAGCGAAATCACCATCAACATTCCGCCGTTCCGCGATCGCGAGGAAGGCCGGCTTATTCTGGCCCGCACTTTGTTGCAGAAGTACTGCAAACAGCAGAGCAGGGCATTGAACGGGTTCACCGATGATGCCGTGCGCGCGATCGAAGCCTTCGCCTGGCCTGGCAATGTTCGTGAACTCGAGAACAAGATTAAAAGCGCCGTCATCATGGCGGACGGCAAAATGGTAACGGCAAGTGACCTCGGTATTTCGCCAGGTGATGGAGAAGCAGAGTCTCTCAACCTTCGTGAAGTCCGGCAACATGCCGAATCCAAGGCCATTCGTGCCGCGTTATGCAAGAGTTACGGCAACATCTCCAAAGCCGCCGAATTGCTGGGCGTCACTCGGCCAACGCTGTATGACCTGATGAGCAAGTATGGTCTGTCAGCCGAGGGCTATTCGAAGAAGGCCGCGCAAGGCGGGTAAAAATAACGCCCGCACGGCGGGCTCCTACAGGTCAGGTGGGTATCGCCCGCATGTCTCGATCCCGCTTGACGGGAGCGGGCTCCTACAGCGGGTGATTGAAGACTAGCGCGTCTTGAACTGATCGGGGTTCAGTTCGTGGCGCGCCAGCAACTTGTAAAAGTCAGTACGATTACGTTTCGCGAGTCTCGCGGCCTGGCTGACATTTCCGACCGTTATTTGCAGAATCTGTGACAGGTAATTGCGCGTGAATTCATCACGGGCATCACTGAATGACGCGAGTTTGCCGGCATGGTCACCCAAGGATTGTTGTACGAGTTCACCGCTGATTACGGGTGAGCGCGACAACGCGACGTTCTGCCTGACAACATTGTAGAGTTGGCGAATATTGCCGGGCCACTCGGCCGTCACGAGCATCTCGACGGCCTCGGGCGCATACACTTTGCGTTCCTGGCCCGCTTCTCCGGCGATCGTCTGCAGGAAGCTGGCGACGAGCAGCGGAATGTCCTCGCGGCGCTCGCCAAGTGTGGGAAGCTTGATGTTGACGACGTTCAAGCGATAAAAGAGATCTTCACGAAAGCTCCCGTCGTGCAACAGCTGCTGCAAGTTCCGATGCGTTGCGGAGATGATTCGAACGTCCACCGTTAACGCCTCAGTGCTACCGACAGGCCGCACCTGGGCTTCCTGCAATACGCGCAGTAATTTGACCTGCAGGCGCGTGGGCATGTCGCCGATCTCATCGAGCAATAGTGTTCCGCCGTCCGCGGCTTGAAACAGTCCCTTGTGCGTGCGGGTTGCCCCGGTGAACGCGCCTTTCTCGTGCCCGAAAAGTTCGGACTCGAGCAGGTTCTCAGCCATCGCACTGCAATTGATCGCAATAAATGGCATGTTATGGCGCGGACTTGCATTGTGAATCGCTTTTGCGACGAGCTCTTTGCCCGTGCCGCTTTGCCCGGTGATCAACACGCGCGCGTCGGTCGCGGCAACCATCTTCGCCTGCTGCAGGATTTCTTTCATGCCCCGGTTGCGCGTAATGATTTCGGCGGCCCAGCCTTCTTCCACGTCGATCGACCCGGACACCCGCAGTGCCTTGGCTACCGTCGCCATGAGTTCGTCTTTGTCGATCGGCTTGGTCAGGAAGCCGAATGCGCCACTTTGCGTCGCGAGCACTGCATCGGGGATCGTGCCATGCGCCGTGATGATGACGACTCGCAGACCCGGCGAGCGCGTCTGTAATTCCTTGAGCAAGCCGATGCCATCCATCTTGTCCATGCGCAGGTCGGTGATGACAAGGTCCGGGCTGAATCGATTGAGCGTCGCGAGCGCCTTGTGGGCACTCTCGACCGCCTCGACGCCATAACCCTCGGCTCGCAATCGGATGCTCAGCAGGCGCAGGAGACCCGGGTCGTCATCGACGAGCAGGATTTTGCCTTTGGATTGGGATTTGCCGGACCGCATGGTTGCAGGTTAAGGGGAATTCACAGGGCGGGCAAGGGTGACGTAAGAACCCGCCACGCGGGCTCCTACCGGTCCTGCTCGCGTATTGAGCGCTCGATCGATGTAATCGCTTCGAGCTTGCCCTCGGCAGCTTCGAGTTCGAGGCGCAGGCGACGGTTTTCAGCTTCGACAATCGACAGGCGCTGACTCGTCGCCGCTTGCTGGGTGCGGGCGGCCTGAGAGTTCGAAGTGCGTAGCCGGCGAGCCTCCGCACGGAGCACGATGAGTTCTTCGACGGACTTCAGGTGAATTGTCGCGAGCGATATTTCTGACGGCGTCATCAGCTCGGTCTGCGTCAACAATTCGCGCAACATGTTCTGGGCACGCTCGGGATCGGCCTCAGGATGGCCTGGCGTTGCGAGCACCAACGCAAAGCGCAGATTCGTCTGCGGCCTCGGCGTTAACTTCGATCCTGATTCGGCGTCGGCAAATATTTCGGCCTGCGTTGCGGGATCTCCTGCGGCGAGTTCGTACAATTCATCCAGGTACTGCTCAGCAGTCGGTGCGCCAAGGATGATGGTGTCTCCCGATGACGAAGGCGACTTACGAAACTTGGACATCCAGTCCTTGGTCTGTGCACAGCCACCGAGCAATGCAACGACGCAAACCGCTGCCGCGATCTGGCTGGCACGTGTTGTTCCTCTATGTTTAGGCATTCGCCGCCATTTTCTGTTGCGCCACCGCGCGCTTCTGCGGAATGTCGATGCGGAAATGCGCGCCTGAAAATTCTTCCGAATCGACCAGTTCCACCGATCCCGCATGGGCCTGTATACATTCGAGTACCACGGACAAGCCGATGCCTGTGCCGGCGACCTGGCCGCCCTGTTCACGACGACCCTGGAAAAATGCCTCAAAAATTCGTGATCCTTCGTCGGCAGGTATTCCTGGCCCCGTGTCGCCAAACTCGAGTACGAAACTCGTTGCAGTGAGACTGGCACGGATCGTGATATATCCCCCTTTCGGAGTGAACTTGATCGCATTCGACATCAGATTATCAAGCACTGTGCGAATCTTGTCGCGATCCGCGTTCACAATAATGTCCTCGACTTCGAGCTTCAATTGAATGTCTGCAGCCTGCAGCGTCAGTCGTTGCGCCTTGGCGACCGATATCGCAAGGCCCCGGAGCGGAAAGTCAGTTAGCGTGAGGACTTCTGTCTTGGTTTGCCAGGCAGAAAAACTCAGCAAATTCTCGATCATCTGTTGCAACCGGAGCCCATTCTTTCTCAAGATGTTCGCCACCTCACGCTGTGGCTGATCGAGGTCGCCAACCGTACCATCGAGCAATATTTCTGTGCCTTCACGGATGTTTGCGAGTGGCGTCTTGAGTTCGTGCGACATATGCCTGAGGAATTTGTTTTTCTCCTGCGCGAGTTCGAGGAGACGCACGCGCAGCCATTCGAGTTGCCGGCCAAGACGTTCCAGGTCTTTCGGTCCTTTCACTTCAATGGGTCGCGAAAAACCGCTCTTGCCCAATTGATCGATGGCGGCGTCGAGTTGCCGAATGGGTTTTGCAACCAGCAAGGTAAAAAACAAAACGAGGATGATCGTTCCCGGTACGAGCGCTGCGACCTGCCAGGCCGAAACGCGCTGCGCGTGGCGTGTACTCTCCTGCAGGTTGCGAAGTTCGCTATCGACGTACGCCGTAAGAATCGTGGTCAGTTCGGTAACGCTTTGACGCAACGGTATGAACTTCGCGATTGCTGCTTGCGCTTCGTCGTTGCTCAGGTTCGGTTTTTCCATGGTCACGACGATGCGCGTGGCGGCCGCGCCGATCGAATCCTTTAGTGGCGTTGCGCCGGCTAATTCGGTGACCGATCCCATTTCGCTTAGCCGGGCCTCGAGCGTTTCAAGGTCCTGGCGCAGCAACTGCAGGCTGTCGGTATTGCGCAGCACCTCGTATTGTCGGGCAACGCGCTCCAGTGAGCCGAGTTGTTCGGTCAGCAGGCGATTGTTGTCGGCCGTGGCGACACCGGTGAACACCAGTCGCTCACTTTGCTCTGCGAGCCGGTCGAGGTTGAAGAGTGCCCAGACCACGGCGACCAGCAGCGGCAGGCCCACCAGTCCAAACCCTACGAGAATCAGTCCGTTAAGCGATCTGGGTCGGCGGAATTTCATGGTCGCAGTGTAGCATTGGCGGAGTACTAGTCGGCCCAGTAGGCGCTTGGGTCCCGGGCCGCGATCTTGCGCTCCCATTCGAGGCTCGTGCGCACGATTGTGTCGAGGTCGTCGAATTGCGGCGTCCAGCCGAGCACCTGATGAATTTTATCGACAACCGCGACGAGTTCGGGCGGGTCACCGTCGCGTCGGGATTCTTCTGAGATGTTGAGCGGTTCTCCGCTGGCACGTTCAACGGCTGCCAGGACTTCGCGAACGCTGTAGCCGTGCCCGTAGCCACAATTGAGTGTTGCTGGCTTGCCGCCGTCGCGCAGATACCTCAGCGCATCGAGATGGGCCGTCGCGAGGTCTTCGACGTGAATATAGTCACGCAGACCCGTGCCGTCGGGCGTCGGAAAATCGGTGCCGAAAATCGAAACACCGGAGCGACTGCCCACGGCTGCCTCGCAGGCGACTTTGACCAGTAATGTCGCCTTCGGCGTCGACTGGCCGATCGTTCCGCTCGGTTCGCAGCCGGCAACGTTAAAGTAACGCAGCGACACATAGCGGGGGCCACCCGCGACGGCCAGGTCGCGCAGCATCCACTCGGTCATGAGTTTGGAAGTGCCATACGGATTGATGGGGCTGGTCGGCGTCGTTTCAGATGCATGACCGTCAGGCGGGATGCCATAGACGGCGGCCGTCGATGAGAACACGATGTATTTGACGCCATGTTCCGTCGCGCGTTCGAGCAAGGTGCGGCTGTTGGCCGTGTTGTTGCGATAGTACTTGAGTGGATTGGAAACGGACTCGGGCACGATCGTGTGTGCCGCAAAATGCATGACCGTGTCAATACTGTGTTCGGTGAACAGGCGATCGAGCAGCTCAGCATCGCCCGTATCGCCGATCACGAGTTCGCCGGCCGTCACGGCCGCCTCGAAGCCGGTCGACAGATTGTCGAGCGTGATCACGTCCTCGCTGTTTGCGCCGAGCTGGCGGACGATGTGACTGCCGATATAACCGGCGCCGCCTGTCACGAGAATTTTTTTGTTGGCCATATTTTTTTGCTCATTGATTGTACAGAGATTAGAAATGTGAACCCTGCGCTCGTTTGCGAGACAAAGTTTATCAATACTGGCAATCTGAATTCGGACTTGTTTCGCATTATGTTATGTCACGATGAAGTACCGCATGATCGTATACCCCACTAATCGGCCTGTTTCATCGCCGCGGGCCAGCGTCGCCCTGGTTTCGATAGCCATGCTCGCCCTGGCCGCCTGCAGCAGCGGGGGCAATAGTGGCGGTGGCAGCGGCGGCGGCAATACGGCACCTATAGCGAACGCAGGCAACGACCGGATTGTGACTGAGCTGACCAATGTCACGCTCAGCGGCAGTGGCTTCGACGCTGACGGAGATGCGCTGACGTATTCGTGGACACAGGTCGGGGGCACGCCGGTGACGATCAATAACGGCACCCTGGCGCAGGCCAATTTCGATGCGTTCGACGTGCCAGCCGGTGTTCCCGAGACCTTGACGTTTCAGCTGGCCGTCAGCGACGGCACAGTGACTGCAACCGACATCGTCGACATTACGGTTCAGGAGCCGGCTGCCATGGTTACGGTGTCGGGCACAGTCAGCTACGAGTTCGTGCCGACCCATCCGAACTGCCAGGGGCTGAATTTCAATGGCATGGTTGTCAGACCAATACGTGACGCAACTGTGCAGATGCTGGACGCTGGAGGTGCCGTCATCGGCACCACAGTGTCGGATGATACAGGTGCTTACGTGTTCGCCGATGTCGATGCCAATACGATGGTGAGTCTGCGTGTGCGGGCAGAACTCAAGAAGACGACAGGGCCATCGCGGTGGGACGTCGACATTCGCGATAACGTCGATACCACTCCGGCTCTTGGCAGTCGACCACTGTACGTGCTCGACGAGGCCAGTTTTGACACGGGTTCGGCGAGTGCCCTTACGCATGACCTGACGGCGCCAACGGGATGGGATGCGAATAGTAATAGCTACACGTCGGCGCGATCCGCCGCGCCGTTTGCGATTCTCGACGCGATCTACACGGTCATAAAATTTGTCGAGTCAGCGGATCCAGATGCGTTTTTCGCACCGTTAGACGTATTTTGGAGCATCGACAATACGGCCACGGTTAGCGGTGATATCGATCTTGGTGAATTAGGCACATCGTTTTACCGTCCCGATATCGATTCGCTGTTTCTTCTCGGCGATGCGACAGACGACACCGAAGAATTCGACGATCACGTCATCGTGCATGAGTGGGGCCATTATTTCGAAGATAATTTCTCGCGTTCCGATTCGATCGGTGGAGCGCATGGGGTCGGTGACCGCCTCGATGCGCGACTGGCGTTCGGTGAGGGCTGGGCCACGGCGCTCTCGGGCATGGCCTTAGGCGATCTGTATTGCGATACCGGCGTACCGGGAACAACCGAAGGCTTCGGTATCGGTACGGAGTCGGGCTCCTGGGATGCGCGTGGCTGGTACGACGAGATTTCGGTCTTACGTTTCATCTACGACATGTGGGACGACAATGACGACGGCGGCGGTGCGGATACGGTGTCCATTGGTTTTACGCCGATCTACAACGTCATGATAGGCTCCCAAAAAACGACCGAGGCTTTTACGACAATTTTCTCGTTTGCGACGGCATTACGCGGCTTGTTGAACGCGGCCGATCAGATGGGTCTCGATGCGCAGCTCGCACGCGAGGACATGACCGCCGCGGGGCTCGATATCTGGGGTAGTAATGAGATGAATCTGGCTGATGGTGCGCCTGATGTGGATCCGATTTACACGGACATCACGGCCGATGGCACGGTGTTGAACATTTGCTCGAACAGCCAGTTCGATAGCGATCGCGATGGTAACAAGCTCTCGGAAGATCGCTATCTGCGCATCAGCGTTCCGGTTACCGATCGGTACGATGTCGTGATGATAACGACGACAGCAACGCCGGTGACAGATGATCCCGATGATCGCGACCAGAGTGACCCGGACATCTACCTATACCGCGGTGCACAATTTATCGTGGCCGGTACGAGCCCCGATGAGAACACGGAAACGTTCAGGACGCCGACTCTGCAAGCGGGGCAGACCTACATCGCAGCGATTGAGGAATGGCGTTTCGACGACGATGAAGCATCACCGACGTATCCTGAACGGATCTGTTTCGACATATCTTTTAGTCCGACACCCTGACAAGAAGGACAAGGTGACCATGATGACCCGAGCGATGATTCCCGTTTGCATGTCGATTTTCTTACTGAGTGCTTGCAGTGACGACGGCGTGATGCAGCCGGCCGACGGTGACGAGACAAAGATCACGACGACTGCGCCGGAGGTGACGTTCAAGCCCGGACCTTCGGATAAGCACACGGTCAAACCGCGGGGTCCGGTGCGGATCAGTTATCGGATCATCGGCCAGCCCATCATCGGTCAACCGCTTGCGATCGAATTGCAATTCGCCTCAGCGCTCGGCGTGCAACCCTTCAATGTCAGTTACCGCGTCAATGATGCGACGGCACTGCAACTCCCGGAGTCGCAAGCCTTGACAGTCTCGATTTCACCGAGTGCGGGTAAGGAACAGGCATTCGCCGCGCAGCAGGTCACGGTCATACCGCTTCGCGAGGGGCGTCTTTATTTAAACGTATCGGCACATTTCGAGACCGAGAACGGTTCGCTGTCGAGTGTTACGGCGATTCCGATCCAGGTCGGCGCCGCAACGCGCGAGGTGTCCGAAAATGGTGTGGTGATGACCGACGAGAATGGCGAGTTGATTCGATCAATGCCTGCGAAACAGGACTAGAGAATTGTAGGAGCGGGCCATGCGGGCGAGTTCCACAATGTTCGGTGGAACTCGCCCGCCACGCGGGCTCCAACAGCGGGCTCCAACATGGGTCCACAGCACATCAGCTTTTTACCATAAGCTGTTGATCATAATTGGGAAAATCTTCCCTAAATAAGCTTTAAAATCAGATTTACATCACAGACGTCGAGCTGAATCTGACCGTAAAGTAGCACTCTGGCAATCATTCTCAACGGATTGAGCAGGTCGACCGATGCACAAGGAGCTGCGCGACAGGATCAAACGGGCAACCGAGTCTTCCGCGATCGAGAAGCCGGACTTCGTCGATCTGCTCAAACTGGTCGACCAGCATTATGACAAAATGGAAGCGACTATCACGCAGTCGCTGAACACGGCTACGCCGTTCGAAACCATCTTTGACAGCGTTACCGACGCCCTGCTGACCGTCAGTGAAAACGGCATCGTCTGCAGCTGCAACAAAATCTGTTCGCATTATTTCGGGCTGACGCGCGATCAGCTCATCGGCTCGAAAATCGAGAACATCCTGCCTGCCGCCAAAGGCAGGAAGCTGAGCGATTTCATCGAACCGTTCAATTCCAATCTCGATGACACGCAGCTTACAGTCGAAGGCGGCGAGGTCGACGCACTTCGCGCTGACGGTAAAACCTTTGTGGCCGAAATCCACGCGAGTGAGCTCGAGGCAGGCGGAGGCAAGATCTATGTCATCAGCCTGCGTGACGTGACGGACCGCAAGCAAGCGGAAAACGCACTCAGGGAAAACGAGGAGCGTTATCGCGCCCTGGTGGAATATGCACCCGAAGCGATTGTCGTATTTGATGTCGATGAAAACCGGCTCGTCGATGTCAACGAAAAAGCCTGTACCTTGTTCAACCTGTCACGCGCGCGCCTGTTGCTGATCGGCCCGGAACAGATCAGCCCGGACATGCAAGCCGACGGACAGCCGTCGTTCGGTGTGCGACGTGGATATGTCGACAAAGCGCTCGCGGGCGAGCACCCGACTTTCGAATGGTTGCACGTGGATTCGATGGGCCAGGAGATTCCATGTGAGGTCCGCTTCAGTCGCTTGCCGTCGGGCGATTGCCGCCGGATTCGCGCATCGATCACCGGCATCGCCGACCGCAAGCGCAACGAGTCGATCATTTTCGCGCAGAACAAGATTCTCGAGATGATCGCCGTGAACGAACCTTACGATCGTACGCTGCGCGCCATTTGTCGCTGCGTCGAGAAGATCGACGGTGGTTTTAGCGCCGCGGTCATGCAACTCAATGCTACGAATAAGATGCTCAATGTTGCGCAAGCGCCGAGCCTGCCCGATTCATTCAAACTGTGCCTCGACTTTATCGACGTTGCTGCCGACAGCATTACCTGCGGTGCGGCCGTGCATAGCAATGAAAATGGATTCGCGTTAAACATGGACAAGGATCCGGCGTGGAAGTCGCATCGGAGCGAAGTCGCCAAACATGGCATCGCCGCGGCCTGGTCATTTCTCGTTCACGGGGCGGCCGGGAAAATCATTGGCACTCTCGACGTTTACATTAACGAGGCGCGAGGCCCAAACACCGACGAACTCGACAAGTTAGGCAGCATGGCGAGGCTGGCCGGTATTGCGATCAAGCGGGAACTCGATGAGAACAAGTTGCGCAACTCCGAGAGGCGCTATCGTGGTTTGTTTCAAAACGTTGTTGACGGTGTCTATATTGCCTCGCGCGACGGCGAACTGATCGCCGCTAACCCGGCACTTGTAGAAATGCTGGGCTACGACAGTGTCGAAGATCTGAAGGCCGTCGGTCGGACCACAATGCTGTACGTCAACCCCATTGACCGCGAACGCGTATGCGCGCGGCTGGAGGCGCAAGGCCTGGTCAAGAACTTCGAGTACCGACTGCGGCGCAAGGACGGCCGCCAGATCGTGGTGCTGGAAAACTCGCGTGCCGTCTTCGACGATGATGGCAACATTGTCGCTCACGAGGGTACGATCACCGACATTACAGAGCGCAAGCAAGCCGAGACACGCATCTTCGAGGAGAAGGAGCGTGCGCAGGTTACTTTGCAATCCATTGGTGACGGCGTGATAACGACTGACGCCGATGGTCGTGTCGATTACATAAATCCCGTCGCACAGGACCTGACCGGCTGGGATATGCGTAGTGCATGCGGCAAACCCGTCACCGATATGATGACCATCGTCAACGCGAAAACACGAGCCGCCATCGATAACCCGGTCATGAGATGCCTCAGGGAAGGGCGCGTCATTACGCTCGATGAGAATTCGGTCCTCATCACCAAAGACGATGGCGAAATTCCCATTCAGGACTCGGCCGCACCGATTCGGGACCGCGTCGGCAACGTTGTCGGTTCGGTCATGGTTTTCCACGATATCAGCAGAGAAACGCGCCTGTTTCGCCAACTCAGTTACCAGGCGGCGCACGATTCGCTGACAGACCTGATCAATCGTCGGGAGTTCGAGAATCGATTGGTGAATTCGCTCGAGAAATTGCGCGGTAATACCGAAGAGACTCATGCATTGCTGTATCTCGATCTCGATCAATTCAAAGTAATCAATGACACCTTCGGTCATATAGCGGGGGACGCTCTGCTTAAACAACTCGCAGATGTCGTGCACGCAAAGATTCGTTCGACAGACCTGCTCGCACGTCTGGGCGGCGACGAATTTGGCATTCTGCTCGAGCGTTGCAGTGAGAAAACGGCGATAGATGTGGCCGAGGCAATCCGTGGCGCCGTCGAGGCTTATCGTTTTGAGTGGAAAGATTCGTTTACCACGATTCGTTGTTCGCTCGGTGTTGTCATGATTACCTGTGAGAGTGAAGATGTTGCGGCACTCATGAGTTCGGCTGACGTTGCGTGTTACTCCGCCAAGGACATGGGTCGGAACAAGGTTCACCTCTACCGGGACAGCGATGCTGCGCAGCGCCACGAGGAGATGAAGTGGGTCTCGCGCATCAGTAGTGCGGTAGAGGAAGATCGACTCGAATTATTTTTCCAGCCAATCATAAGCATCGGTGCAAGCAAGGGAAAATCGCGCGGCCATTACGAAATATTGTTACGAATGCGTGACGAGCAAGGCGAGCTTATTTGCCCTGATCAATTCATACCGGCGGCTGAGCGATACAATCTCATGTCGATGCTGGATCGTTGGGTGATTCGCGAAGCGCTGTCGGAGCTCGCTGACCGCAATACAGAGGGCGACGCCCGATACACGATTGCAATCAATTTGTCGGGTACATCACTGAGCGAAGACCGATTCCTCGAGGATGTTATCAGTGAGCTCGAGAAGCAGAAATTGCCGAACGGCGCGATCTGCTTCGAAATCACGGAGACTGCGGCGATTTCAAACCTGTCGCGCGTCGTGCATTTCATGAAATCCCTGAAGAAGCTGGGCTGCAAGTTTTCGCTTGACGACTTTGGCACCGGGCTGTCTTCGTTTACTTATCTCAAGAACCTGCCCGTCGATTACATCAAGATCGACGGGCATTTCATTCGCAACGTCGCCGAGGACAGTGTCGATGAGAGCATGGTCAAGGCGATCAGTGACGTCGGTCATGCGATGGGCATCGAGACGATTGCCGAGCGCGTCGAGACCCGGGAGGTGCTCGAGAAACTCGGTGCACTGGGTATCGAGTATGCACAGGGCTATTACATCGCCCGGCCGGCGTCCGTACGGACCTTCGCACCCTGGGGCGACAAGCAAATTGCAGAGCGTAGCGCCTGATGAATGTACGCCCTTCGATGCGGTACACTGACCGTCAAAGAATACAAATACCCTGATTCATGCCAGACAGTTCCAAAACCAGTACGAAAAGCCGCGATTACCCTTTGCTGTCCAGCGGCGAGCCGTCTCCATTTGTGGTTCTCAATCCGCTGGCCCAAGCGCCGATCCTGCTCGTCTGCGACCATGCGAGTTGCCGCATTCCGGCAGCCCTTGGCGACCTGGGGCTCGATCCATTTGCGAGACGTTGCCATCTTGCGATCGACATTGGCGCCGCTTCCCTGACTGAGCACATTGCCGGCAATCTCGGCGTGACCGCCGTTCTGGCGCAGTACTCGCGGCTCGTTGTCGATTGCAATCGAGAGCTGCTCGATCCCGGCGCATTTCTCGAGTTTGGTGACGGCATTGTCGTGGCCGGCAATCGCAATCTTGATCGCAGCGCCAAAGACGCCCGGGCAGAGGCGATTTACTGGCCTTATCACAATGCAATCGATGCGCAGATAAAGCGCCTCAAGGCAGTCGGGCCGCCGCCCGCATTCATTTCCGTGCACAGTTTTTCGCCAGTCCTCAATGGCGAATCGCGTCCCTGGCAGATAGGTGTGCTTTGGGATGCAGACCGGCGACTGTCCGACATCTTCATCGAGGAATTCCGTGCGGCCGGTTATGTGACCGGCGACAACGAGCCGTATTCGGGCAAGGCGCCACAGGATTTCACCATTGACCAGCATGCCGAGGCCATTGGTTTGCCGCACGTCGGAGTTGAGATTCGCCAGGACCTGATCGATGATGTCGAGGGTGTCGACGAGATCGCAACCATCATGCACAGGATCATCGAGTCGATACCGGACCGAATCGGGCTGCGCGAGGCACGAATTTCAGCGTAGTCCAGCATAAGAAAAATCGGCTACCTGGGGACAGTGCGATGAAAAAACCTGAGCCGCAATTCACGATTGGCGTAGAAGAAGAATACTTGCTCGTCGATCGTGAGACGCGCGGTCTCGTCATCGATCCGCCTGAAAGCCTCATGCGCGAGTGCGAGAATCGCTGCGGCAGCCAGGTGACGTCGGAGCTATTGCGCTCGCAGATCGAGGTTGGCACCAAGGTGTGCAAAAACGTGCAGGAGGCGCGCGAGGATCTCGCGCGACTGCGCAAAATCATCATCGATGTTGCCGACGGCTACGACATGGCGCCGATCGCATGCTCGACGCATCCGTTTAGCAGCTGGGTGGACCAGAAGCAGACGCAGAAACTTCGCTACCAGGAGCTGACACTTGAAATGCAGGCCGCCGCCAGGCGGCTGCTGATCTGCGGCATGCATGTACACGTCGGTATCGACGACGACGAATTGCGCATCGACCTGATGAATCAGATGTCATACTTCCTGCCGCATCTGCTGGCTTTGTCATGCTCGTCACCATTTTGGGAGGGGCGAGACACGGGACTCAAGAGCTATCGGCTCACGGTATTCGATGCCTTGCCACGCACCGGTATTCCCGAACGATTTGTGAGTTATTCCGAGTACCAGCGGCATGTGCAGATTCTCGTCAATGCCGGACTGATTGAAGACTCGACTCGCATCTGGTGGGACTTGCGGCCCAGCGGCAGGTACCCGACGCTCGAGACGCGCGTCATGGATGTTTGTACGCGCATCGATGATGCCATTGCACTTGTGGCAATGCTCGTCTGCTTGCTGCGCATGCTCTATCGCCTCAGGCGGGCCAATCAACGCTGGCGACTTTATACGCCTATGTTGATTCGCGAGAATCGCTGGCGAGCGATGCGCTACAGTTTCGACGAAGGCCTTATCGATTTCGCCAAGGGTGTCGTCGTGCCATTCGATGTGTTGCTAGAGGAGATGCTCGGGCTGATCGCCGAAGACGCCGAGGCGCTCGGTTGCACCAGGGAAGTTTCGTCTGTGCGCGACATTTTGACGCGTGGCACGAGTGCGCACCGGCAATTGCGGTGCTATGAGCGCGAGCGGGCGGCCGGGGCCAGCGACGAAGAGGCATTGCATGCAGTTGTGGATACGCTAATCGAAGACACGACGGCAGGATTGTAGAAACCTACCACGAGGGCTCCTACAGGTAAGGCGGTTATCGCCCGCATGTCTCGATCCCGCTTGACGGGAGCGGGCTCCAACAGCGGGCTCCTACAGGGGAGATCAGGGCGGCGGGATGAAAATAATATCGGCGCTAGAAGGATCGATCGCGTCGAGTACGATGACGTCAACGATGTCGCCGAGTGCAGGATCGAATCGCACGGGGCCCGTTATGATGGTTTGTTCGCCCGCCGGCGTCAGATACAGATCAAAGCTATCAGACTGAAGATTGACAGACACCGGGGCGTTGCCAACTGTCAAGGCCGCGATAATGGGCAACTGGTCGGTAATATCCGTATCGGCCAGGACGACATAAACGTTGATCGAGCCATGGTTCGTCGCTGCGTTCAGGAAACTGAACTTGGCGCGCGTCTCAACAGAGCGGCGATCAGGAACGATCGAAATAGCGACAAGTGCATCGGTTTCGCCGACGACGTAAAATTGGTAATGCGCCCCGGGGAACAAAATTACCTCATCCTCGAACAGAATCACGCCGGTATCGCCCGCAGTCGTATAGGTGATCAGGTTAGCTCCTGACACAACCGGAATATCCCCTGTCACGTCACCGAACGCATGATCTGACGCCAGTAGTGTCGTTACTGCCTCGTCGCCGTATATGTCGGCTGTTGCGAGCGCCATCGATGTGTGGAAAAAGCGCAGCGTCGATGCAACACTGGCTTGAAAAACCACCTGGCTCGAACCTGATGCACTGAATAGACGTACGGACATCGGAGCTACCTCGTTCGCATCGGCATCAAACATGCTAATCGTAAACGAGGATTGCACAGCCAGCGTCATGACTTCGGATGTAAACAGGATAGTCGCCGGATCGCCGGCCATCGTATAGATAAGGACGTAGTCGCCGCCAGGATAGTCGGCCACCGGCAGCACCTCGCCAAATACCAGCGTGCCGATCTCCTGCCCTGTTGCAGGCACAATTCCGGGCGCTGCAAAGTAGACGTCAATACTGCCGAGTGAGGCGCTCGTGTGTCCAAAACGAGCCTCAAACACGGTTTCAGTGCCGGACCAAATGCGGATATCGCCTTCCCAGACCACGATGCTGGGATCAGCCAGCGTACCACCGATGATTAAGGTGTATTCCTTGTCTTTGACAACGTCGAGAAACTGACTGGCAATTCGCTGAAGCCCGGAGTCTCCCGGGAACAGCACCTCGAAATTGAAGATGTATTCCAGGTCGTCATACTGTTGAGCGGTCGTTGAGCTCTTATAGTTCACCGCGCCGATCAAGCGCTCTTCGATCAAAAAAGTGATCCCAGGCGATGTCTTGATCGTGTTGACCGCACGTACCGTGCCCTTGCCGGTTGCAACCGGAAAGGCAGTATCCCCCCCCGTGCAGCTCGCCAGGGCGACCCAGACCAGGACGCCCATAAAAAAGAGAAATCGTCGCATTCGAATAATCCGATAATCCATTACTGATGCGACCGGCCGGCCGCTCTTTAAGTTTCGCAAATGGCCGGCCCGCTAGCTTTTCTCTTCGTAGCCGTAGATCGACTTGACCTCGAGATATTCCTCAAGGCCGTGGGTGCCCCATTCCCTGCCGTTGCCCGATTGCTTGTAACCGCCAAAAGGTGCCATCGATTCGTGATACGCGCCATTGATATGAACCATGCCGGATCGCAGCTTTGCCGCTACGCGTCGTGCCCGGTCGAGGTCCGATGACGATACGCCGTTAGACAGTCCGTAGGTCGTATCGTTTGCGATTCGCACCGCGTCGTCTTCGTCTTCGTAGGGGATGATCGATAACACGGGACCAAAAATTTCTTCCCTGGCGATCGTCATATCATTGCTGACGTCGGCAAAGACAGTCGGCCGCACATAGTAGCCCTTATCGAGCCCCTCGGGCCGGCCCGTGCCGCCGGCCGCGAGCGTAGCACCCTCGTCGATGCCTTTCTGAATCAGGGTCTGTACTTTGTCCCATTGCAGTTGCGAAACCAACGGACCATTCTCGACGCCCTCATCGCGTGGATTACCGATGGTGATTCCGTCTGCAACCGATGCCGCGATCGCAGCGGCTTCGTCCATGCGGTCCTTGGGAACCAGCATCCGCGATGGTGAATCGCAGGATTGCCCGGTGTTTTCGAAACAAAAGCTGGTGCCCGCTTTGACGGCTTTGTCGAAGTCGGCATCGTCGAGCAGGATGTTCGCGGACTTGCCGCCGAGCTCCTGGGTGACACGTTTGATGGTCGGTGCCGCGTTTTGAGCCACCAAAATACCGGCACGCGCCGAGCCTGTGAACGACATCATGTCGATATCCGGGTGCTGGCTCAACGCCGTGCCAACGCCAGGTCCGTCACCGTTGATG
Source organism: Pseudomonadota bacterium (assembly GCA_022563195.1). GTDB lineage: Bacteria > Pseudomonadota > Gammaproteobacteria > Steroidobacterales > Woeseiaceae > UBA1847. The sequence continues at coordinate 24,772 of JADFNV010000032.1, forward strand.
AGGTTGAAGACACCGGCCGGTACGCCTGCATCATGCAGGATTTCGGCAAAGATAATGCCATCGAAAGGTGCGATTTCACTAGGTTTCAACACCATCGTGCATCCTGCCGCAAGGGCCGGTGCAACCTTGCACACGATCTGGTTCATGGGCCAGTTCCAGGGCGTGATCAGCCCACAGACGCCAATCGGTTCCTTGACGATCAGGGTCGTGCGGCTTTTTTCGGAAAACTGGTAGTCTTTCAAGGTCCTGAGCGCCGCCTTCATATGCTGTGAGCCGCTAGGCGCCTGTGCGGTCTTCGCGAGTTCCCAGGGCGCGCCCATCTCATCCATGATCACTTCGGCAATTTCGTCCTGGCGCTTGGCGTACTCGTCGATGATCGATTGCAGCAAGTCCATACGTTCTTCGCGAGTGGTGGCGCCAAAACTTTCTCCGGCGCGCTTGGCCGCCGCGACGGCCAGATCGACGTCGGCGGCCGATCCAAGGCTGATGCGACCGTACACCTCCTCCGTCGCTGGATTGATAACGTCCAGCGTGTTGGGTGTCACGGGATCAACCCATTTTCCGTCAATGTAAAACTGTAAATTGTTACGCATGATCGGTCCTCCTCGACGAGCCGCGCATCATAGCCTAAATTGTGCCCTGTAGCGCTGGCCAATGGCAGGGCATTCGATGCCCGCGGCATCGGTGCCGCAAAGCTGTCAGGATAATTTTGATCACAATAAGCATTGAAATCATTGAAAAACCAGCAAAAAATGATTCCTGTTCGCATTGGACCTAAGGGCAGTGCCGGGCCATCAGCCGCTATGATCCGATCGATCGCGGCGGCCGACTACAACTCAGGCGCCTTATTGGCTAGGCTCGGCAACAAATAACAATAAAGCCTGGGGACTCTTCATGTTGCCGATGAGTGATGTCATTCATCTGGCCATAACCGGCATCGCTCAGGGTTGCGCGTATGGCCTGATCGCTCTCGGTTTTGTCCTGATCTATAAAGCGACCGAAGTCGTCAATTTCGCTCACGGTGAATTCATGATGCTCGGTGCATTTGCCGTGCTCACATTCTCCGAAGTGCTGGGATGGGGGTTCTGGCCAGCGTTCGTGCTTGGCTGCCTGTCCATCGGCGCCGTCGGTTACCTCGTCGACGCACAGGTCATGCGCCGCATCATCGGCCAGTCGCAGGCGAGTATTTTCATCCTTACCGTCGCATTCGGATTTATTTTCCGTTCGCTGGCCGGCATGATTTTTGGCTGGAATACGCAAAGTCTCGATACGCCATTTGATGGCCGGATCGCATTGGGCGGCGGACTCGAAATCGGTACGGATCGGATCGCGATCGTTGGCGCCACTGTAATGCTTGTTGGGGTCCTGTATTTGTTTTTCGCACGCACGCGGGTCGGCATTGCGATGCAGGCAGCATCGCAGAACCAGCTCGCCGCCTTCTACATGGGCATCCCCGTCAAGCGACTCGTCTCGTTCACATGGGCGATCGGTGCGATGATCGCCGCCGCTGCCGGCGCCCTGCTTGCACCTGTGACGCAAGTCGATACCACGATCGGCTTCCTCGGCATCAAGGCACTCAGTGGTGCCATCGTCGGTGGTTTCGGCTCGATACCGGGGGCACTGCTGGGGTGTCTGCTGATCGGTTTGATCGAACCGTTCGCCGACTACTACGTGCCGTCGATAAAAGGCGTCTCGGCTTATGTGGTGATGCTGCTGGTCCTGTTTATCCGCCCCGAAGGACTGATCGTGCAGACCTATCAGAAGAAAGCCTGATGCAGTATTTGTTCAAGACTCGCTATGAGGACGACGTTCGATTTCTTGTAAAGACGGGCGAGAAGATCAGGGTAGGCCTGGTGGTCTTGTTTCTGCTTGCCGCGCCAATGATGCTGCAGGATTACTACCTCGCCGAGCTCGGCCTGTTGCTTGTCTACGCGATCGCCGGTATCGGGCTCATGATCCTGACCGGGTTTACGGGCCAGGTGAGTTTCGGTCATGCCGCGTTTCTTGGTATCGGCGCCTACTCACATTCAGTCCTGATGACGCACGGTGTGCCATTCAGCCTGTCGATATTGATTACGGTCCTGATCGCCGGGCTGGTCGGCATGCTCATCGGTCGCTCGGCCTCGAAGATGCACGGTTTCTATCTCGCCATCGCGACGCTGGCCTTTGCGATCCTGATTGAGACCGTTTTCGGTGAGTGGAAAAGCCTGACAGGTGGGCATGCCGGACTGGCGGTGCCTGAGCTCAAGGTGTTCGGCGTACCACTCACCAAGGTCTGGCAACAATACTATGTCGATCTGGTAATGGCGGGCATCGTCATCTGGGGCGCGTCCAACCTGTTGCGTGCACCGACAGGTCGCTCATTTATTGCCGTACGCGATTCCGAATTGTCGGCGCGCAGCCTGGGTGTCAACGTCGAATGGGTCAAAATTCAGGCATTCGGAGTGAGTGCGGCAATCACAGCGCTGGCTGGCGCATTGCTTGCGCACCAGCTTACCTATCTCGCGCCGGACGTATTCAATGTGCTTGAGTCGCTGAAGTTGCTGCTCATGATCGTCGTGGGCGGGCTTGGCAGTATTCTCGGTGCGGTATTCGGTGCGATTTTCGTGTCGGTGTTGCCGGTGGCGATTAGCTTCCTCAAGGATGTGCTGCCGCCATCGATCGGTCAAAAGGCTGGTCTCGAGCCGCTATTATTTGGCACGATCATCGTGTTGTTCATTGTTTTTGAACCGCTTGGTATCTACGGCCGCTGGCTCAAATTACGCTTCTTCTTTGAGACCTTTCCCTACTACCGCAAAGCGTCATTCGTGCGCCAAAAGAGCTACCTCAAGACGGAGCGCATGCGATGAGCGCGCCGCAGATGCTTTCAGTCAGAAACCTGTCCATCGAGTTTGGAGGGGTGCACGCCGTTGACAACGTATCGTTCGATGTGCAACCGGGCGAGGTTTTCGCAATAATCGGACCGAACGGCGCTGGCAAGAGCACGATCTTCAATCTCATCAGCCGCTTTTACGAGCCGACGGCAGGGTCGATTTTCTATGGCGAGCACGACTTGCTCGAGGTGCCGGCACATCGCATCGCTCGCATGGGAATCGGCAGAACATTTCAGAACATCGAACTGTTCGAACAGGCGACTGTGTTACAGAACCTGCTCGTCGGGAGGCATCGCCACATGCGCCCGAACCCGTTTCTGGAATTTTTATTCCTGCCTGGGGTGAAAAAAAACGAGCTCGAGCATCGTCGCAAAGTCGAAGATGTCATTGATCTCCTCGAGATCGCACGGTATCGGGACCAACGAATTGCCGATCTACCCTATGGGGCCCGCAAAAATGTCGAACTTGCCCGTGCGCTCTGTGCCGAACCGACCCTGCTATTGCTCGACGAGCCGGCTTCAGGACTGAATTCCGAAGAGACCGACGATGTGTCGTTTTGGCTCGAGGACATCAAGCACGATCTTGGCGTTACGATCGTCATGGTCGAGCACGACATGAATCTCGTCGCGCGAGTCGCCGATCGTGTGCTGGCGATCAACGACGGCAAAGTGATCGCGATCGGCACGCCAGATGAAATTCGTGACAACGTCGCGGTGCAACATGCCTACCTGGGAGCCGCGGCGTGACAGTACCGCTGCTCGAATTGCGTAACATCGAGACTTACTATGGGCCGATCATGGCGATTCGCGGCGTCAGCCTGCACGTTGACGAAGGCGAGATCGTCACGGTACTCGGCGCAAATGGAGCAGGAAAAACGACCTTGCTCAAAACGGCTTCGGGCGCACTTGACAGCCGTAAAGGGCAGGTCCTGTTCGACGGTGTCGAAATTCAGCGGCGCGACCCGGATTGGGTTGCCCGGCTCGGTATTGCACATGTCCCGGAAGGCAGGGAGGTATTCCCGTTTCTCAGTGTTGCAGAGAATCTCGCGATGGGTGCATACAACCGTAATGACAGGGACGCCGTGGCTGCCGATGTCGATACCGTGTACGACTATTTTCCAGGGCTAAGGGGCCTTAAGACGCGGATGGCGGGTTACCTGTCCGGTGGTGAGCAACAGATGCTCGCAATTGGCCGCGGCTTCATGGCGAGACCGAAGTTGCTGTTGCTCGATGAACCGTCGCTCGGTTTGTCACCGACACTCGTCGACGAGATCTTCGCCATCATTTCTCTGCTCAATCGTGAACAAGGGCTGACAATCCTTCTCGTCGAACAGAATGCGAATGTTGCGCTGCGCGTGTCGGCACGCGGTTACGTGATGGAAGTCGGCGGTATGGTCATGGACGGGCCTAGTGATCAGCTGCTCGATAGCGCAGACATCAAGGAGTTTTACCTCGGCAAGAAGGAGGAAGGCATCCGCGGGCGCAGGCGCTGGAAAAAACGGAAGACCTGGCGATGACTGCCGCCAATGTAACGATTGATGGCTGCGACACACTGCCGCGCTTGTTCTTGAAAAAATCAGCAGAACGCGGTGACAAGATCGCGATGCGTGAAAAGGACTTTGGTATCTGGCAAAGCTATTCTTGGAACGACTATCGGGCCTACGCCCTGGACATCGCATACGGTTTGCTCGCGTCAGGGCTCGAGCGAGGTAACGTCGTGTCGATCCTCAGCGAAGATTGTAAGGAGTGGTTGTTCGCCGATGTTGGTGCCGCACTGGCAGGCGGCGTGGTCAATGGCATCTACCCGACTTATCGATCCGCACAGGTACTGCACACGCTGGTCGATTCACGATGCCGGTTCCTGTTCGTTGAAGATGAGGAGCAACTCGACAAGTTCCTCGAGATCGAAGCTGAATTACCCGCGATCGAGAGAGTCTATGTATTCGACTCCAGGGGGCTACGCGACTTCAAACACGACAAAGTGCAGGCAATAGAGCAGCTGACCGAAATTGGCCGTGAATTCGGCCGCAAAAACGCAGGCTTGATTGAACGGGTCGTTGACCGTGGTAACGCGGACGATCTTGCGGTCCTGATCTATACATCGGGCACTACCGGTCCGCCGAAAGGCGCGATGTTATCGCAACGCTACATATTGTTTCAGATGCAAATTGCGCCCGACTACGTGCGCCAGGGTGACACGGACGAAATATTAACGTACCTGCCACTCAGTCATGTTGCCGAACGAATTTTTTCAGGCTGGTTGCCTATTGCTCATGGAGCGACGATTAACTTCGCCGAGAGCCCCGAGACCATCGCGCAGGATATCCAGGAGTTGTCGCCGACCTACGTGTTCGGCGTGCCGCGCGTCTGGGAAAAATTTTACTCACGCGTGATCACTGCGATGTCCGAGGCTACCTGGCTGGGCCAGAAGGCGTATGAGCTGGCGCTTGCCGCAGGCATGCGGCGCGCTGAAAAACTCATTGCGGACAAGCCGCTGTCGATTATCGACCGGCTATTATTTCAGGTCGCCGACCTGTTCGTGTTTCGCAATATCAAAAAGCTGCTTGGGCTCAATCGAACACATACTATGGCGTCGGGTGCCGCACCTATTTCGGGATCACTGCTGAAGTGGTACCTGGCCCTGGGCTTGTCGATCGATGAGCTGTACGGCCAGACCGAGACCGGTATCGTGACGTCGACGCGTGCCGGTGTGTTTCGTCATGGCACGGTCGGCCCGGCGTTCCGCGGTGTCGACATCAAGATTGCCGACGATGGCGAAATAATGATTCGCTCGATTGGCCAATTCGACGGCTACCTGAATCTGCCGGAAAAAACGGCCGAAACGGTCGTCGACGGCTGGGTGCATAGCGGGGACGTCGGGCATCTGGACGATGAGGGCAACCTGACAATCACTGACCGCCTCAAGGACATCATTATTACGGCCGGCGGCAAGAACATCACACCGTCGTTGATCGAAAACGACCTTAAATTCTCGCCGTTTATAGCCGATGCCGTGGTAATCGGTGACCGGCGCAAGTATCTCACCTGTCTGGTCATGATCGATCAGGAAAATGTCGAACACTACGCACAGACTCATGCGGTGCCGTTTACCGACTACCGATCGTTGTGTGCGCGGCCGGAGATCATCGGCCTGATCCATGGCGAGGTTGAACGAGTCAATGGCGCATTTTCACAAGTGGAGCAGATTAAGAAATTCAGGCTGATCGATGTGTTACTGACGGCCGAAGACGATGAGCTGACGCCAACGATGAAACTCAAACGCAGTTTCGTCAGCGAAAAGTATGCTGATCTTATCGCCAGCATGTACTAGAGTTCGTACGCGCAGATGGGGAATGGTTTTATGAAGATAGTCATTATGTTTGCGGCGTTACTGCTGTCCAGTTGCGGTGGCGGTGACGACAGCTCGACGAGCGACCTGCCTCGAGGCATCACCGACGACACGATTACGCTGGGTTCGCATACCGATTTGTCGGGGCAGCTCGCCATATGGGGCGTGCCGACAACGAATGGCATGCGCATGCGCTTCGGCCAGGCAAATGACGCGGGTGGCATTCATGGTCGAATGATCAAACTGGTCGTCGAAGACAGTCAGTACCAGGTACCTGTGGCGGTTAAGGCCACCAACAAACTGCTCAACGTTGACAAGATCTTTTTCATGATCGGCGCCATGGGTACGCCCATGAACAATGCCGTGATGCCGCGCATGTTTGAAGCCGGCGTGCCGAATCTTTTTCCGGTGACGGCGGCCGTGTCAATGTACGAGCCCTTGCACCCGATGAAATTCAGCTACTTTGTCAGTTATCGCGACCAGGCACGCGGTGCGATGGTCTATATGACGAAAAAGCACGACATCCACA
>JADFNV010000079.1 GCA_022563195.1 Pseudomonadota bacterium
TGATCTGTTCTGACGACGACGGTCGTCCTGCTGGTCTCTGTTTCATCTCAACTCCTCAGATTAGGATGAACAAAAACCCTCCTTTAAACTAGCCCTATATCTGTTCCATGGGCGCTGACGGCGCACATGCTGCGCAATATCATGCGCATGTTTGCGCCCGTGAAGCAGCATTTCAAGTCCGGTTTTATCCAAATACCGTCCATGCAGGAAGACCACGTTGCCTGGGACAAAGACAAACCGACGTTGAGCTGGGGACATCTGCTGTATTCGGGCAACTCCGCAATTTTCTTGAAAGATACGCGCAAGGTGCTGTTGGTGCGGGACCCCTATGACTGGATTCTGGCCCGTGCACGGTTTTTCATGTCCGAAGAATTTTCAGGGTCGGTAGGCCATATTTCAGACCACAATGTTACCGCAGAGCAATTTCTAAACTTGATGATCTTCGGCATGCACAATAAAGTACCGAGCCTGAGGGAAATATTTATGCACAACGGTGTCGCCTGGATGCACACAGATACGCTGGTCCTGAAATTTGAAGACCTGCTGCACAGCGTCACGAATCTCGACGGGGCTGAGGCGGAAGTCTTTTTCCATAAACTCCTGGATCATTGTGGCATTGACACGCCGGATGACTGGCGCGAGCGAGTGCGGGTCGGCTCCGACAAGAAGCAAAGCGGAACAGCACGGGAAAATCTCACTGAAATTCGAATGAAGTTGCCCGATACATTGCCAGACGGTCAAAAGGCGTTGATCGACGTTGCGGTACCCGGCCTCCGCAAGGTGCTGGGGTACGAGTAGGCACCTGGTGCAAAGTCGGCGGACATTCATTTCTGGGATCGCGTGGTCGGCAGCCGGGGCCTCGAGCCTCGGAGTACTGAACCTGACCCGGGCCTCAGCCGTCGCGGCGGAGCTCGCCTGCCACCCGGGTGCCGCTGAGGAGCTGGCCTGCGACGAGAACTTTTGGTTCGAGGTACAGCAGGCTTTCACCAACGATCGTAGCCTCGTGAATCTCAATAGCGGTGGTGTGAGCCCGTCGCCAAACATAGTCCAGCAGTCGATGAAGCGTCACCTGGACTACTCGAACACGGCCCCCCCTTACACGATGTGGAAGGTATTGGAGCCGCAGCGTGAGCCCGTCCGCGAACGCCTGGCGCGCAATTTCGGCTGTGATGCCGAAGAGATTGCCTTAACGCGGAACGCTTCCGAAGGCTTGCAGATCTGTCAGCTCGGCTTCGATCTGCAACCCGGTGATGAGGTTCTCACAACCACCCAGGATTACGGGCAGATGATCACGACGTTCAAACAGCGCGAGAGACGTGAAGGCCTCGTGTTGCGTCAGTTTCCAATACCAATACCCGCCGAAGACCCCGACGAAATCGTTGCGTTGTTCGAGGCCAACATCACCGACCGGACGCGGCTAATCCTGATGTGCCACATGATCAACATCACGGGGCAGATACTGCCCGTGCGCAAGGTCGTGGAAATGGCCCGCGGCCACGGTATCCCGGTCATCGTTGATGGTGCACACACATTCGCACACTTCGACTTCAATCATGACGACCTGGGCTGTGATTACTACGCCACCAGTTTGCACAAATGGTTGTTCGCGCCGCATGGGACTGGTCTCTTGTATGTTCGGCGCGACAAGATCGGGGATCTCTGGCCGATGATGGCGGCGCCGGAGAAGATGGATAGCGATATCCGCAAATTCGAGCAAATCGGTACTCATCCGGCCGCCAACTACCTGGCCATCGCTGAGGCGCTCACATTTCACGAGGGAATCGGCCCGTCTCGCAAGCAGGCCCGCCTGATCTACTTGCGGAACCGTTGGGTCGAACGCGCGCTGCAAAACAATCGCGTGCGGCTTCACACGAGCCTCAAACCTGGCTTTGCCTGCGGTATTGCGACGGCAGAAATTGAAGGAATCGACAGCAAGAAACTGGCCGATTTCCTGTGGGAGGACCAGCGCATCCTGACAGTCGGAATCAAACACCCCGAATTCGAAGGTATTCGCGTGTCGCCGAGCGTGTTTACGACGCTGCAAGAGATCGATCGGTTTACGGATGCCCTGATTGAAGTCGCTGAGAATGGGCTGCCTTCGTAACAAACAAAAATAGGAATTTCCAAATTGAAGGTTTCATTCACCATTTGTGTTGCGTCGTTTCTTGCGGTCACTTCAGCCTGGGCCGCGGAGCCCGTTGATCTAGACATGGTCAACAAGATTCGCGACGAGGGCTTTAACCGCTCGGAGGTGATGGAAACTCTGCGTGTCCTGACGGACGAAATCGGGCCGCGCCTCACGGCAAGTCCGGGCATGCGGGCGGCCAGCAAATGGACGGTTGATGCTTTGCAAGCCTGGGATGTGGAAAACGTGTACCTCGAGAGCTTCGATTTCGGTCGTGGCTGGTCCATGAATCGCAGCGAAATTCACATGACAAGTCCGCGCCGGGCACAACTTCACGGACTGCCTGTCGAATGGCATCCGGGAACCGACGGGGTACTTGAAGGCGAGGTGCTCCATGCGCCGATGAGCTCCGTTGAGGATTTGCAGAAGTGGCAAGGCAAATTAAAAGGCAAGATGGTGCTGATCGACGAGGTGGGCCCACCGCGCGAACCGGCCAATAAAATCGTTACGCCATACGACGAGGCAACGCTCGATGACCGCGCAATGTTCAAAGTGCCGATCGGGGACCGTCCGTCCGGCGATGCGTGGGTTGAAGACCTGAAATTCCGTCAAGCACTAAGCCCGTTTCTCGTGGAGGAACGTGCGCTGGTCATGGTTCGTAAGAATGGCCGCGATGATATGGCCATCTCAAATTCGGGATATCTATATCACGTCGGCATGACGCCCGAGATCCCGGCCGTAGTGTTGACAGCGGACCACTACAAGCGGCTGCTGCGACTTGCCGACAACGGCAATCTTGTGCGGATGTCGGTGGAGGTCGAGGCGACGTACCACGATGAAGATCACAAGGGTTACAGCACTATTGCCGAGATTCCGGGCAAGGGGAAAAACCCGGAAATCGTCATGGCAGGTGCGCATATTGACAGTCACGCACCGGGCGATGGTGCCGCCGACAATGCCGCGGGCGTTGCGGTTGTAATGGAGGCGATGCGGATTCTGAAAGTTCTTGATGTGCAAGCAAAGCGAACTATTCGTATCGGGCTCTGGAGTGGGGAGGAACAGGAGTACTATGGGTCCGGGAAGCATGTGGGCCAGAATTTTGGCAGCTACCCCAGAAAAACGGACGACATGTACAAGTATGTCGGAGATTATGAGGCTGCCGATCTCAGCAAGCCTTTTGTCAAAGCGCGCGATTACGACAGGTTCTCGGTTTATTTCAATTTAGATGGTGGCGCCGGCAAGATCCGCGGCATCTACACTCAGGGCAACGCTGCCGTTCGCCAAATTTTTGAGTCCTGGCTCGTCCCGTTTCATGACCTCGGCGCGACGCACATAACGCTGAATAGCACCAAGAGCACCGATCACGAGTCCTTCCAGCTAATCGGCCTGCTTGGCTATCAGTTTATCCAGGACCGCAGTGGCGTTCACCGCGGCGGTCACAGCCAGCTCGATCTGTACGACGAAATCTATGAGAAAAATCTGAAGCAGTCGAGCGTCATTCTGGCGAGCTTCCTGTATCACGCCGCCACGCGCGATGAACGCATGCCAAGAAAGCCCGAGCCCGTGCCGATCTCGGTACCTGATACAGATGTCAAGTAGTGGGGCTACCTGTGAAAAAATGTAGTTCAGCTCTGCAGCCTTTGTGGCTGTGCATATCAGTGTTAGTCGCTTGTTTTCCCTCGGTTGCAGCTGCCGCCGAAACTCCGTCGGAGGCGTCCGAAGTTGCGGCGGATGATGACATGACGCTGCCTCTTAAATCCGACAAAACGCTGAGCTTCAGCGTGAACGAGGCTACATGGATGTCGCTGGATGTATCGCCGCAAGGCGATCGACTTGTAATCGAGGTGCTCGGAGATCTCTACCTGTTGCCGATCGAAGGCGGTCAGGCCATACCGTTGAGCACCGGCATGCATTTCGACAGCACGCCCCGGTTTTCCCCTGACGGATCGCAGATCGCTTTTATCAGTGATCGGCATGGCCCGGATGATCTGTGGATCATGCCTGCAGATATCAGTAATGACGACGATAGTGATGCCGACGCGCAGGCACCCGTGAAGCTGACAAGCTCAACATGGGACACGCAATTAACGTCCCCGATCTGGTCACCCGACGGCAAGAGCATCGTCATTTCAAAAACGGTCGGGAGCCTCGGGACTTTTGAGTTGTGGACGCACCACATCGATGGCGGCAGCGGGGTACAAATCACTAAAGCCAAGCCAAGCGAAGATACACGGTCCAGTGATCGGCACAATGCCCTCGGAGCGACATTCTCCCCGGATGGTCGCTACCTGTACTTTGCCAATAAATCCGGTGGATTTGGTTATAACCTCAGGTTTCCCATGTGGCAGATCGCCAGGCGAGACCTCCGAAGCGGCGATGAGGATGTTCTGACGAAGGCACAGGGCAGTGCGTTTCGACCAATGATTTCCCCGGACGGATCGCAACTCGTTTATGCGACGCGTTATGAACAGCAAACCGGCCTGCGGATCAGAGATCTGGTCAGCGGTAAGGACGAATGGTTCGCGTTCCCGGTGCAAAAAGATACACAGGAGGCCTGGTTTGAGCGTGATCTGCTGCCGGGATCTGCTTTCACGCCAGATGGCGATGCAATCATTACGACCATAAACGGCAAGCTGGTCCGAATCGATACGCGCACCAAGGCTGTCGTCGATATCCCGTTTCAGGTTAATGTTGAAAAACAGGTGGCCGAGCGCCTGCACTTCCCCTACCGGGTCGATACCGGGCCGGTTGAGGCGCGCATCATCCGCGACCCGGTGTTATCGCCGGATGGCACCAAACTGGCGTTTGCCGCCTTCGCCCGCATTTACGTGCAGGATCTTGAAAATGGCGGTGTGGAAGCCGTTTCACCCGAAGGCGTGGCAACGGCGTTTCCTGATTGGTCGCCAAAGGGGAATGAACTTGTCTATGCAAGTTGGCAGAACGGCGGCGGGCATATTTATCGCCAGGCTGCCAGAAAGGGCAGCAAACCGAAGCGGCTCAGCCAACACGCCGCCTATTACTCTCACCCGGTCTGGTCGCCGGACGGCGCGCGTATTGTTGCCCTGCGGGGGTCCGCATATGAACGGCAGAATCGCGAATCCGATTTCGGCCCGGTCACTGGCTCCGATGTGCTGTGGTTTGATGCGAAAGGGGGTGAAGCACACCTGGTTGTGCCGGCGCGCGGTTTATCACGGCCACACTTCGGGCCTGAAGCCGATCGCCTATACCTGCAGCTTGAATCGGGTGGCGAGAAAAATTCGCTGGTATCGGTTCGATTTGATGGCACTGACCGCCGGGAGATCCTGAGCTCGGGAGGGCCCGGCTATTACACTGCGGATCCGATGGCATCAGAAGTCATTCAACTATCGCCCGATGGCAGCCACGTACTGATCCAGCATTCTAATCAAGCTTATGTAGCTGCGCTGGTGAACACCTGGCTTTCGCAGCAGGTTGTGAATATCAAAAGTTCTGCACTTCCTCTGGCTAAACTCACCGATGTCGGCGCCAGTTTTGTGCGTTGGAATGCAAATGGCGACACGATCACCTGGTCGGCGGGCAATCACTTTTATCAACGCCCACTCGCTTCTTTGGACTTTAAGGAAAAGAAAGAAGAGGACAAGGATCAGAAATCAGCGAAAGAGGATAAGGACTCGGAAGAATCGAAAGAGCCCGAGCCGCTGGCAGAAGAGCACGAAGCGGTTGTGGTGCACCAGGTCAGGGTGTCCCTGCCCAGGGCCGAGACACCCGGCGCCATCGCACTCGTAAACGCAACAGCGATAACCATGAATGGCGAAGAGGTAATCGAGGATAGTGTCATCCTGATTTCAGACGGCCGCATCATAGAAGTGGGGTCGCGTGCCGACGTGGAAATTCCCGAAGGGTACGAGCGCCGCGACCTCAGTGGTAAGGTTATCGTACCGGGCTACATTGACACGCACGCACACTACGACATTCGTCAGGAGGTCCCGAGTTTCAGCAACTGGTCGTTTTTGGCAAACCTTGCCTACGGTGTAACGACGGGTATGGACGTACAGCCCAGCACCATCGACCTGATTTCTGCGCAAGACATGGTCGACGCCGGCCTCATGCTGGGGCCTCGAGCCTATTCCACGGGTCCTGGAATTTTTAGCGACCACCAGTTCAGTTCCAAACAACAGGCGCACAGTGTGCTGAAGCTATACAAAGAACACTATGGCGTGAGGAACCTCAAGGCCTATTTAACTGGAGACCGCAAACAGCGTCAGTGGTTATTGCAGGCAGCAAAGGAGCTGCAGTTGATGCCAACCACGGAGGGTGGTCTGGATATGAAGATGGATCTCACCCATATGATCGATGGCTTCAGTGGCAACGAGCACAATTTTCCTCTGGACGCCTTGTACGACGACGTAGTGCAGCTGGCAGCCCAAACCAGAATCGCCTACACGCCGACCCTCCTCGTGTTATACGGCGGGCCCGCGGGTGAGAATTATTTTTACAACAATGAATCACCCCACGATGATGCCAAGCTTCGGCGCTTCACACCGTATGACGCTCTCGCGGCCCGTACGCTGCGAAGGAGGTCCTGGGTTCACGAACGTGAATATGCCACAACGCGTGTTGCGGAGCAGGCCATGAAAATAGTCGATGCCGGAGGACAGGTCGGCATTGGTGCCCACGGTCAGCTGCAGGGACTGGGCTATCACTGGGAACTGTGGTCGGTGGCCAGTGGTGGTTCGAACTACAATGCTTTGCGTTCCGCCACAATAATGGGAGCCCAGATGATTGGCCTGGATCAGGATCTCGGATCACTGACTGCGGGAAAGCTTGCCGATCTTGTTGTGCTGAACAGTAACCCCCTCGATGACATACGTAACAGCGCTGACATCCAGTATGTGATGAAAGGTGGTTCCCTGTATGAAGGTGACACGCTGAACCAGGTCTGGCCCACGCAAACGGCGCTACCCGATCAATGGTGGTGGCATCTCGCTCCTGGGCAAACGCTGGCGCATTAATACAGCTTCCACATCAAGGAGTTCTCCCATGACACTGCGATTATTCGCGATGATTGCCTGCGCGACTACGCTTATAGCCTGCTCGCCCGAATCCAAAGTCGAGCTCGACGACGCGCTCGACGCAATCAACGAGGAAAATCTCAAGGCCACGATGCATTACCTTGCTGACGATGCCCGCAATGGCCGGCGCGTTGGCAGCCCCGAATATGACGACGCCGCGAAATACGTGGCCGAACGCATAGTGGCGCTTTTCGATGACAATCCCGATGCAGGAGCACTGGGAATGGATGGTGCGATGATAGACCGTCCGCATTTCGTACAAGCGCAGAGACT
>JADFNV010000080.1 GCA_022563195.1 Pseudomonadota bacterium
CCCCATATTATCGATAAAGAATCCTCTATGTCGTTACCGATTTTTAAAAACTCACTATGAAGAGCATCGCAAAAGTACGTTCAGTGCTCATCGGGTTGGTATTGCTTATCATACTGTCAATCACACTTGCCCTCACCTGGTTGCGTTGGGAATCCGGGCTGCCCAGAGCCGACTGGTTCAGCCAGCGGCAAGGCCAGATCGAGAGCGTAATTGCCAGTGAGTCCATCACGCCGCACGGGCAAAGTTCGGAGTCGGTGCGACTGGTATCCGACTCCGGCCTGCAAGTGTCTTTTCGTGTTATCCGCGGAGGGGAAATCAATACTCCACTGCCTGTGTTGTTGATACTGGGTGGACACCGTACCGGAAGTCATGCGGTCGAATTATTTGGCGAAGTCGACGGTCAGGCAATAGTCGGAGTGGACTACCCCTACGACGGACCTGAAAAAGCGAAAGGTGTGACAGCGATCGCGAGAGCGATCCCACTGGCTCGGCAGGCAATGCTGGACACCACTCCGGCGGTATCACTGATTCTCGACTGGCTGCTTGAACAAACCTGGGTCGACAAGAAAAGAATTATCATCGTTGGCGCAAGTCTCGGCGTACCGTTTGCTGCCAGCGCCGCTGCCCGCGATGAGCGCATTACAGCCGTCATGCTTGTCCACGGTGCAGCCGATAACCGGCTGTGGCTCGAGGCACAGGTCGCACGACGGACCGATACCGAAATCCTGCACTATCCGCTGTCGACCGTATTGCACTGGCTGGCTTACGGTCCGATACTCGACACCAGCAAACATATCGCGGCTGTCGCGCCGCGACCGGTACTGATCATCGGTGCACGCGATGACGAGCGCACGCCCGCCGGACAAACGGAATTATTATTCGATGCTGCGCGCGAACCCAAACGCTTGCGCTGGACCGAGGGCCAGCACATTCAACCAGATAGACCCGGGACAATCGAGGAGTTACTTCGAATCGCAAAGGAGGAACTCCCGTTCCTCACGCAATGATCATGCCTTTTTCATTCGATAGCCGCGGTTGATTTTGTCGAGTCGGCGAGGGTCACAACTCGTCCGACTAATTGCCCAGTCGGTTGCCCATTGTCAAACGCTAGCTGGCCATTAACCCAAACTTTTGCGACGCCAACAGAAACCAGCGTCGACTTTGCCATCGTCGCATGATCTGCGATGCGGTCCGGGTCGAACAGGACGAGATCGGCATAAGCTCCTGCCAGCAATCGCCCACGGTTTTTTATTCCCATGGATTCGGCCGAAAGGCCGGTCATCTTGTAAATGGCTTCTTCGAGCCCTAGCGTGCCGAGTTCGCGGACAAAGCGCCGGAATACGCGCGGAAACGATCCCCATCCTCGCGGATGGCCGCTCTCGTGGCTGCCATCGGAACAAATATTGGTGTAGCGCCATTGCATCAGCTTGACCACATCATTTTCGTCCATGCCTTTCGCGATGATGCTAGCGCCCCCTTGACCCGTTTCCTCGCGATATTGACCAGCAGCGGCGGCCAAATCCAGCAAGGTTGAAACGACATCCGTTTCTGTTATATGCGCGATCTCCGCAATGCTCATGCCGTTGTAATCCGGATTTGCTGGGAAATCGATGAGGACAATATCTTGCGCCGGGCTCGTGTGCTCGAATGTGAAAACAGCAGTATCCCTGTTCGTATAATCCCGGTCGGGAAACAGGACGGCGAGATTGCTCTGCCAGCGCAGATAGGGATAGATGTCGGCTGTGATCCTGACGCCTTCGGCTCTTGCGGATTCGAGCAAATCGATGACGTCGTCACCAGTGCCCCAAAACGTATTGTCGGCGAGCTTGATGTGCGCGACATGGACGCGAAGATTAGCTTCGCGGCCTATGCGAATGATTTCCTCGATGGCATCCATGAATTTATCGTCTTCATCGCGTAAGTGACTGGAATAGCTGCCGCCATAACGCGCGGCTACTTTTGCCAGCTCGATGATTTCTTCCGTCGACGAATAGATGCCGGGCTCGTACTCGAGTCCGGCACCGAGACCGATTGCGCCTGCCTGCATGTCTGCATCGAGTAATGATTTCATCGCTTCGATTTCGCTGGCGGTCGCTTCACGACGGTAATCATCTCCCATTACCGCGGAACGAAGGCTGCCGTGACCCGAGAATACTGCGATGTTGACAGCGATGGGATGATCCAGAATTCCCTGGTTAATGTCTGCTTGTGAGATATAGCCGGACACCTCGTCAAGTCCGGGTCCGCCATCCGATCCGCGAATGATTGTCGTGACGCCCTGGCTCAGCACAGCGGGCATATGCGGGTATTCGTCAGAGTCGCGATCATGGTGGCTGTGTGTGTCGATGAACCCGGGTGCGAGTATCAGCCCACTCGCGTCGACCAAGGTTTCGCCCAAGATTTGAGTCAGGTCGCCGATCTCGACAATGCGATCACCGTCAATGCGCACTGCTCCCTCGAAACCAGGGCTGCCCGTACCGTCAACGATCGTCGCATTGATAATCAAGGTGCTTGTTGGGGTGGGACCCTTTGGCTGGCAGCTGGCAAGCAAGACCACGGCAGCGCACATGGCGATTTGGCGACTGTTCATGACTTATTGTTCTCTGTTTCGGAGTTAACTCATCAGTTCATCAATGACGGGACAGTCGTGCAAAGTGCCGTCATGGCATTGTGCCTTCAACCGCGATAGGGCCTGCTGCATCCGCTTCAGTTCGCGAACTTTCGATTGCACGTCGTTGACGTGCGCCTCCAGTAATTCGTAGACGTCCGCGCACGCCGGACGTTGTTGATGGGCGAGGTCTGTCAGTCGCCGAACTTCGTCCTGGCTGAATCCCAGCGCACGACTGCGCAGGATGAATTGCAACCATTTGCGATGCATCTCGTCATAACTCCGGTAGCCATTCGCTCGACGTATGGCTTGCGGCAACAAACCGATCTTTTCGTAGTAGCGGATGGTTTCTACCGGGCAGTCACATTCCGCCGACAGTTGTCCAATGCGCATATGTGCTTGACCTTGTATTAACTACAGGGTCTAGCATACGCTCAAATGGCGATCGTGCCAGTTCAAGATAAGCGAGCATGGCTGAAATTATCGAATTCTCTGTCATCACCTGCCCGAGTTGCGGGCATCAGGCGAGCGAACGCATGCCTACCAACGCCTGTCAGTTTTTCTATGAATGCACCGGTTGTGGCGAAATGCTCAAGCCCAAGCAGGGCGACTGCTGCGTATTTTGCTCATTTGGGTCGGTCAAATGCCCGCCCATACAGGCGGGTGAGGGCTGCCACGATGGCTAGCACGAATTTGAAACTGGATCCACCCGGAACCTTATCCAGGCCCGGCCCGGTTGGGCGCGTGGTGAGGATCACTTTTGGGCTGATCTGCCTGTGGTACGTGGCCGGCCTGATCGAGATTTCCGCTAGTGTTAAGACCAGCAACGGTGGTATCAGGGAAACAATCTGGAATGGCATTGTTATCGGCCTGTTTCTGATCAGCTATGTGATCAACATTGGCTATTCACGCGCTTGGAAGAAATGGCCGGCGGTCGCCAGCGCCGGTGTTTTCGCACTGATTGCTGGATTTTCTTACCTGACCGAAGGCATCTTCCAGACGCAAACCTTGGCCCGAGCTATCTGGAGTTGGGAGGTCTATTTGTTCTCGCACCTTGGAATAGCTTTTCTTGTCGCTGGCGTAATCGGCACGCCAGGGTGCGAGATGCGTGCGTTCCACGACCTGTTTTCGCGGCTCACCGGCGTACCAACACAAGAGCACGTCTGTCCGGTTGGACCGCTCAATCCAATCGATCGATGGGAGGCGCGCCAGTCCTGGCGATAGCCACTCAATGCCCGCTGCTGCGACCATTTTCACCTGTCGCGCATCTATGAGGCGTCAACAATCACATGTAAGGAACCTTGACGCCATGAATCTGAAAAATATTGTATCAGTGGTCGCCGTCCTGGGGATGGCGACAGCTGCGCTTGCCGGGGAAGAGATGAGGACCAAGCTGTCAATCGCTGTTGTTGGAGATGACGGCGACGACGGAATTCACATCGAATTCGATGATCTGGGCCTCGACTTTCACCAAATGCAGGTCGGCGAAAATCGCTCGATCATCGACAAATCAGGCCGTTCGATTCTCGTGACCCGCGAGGAAGACGGCATCAGGTTCGATATTGACGGCCGTACGATCACGATGCCAATACTCCACCAAGACAGCCACAGTTTCATGTGGATTGATGGCGACGGCGCCGAAAACGTTGATATCGATGTCATGCACCACCGCAAATTCCTGATGAATCACGATAACTTCGTGATGGACCACGGCACTTTCGGGTCCCTGCATAGCATGGACGGCACCATGATCATCAGTGACGAGCCGATCGACGCGGCCACCCGGCAGGCGATCAAGTCATTGCTCGAGTCAGCCGGTCACGGCAGTGAGGTGCGCTTCATCGGTGGGGAACGCCTCGAAGGTGGCCCTCACAAGGTCCGAATGATGAAGCGAGTGATCGAAATATCTGAATAAACCCCGTTCACGGGCCGGCTACTTGTTACTGCCGAAGTCCTTGTCCGTGAACATTCGTGGCATGCCAGGGTCGGAAAGGCGTTCCGCCAAAGATCTGACCTTTTCGACCAGGGCAGCACGAGTGGCGCGCAAGTCGTCAAGCTCGCCGCCCAAACGAGCCAATCGGAGTATCGACCATACCGAATTGAGCAGGCTCACCTCTGCCTCCATGAGTCGCACCGAGGCGATGAAACTGAACGAAAGCGCCGCGACCGCGAAAATCGCCCACCAGAATCCGACATTGATGCCAACAGCGATTGCAATTGCCAGGTAGAGGACAGGCAAGAGCAGAATTGTCGAGATGACTTTCAAGGTGGCGATATCGTCCATTTCGTAACTGAACCGCTTGCCGACTGACGAGGCGATCCAGCCAACCGGCAGGTGCAGTAGTGCGCCTGGAATCGCAACAGGCAACAGGGCGAGCATAGTCAGGAGGCGGAGTATCATTTTGCGCATCGCGCGACCCAGTGTTATCCGATGGCGTAATTGATGATCCTTGAGACCGTGCATATCCAGCCGCGCCTGGTAATTTTCCACCTCGTCACGAAACGCCTGCATTTCGGGATTCCCGATTTCGCGCAGATATCCATCCACGAAGCGCCGGCTCAATTCGACATATTCGAAGGGGCTCAGCGATGCTTTCGAAGGTTTATACAGTCGTCTGGCCGTCTGAATAAAACGTAATGTGTGCCAGTCCGGCGCATTGAGCGTAACAATCGCCAACGCATCCGCGAGGTGCTCCGTTAACCGTCTGACTGTTTCCTGTTCATCGGAACGATAGTCCTGCATCCATTGATCATCGATGACGATCGGTTCGCCAAACTCGATAAGTACCTGGCTCCTGAATCGGTGACGGTGAATGTAATTCAACCCACACGGTATTATTTTGACAAGCACATTACCGCGTGTCGCCACCGACAGTGCGATGCGCGCGGTACCGGTTTTCAGTTTAACCAGTTGGGATTCTGTATGACTGACGCCCTCAGGAAATACGCCCATGCAATGGCCGGATTCGATGACTTCGTAAAACTTTTCAAACGCGTGTTGATTATCGACGCCGCCATCATATTCCTCGCGCTGGTATACAGGCACGGCGCCCATTGCAGTCAATACCGGCGCAAGCAACGAATATTTCCAGAGCTTCGCATTAGCCATGAAATGCAGTGGCCAACGGCCGCATTTCGCGGTCAACAGCCAGCCGTCCATCAGGGCATTTGGATGGTTGCCGGCAAAGATCACCGGCCCGTCAGTCGGCACGTTGTCAGCGCCAACGACATCGATACGGCGAAAAAACGTGTTCGTGATGATGTGAATCAGCGCGATGACAATACGCTGGAACATCTTAGGCCCCGCTACGTTCCCGGATCATCGCACTTTGCGATGTTGTCCGATTGCTGTCAATTCTCGGCAGCGCCGCGACTGTTTTTTTCTATATACACGTCCTACTAACGAGGGAAAAATAACGGGTAGCAACAGTGAAAACTTGCCGAAAAACAGACTATCGTGGCACGCGAAATGACGCTCTCTGCCTATTGCTGATTTTATTTGCGACGACATCTCAGGGTGAATGCAGTGAGCCGCAAGCAATTAATCTGACATTGACGAGTCGCCTGTTCGATGGGGCCGAGATCGGCCACATTGAAATCGTCAATAAAAATGTCTTCGATCTTGAAAACCCTGACGAAAACAAAAGGCTGTACAGGCTGGCGAACGCGCTGCACATCAAGACCCGTCCGGATGTAATTGAGAGCCAGCTACTGTTTGCATCAGGCGATCCGTTTCAGCAACAGCAGCTTGAGGAAACAGAACGACTCTTGCGCAATAACCGATACCTGGGCGAGGCCGAGATCAGGCCCGTCAAGCTGGAAAATGGCATCGTCGACATTGAAGTTCTGACAATCGACGACTGGACATTGAAGCCCAGTTTGTCGTTCGGCCGAGGGGGCGGCGAGACCAGCACCGCAATCGGTCTCGAAGAGTACAACCTGTTCGGCCGCGGTTCGCACATTGGTATCGAGTACAAGTCCAATGTCGATCGAGACTCAATGGTGTTCGGGTATTCAAACAAAAACGTCTTCGGCAGCCGCTACGGGGTAGCGGCCGGCTTTGCCAATAACTCCGATGGTTACGACAGGCAGCTGTCACTGCAAAAACCGTTCTATTCGCTGGGAAGTCGTCGCGCTGGTGGATTTTCGTTTAACAGCGGCCAACGCATTGAAACACTCTATGATCGCGGTCAAGTCGTTGCCGAATACGATCATTCGTTCAGGCGGCAAGAGGTTTTTGTAGGCTGGTCTGCAGGGCTTCACAAGCATTGGACCCAGCGATGGATTGCGGGATTTGCAAATGACGAGCACATTTTCGGACTCGATGGCATTGAGTCTGACCGCATCGGCATCGTGCCCGAAGAGCGGCGATATGTGTATCCGTTTGTTGGTATCGAGTTAATTGAGGATGATTTTGTCAAGGCCCGCAATATCGATCAGATGGGTCGTGTTGAAGACAGGTATCTCGGCGCGAATCTTTCCGTGAGACTTGGTTATTCGAGCAGGCAATTCGGTTCGACGTCGAACGCATTGCACCTGCAATCAACGTTCGGCAATTCTATCCGGCCGAGCAAGGACTCGACGTTGTTATTCAGAGGTGCCGTTCACGGCAGGTTCGAAGACGGTGCGGCTAAAAACCTGCTGTTTTCCGCCATTGCGCGGTACGACGTGCGCCAGTCCAGCAGGCGGCTGTTCCATGCCCGGCTTGCGGCAAATGTTGGCAGAAATCTCGACATCGACAGTCCGATCTATCTGGGTGGCGACAACGGGC
>JADFNV010000004.1 GCA_022563195.1 Pseudomonadota bacterium
GGAAGTTCGTCGCAGGCCATTTGCAAATTATCGTGATTGACGTCGGCGACAATCAGTGTTGCGCCCGCCTCGTGCAACAGCCGACAGAGATTCAGGCCAACGCTGCCAACGCCTTGCACAGCGATGCGAAGGTCGCGTAGGGAATCGGTGCCGAGCCTGTATTTGACGGCAGACTGAATGCCCAGAAAAACGCCAAGAGCCGTCATTGGTGAAGGATCGCCACCGGCACCATCGCCGTCTTGCGGTAAGCCGGAGACGAAATTCGTTTCCATGTTCACATAGCGCATGTCGGCAACGCTGCAGCCGACATCTTCGGCCGTAACGTATCTTCCGCCAAGAGAATCGACTGCGCGGCCGAACGCTCTGAACAATCGTGCCGATTTCGACTTTGCGTGGTTGGCGAGGATCACGGACTTGCCACCACCAAAAGGTAAGCCGGCAATAGCGTTTTTGTACGTCATACCACGTGCCAGTCGCAGCACGTCGGTCAGCGCCGCGTCGTCATTGGCGTATTGCCAGTGGCGACAACCGCCTGCGGCGGGCCCGAGTGCGGTCGAGTGAATGGCAATGATTGCGCGCAGGCCGCTTGCTTCGTCATGGAAGTAATGCAGCGATTCATGCTGATCGAATTCGGAGTGATCGAACACGCTCATGACCCGGCCTCGCACGCCTTGAAGAGGCGTACAATAATATCCGGCTAAACCGGCACAGACATTGCTTTTTGATTTGCTATGTGTGTAATATATGCATGATCTATGCGTAATTATAGTAATTATCGCCAAAATATATGCAAATCATTCATCTCGACCCTATCGACCGCAAAATTCTCGAACTGCTGCAGAAAACGGCTGGTATTAATGCCTCAGGCATTGGCGACAAGATCGGCCTGTCGCAGTCAGCTTGCTGGCGTCGCATACAGCGTCTGCGCGACGAAGGCGTCATCAAAGAGCAGCCCGTCAAACTCGATCGCGAGAAGGTCGGTCTCAACACGATGGTATTCGCACACGTAAAACTGACCTCACACGGGCGCGGTAATCTTGCGGATTTCTCCGCAGCCGTTAGCCAGTATCCGGAAGTTCTGGACTGTTACGTTTTGCTCGGCAATGTCGATTTTCTGTTGCGCATCGTGACCGAGGACATCAAGGCCTACGAGCGATTCTTTTTTGAGAAGCTCTCGCAGTTACCAGGCATCCAGGAAGTGAACTCAAGTATCGTATTATCTGATATCAAGCACACGACAGTCCTGCCAATTTGATCGGGCCGCCACGGCTCTTGTTTAGCCTCAAGCTAGACACTACTCTCTCGCTTAAATTCCTTGGTGTATCAGACCGGTGACAACCGAACCCATGTCATTCAAAAAAGCGCTGCGCAGCAAAGATTTCGTGCTTATGGCCGAGCTACCGCTAACGCCCAATTCCACGAGCGATACACTGCTGGCGGACGCAAGCCTGCTGCGTGATTGTGTTGACGGTTTTTTGCTGACTGACAATCAATACGGCCAGCCGCACATGGCACCGTCAATGGCTGCCAGTATTCTTTTGCACAATGGCTTCGACCCGATTCTCCAGTTGAGCTGCCGCAATCGCAATCGAATCGCGTTGCTGGGCGAGCTGTTGGGGGCACGGGCAATCGGAGTTGAAACCCTGATGATCGTACGTGGAAACGTACTTCCTGAAGGATACAGTCCTCGCCCACAAGCCGTCATGGATATAGATGCGAAAGATCTCATGGCGACGGCTAAACGGATCAATGAAGATGAACTATTGGGTGCGTCCAGGGAATTCCTGATCGCTACCGCAGCAACGGTGCACAATCCCCGGCCTGACTGGCACCCCGAGGAGTTGCTGGCGAAAGCCGATGCCGGCGTCCATCTGATCATCACGCAACTGTGCCTTGATGTCGACGTACTGCGGCGCTACATGGAAGCACTCGTGTCGTTGCAACTACTCCGGCGTGTCAGTGTCATCGTCAGTGTTGCGGTGGTTCCTTCGGCCGAGTTGGCCGTATGGTTACGAGAGAACCGCGAGAGCGCCATTGTTCCGGTTGCAATGATCGAACGTCTGAGAAAGGCCAAGAATCCACAGAGTGAGGGTATTGCGATGTGTGTGGATCTTGTTCGGGAAATCGCCGAAATACCGGGCGTTTCAGGTATTAATTATGCCGTTTCTGCAGATTTGGAGACAGTCCGGGAATCCATCGAGATGTTGGACATTGCGCGTTGATCTGGGATCTTCGCATACTATAGTAATCCTGACGCAGCCAGATTGAGCGGCACCGGAGTCGACAGATTGGATCCTGAGAAAAAACTCGAGTTGCAAGAGAGACGGAAACGTGTGCAGGACGAGAAGCAAACTCAGGCGTTCAGGCGCGCTGCAACCTTTCTCCAGGGCGGTGACGCAGAAATGGCAGAGCGGCTATGTCGCGATGCACTGGAGGAGTTTCCAGACGACACCAATTTTCTCTGTCTTTCTGCACGGGCGCTGATCAAACTCGGCCGGTATACCGACGCCGAGGAAAGACTGATCAGCGCGATGGCCCTGCATCCGGAGTTTCCGAGACCGCATAGTATTCGTGGTGAAATGTATCTGGCGCAGCAAAACGTCGACCAGGCAGTCGAGGAATTCCGGCGCGCTATCGAACTAGGCGACGACGACTCAAATACACAAGTAAAACTCAGCAAAGCGCTGATGATGCAAGGTGACGGCGATGCTGCAAAAGGTGCCCTCGACGAGTCAATGCGCCTGGATCCAGAGCGCAAGCTGCTGGTCAAGGCATTCAAACTCGAAGAAAGCGGCGAAATTCGGGAGGCCGAAAAAATCTATCGGGATTTGCTCAAACAGAATCCCGACAATGTAGAGGCGATGCGGCTCCTGGCGCGCGTTGCTACGAAGCAAAATCAGCACCGGAATGCAGAAACACTGCTCAAACGTGTTTTGGAAGTGGCGCCCGACTTTGGCAAGGCAATGGCGAATCTCGTCGAAAATCAGCTCGAGCAGGAGAAGATTAAGGAAGCGATTGCCACAGCGAAACGATTGATCCGGATCGGTGTTGATAATCCGGATTCGCATCTCTTTATGGGAAATGCATATTCGGCGGCCTCACTTTACGAAGATGCGATCGACGCTTACAGAAAATCACTGCGTCTGAAGCCCGATCACATCGGATCGCTGTCGGGACTCGCACACAACCTCAAAACCATTGGGCGTCAGGACGAGGCGATCGAATACTATCGACGATGCATCAAAGCCAATCCGTTCTACACAGAATCCTACTGGAGTCTCGCCAATCTAAAGACGTTTCGTTTTACGGATGAGGAGCTTCAGTCGATGGAAGAACTCGTGGCACATCCGGCAATTCCGGATGAAGAGCGGACTCAATTATGCAATGCGCTGGGACTCGAACATGAAGGTCGCAATAACTTCGACAAAGCCTTCGAATATTTCGACCAGTGCAATTCCATTCGACGCGACCAGGAATACTATGATCCCGCGGAAACCGAAATGCGGTACGACGAAATTATCGAGGTTTTCGATGCAGAATTTGTGCGGCAACCCAGCGCGGAAGTGACATTCGCCGCCGCACCGATATTTATCGTCGGTTTGCCGCGCTCAGGTTCTACGTTACTTGAACAGATACTGGCGAGTCATCCGCTGGTGGAGGGCACGCACGAGCTCAGTGATCTGAGCCGTGTCGTGAATCAAATTCCGAAGTTGCTGAATAAGCGCGCTAGATATCCGAAATCTCTCGATGGCCTCGATGCGGAAGAATACGGCGTATTGGGACAGGCTTACTTGGATCGCACCAGCAAGTATCGCTCGGGCTGCGATTTCTTCACGGACAAGAACCCAAACAATTTTGCGCACGTCGGTATCGTGCACCTGATGTTGCCGAATGCGATATTCATCAACGCGCGCCGCCATCCGCTGGACAGCTGTCTGGGCAGTTTCAAACAGCTGTTCGCCAAAGGTCAGACGTTTACCTATGAGCTTACAGAACTGGGCGAGTACTACCTGGAGTATTGCCGCATGATCGATCATTGGCATGAGGTATTGCCGGCCAAGGTGCTCGATGTCCACTACGAGGATGTTGTAGACGACCTTGAAACACAGGTGCGACGTATTCTTGAGCATTGCGGCCTGCCTTTCGACGATCGATGTCTGCGGTTTCACGAGACGGACAGAGCCGTGAAAACGCCAAGCTCGGAACAGGTGCGGCAACCGATTTACAGCTCATCGGTCAATTTGTGGCGCAAATATGAAAACCACCTGCAGCCCCTCATCGACATTCTAGAGCCGATTCTTAAAGATTTGCCGGAGGCGGATCGCCCGCATTCGGTGCGGGCAGACTGAAACGACGGCTAGCGCTGGGTTTGAGGAACCATTTCGCTGCAGTCTTCGTTTCTAGCGAAACCGTATTGTTGCAGTTTTACAACATCCGAAACCCAGCAACTACACGGCTTGATATTAAGCTGTGTCTAATCTACATTGGATATGCATGGAAATGTCAGTGCGTGACAGACATGTAAGCAAAGGGGGAAAACGGCAGGCCAGCGTAGCTTGCGCGTCACCGCCAGAATACTTGAATCGCGACGATTTTCAGGGGGTACGACAATGTCCAGCAAATTGGGAATCACCATCACTCCATTAGCGGCTGCAGTCACTGCAGCACTGGCTCCGGTCGCTACGGTACAGGCGCAGGACGAAGGCGCAATGGTGATTGATGAAATCATCGTCACATCGCGCAAACGCGAAGAGAATATGCAGGACATTCCCGCCAGCATTCAGGCAATCCCGCAAATATTGCTGGAAAAAATGGGTGCCCACAGCATCGAGGATTACACGCGATTCATTCCGGCGGTCAATGCCGTGACTTACTCGCCAGGCGTCTCAACGATCGTCTTCCGCGGTATCAATAGTGGCAGCATTGGCACGGGCCAGTCGCCTGCGTCGATGTATTTCGACGAGCTGCCATTAACGACAACCGGCGAACAGCCGGACGTACGCATGATCGACATCGCCCGGATCGAAGCATTGGCCGGGCCGCAGGGGTCGCTGTATGGCGGTTCAGCCCAGTCAGGCACGCTGCGAGTCATCACCAATCAGCCGGATCCCACGCAGTTTGAATCGATCGGTACGCTAACGCTCAAACAAGGCTCGATGTCAGCGGTGAGCCATGAAGTATCCGGCGTCTTGAATCTGCCAATGGCGGACGGCCGGGCGGCACTGCGGCTGGTTGGCTATACGG
Organism: Pseudomonadota bacterium; assembly: GCA_022563195.1. Taxonomy (GTDB): domain Bacteria; phylum Pseudomonadota; class Gammaproteobacteria; order Steroidobacterales; family Woeseiaceae; genus UBA1847. The sequence continues at coordinate 5,245 of JADFNV010000004.1, forward strand.
CAACCGACGGCGGCTATATCGATAACGTGTTTGGCCACACCCCGGACTGGCATTATGGCGGATGGCAAGATACTGGTTCCGGCGTTGCGCTGCCGGCGGAGTTTCACACCGAAGACAATTCCGCCCTTCTCGAAAAGGACTGGAACGGCACTGACTTTATCGGCGGACGAGTTGGATTTCGTTTTGATGTCAATGACCAATGGTCATACACGCTCGTCTACAACTACGCGAAAACCGAGGGCGATACCGGCGGCGGTAATCGCTACGACCCGTTTGCGGGTGACAAGGATGACCTCAATATCATCAGTTTCAACAAGGGATCTCGTGGGACGGAATGGAGTGCCATCAATCTGACCATCGAAGTCGACCTGGGTTGGGCCCAGCTGATTTCGGCGACGTCATTCCTCGATTCGGAAACCTTTACTCACGAAGATGCGACCGTCTACATCAAGTATTACCAGTACTGGGCATGTCTCATTCCCAATTATTTTTCTCGTTATTGCTTCGGCCCCACCGAGGGGGTTGACGTTCTGCAGATGCAACATTTCTTCACGTCAAAAGACAAATTTGCACAGGAATTCCGGCTGACTGGTGGTAACGACGAGAACATGAACTGGATCGTCGGTCTGTTCTATGAAACGACCAACGACGACTGGAATTCTCCATGGGGTGACCCAACGAACTACGATTACCAGGATTCGTTCGCGCTGGCCTATTGGGAGGCGCAAACCCAATACGGGTTTTCCCCCGGATTTGCGCCGAATGCCGAATGGGGCTGGGAATCGATTTCCAGGGTTGAATGGCAGAACTCGGCGGTGTTTGGTGAGGTCACCTGGGATATCAGCGACCAGTGGACAGCAACCGTGGGCGGCCGTTACTTCGACCGCACAATGGAAAGCGATTACATCGTCGAAAATCCGAACACGATAATCTCTACACCCGACTTCATCGCCCAGGGCGGGCCATCGATACAAAAAGGCGGCAGCTCGGACTTCGTGCCGAAGATCAGCCTGGCGTACAACGCAGACGACGATAAGATGTATTACGCGCTCTATAGCGAAGGCTTCCGGCCGGGCGGTGTCAACCGCGGTCGCGGTAATCCTATTTTGCCCAAGGTTTTTGACGCCGACAAGTTGCAAAACTTTGAGATTGGCGCCAAGACTCGCTGGGCGGAAGGACGCGTTCAGCTCAACGTGACGTACTTCAACATGCAGTGGAAGGACTATCAGCTGCGGGTGCTCGATCCAAGTTACAGAGTGACCCCGGATCCGGGCCAGCCACCCAATCCATGGCAGCAGGTTATCTTCAATGCCGGCGACGCCGAGTCGGTAGGTTTCCAGGTTGAGTTGGACTGGGTCATGACCGACCACGTGAGCTTCGGCATGAACCTGGTCAGTCAGGAGTCGCAGAACCTCTCGGATATCAGCACCGACGGGCGTGATGCCTCAACCGGTTTCCCGGACGACCCACCCGAGATCACCAAGGGAAACAGGTTGCCGCTCGCTGTGGATTTCAAGGCCTCGGCCTGGCTCGACGTCAACTGGGAGACCAGCTTCGTCCCGGGCACGATGTTTGCGAGACTGCAATGGTCGCATACGGGCGATTCGGTTAACCAGCTTGCTGAAGACAGCACCTCGGCGAACCCGCAGATTACGAACGCGGCTTACGACATCGCCGATTTCCGGGTCGGGCTCATTGCCGACACCGGATGGAAGCTTGATTTCTTCATCAACAACCTGACCGACGAGCGTGCGGAATACAACGCGGGGGGCGGTAATTTTGAGTTTGCCTTTGGCAGTGTCGAAGATGGACGCAGCAATTTTCACCGCGTGTGGACCAACCGGCCGCGTGAAGTCGGCATGCGGTTCTCGAAGCGCTGGGGCGAGTAACAATACCTAAGCGATACGGACAAAAAACCCCCGCATTTGCGGGGTTTTTTTTATTGCGCTGCTGAATCGGGTATTTTATCCAGCACAGATGAAGGGACATAGTCGAAAATAAATGTAATTCGATCTTCGGCGCCCTTGTTCACGACACTGTGAATTTTCTGATTGTTGACTTCGTAAGCCTGACCCACCTGCAACTGGTGCGGACGGCCGTCGATCATGAACCGAACCCGGGGGTTGGTCGTAATCGGGACGTGAATGCGGTGAGCTGCCGAAAACGATGGGTGCTTGTCGCAGTGCGGCGTAATCTTGCCGCCGGAAACGAGTTTAGCGGCCATTGCCCGAATAATCGTGCCGCCGGACGGGTAATGTTTCTCGACGATCGCCTCCATTAAAGGGATGGCGGCTTTTGCCAAACGGTCCCAGCCAGGCTCACGGCGTATTTCAGAATTCGGCCAGTTATCGCCATGCGTAAATACCATCACGATCGATTGTGTTTCGCTATGAACATCGTATTGCTGCTGGCGAAATGTATCCTCATGCCAGGCCAGCTCTTCCTGGCTCAGAATTAAATCTTGCAGCGGCTTCGAGTCAACGTCCCCGAGTTCCAGCAAGGCTGTGTCGATGTCCATAGTGTGTTTAATAAGATCGTAGTGCGTAAACTTGGACTTTAACCTCGCAGTCCGGGAAAGTCATCGGAATCTTGGCCCGGGCAGGGCCATATAGCATCGAGGAGTGTGGAATGAGAAACGCGTTGTCACTGCTAATCCTTTTCCTGTCAACTGGCTTGGCGGCAGAGCCGCTGGCAATGATCGCACCTGAGGACGTTGGTTTCTCGGGCGAGCGCCTGCAGCAGGTCAGCGATTTCACACGACGTCATATCGACGAGGGCATGCATATTGGTTTCGTCACCATGATTGCCCGACACGGCAAGATCGTGTACTTCGAGGCTGTTGGCAATATGGGCGTGGAAAACGATCAGCCCATGCAAAAAGACACGCTGTTTCGCATATTCTCGATGACCAAACCCATCGTGTCTGTTGCGATGATGATGTTGTACGAGGAAGGCAGGTTTCAGCTGACCGACCGGGTATCGAAATACCTGCCCTCGCTCGGCAATTTCGGTTTGTATAAGGACGGCGAGACCGTCGATGCAGGCCTGGAAATCACGATCGAACAGTTGCTCACGAACACGGCCGGTCTGAGTGATAGAGCGGATCGCTCAAATGCGATTTATCAGTTGTATCAGGAATCCGGATTGCTGGACAGTCATGACCTGGATCAATTCATAGAAACACTGTCCACGTTGCCACTGCGCTATGAACCGGGCACTCGTTACCATTACAGCACCGTTGGATTCGACGTGCTCGGTGCGTTGGTAGAAGCATTGAGCGGGCAGACTCTGGAGACTTTTTTTGAAGAACGGATTTTCGCTCCGCTGGATATGAGAGACACGTTCTTCTCCGTGCCCGACGACAAATTACACCGCTTTGCCGACAACCATATCTGGAATCGCGAAGAGCAGCGCATCGATCTGCTAGAGGAACCGGTCAGGAGCGCCATGTGGTCGTTCCGCGACGTTACCTATTTCTCCGCTGGTGGCGGACTGGTATCAACGGCTATGGACTACATGGTTTTTTGCGAAATGCTGCGCCGCGGTGGCAGCTACAACGGCGTCCGGATTCTCGGACCGAAAACAATACAGTTCATGATGTTGAACCATCTGACCGCCGAGGTCCGAAACAATGGCGCGGACGAATTTCCGGCGCTGCATCTGTATCCCGGGCAATCCTACGGACTCGGATTTGGAGTCATCACGAACCCGGGCATAAGCCGGGTCATCTCGTCGCGAGGCGAGTACCATTGGGGCGGCGTTGCCGATACCAAGTTCTGGATCGATCCTCAGGAAGACCTCGTCGTCGTGCTGATGACGCAGCTAATCCTGGCACCGACAAATACGCGCTATGAAATGAAAGTTGCGACCTACCAGGCGTTAACTGATTTGGAGTAACGTAGCGCCTGGTTTCTTTACACGGCGGCCAATAGTTCCCGGCGTCTTGCAAATACAAGGAAGTAAACCGACGCGTACAAGGCTACAACGACCAGCCCAATCCATTCAATTTCCAGTGGCGTGAACTGATACAGCAATACCAGTGCGCATATCGCCAGCCAGTTGCCGGCGACGTAAGTTAATCGCCCAAAGCGCTCGACCGTAAACTTCAGGTTGTCGGTATACAGCCGGATCAATGAGTCCAGCGAATTGATAACGAAGATGACGCCAACAATGACCATCGCCAGTTGCAAGATGCTGCCAACTTCAATGCCAGTGCTGAAGTAGTAGTACAGCACGGAAAACCAGATCGCGATGGGAATGGATGGCACGACCAGCAGCGCCAACATCAGTTGCCAGGTTTTTAGTCCACCGACGAACCGCGATACGAACTGGCCGATCATGATGCTCCAGGCAAACCACCAGTACAGGTAGAACTGGTGATAGTCGGTGATCGGCGAGACGAAGCGACCGATGTTCGTGAAATAGCCGCCGATTCCGGTCATTGATTCAAGCAGGCCGCCGAAGCCCATGCCTGCCGCAAGCCAGGCGCCGACAATCAATACAAAGAACAGTATCGTGGAGGAGACGCTTAAGACCTTCACAAATTTGATGTCGGTGCTGGACGCCGCCGCCAGCAAGACGACGACGGCAACCAGGCCGAAGCGTGCCACGTCACTAATGCCGTCAACATAGGATGGCAGGTAAACAAGAAACAGGTACGCCGTAAACGCACAAGTACCGATAATGACGATGTTGTTAGTGATCCGAATCGCTGGAATTTCAAACAGTTTGAGACGTGGCTCGACGATACAAAAATAAAACGTCGTCAAGAAATAGAATGCCCATACCAGGAATCCCCAGAAACCGAACTCGATGGCCAGCGGATTTGTGAATGCATACAATTCCTCGGTACGGTATACCTCAAAGTCCACCAATGGAAACATGATCAATCCGACATCAAGGCCGGATGTAAACAGTATGGCCATGAACGTGAAGAGTGAAACCGGCATCGGTCCGGTACAGCGAACATTGCGCCACTTCGTAACCAATACCGCCGAGGTCAGCAGCGTTATGATGATGGCGATGGTCAGAATCAAGGTCATCGTATTTACTTTTCCACCTGCACCCATATCGGGTTCGAAAAAGCCTGCCGGCCGTCGGCATCTTCTACGATGACGCTATACCAAGTGTCCGTCGCAGGTTGAACCGTAAACGTCACCTGCTTGACGGTGGTCTCGTGGTCGAACTCGCGCCGCTTTACCTCGATTCCTCTCTCGATTACACGTACCGAGTGGAGCCCTGCCGCTGCCTGCAGCTTATAGGCCAAGGTAAGGTCTGTGGCGCGCGGATGCGAAATCTCTTCGCCAAATATAATCTCCGGATACACCAGCGGGCCCTGGCTTGCGAATGCACGGCCATGTTTTAACGCTGTCACGAAGCTTGCCACGTTCAGATCGCCTTCAATGTAGGCATAGGTGCGCGACGTGCCGGACTCTTCATTCCAGACGTCGTGAACATCGGATCCGCCCGCCAGGTACGCTCTCTTGCCGTTGTTCCACAACTGCCAGGTTCGTTGCAGCGTCAAACTGTTGTCGCCCGATGTAATTTCTATGACGTCGAAACTCTCATCCAGTCCACCCGGCACCGCTGAATCGATCTTGCCGTCATGTTCGATCTCCAGCTCGAGGCTCCGAAAATACCCATACTCGCTGTAGGGGTGATTCACATGCACGACATCGGCTCCCATGCGACGTGCCTCTGCAAAAATCTGTTGCACCGTCGACGCGCCTATATCGATCTCGATGATTGCACCGTCGTCCAGTGGATAGGCATTGAAATGCGCCCAGGACGGCGACAGTTCCGTGCCCGGAATAAACTCGATGCCACGCGAACGGGACAATCGAGCCAGTTCGGCGTTATTAATGACGGAATCGTGGTCACTGAGGAACGTGATGTCGACACCTGATGCAAGCTCGGACCGCAACACGTAAAGGGGTTCGGAAAAACCGTCCAGAACGTCCGAATGGTGGTGTAAATCAGCACTGAACCAGCCATGTTCCTGTGGTCTTGCCGTAACTTCAATTTCGGCTCGCAGGTTTACGGTCAGCCCGGGTTTGACCGACACATCGTAAAAAACCGGCATGGACGAAAAACCGCCGCCCGCCGAGATACGTAGCTGGTAATCTCCGGGCGCCATCGTCATTCTGGCATGACCGGGCGTGTCGAACTCCGTGAAAAAAGTGTTCTTGCCGAAAAATTCGATGATCGCCTCATTGCCTGTTTCGATGCTGATACGTGCGTCCAGGGGCTCGTGCGTTTGCTTCGTGATGACCTCCAACTCTATCGAACCGGGCGGCTGCAGGCCCGAAAAGTCCTGCCTGACATTCTTGTCGGGCTCGACTGTCAGATTGACGGCGGCAGAGCGTGAATATCCACTAGCGGTTGCATAAATCTCGTAATCCCCGACAGGCAGTTGCAAGTCGTAGTGTCCATTGTCGCCGATCGTCCAGGCCATCACTTTGTCCTGCCGCGACACGATGACCGCCGGTGCAGCAACATCATGACCGTCAGCGTCGGTCACCAGGCCCACTATCTTGCCGGAAGCAAGACCGGTCGCGCGGATCTCCTCTTTTACGAGCAAAGCAAGGTCGCCACGGTTTTCGATTTGCAATACCGCCGCGAAGGTCTTGCTTTCCCCTGCTGCCAGCGTGTGCGGAAGATAACGATCGCGGCCACCATAGCTGACGAATTCGGAGAACGGCGCATGCAAGCCGAGCACCCATTGCTCATCATATGCGGCAGACCAGTCACCAAAAGCTTGCGCCTCGCTGCTGGAAGTGACTCCGGAGAGTCCCGGAACACCGAACAGGTGACCACCGTCGGGCCACACGACGTAGCCAGTCAACAAGTTCGTCAGCGGCTGTTTGCCGTGATTGACCATAGTCGTGACGATGTTGATCCGTGGGTCGTTGTCACACAGTCGGTAGAAAGTCACCAGCTCGACCTCACCCCAGTCACGCTCTGTTCGAATGACCACTTCGTCGGGAGATTGACGGTCGATCGTGACGCGCTGGTAAGTCGTGGGCCAGCTCGACCAGTTGTTCGGCATGAAGTCGGCCAACGAGGCAATGTCATAGCCGACGACACCGTCTCTTATCAAGGCAATATCCAGGATGCCACCGCGGGCCACGCCCCAGGGCGGTGCCGTCTCGACGGCAAAGGCAACCGCAAACAGTCCATTATTGATCGTAATGTCATTGTCGCCCTGGGCGTCACCGCGCAGTATCGGTGTCGGGCCACGCTGCACTGTCAGTTCGGCAAAAACGACTGGCGCCAGCAGCGTCGTTAAGCCGATGAGCAGCAAATTTTTAAATGCACCTGGTCCTGATGACATTCGATCCCTCCGTCGTGCTTCGTGGTCTTAGGTGATTTCCCGCCGCGCGATGATGACTTTCAGCCGCCAGGCTGAGAGCGCGCCCAGCACGCCCATTATCGCAATGCCAGTAAAGTAAATTCCGTAACCAAGCCGGCCAGGATAGCGTTGCAGAAGCGCTCCATTGATCAACGGCAGGTAGATGTCCGGCGAATAACCGAGCAATGAGATCGCCCCGATCGCCAGACCCTTAATACGATTGTCGATGTTGCAGCTTTCCAGAGTGGCCCAGAATATTCCGCGTACAGCATACGTCAGAATGCCGATCAACAGGACCACGGCCAGCAAAGTCGGAATGCCGACAGTCGTTGGCAGGACAACGAGGCCGCCAAGCGATATCGACGCGAGCAGCAGTAATATCGCCAGGACTTTTTCCCGGTCGAGAAAGTCGCCGGCGAAGCCCGCGGTCGCTGCGCCGATTGGGCGCATCCACAGCTTGGCGACGGTAATCGAACCGACAGCAACGGCAGACAGGCCGTAGTGTTGTTGCATATACGCTGAAAAGGAATAGGTCGCCCAGAACAGCTGGTATCCGCACAAGATACAAAAAGCCGCCAGCCAGATTTCGATTTTGCTTAAGATGATGCGAACGTCTTCTAGAAAATTGACGTCTGCCTTGGCCGATTCCTCAGGCAGTATCGCCGGGCGGCTGTCTTTTATGAGGAACAGCACGACCGGAGACAGCAACAGCATGAATACGATGTAAAACCAGATGACTTTTCGCAGCGCCACGTCTGCGGCCTGGCCAAGACCTTCCAGCCAGTAGGCGAACAGTGCAACAGCGATGGTCGCGAGTATGGCTTCTACCAGGCCGCGACCGCCGTCTAAAATGCCGAAGAAGCGGCCCTGCTCCTCCGGTCGCGCCAGTACGGCCACGGCCTTGATCAGGGCAGACCAGAATGTCAGGCCGGTCGCAATACCCCAGCCGGCAAAGATTATCTGCAGCTCGAGGAATGAAGGTTCGGAAGCAAACCAGATACCCAAAAAGCCGGCCGCGGCCAGTGAAAACGACATCAGGATGCGTGGCGCCACATGGTCGGCAAGCCAGCCGCTGGGAATGTAGGTCAGTACGAAAATGACGCCGAGCATTGCGTAACACTGACCGAGCTGTGCGGCAGTGATCGAATACGACTCGAGTATCGTCACTTCGAAATTCTGTCGCAAATAGATCAGCGGGTATATCGCGCCCGCGGCAACAACGAGAACAGCCAGCTGGATATACCGCTGCAATAGCGTGTCTGATGAGCCGTCGTTTTTCGCAATGGCTGTCATTGCCGACCTCCAAACGCGGCAGGATCAAAACGCTCATCGATGGGTGCCGCGTCGGGCCAGTTTGATTGCCACACCGCTCTCGATACATCGCCTACGTGTATCTCCGCTCTCTCAAAACCCGGTACAGGCGGGCGCAGTGGCGTAACAACGGTATCGTATCGCGGCACGGCGAAGTACGGGAAACTGTATCGCTCAGCACTGCCGGTATTGACCACTTTATGCGGCGTTGACACAAAATACCCACCAGACCATAACTCAAGTAAGTCACCAATATTCACTGTCAATGCATCGTTTGGCGGATCAGCTTTTATCCACTCATCGTCGTCGCGGCACTTGACGAACAAGCCTCCAACCGGATCAGGGGCAAGAATGGTGAGCGCATCAGTATCCTTATGCGGATGAATACCGTATTCGGATGCGTCCGCAGTCTGTGGCGGGTAATGCAACAACGTCATGTTGGTCAGTGGCGTTGCGAATAACTGCAGAAACGGGTCTCTGGCAGTGCCGAGAATCTCGGCCAATGCTCCTAGCAGTACAGTCGCAACCCGGTCGCATTCGTGCCAGTAGTTCAGCAGGTGCCGTTTGAAGTGCCGAGGATTTTCAGGCCACTTGTTCGGCCCATACAAGTCGCAGGCCGAACAGACCGGGTGATCCGACTGCACCTCGAAGTGCAGCTTGTAGCCTTCGTAATTATCCGCGACTGCACCACCACTGTTCGCGCTGAAGAAGTTCGATGGAATGTAACCGCGATAGTTATCCGGGCTTATGCGGTCGCCGAGCTTTATATCCATGGGCAATTCGAAATAATCAATCACAGCGGTGCGTACTTGTGTAATGGTTGTCGCTGAAATGCCATGGCCGACAATATTCATGAAGCCGATATCACGGCAAGCCTTCTCAATCTCCTGAACCCTGCCCGAAGATACCGAGAGATCAATGAGCGGAAGGCTGCGCACCCTCAAATCTTCAATGGGTCAGTCGACAAAACTCTGACCATCCAGATGGCCCTGAATATCGGCGCGAATTTCCAATCGCAGGTGCCTGGCAATGGACGGAAGGATGTCGACAATGGCGGGCAACTCATAAAAATGTGCATTCAGATTTTTGCTGTTGGTCACAATCCAGATCAAACGTTCTCTTGCTGTCTGCCCACCGTGATGTTTGCCAGTATCCGCGTCTCGACCGTGATCGGTCGTAATCAATATCATCCAATCTTCATTGTGCATTTGCTGCCTGTATTGCACGGCGCTCCAGATTTTGCCGATCTGGGCATCCATGAATTGCACAGCTGCAATCATTTCCGGGCCGTCACCATATCTATGCCCGACATCATCGCTATATTCCAGGTATACCCAGGACAAATCAGGAGCTTCGATTTCGACATACCGTGCCGCTTCGCTGGCGACGATCTCATCAATGTCCCTGATGTATTGGGCCATAAGGTCATGCGGAAACCGTTCTGTATCGTGTTCAAAGCCGTCAAAATAGTAGTCGAGCTTGTGGCCTCCGGCGGCTTCCAAGCCATCGCCCAGGAGCTTTGTCCTGTTGTCCAACCAGGTAGAGAAAACTGCGGTCTGCAGCGACGGATCGTGGGTTTTGGCGATTCTAAAAATATCCCAATAGTCATAATTTGGATGACTGACAGAGTTGTCCCAGACGTTATGCTTGTTTGACCATGTTCCGGTGAGCAAACTGTTGTAACCAACTGCCGAAACCGTAGGACTCTCTGACGGCTCTCCCGGCGTACCGCCAACAAATTGCCCGCGTATACCCACGCTCCCCGCTTATTGCATCCAGGTTTGGCGTGGACACGCTCTCCACAACATCCGCTGGGACACCATCAATGATTATGAAAATCGCTTTCGGTACGGGTGCCGGCGGTTGCGTTGCTTCGCTGTAGCCTGTCGACAGCATGGCTGACAGGAATATGAGAGCCGACTTCTTCAATGCAAGCGAACTCCCTGGCGCAGTAATTCAGCCTGCAACAAATCGATATTGAGTTCCGCAAGACTAGTGTTATGTTTCACTGAGATCGCCGTTGCTGCACCTGCGCCCTGGCCAGTTACCGTGCAACACATCATGTTGCGAGTAGCGGCGTGGCTGTCTTTGTCACCTCCAGTGATGCGGCCTGCTGTAATCAGGTTCTCGACGCCCTGCGGCAGCAAGGTTCGATAAGGCAGATGAAAATAGCGGCCGGTCGTGGGCAGTATCAGGATGCCATAGCCGTCGATGAATTCGGGGAAGATGCCGATGCTGTCATCGAATCGTGCCTGCTCGCGTACATCATTGGCAGTCATGTTATAGATCGCGTCAATTTTCCGGGTGTCCCTGATGCCGATCGTCATGCCAAAATTGCGCAGCTTCGCGTTCTCGCAACCGGGATTGAATTTTCGCATAGCTTCAATGGCGAACATGGCCTGACGACGCCCTTCTATTTCGCCACGCGTCAGGTCGTCGGGATCTGTCCCGTCGTAGCCCATTAAATGCACGAGGTTTAGATAGGTCAGGTCACCCGAGTCGTATAGCGCACCCCAGGTGCCAGCAATCGTATCCAGATTTTCTGGAATGAGTCCTGCTTCACGCGCTTTTTCGAACGGTTTTCTTAAGAAAGGCGAAAACATGTCGTCCTCTTTGCCGCTTGTCTCAACCGACCATTCACCATAGGCCCAGTCCGAGTAGGTGTGCGGATCAGCCTTTACGTGCGCGATAAATTTCTTTTTATCGACGCCTGACATTGAGAACATCACTGACGCGCCGATCATTTCCTCTTTCGGAGTTTTTTTCGTGATCGCACCGGCACGATAGGCGACATCGGCATCGCCGGTGGCGTCAATGACTCGTTTTGCCAGTATAGCCTCGCGACCCGCCTTACTCTCGGTGATGACACCGGTAATCGTCCTGCCATCCATGATCGGTGCAACAAACAGGCGGTGTAGCATCGGTGTAATGCCGGCTTCCTCAACGAGGGCGTCGGCCACGCATTTGAATGCCTCACCATCGAGCGCGAAACTGTCGGACTGCGGTTCAGGCGTGCCCGCACCCATTGATTTGGCGCGCTGTTCGAACTCGATGCCAACGCCTTCGGAGTCGACGGTCTGCTCGTGCCGGTACCAGGCGAAGCCTTCGACACCGACCGCGGTGATGTTGCCGCCAAAGCAGCCGAAACGCTCAAGAAGTGTTACCGACACTCCCGCTCGGGCGGCACCAATTGCCGCGGCCAGGCCACCGGGCCCGGAGCCAATGACAAGCACATCGGTTTCGTGAACAACATCAATTTCACGCGAAGGTTCTGTAATTCTCATTGCCTGCACCGTGTTACCGTAGCCTTGTTGTAAGAAGGTGGCCGGCGCGCCACCCGCAATTCTGGAAACTCGATGTCCGAATCCAATATCGACTATATCATCGTGGGTGCAGGCAGCGCTGGATGTGTGTTGGCGAATCGCCTGAGTGGAGACAGCGGCGTTTCCGTCTTGCTATTGGAGGCCGGTGGCAGCGCTAGACATCTTTTTTTGCAGATGCCCAGCGCATTCTCTTATCCCATACATATGCAGCGCTACAACTGGGGATTCGAGTCACAGCCGGAACCGTTTCTTGACGACCGACGAATTTCCTGCCCGCGGGGTCGTGGCCTTGGCGGATCGTCCAGTATTAACGGCATGGTTTACGTGCGTGGACATGCTGCCGATTTTGATACCTGGGAAACTTTAGGCGCCAGTGGCTGGAACTACCAGAATTGCTTGCCGTATTTTCGCAAAGCGGAATCCTGGGAAGGCGGTGCGGATGATTACCGTGGCGGTACAGGACCGTTGGGCGTCACCAACGGCAATGGCATGAAGAATCCGCTGTACCAGGCGTTTATCGACGCAGGAGTAGAAGCGGGCTATGCCGCGACCGATGACTACAACGGCTTTCGCCAGGAAGGCTTCGGCCCGATGCACATGACGATCGCCCGCGGTATCCGCGCGTCTACCGCTAACGCCTATTTGCGCCCGGTGCAGAAGCGGCCCAACCTGCAGGTGATGACCCACGCGCAGGTACTTAGCCTTGCGATGCATGGCCGCGTCGTCAACGGAGTTAATGTTCTGCGTGATGGCAGCGAGGAAACTCTTCTGGCGCGGCGCGAAGTAATTTTGTCGGCAGGCGCTGTGGGTTCGCCTACAATTCTCCAACTATCAGGCATTGGCCCCACCGACGTGCTCAGCAAAGCCGGTGTACCGGTGCGCCACGAATTACCTGGCGTCGGCCTGAACATGCAAGACCATCTCGAAGTGTATTTTCAGCTTCGTTGCAATCAAGCAATTACCTTGAACGGGCAACTCGGCTTGTTTTCGAAAGGTCTGATCGGTGTGCAGTGGTTACTGTTCCGGACAGGCTTAGGTGCTACCAATCACTTCGAATCCTGTGCCTTCATTCGTTCGAAAGCGGGGATCCAATGGCCCGACATTCAATACCATTTTCTGCCTGGCGCCATCAGCTATGACGGCAAATTAGCCGTCAAAGGCCATGGCTTTCAGGTCCACGTCGGACCGAACAAGCCCAAGAGCCGCGGCTCGTTGAGCATTGAGAGCAATGACCCGATGTCCAAACCGAAGCTCGAATTCAACTATATGCAGCACCCGGACGATCGCGAGGCTTTTCGTGCCTGCATCCGCCTGACTCGCGAAATAATGGGACAGCCGGCGATAAAACAATATGTGGAAAACGAAATTCAGCCCGGTGAGGACGTGCAGTCTGACGACGAGATCGATGCATGGATTCGCGCCAACGCCGAGACGGCCTTTCACGTTTCCTGTACTGCGAAAATGGGCGCACAAGACGACGTCATGGCAGTGGTGGACAAGGAATGTCGGGTACTTGGCGTAGCTGGCGTCAGGGTGGTTGACTCGTCGGTGTTTCCAGAAATTACGAACGGCAATCTGAACGCGCCGACCATCATGGTCGCGGAACGAGCGGCAGATATGATTCGCGGTCAGCCTCTGCTAGCCAGCGAGGATGTGCCGGTATTCGAGCATCCTGACTGGCGGAGCCAGCAACGTTGAATACCGATACCATACTCAAGACAGTACACATTACGAAGAAATTCGGTGAACTCGCCGCGGTAGATGATCTGAGTTTTGAGGTACAAAGAGGTCAGGTCTACGGCATCGCAGGGCCAAACGGTGCCGGCAAATCTACTCTGTATGACCTGATCACCGGCAATTACAGTTATGCAGGCAAGATTGAATTCGACGGCCACGACATCAGCCGCCTGCGCCCCTACCAGATTGCTAAACGGGGCATAGCCCGGACCTTTCAAATTCCTCATACTTTTCCTAGCCTGACGGTGGAAAAAAGTATCTGTGTGGGGAGTCGGTTCGGCTCTAGTGAGGGACTGGATCTGGATCATGTGGACGAGCTTATCGATTTCCTCGGACTGGAATCGGAGCGCGCGAAAGAAACCACGCGCCTGAACCTGCTGGATAAAAAGAAATTACAGATAGGCGCCGCCCTTGCGACCAAACCAAAAATGCTCATGCTGGATGAGCCTATGGCTGGCTCCAATGCGATTGAGATCAAAGACCTCATGGATGTGATTCGAAGAATCAATGAAAAGCTAGGTATCACTATAATTATCATCGAACATTTTATGAAAGTGCTCACCGAGCTCACAGAGAAATTATTAATCATCGAATCCGGACGTTTGATTTGTTGTGACGCGCCAGAGATCGCGATTAGCGATCCAAAGGTTATCGAGTGTTATCTGGGTGAGGCCTTTGTTGCAGGTCAATGAATTAAGCGCTTATTACGGCGAGTCGCAAATTTTAAGAGACATCTCCCTGACAGTGGAGCAGGGCCAGATTGTGGTCATGCTGGGTCCGAATGGCCACGGTAAGAGCACACTCCTAAAATCGATCTGCGGACTGGTGCAGAACGTGAACGGGAAGATCACGTATAAAGACCAAGAAATCAATGGCTTAACGACTGAAAAGATCGTCAATTTGGGTGTTACCTACATTGCTGAGAACCGCGAACTCTTTCCACATATGTCCGTGTTGGACAATCTCAGTTTAGGTGCCTACTCAAAGAACGCCCGGGCGACAGAAACAGACAACCTGCAAAAGGTGTTCGAACTTTTTCCGCGACTGCAGGATCGGGAAAAGCAGCTTGCCTCCACCATGAGTGGCGGCGAAGCTCGAATGCTGGCCATCGCCAGGGGCCTGATGTCCAATGCCGATTTCCTGTGCATTGACGAACCGTCAATCGGACTGCAACCCAGCCTCTTGCATGAGCTTTTCAATATCATCAAAGAAATTAATCGGCAAGGTACGACGATTTTGTTGGTGGAACAAAATATTCCCGAGATTATCGACTTGGCCGACAAGATCTATGTCATGGAGGAAGGCCATATTTCCTTTGCAGGAAGTAAAGACGATGCTTTGAGCGACGAACATTTGAAAGAAATTTTTTTAGGCTTGTAGCTCGCGATGTTTGTAGAAGTCATTGACGTCATTATCAGCGGCCTCCTAACAGCGTCTGTCTATGCGTTGATGGCGGTTGGTTTAACGCTCGTCTATGGCGTAACCAAGGTCTTTAATTTCGCCTACGGGTCGCTCTATAACCTGGGCGGCTATATTGCCTGGGTGTTGTTAACCGTGGTCGGGGTTTTCGGCGGTTACCTTACCGTATTTATTTTAGCCATCCCTATGCTATTAGTTGTCGGCTACCTGTTGGAAAAGACGCTGGTCGCGCCACTCAGAAAGCGATCGGACTGGGAGGTCAAAGTCATGATGATGACCTTGGGCCTGTCCATACTGATCGATGCGCTTTACGTTGCTGCATTTGGCGGGCGCATGAAGTCCCTGCCCCCAATCGTGGATGGATATAGCGAAATCTACGGAGTCATACTTTCCAATCAGGATATCGTCGTCTTCGTCGTGTCGGTAGTCGGTATTCTCTTGCTCGCGTGGTTTCTCAATAACACCCGCATGGGGTTGGCCGTGCAAGCGGTGGCGCAAAATCCGGTCGGTTCTCAGATCGTGGGCATCCCCAAAGATCGGGTTTTTGCCGCTACCTTTGCAATCTCAACGGTCATGGTAGGTATTGGCGGAATCCTGCTGAGTCAAAAATACTTTGTTAATCCAGCCGAGGGATCCAACATCATGATCAAAGCCTGGGTTATCACCGCGTTCGGCGGTATGGGTTCTATTCGTGGCAGTCTGTATGCGGCGTTAATTGTGGGGATGCTTGAGGCGTTTGTGGGTTGGACCATCGGCTTGAGCTATACGATGATCGTACTGTTTATCGTCTTAATAGCGACTTTGGTCGTACGGCCTCAAGGCCTGATGGGCAAAGGAGCCTAGTCTTGAGTTGGCAGCGCATGGCCGCAATGTTGGCCGTTATTTTTTCTGTGGTAGCGATACTCCCGCTGTTCGTTGGCGACATACGTTTCGTTATGCACATCCTGATCATGTGTCTGATATGGACTGTAGTCGCGTCCTGCTGGGACGTCATCATGGGATTTGCCGGCATCTTCTCCTTTGGTCAGGTAGCGTTTTTTGTCATAGGCGCCTACGCGTCGGCGATTCTATCGGTCAGTCTCGATATTCCCCCGGTTTACGCCATGTTCCTGGCAGCTGCCATAACGGCAGGTATCGGTATTTTGATCGGCTTACCTTGTCTCAGGCTGGCAGGGCCCTACGTGGCGCTATTGACGTTCGGTATTTTTATGACCTTGCAACCGTTGTTGAGAGGCAGTATTGGGTTGGCCATAGGCTCCGCTGGATCTCGTGGCCTGCTCACGATCCCGCCCATCGAACTGTTTGGTTTTACTTTCAGTTCCGCCGAGCTGGTACCCATGTTCTATTTCACGTTGTTGCTAACGATTATCTGTTCCGCCGTCATCGTTGTCGTGCTCAAGTCTTACTGGGGTACTGCCTTTCTGGCATTGAAAGATTCTGAAGAATTTGCCGTCAGCCTGGGAGTGAGCCCTATCAAGTACAAATTAATGGTGTTCGCGCTGACCTCTTTTCTGACTGGCCTGATCGGAGGTCTTTATGCGCATTATGTCGGCGTTCTGTCCACGCGCATGGTAAGCCTGGACATCCTGGTCATGTTGATGGTCATGATGGTGATCGGCGGTATCGGTCAATACCCGGGTGTCGTCCTCGGCGCGTTTATTACTGTCACCCTCAACGAACTCCTTGCGCCGTTGGGACCCTATCGACTTATCGCAATGGGTGGAATGGTAGTAATCTTGGTGCTGTTACTGCCTGACGGCATCATGGGTGTGTTTCGAAAACTTTCCTTTGCACGCCTGAAAACCAAGAAGAGGTCACAGTGAAGAAGAGACGATTATCAGCGATTGCCACACTCTTGGCATTTCTATCGTCATCATTATTTGCGGCGGACACCATTGGAGTTGGCGTGCCGTTACCGCAGACCGGTACCTATGTTGCCGCGGGAGACGACTACTTTAAGGGCATCAAGATGGCCATCGACGAGCTCAATGAGTCGGGTGGTTTGCTCGGTAAGCAGCTGGAGATCATCCGCTACGACTCCAAGGAATTTTCCGCCGAGGTCGTGATGCAAGGCGCCGACTACCTGGCAAGCAAAAACGTCGCCTCAGTACATGCTGGCTGGGCAGGATGGGGGCAAGACGTTCGCGCCTACGGCAAATACGACGCTCCTTTTTTCGCTGACGATGGCTCCCAGGCGGCGGTCGATGTCTTCAATGAGGACCGCGAAAAATACAACAACATTTATCAGCTCGGGGATGTCGATAGTCGACAAGCCAACAGCATGTTTCGGGCGCTGATGGCCCTGCCTTATGAGTATCCCAATAAGAATGTGGTCATCATCAATACCGATGATGCCTGGGGTGTAGAAATCGCTAATGCCCTCGTGGACGATTTTGAAAAGCATGGCTGGAACGTGGCCATGCACGAAACGGTGCCCTTCGGTACTCGCGAGTGGGGCTCTATCCTCACCCAGATTCGCCGCATCAAGCCGTCACTGATTCATGTGGAAATTCCCAGCTCCATGGAGGTCATCACTTTTTTTCGTCAGTTTATCAGACGGCCCAGCAACTCCATCGTCAGCTATGGCTGGAGCATTACGCCGCGGGAAGTTGTAGACATATTGGGTGTAAGCGCTGATGGCATCATCGGTGAGATGCCCGCTTCTATCCCTATACCCGAGGCACCGAACCCGCAAGCCCAGGCTTGGCTGAATCGATACTTCGAACTCTATGGGCATCAAGTGCCCGCGGGCTCCTTTGCTACGTATACCGGGGTGATGGCGTGGGCCGATGCAGTCAGGAACGTGGGTGACGCCTATGATTTCGAGGCCGTAAACAAGCATCTGATAGAGGTTGGCTACGAAGGATTGCTGGGCCGTATCACATGGGACGATGAGCATGTCCTGCGCATACAACCTTCTGCGCCGGTATCTCACTACCAGGTGCAAGGGGGAGAGTTGGTCACCATCTTTACGGATCCGCCCATCACGCCCTATAAAGACTATCGCTTTATAGTACCAAGATGGATTCGCCAGTAGGACGAGCTCGATCAGTGATCGAATACGATAACGCTGCGAGCAAATTCACCGCGTTTCATTTCCTCGAAAGCATCATTGATTTGCTCTATTGGAATACGTTTCGCGATCATCTGGTCAAGGTGTAAATCTCCGTTTAGATAGAAATCAACGAAGCGGGGCATATCGACCCTGAACGCGTTGGATCCCATATTCGAACCCTGTAATTTCCGGTCGTCCAACAAATCGACGGCATCAACCTCGATCATCTGTCCTTCGGGCACCATGCCAATGATGGTGGCAACACCTGAGGGCCGCAGCATGCGAAACGCCTGCTCTGCCGTTGCCTTTAATCCCAAAGCCTCGAAAGAGTATTCAACACCACCCGAAGTAAGCGCCTTGATTTGCGCGACAGGATCCCCTTCAGTGGCGTTAATTACATCGGTCGCGCCTAACTGCCTGGCAATCTCGAGTTTGGACTCCTTGATGTCCACGGCAATGATGCGTCCGGCACCCGCGATGGCGGCGCCATTAATCGCCGACAGCCCGATTCCCCCACAGCCGATAATGGCAACGGTGCTGCCCACCTCGATTTGTGCCGTGTGGATCACCGCACCAAAACCCGTAACGACTGCGCAACCGATGAGCGCCGCGCGATCCAGGGGCATGTCTTCACGAATCTTTACCAGTGCATGCTCGTGAATGAGCATTTGCTCCGCAAATGCAGAAAGGTTGTAGTACTGGTTGATATTTTTGCCCGACTGCGTAATACGCGAAGGCTCATTTTCTTCACGAGCAGTTTCCGAGTTCTTACAGATGTAAGGCCTGCCCGTAACACAATAATCGCAGTGGCCGCAGAAAACGGATAGACAGGTGATCACATGGTCTCCGGGTTGCACGTAGCGCACCTGTTCGCCAACGAGCTCCACGATGCCGGCAGATTCGTGACCCAGAATCACTGGCATTGGATGGCTGTAGTTCCCATCGATGTAGTGCAAGTCGGAACGGCAAACGCCACAAGCAGCGGTTCTTACGAGTACTTCGTGCCCCTTCGGTTTATCTATTTGCACTTCTTCAATACTGAGTGGCTTGCCGATTTCCCGGAGTACGGCTGCTTTCATCGTTTTCTCCAACGAGTCATAAGTCGAGAGCAGATAAAGAGGGACTGTCTCTCACTGATAGTCGTTTATCAATGCGCGTAGTCTAGTTATCAATGCGTGGTGACGCCAGAATTCCGTGATAGTCAGATATAATTCGCGGCAATCCTCGACAGACAGCGCTGGTTGCGATGGGAAACACTTTGAAAATAAATCCGATTACCACCGTTATCGGCGCCGAAATCAGCGGCATCGACTTGTCGCAGACATTGGATTCGGAGATTCAGGATCAGATCTATAACGCCCTGATGCAACATCTCGTGTTGTTCTTTCGAGGTCAGGACCTGTCACCACAGGCGCAATTCGATTTTGCGACTACGTTCGGAACGCCGGTGGAACCGCATCCAATTTACCCACACCTGCCTGGGTATGATCGTGTCGTCTTGCTGGAGAACGATGGCGATCGACCACCCGATACGGATGACTGGCACACGGACCTGACTTTCCAGCCGCAGCCGCCATTTCTATCTGTATTGCACGCCATCGACGTCCCGGAGATCGGCGGCGATACCTTGTGGGCAAACATGTATGCGGCCTATGATTCACTGCCTGCAGATCTGCAGGCGCTGGTCACGAAATCGACCGCCGTGCATGACATGGGTGCGTTCCGCGATAACTATCTCGGGGACAATGCCGATGTCGAGGCCTTGAACGCGGCAATGGCCAGCATTGGGTCGGCGGTACACCCGATGGCGCCCGTACATCCGGTGACCGGCAAGCGCTTGCTGTTTGTGAATCGATCCTTCACGCAATGTGTGACTGGCGTACTCAAAGTCGAAAGTGACAGGCTACTGCAATACCTGTTCAGCCATATTGATTCGCCGAGTCTGCAGGTTCGATTTCGGTGGCAAAAGGGATCGGTAGCCATCTGGGATAACCGGACGACACAGCACTTCGCGGTCGCCGATTATCTTCCCGCCTATCGTCGGATGCACCGCGTCATTATTCAAACCGACCGTCGCGTTGGCGAAAAGCATTGATTTCATTTCGCCCGATAAACACAAGCCTGTAAGTGATTATGGTTCGTCGTTGGCTCTCAGGCCCGCAAGCAAGCATGACAATCGTAAAGGGCCAGCTCGGGAAACATCCCATCACCTTCGAAGCGACGATTGCAATCTGGCAGGTCACAGCATGGCCCCCTCATGCATTCTGGCTACATGACTCCATAGGCCAGCATTGCATCTGCGACTTTTACAAAGCCGGCGACGTTGGCGCCGTGCACGTAATCGACCTTGTCACCGGTCTCACCATATTCAACGCAGCGCTCGTGAATATCAGCCATGATTTCGCGCAGGCGCTCATTCAATTCATCACGCGACCACGACAATCGCATGCTGTTCTGTGTCATCTCCAGCCCCGACACCGCAACGCCGCCCGCATTTGCTGCTTTGCTCGGTGCGAACAGAGTCGATGTCTCCTGAAATACATCGATACCGGCCTGCACGGTGGGCATGTTGGCGCCCTCGGCCATGGCGATGCAGCCGTTCTTGACGAGTTCCCTGGCATCGTCCTCGCTGACTTCATTCTGGGTCGCACAGGGGAAAGCCAGGTCGGCGGCGATGCCCCAGGGTCGTTTCCCGGCATGAAAATCGACGCCGTACTCTTTCGCGTACTCGGCAAGCGAACCGCGGCGCACGGTCTTGAGCTCCTTGACGAAATCGAGTTTCTCAGTGGAAAACCCGTCGGGATCGTGAACACAACCCGAGGAATCGGACATCGTCAGGACCTTCGCGCCGAGTGCGTTGAGTTTCTCAACCGTATATTGGGCGACATTGCCGGCACCGGAAACGAGCGCAGTCTTGCCATCGATGTCCTCGCCGTGGTGTTTGAGCATGTCCTCCATCATGTAGACACAGCCGTAGCCGGTCGCTTCCACTCGAATCTCGCTGCCACCGAACGCCAGCCCTTTGCCGGTAAGAACGCCGGTGAACTGGTTCGAGAGGCGTTTGTACTGACCGAACAGGTAACTGACTTCACGCGCGCCGACACCGATATCGCCGGCCGGAACGTCGGTGAACGGCCCGATATGGCGATAGAGTTCGCTCATGAACGACTGACAGAAACGCATGACTTCGCGATCGGACTTGCCCTTGGGATTGAAGTCGGAACCGCCTTTGCCGCCGCCCATCGGCAGTCCGGTCAGGCTGTTCTTGAAAGTCTGTTCGAAGCCTAGAAATTTGAAGACGGCCAGCGTGACGTCTTTATGAAATCGAAGCCCGCCCTTGTAAGGACCGATCGCGTTGCACCATTGCACCCGGTAGCCGCGGTTGACGCGTATGTTGCCCGCATCATCTTCCCAGCCGACGCGAAAAATAATGACGCGATCTGGTTCCGAGAGGCGCTCAAGAATCCTAGCCTGCTTGTAATCCGGTCGTGTATTCAGAAACGGAATGATGCTGGTCGCGACTTCGCGCACGGCCTGGTGAAAAACTTCTTCGCCAGGATTCCTGCGGATCAGACCCGCCATGAATTCCTCCAGTTCAGTCTGCTCGTTACTCATAATCTCACCTGCGCGTCTACCGGGTCGCCGAAAGCCAACGCACCGGATATCCATTCAACACCATCGGTATCCGTCAAAGTGTAGCTTAGCCCGACGCCACCGGGCCAGGACGGATCGGGCGTGAGCCTCGACGCCAAAGTAACGTTCGCCGACCGGAGTCGAACGCAGATCGAGCAAACCGGCTGCAGTCGCACCGAACAGGACGATCTTCCCTTCCAGTATGTCCCGGGGAGCGCTGCCATCGAGTACCGATCGGGCGGATACGTAATGAAAACTTCCCTGGCGCCCGCGAAAGGGTATGAAGGCGGCCACCTGGCCATCGACGGCAATTTTCCGTTCTCCGAGCCGAAAAGCCTCCAGGTCGAGACCGCTGCGTTTGTCCTCATCGGCGGTGGCGAATACAAAACCAACGGACGGCGAATCCAGCGCCAGGCGAGCAATCGCGAGAGACAGCGTCGGATACAAGTCACCGCGATACTGCTGCACCAGCGGGGCGCGGCGAAACACCCCGTCGGCATCGATTAGCGGCGAGTCAAAAAAACCGCCGGTTTCGGCATTCTCTTGCAATTGCCTCAGGTTGCCGACATAGCCGCGCGCATTGACGAAAGGTATCGTCAATCCGGCGATCGCTTCCCTGCGAAGCAATGGCGGCGGCAACATACCTGTCGCCTCCGGCTCATCGGCCGCAAGAAAATCCTTGAATACGAATCCAGGCACAACGTTGCGAGCAATAAACGATTCCGCAAATTGTGTATCGCTGTCCAGGGTCACCTGCAGCCGCCGATATTCGGCCTGGAATTCAGGCAATTTACCCAAGGGGCTTGCCGCAAGTTCATTCAGCACGCGTTTTCCCGAAGTCTCTTCCTTCTCCGCGTACAGCACATCGAAGCCAAGAATATCTATGCGGTATTCGTCGAAAAGCTTATCGACGATCCGGGCAAGCGTATCTCGTGACCACGGCCATTGCCCGAGAACCGACAGGCTGGCCTCGTCGATTTTGACGATGACGATCCTGTCATCAATGGTATTGGGCATCGTGAGCCGCAGCCGGGCGTCGTAGAGATAGCTCTCGATACGGTCGATCAGCACATAGTGTTGTGCCCCTGGACGTGCAGGGCAAAAACAAGCAGCAGCACGGCACTGATGCCGATACGTATCATGCCGCGAATCCAGCGTTGCCTGACCTGTGATGCCATGCGCCGAATGTACACGAACTTAGACTGGGTCGGATGCTGTGATGATCGAGACATCTGACCGAGTTCAAGCACCCAGGATTGATCGCTAGGCAGCCACGATTGCGATTCAGGCAAGACGGTACTCAAAAAGACTGTTTTATGTCAGAACGCACGATCTGTGCGTACTTATTAAGTCGCTGTTATAAGCCGACGATTTCGACCGGGCGAGTCATCGATCGACGCAAAGGCCGGATAAATTCTACCTTTTCAACTACTTATTTTCGTCATAAGTGATATTTCGGGCCGATACTGCTACTCGACAGGCAATCAGCCGGTGCGAAATTCTCGTCAGGATTTATCTGCTGTTGTTTTTTTGATACAGAAAGTCCGAATCAACACTGTTTTTCTGTTTCGACAAAAACCCTATAGATGACGGGGTATATGACTTGTGTATTGTCTGCCTCGGCTTTTGATGGTATAACCCTCCTTATGGGTTGTGATTCAAATACAACGATTTCTACTTATCAGTATAAGGGGAACATTCATGTTATCTAATAGCAGACTGCAGACTGCAGTTCGTTTGTGTCTGGGTATAGGCGCTGGCGCACTTGCAGTCGGATATGCACCCGGTGCTGCGGCACAGGATGCAGATGGAGCAGACGAGACGTTAGAGGAAATTATCACTACGGGTACGCGCATCAAGCGTGCAGACCTGGATAGTGCCAGTCCAATAACGGTTCTCACTCGCCAGGACATCATCGCCGCGGGAATTACCGACGTCGGTAGCCTTATCCAGAAAATGCCGTCCATGGCGGGTACGCCGCTCGGCACCACGGTGAACAACGGCAACACCAACACCGGCACGGTCCAGATTGACCTGCGCGGCATGGGACCCAGCCGTACGGTGACCCTCGTCAACGGCAGGCGTACTGTCGACGGCGGCGACTACACGACGATCCCGTCGACGATGATCGAGCGTGTCGAAATCCTGAAAGATGGCGCGTCCGCTATCTACGGTGCCGACGCGGTTTCCGGTGTGGTGAACATCATCACGCGTACGGACTTCGAAGGCGTGGAGCTCGAAGCTCAGCAGTCTGCGTGGTTCGACACAAACAGTGGCGAGCAGACCACGATCTCGATGATCGCCGGCAAAAACTTCGGCGATGGTCACTTCGTGGCCGGTATCGAGTTCGTCGATCAGCAGGAAATTTTTCAGAGAGACACGCCTTGGGGCTACATGCAGAGCTCTTACTACATCTTCGAACCCGGTTGTGAGGCGTTAGGTGGTACGACGACGGAGTGCGACTTCTTCGGATCCTCGCGTATTCCGGAATCGCGCATCAGTTTCACGACTCCGGGCGGCTTGGAGACAACGACGCCGGACGATCCGGACGACGGCTCCCTTACGTCAGCGATATTCATGATTGAGTCGCCAGGGGCCGTAATGACTCCGTACGACAGTCGTACGTATAACTATGCGCCGGTGAACTACATGCAGACGCCGTACGATCGCTTGAACGTCTTCGCTGAAGGTAGCTTCGAGGTGTCGGACAACGTCACGTTCCGCGCAACGATCCGCACTTCGGATCGCACGTCGGACGCGGAGCTCGCGCCGCTGCCGTACGACACAAACATCTATCCGAGTTACGCGGGTACCTTCAACGGTGCCGCTTATTTGGGTGTGTCCGAGGACAACTACTACGTACAGCAGGGCATCGACGCCTATAACGCGGCGAATGGCACGGCCTTCGGCTACGAGCCAGTTACCAATGTTCGCCGCCGCATGGTCGAGATTCCGCGCCATTACGAGGTGGACATGGCCCAGTGGCAGACTGTCATGAGCTTCGAAGGTATCGTCAACGACATGGACTGGGAGGTCTACTACAACCGTGGCAAGCGCACTATCAGTACTTACCAGACCGGTCAGTTCTCGGGCGTACGCCTGACGGGCGCGCTCGGTCCTTCGGCTGACCTCGACGGTGACGGCAATCCCGAGTGCTATACCGACATCACCGACGCGAGCACGCTCATTGTCGGCTGCGTACCGATGAACTTCTGGGCCGGCGAAGGCGCTGTGACTCAGGACATGCTCGACTACGTAGCGGTCACGCGTAATGACACGCGTCAAACCGAGCAGGAAATTGCGGGCGCCAGCATCACGGGTTCGGCCTTCGAACTGCCGGGCGGCGAGCTCGGTTGGGCGGCCGGCTTCGGCTACTGGGGCCAAAAGTTTGTGTTTACGCCCGACTCGGCCGCCGCGATCGGCGCGATCACGGGTGGTACCGGTACCGGTACTGACGGTACGCTGTACTCGAAGGCCGTGTTTGCCGAGGTCTATGCACCGGTCTTCGACAACGGCACGCAGTCGCTGTCCTTGAAGGCTGGTTTGCGTTACGACGACTACAACACCTTCGGTGGCGACGCGACCTGGCAGTTTGGTGCCGAGTTCGCAGCGACCGAGACGTTCAAGCTGCGCGCGACGGCCGGTACGGCCTTCCGTGCTCCGTCGATCAGCGAGTTGTTCGGCGGACTGGGCCGCAGCGCCCCGACGTATGCAGATCCTTGCGATCCGGCGGACTTCCAGGACTCGTGGACCGGCGACGGCACGAGCATCGCGCCGGGATGCGCGCGGTCTGCGTTTAGGACCGACACGCAGGTCACGTCGTTCGTAGGTGGCAACGAGAATCTCACGCCTGAGACGGCGGACACCGTGACGGCCGGCTTTGTCTTCACGCCGCAGATTGGTGATGGCAGTTTGTCGTTGACGGTCGACTACTGGAAGATCGAGATGGAAGACGCGATCAACGCGCTGGGTGTTCGCTATATCCTCGACCAGTGCTATGTTCAGCAGAACGCGGTCGAGTGCGCGAAGATCGAACGTCGTGACGACATTGACTTCACGATCCGCCAGATCCTCGACAGCCAGGTCAACGTTGCCGCGAACACGGGCGAAGGCGTCGACACGGAAATCCGCTACAGCTTCGGCACCAACGTCGGTGAGTTCGAGCTGGCGCTGCTCTGGTCGCACATGCTCGAGCGCTCGCGCGTACCGAAGCCGGGTGACCCGGTTGACGACCAGCTCGGCAAGCACGTCGACTTCACGACCTGCGACACCTGCGGCACGTTCGCGGAAGACAAGATGAACTTCTCTGCCCGCTACAACCGCGGCGACTTGACGGTCTCGTACCTGGCCGAGTTTATCGGCTCGATCAATGCAGATGCGCAGTACATCGATTACAACTATAAAATCGACTCGCAGCTGTACCATGACATCGTTCTGGACTATTCCTTCGACAACATGGGTACGACGCGCGTCACGCTGGGCGTCACCAACCTGACGAATGAGCCACCGCCGTTCATCGATCAGGGCTTCAACGCCAGCACCGATCCGATCACCTACCGTGTATTCGGCAGGGGCTGGTTCCTGAGGCTGAGCCAGACGTTCTAAACGACTGAGCATTGCCATTAAAGATCAGGGCCGCATTCGCGGCCCTTTTCTTTTTGTTCAGGAGTGATCAGGAGTTATCGGTTTGGCGCCAGAGCCTGTCATCTCCGGCCATGTCATACAGTTCTTCGGCTTTGGCGACCAGCTTCTCGGTCAGCTGATTCCAGTCCAATGTCTCATCCAGGCCATGCGCTTTTCGCGCGGCTGGATCGTTGTAGCGGGTGGCATCTCTTTGCCACTTTATTGAGAAGTATCTCACGGCCTCTCTCGGAGTTGCTGCGACCGTCGAACTGATATGGTCTGTCGGCAGATCTCCACTGATGATCCATCTGAATGTCGATTGGTCATTGGCCACGCGAACCTGGCCGATCATGACCTTGTAGGGCACTGACCATACCGGTCTTGCTTCGACGAGTTTGTCATCGATAACGCCGAGGCTTGTTATTTCCTGCACAGCCTTATCGAGGGTTTCGCGGATCCATGCGGTAACCGCCTCGTCCGTGTCGCTATGGTTTGATCCGGCCACGAATTACTCAATCCAGGGGTCACTTCCTTAGAGGGGTCGGACGATTATAACAACCTTGTCCATACGACAATACGGACGACGGAATGACTGCGACCCGCTACAATCAAGAACATGCAAGTTGCGAACAACCACGTACAACGAGTTAGCCTGGCAGCCAGGCGGGCGGTCGAGGCAAAAGACTGGACGCAAGTCCGGGCTTGTGCCAGGGAGATTCTGAATCAGCAGAGGAATAGCGCCGAAGGTCGGTTCTTGCTCGGTCTGGCCGAGAAAGTGTCAAACCGGCGCGAGCAGGCCATCAAAGCCTTTTTAACTGCGATCAGCCTCGACGATACACGCTACGATGCGGCGGTGGAGCTGGCTGACCAATATCTGCATCTGAATCGTTATGGAGACGCGGTCGAGCTGTTGCAACAGTACGCACCGCTAATGGACAACAGCCCGCTTTACCTCGACAGGGCCGCAACGATTTATACACAAGTCGGCCTGCCAGACAAAGCCTGGCCACTGTACAAGAAAGCGAACGAACTCCAGCCAGGCATTGATTCGCTGCGGGCTCACATGGCTGCATGTAATGTTCATGTAGGTAAGATCGACGCAGCAAAGGAGATTTACGCTGACCTCCTCAAGAAGCACCCCGACCATCAGCGCAACCACTATGAGCTCTCGAGGCTCGGGCGAGCTACAGATACGGCACACGTTGAGCAGATGAAAGAGGTTCTGCAAAGAAAAAAGCTGAAGCCCGAATTGAATATCTTCCTCTACTACGCTATTGGCAAAGAGTTGGAAGATCTCGAACAATGGGACGAAGCGTTCGAGTACTACAAGATGGCGGGTGACGCGGCACGATCTGTCGCGGACTACGATGTGGAGGCGGACATTCGCCTGATTGACAAAATTATCGAGGTCTGCAACAAGAGCTGGCTGGCAGACGGGACGGTCGAAGGCGGAGCGGACGGAGTTGGCAAGACACCGGTTTTTATTGTCGGACTGCCACGCAGTGGCACGACTCTGACCGAGAGAATCTTGTCCAGCCACTCAAGGGTAGAGAGTATTGGCGAATCCTTTTCCATGCAGATCGCTCTCAAGCGGGAAAGCGGGGTAAGGACTACCGACAGCATGAGTCCGGCTATCATCGAGTCGGCAGCAAAGAAAGATATCGGTCGAATTGCTGACGGCTATCTGGAAGCAATCAAATACAAGCTCGGTAACAAGCCGCTGTTTATCGAAAAGCATCCCGAAAACGTCTTTTACCTGGGATTTATTGCGAAAGCGTATCCGCAAGCGCCAATTATTTTGTTAAAACGCAATCCGATGGACAACTGCTTTGCCATGTACAAGCAATCGTATTTTCGCTACGCCTACTCATTCGATGACCTCGGACCCTTCTTTGTGGCCTATAATCGTCTGTATGAACATTGGCATGAACTACTTGCGGGCCGCTTGATCGAGATCGAATATGAGGCACTGGTTAGCGATCAAGAGGGCGAGACGCGAAAACTGCTCGAGCAACTAGGCCTGGACTTCGAAGTTGCTTGCCTCAATTTCGAGCAAAACAAAACTGCAAGTAACACTGCGAGTAACGTGCAGATTCGCGAGAAAGTCCACGCTCGATCAGTCCATCGATGGACGTGCTTCGACAAGCAATTGCAGCCGCTAAGAAGCTATCTGGAGAATGCCGGAATCAAGGTGGCGTAACGAGTGTCACGGCCGGAACAATAAGGAAGCATTTATGATATTTGTGGTCAATCGTTTTAGGTTTGCACGGCTAGTCGTTATTAGCCTGGCAGCTGCGTTTTTGCCGGCTGCGATAATTGCGGCCGAACGGGATACGTCGACATCTCATGCCTGCCAGTCAATTGAGGATGATGTGCTCCGTCTGGCCTGTTATGACAACATAATTTTACAGCCGCAGCCGCAGCCACCACCGCCGACGCCTCAGTCACCGCCGACGCCGCCACCTTCGGATGATTCGGCGGCCACCGAATCGCCACCGGTGGTGAGGCAAGTACCACTCAGTGACGACGTCGGCCGGGAGGCACTAGATCGCAGAGACGCCGACATGGATATGGTAGTGCGGGGACGATTGGTAAAGTGTCCGAAAAACACAAGCGGTAAGATGTTTTTCTATTTTAAGAATGGACAGATCTGGAAAAAAAAAGGCAGCACGCGAGTCAGCTGGAAGAATTGTTCATTTGATGTCACGATCCGCAAGGATTATTTCGGTTACAAAATGGTTCGGGACGGCGAAAAAAGGTACATACGAATCGCGCGCGTAAAATAGACTAGAACGTGTTGTCAGGTAAGCGCTGCTATCGTGGTGAATTAGCTGACTCTAGCCCGCGCGAACGGCCTGCAGCGCCCAGGCGACCGGAAGCACTCCGTCAACTGGGAGGAGTGGCTCTCCCTGAGCAATCGTTAAGCCATGTTTTCGCAGGCGCTCGCCTGCATCGCCGAAAGCCTTTTCGTCAATAGCTGCATCGCACATAGATGCCATACGCTCTCCATAGTCCGCCAACTCGCGAACCATAGTACGAAGCCATTCGAGAACCTCGTCCGGGTCATGGGTTTGAATACGCGTGTGAATACGCTCAACGTCGAAATACAACTTTGCAATTGTCCCGCCTGCGACATGTTCGCCGTGTTCAGACAAAATGGTATCCACCGCCTCGATCGCTGGGTTGAGGTCCGACGCTGCCTGGTCATATGGCGCCCGGTCAGCGCCCCGAACAGCGGCGAATCCTGACTCGAAAAACCGTAGTGCGCGCTCAACGAATTCGGCCTTTTGTGTGCGCTGGACTGCGTCAAGCGCTGCGCTGCATTCGTCAAATATCAAGCCCGGGCGAACATGCATTAGCATCGCCAATGTTCCCCCCGGAGCAATCAGTCTCGCTGCTTCGTCCAGGGCGTCCAGACCCGCATATTCAATACCGAACTGGCTCGTTACAAGGTCGTATCGGAAAGACTCCAGAGGAATTGACCGGGCGTCCGCAACGATCCCGGTGATCGCTGGAAACCTGCGACGCACGCCGTCTATCGCCGCATCGGAAATGTCCACGCAAGTAATATCCGGTTGAGCGTCAGTAGAGTGATGAAAAAATTTCTCAATGACCGCACCGCTACCAGTGGCGATGTCCAGGATTCTTGCGTTGGTCGTGGACGCAAGAATCTGGCTCAACGTATCGTCCCAGAATGACGTAATTGCGGGATGACTCGCCCCTCCCAAAGCGTATGAGTCCTTATCGCGCGTGCCCTGCCAATAAGTATCCCAGCCGCGTGTCTCCGACGGCTTATTCGGCTCGTTCATGCAATTTTCGGTCATCCTGATTCGTGACCGCGCAGTATAGCTGATCGGTTCGCGACCTGATCACCTGCAGCAATATGTACTGCCTATTCACCGCTTTGGGGAATGTCCTCACCGAGCATCAGGGCGCGGACGAATTTTACCGGTGGTGAGCCGTAGGAGAGTGCCTGATCGTGGTAGCGGCGCAGCGTGAATTCGTCACCCCATTCCTCTTCGATGGCTTTACGCAATTCGACATGCTCCTGGTAGCCGACGAAGTAAGTCGAGAGTTGCGCTGATGTCAGTTGTGCCCGCACCCATTTTCCGGCAGCCTCACGCTCTTCCTGGAAACCACCTTCGATCATGAGATTCATCGCTTCATCACGTGTCATACCATCTACATGAATCGCCGAATCGATAATGGCGTTCGTCACTGCACGCAAATACGACTTGAGATTGATAAGCCGCATCAGCGGGTCATAGTCGAGGTAGCCCTCGTCGACCATGACGCGCTCTGCGTAGACCGCCCAGCCTTCGACGAACGGTCCTGACCAGAGTACGCTGCGCAAGGTCGAGGGGTAACGGTTACTGAGCGCCAGCTGCAGGTAATGCCCCGGCACGCCCTCGTGAATTGTCAGGTCCTGGATTGAGAGCATGTTGTATTCACGCAGGAAAGAAGTGACCTGTTCGTCGGTCCATTCTTCCGGCAATGGTGCGACCGCATAGAACGCTGCTTGCCCCTGGTCGAGCGGTCCCGGCGGATCGAGGTAGGCGATGGACACACCACGCTGGAATTCGGGCATGACGATGATTTCAACGGGATCATCGGGCATCGTCACTATGTCGTGTTCAATGACGAAGTCGGTTGCCTGCTGCAGATACTCCTTCGCAACCTCGACGATGCCGTCGCGCGGCGGCAAACGCTGATACGCCTGCTCGAGTGCCGCGCGAATGATGACCTGTTTGTAATCCTCGTTCGGTGTGTCCGGGAACGCCGTATAGGTGTGCGTCTTGGCATAGATTTCCCTGGCGATTTCATACATCTGATGACGCACGGACTCATACTCGTCTTCGGCGCGAGCCTTGACTTCCCTTCGGCTAAGCGGTGAATTCAGGGCGAACGCGAGCTTCGCATCGAACAGTTCTGCACCGATGCGAAAGTCGCCGGCCGCCCGCGGTAGCAGTTCTTCTTCGAGCCAGGTCTGGTGTTCGGCAATCGCGTTCCTGGCAACTTCAATAGCAGCCGTCAGTCTATCTCTCGTGCCCGGCGTCAATTCGTCCATACGCGGCACGATCATGGTGTCAATGATGGAAACAAGACCCGGGTTCTGTTGTGCGGCCGTTTCGGCGTGGATCTTGGGTACCCGTTCCGGATCGATGGATTCACGAGCCTGGCCAAGAAATCGCGGCAGCTGTTCGAGCCGTGAGGATGCGTCACCAAAGCGCTGCTCGAGTGATGCAAAGTCGCGCGCGACCAGGCCGTAAATCGAGCGCCCGGACAGGTCGACGTAGACGAGTGGATCCCAGGCCCACGATTGGAACGTATCAAGCGCCCACAGGCTGGACTCGACCTCGTTGTGCAGGATTTCAGCATCCACCTGATTGGCTCGTGACAAGGATTCACGATCAATGGCCGCGAGTGCCGCACGGTATTCAAGGTAAAGGCGCCGGGTATTGGCGCGTCCCCGCGCATCGACGTTGTCGAGCTCATGATCCGCGCTGTGATCGCCGATCAGCGTTGCCGAGACCGGCGATATCAGGCTCAGGTCACTGACGTACTGCTCGGCTAGCTTGCCGAACGCCTCATCAGCGGTCGGTGCGGCGGCCATGCTGCCAGAGAACAATGCAATGGCAAGTATGGAGGCGTATCTTTTCACGGCTTTATCCCGGGGTCTCAAACTGATGCCCGTGAACATATCATGGTGATGCTTCCCGGGCAGCTGTAATATCCCGGCATGTTCCGTTTGCTTAGCCTCGCCATTGTGCTCGGTTCCGGTATGGCAATAGCCCAAGATGCCGACGTCCTGCCTGCCTACGTTCTGCAGCTCCCGGACTCCGTTGACAGTATTCTCATCGCAGAAACCGACACATCGACGCTACACCGGTTCATGCGAGGTCGCCATGGGTTCGAGCCAGGTGATGAACGATATATGTCGGTCGGTCAGGGCGGAGTGGGTAAGCGACGCGCCTGGGACCGACGCACACCGTTGGGTATTTACTTCGTCAACGATCAGCTCGACACCAGTGGTCTGCATGAAAGGTATGGTCCGACTGCGTTTACTCTCGACTATCCGAACGCCTGGGACCGCTTCAACGAGCGAACCGGTGGCGGCATCTGGATACACGGGGTGACGCCCGGCAGCGGTCCGCGGCCGCCATTGGATACCGACGGCTGTATCGCCCTGCCCAATGCTGATTTGCTGCTCCTCGAGGAACATCTCGTGCCGCTGGTGACTCCGGTGATTATTGCGCGCAAGATTCGCAGGAAAAGCGCCGAGCAAATTGCTGCAACCCGTGACGAACTGATGACTGCGCTCGACTCCTGGGCGAGCAGTTATCGTAGCGGCGATTGGCACCGCTATCTGTCATTGTATGCTGCTGACTTTGAGTATCGAGGCCTGGACAGGGACGAATGGTCAGCGTACCGGCTGCAGGCGCTGGCTGAACGACCGATTCGGCAATTTGTTCTCGATGATGTGATGCTGCTTGAAGATCCTGAAGAGGAGGGTCTGTTCTTGAGCCGGTTTCGACAATCGATTGTCGACGACGAGCACACGACCATGACGATCAAGCGCCTGTACTGGCGCCGCGCGAAGAACGGCGAGCTGAAAATTGTCACAGAAGATAACGGCTGATTCAGCCGCCAAACAGGTATAGCAACGACAAGCGCATGGCGTACTTGGTCGTAAATTGCAGTGAATCGTTGAGATCGCGAGCCACCGGAATTGTCGCGGACGCTTTCAAAGCCAAGGCTTCGGTTACGTGATACTGCACCGCCGGCATCACATCGAGCCATTGCCCGCCTGTGTTCGGTATGTCCACCGAGTCGCGCTTGTCGCGTTGCGCGTGTCGGTAAAATAGTTCGAGACTGAAACCCCACGGTGTCTGTGTCTGGTAGCTGGCGCCGATCGAGGCCGTCGTCGAGTGGCCGAACTGGTAGTCCCGATCGTTCTCGCCGTTATAAGTATGGCTGGTGCTGAAATAGACTTGTGCGCCCGCCGACTCGTTCAGGGCCCTGGCGTAGTAGGCCCAAACAATGCCGCCATACGCACCGATGGATGGCTGCAGGTCTTCGGACAGTGTCAGGCCCTCATTTTTGACGTCGTCAGCGCCGATCGGTAGTTGCCGGCCCAGCCCGAAAGACAAGGCATTTTTCGAGTACACCGAAATCGTGGCGGGTGAATACCGGAGCATGACGATAGCGTCTCCGAGCCCGGACGCACGGTCTGTCGAACCTCCAACATCACGCTCGTGTGCAACAAGCGATAACAGGGCCGAAAATGACCACTTCGCGGTCAGGCCACGACTGGCCTCCAAGACCAGCGCCTGTGATGTCCTGTCCCGGCCTGTCTGGTCGGGAATGGTAGAGGAACCGCTGACAAGCTCACTGATGTCACGAAATTCGTAAGTGCTGGCAATAAACCACTGTTTATCCCGTGGCGACGCCGTCTGCATGGTGCCGAGCATTGGGACGCTGGCACAGCTACACGTCTGTGCGTATACCTTCGTGGATATGGCAATCAACGCTACCGCGACAACGATGCTGAGTGATTTCATGATCCGACCAAGTTGAAGTGAATTTCGGTATCAGGGAAGTGAGCTACCCAGGCGAACCAGTAAGCCGTATACGATCTGGTTATCGAGAGTTGCTCCCCGGCCCGGGGCCCGGTTACTGCTGTGCCGAAAGCGTCCCAGACGTTGCCTTCGTCGTCGCTGAGAATATTAGGCAGATCGTTGTCGATTGCGGTGAATGTCAGAATAGTTCCATCCGCAAGTTCGCGATCGTAGATTACAGCGAAGTCCAGGGCCGTATTACCGACGACGACAATGGATTGGTCTTGAAACTGATCATTGATCGCCAGTGTCGTAGATCCGAACCCATTCAACTGGTAAGCCTTGGTAACGGTATCGGCATCGATCCCGGAACCGGAGCGAATACCGATCACCCGCGTTTTCGGATGCAGACGTTGATCAACGCTTGTAACCGGGAATAACAGGCTGGCATTTTCGCGATAGTCGCCGTAGGGATAATTCTGGTAATTGCGGTTGAAACCTGTGTTCCGGGTCATGACCAGGGCATTGGGGTACATATCGCGCAGCGTCCCATACCTGCCTTCGAGCAACTGAATTCTTTCCGGTAATTCTCGAATGCGAAATCCCGATATCGAAATCTCGAGCATCTGTGACCAGATGCTATCCGTTTGGCGGTCGTACAAGAGCAGGTTTGAGTTGTACAGCAGCCCGGACACGCCGAACGAGGAGTCGGCATCAGTCGGCGTCGCCAGCCATGCCATAGCGGATCCGGTCAGCGGACAATAGCTCAAAACATAGGGGTCATTAGCCGGACCGTCGTTGACGATTTCGTGCCAGTCCATGATGTCGTGTGGATATATCTTGACGGTGGCGCCATGTTTCACGGCAATGGCGAGTTCGTTCGAACCCACGGTAAGTATCGTTGCTGCGGACTCGAAATCAGGGCTCTGTAGTGCCGGAATCCCATCTTTGCCGGGTCCGCCATCGAAAACATTGCCTATGGGTATTAACCATTCGACGTTATTCGAGACCGGAGGCGGAGGCGTCCTGCTGCCACCACCACCGCCACAGGCGGTGGCGAAGATAGCGATCAGGACGAGCAGAAAATCAGCCCTTATTCTCGTGCGGTGCGCATACATTGCGACGGCCCCCTCAAACAGCGCCCCATATCAATAGGCGACCGGCGAAGGTGCTACTTTATTACGGGGCTATGGAGAAAATCGGTGCAGGGAACCGAGTATGTGTCCCCAATTGGATCGGCAGGCCTAGCGTGCCGATTCGCGAGCAACGAGTTCGTCAATCAACTCGAGCAAGTTTGGATATCCACCGGCCTCGGAACTACCGGTACGATATTTGCCGTTTACAACCATCGTTGGAACGTTCGCAACGCCGTAGCGGCGATTGAGATCTTCCGCGAGGCGGAGCTTCTGACTGACTTCGAATGACTTCCAGGTGCGTTCGAACTCATCGGCACTGGCACCGAAACGCTCGAACAGCTTGCGAATCGAATCCACGGACGTCAGGCGATTGCCGCGGCGATGGTATTCCTGAAAGACAGCCTCACGAAACCGGGCGGCGTCTTCAATAATCCCATTACGAACCAGGACTTCTTCGGTGTAGAAAAGTTGCGCGTGCAATTGGAGTATGCGGTTCCACATGGCCGGAACCCGGACGAAGCGAACACTCGCTGGTTTATCTGCATCCCAGCCATTAATGAATGGTTCGAAGTCGTAACAATGCGAACAGCCGTACCAGAAAAATTCAGCGACCTCGATCTTGTCGGCACCGCCGACCGTCGGTTGTGTCGGCACCATACGAGCGTAATGCGTGCCTTCGGAATATTTCCACTGCCTCGTTACGGCTGGGACATCGGCCTGCGCGAGCAGGATCGCCTGTTCCTCCGGTTCTGGTTCGGCAGCCGACTCTTCGACGATTTCAAGCGTTTCTTCATCTTCCCCGGTATCGGCTTCAACCGTTGCCAGGGCCTCGTCTGCAACACTTTCATCCGCGGCAGGTGCTGTTTCCGTGACTACAGGTGGCGGATCGTCACTACTGCAGGCTGCAAGTAACAGAAACGTCACACCGATCCAAAATACGTTTTTCATTATTTGAGGCCCTGAACGTAGGATGCCAGTGCGAGGATATCCTCCTCGCTCAGGCGAGATGCGATATCGCGCATCATGCGTGTCCTGCCGTCGGACTGCCGCGCGTTGGATGCGTAATCGCGTAACGTCTTGGCGGTATAGGTTGCATGCTGGCCTTTGAGCGCCGGGTAGCTTGCGGCAGGGTTGCCGCGCCCGGTCGGCCCGTGACAGGCCATGCACGCCGCCACATTCGATTTCTCGCTACCGCCACGGTAAAGCGCTTGAGCGCGGACAATTGTGCCTGGATTGGCCACGGCCATCGCAGGTGCCGGCAGCCCTTCGAAGTAAACCGCGAGATCGCCCAGGTCATCGTCAGAGAGCAACATCGCCTGGCCGGTCATCAGCGGATCGCTGCGTGTGCCGTCCTTGAATGCCTTGAGTTGGGCAACGATGTAAGTTGCACTCTGGCCAGCGATATTGGGCCAGAGCGGATTCACACTATTGCCGTCTTGTCCGTGGCATGCAGAACAGGTGATAGATTTGGCCTTGCCTGCTTCTGCCGATCCTTCAACGAGACTCTCTGCCTGAATCTGCAGCGGCGTCAGAATTACAGCCGTCAGTATGCAAATTGGAGCAAACTTGATGTTCATGTGCTTGTAGCCGTTAGTTCCTCGCGATGGGCGCACCCATCGCCATCGTGAATTCGATTGTCCGGTCATAGATGAGCTGGCAACAGCTTGCAAAGAGTTGGATTGTCTTGCTGCATGACCCTGAAGCCGTCAGACTGTGGCGCCAAATTATACACGGAATTTCCGGGGCATACCCCCATGTCGACATACCCTGAAGCTTGCTTTATTAAGAGTGCCGACGCTGGCAATCAGTTCCCTCCGGATACAGGCAGTGAGGTCGCAGTCGCCGGACGGTCGAATGCCGGCAAGTCGAGCGCGATCAACGTTATCGTCAACCGGCGCCAATTTGCGCGTACGAGCAAGACACCGGGCAGAACCCAACTCGTCAATTTCTTTCATTTACGCGATGAACGACGCCTTGTTGATTTGCCGGGCTATGGTTATGCGCGCGTGTCCGAGTCGAAGCGGCGGCATTGGGGTGAGCTGCTCTCCGGCTATTTCAGTACGCGGCAGAGCCTTAGAGGTTTGTTGATGATTGTCGACATTCGGCGGCAGTTGACGGAATACGATCGTCGCATGATGGCCTTCGCCGAAGAGGTCGAAGTACCCGTACACATACTGCTTACCAAGGCCGACAAGTTGAAGCGCGGACAGGCAGCGACGGCATTGCTGGCCGTAAAAAAAGAACTTGGCGATCGAGCAACTGTGCAGCAATTCTCGGCGCTCAAGAAGCACGGTGAGAGTGAAGCACGAAAGATGTTGGAATTATTTCTTTGCGCACAAAAATAAAAAAACCCCGGATCACAATGTGTACCGGGGTAAGAAGAAGCAGCCGGCTTGGGGAAACCGGGCTGCACGCCTGCTTAGGGAGGTAAGCAGGCGTAGTGAGTTATGCACTCAAGGGATTGGAGTGTGGATGGGGTTGATAGTTCCCAGCAACATACAAATCATTGAAAAATATAGCGTTTCTATTTCGATTCGCGCATTGTAGGAGCGGGCCGTAATATCAATGCGCTTCGTCCCAGTTTTTGCCGACGCCGACGTCGACCTTGAGCGGTACCGATAAATCTGCGGCGCTGCACATGATGTCAACGACGTTGCGCTTAAGTTCGTCGACGTCGGAGATTGAAACCTCAAAGACGAGTTCGTCGTGTACCTGCATAATCATGCGTGCATCGATCGATCTGCTGTTGAGCCAATCGTGAATTTTGATCATCGCTCGCTTAATAATGTCCGCGGCCGTTCCCTGCATCGGTGCATTGATAGCGCTGCGTTCGGCGTATTGACGCCGCGGCACGTTCCGTGCATTGATTTCGGGAAGATAAAGTCGCCGGCCGAAAACGGTTTCCACATATCCCTGTTTGCGGGCTAATTCACGAATGTCATCCATGTAGGCCTTGACGGAAGGATAACGGTCGAAGTAGAGATCAACATATTCCTGGGCCTGGTGTCTCGAAATGCCAAGTTGTTTGGCCAGGCCGAACGCCGACATGCCATACATCAATCCAAAA
This sequence comes from Pseudomonadota bacterium, assembly GCA_022563195.1. GTDB lineage: Bacteria > Pseudomonadota > Gammaproteobacteria > Steroidobacterales > Woeseiaceae > UBA1847. The sequence continues at coordinate 43,459 of JADFNV010000004.1, forward strand.
TTTATCGCCTTGGCCGAACGCCGTTGATCAGACGTGACGTCATCGAGCTCCAAATCGAATACTTCGGCCGCGGTTGCCCGGTGTACATCGAGTTCATCTGCAAATGCCTTTAACAGGCCGTCGTCGGCGGACAGATGCGCCATGATACGAAGCTCGATCTGTGAGTAATCAGCGGCGAGCAGAAGCTGGTTAGCGGGAGCGATAAACGCCTGACGAATACGACGTCCTTCGGGCGTTCGTATCGGAATGTTCTGCAAATTCGGGTCCGTCGATGACAGTCGTCCGGTTGCCGCTACGGCCTGGTGATAGGACGTATGCACGCGCCCCGTTTCCGCGGCGATTTGCAGCGGCAATTTGTCGGTGTACGTACTCTTGAGTTTGCTGACACTTCGATAGTTGAGGATGACGCGCGGCAGATCGTAGTCATCGGCTAATTCTGCGAGCACATCCTCGGCGGTTGAAGGCTGACCCTTGGGTGTCTTGCGAATGATCGGCAACTCGAGTTTCTCGAAAAGAATCTGCTGCAGCTGCTTGGGCGAACCGAGATTAAACGGACCGCCGGCGAGATCGTGCGCCGTGGCCTCGAGATCGACCATCTTCTCTGTCAGCTCCCGACTTTGCTGCTTTAACATTTCTTCATCGATCAAGACACCAGTCTCTTCCATTTGCAACAACACCGGTACGAGTGGTTGTTCGATGTTCACATAAACGTCGCGAAGCGATTCGATCTCATCAAGTTTCGCCCACAGGGTTGCGTGCAACTGCAGTGTTATGTCGGCGTCTTCAGCCGCATAGGGCGCCGCAGTGTCGAGATCGATCTGATTGAACGTCAGTTGCTTTGCGCCTTTGCCGGCGATGTCCTCAAAGTGAATGGTTTCGCGTCCGAGATAGAAACGTGCTGCCGAATCCATGTCGTGTCGGATCGCAACGCTGTTCAGGACATAGGACTCAAGCATCGAATCGAAGCACATGCCCGATAACTTGATGCCATGGCGTGCGAGTACGTGAGCATCATATTTGAGGTGATGGCCGACCTTCTTGCGATTCGGATTTTCAAGAAAAGATCTAAGTTTTTCAAGCACTTCCTTTCGTGGTAGTTGATTCGGCGCGCCTGGATAATCGTGGGCAACGGGTATATAGGCGGCCTCGCCGGCTGTGACACACAGCGACAAGCCGACGACTTCTGCAGCCATGTAATTGAGGCTCGTCGTCTCGGTGTCGACGGCAACGAGGTCAGCCGCGTTGATTTTCTTTAGCCACTTATCGAACGTCTTCCAGTCGAGAACGGTTTCATAGTCGCCCTCGATCGCATCGCTGATGACTTCAGCGTCGTCAGCTTGGTCATCCAGTTGACCCAAAAGAGTCCGCAGTTCGAAGCGGCCGTATATTTCTCGCAAGCTTTTGACATCGGCGCTTGTCGGTCTCAGGTCGGTCATCGCCATGGGTAATTCAACATTCAGACGAATCGTCGCGAGCTCTTGCGACAGTCGGAGTTGCTCAATGTTGTCGCGCAGGCTTTCGCCGACCTTGCCCTTGATTTCGTCAGCATGATCGACGATACCATCGGCACTGTCGTATTGATTAAGCCACTTGGCCGCCGTTTTGGCGCCAACGCGCGGAACTCCCGGAATATTGTCCGAGGTATCGCCGACGAGTGCGAGATAGTCGATGATTTGTTCGGGGTAAACGTCGAACTTTTCCTTAACGCCTTCACGAGCCATGATATTGCCGCTCATTGTATTGACCAGCGTCACGTTTTCGTTGACGAGCTGCGCCATATCCTTGTCGCCCGTTGAGACAAGCACCTTGAGACCATTGCTCGCAGCTTCCCGGCATAAGGTGCCGATGACGTCGTCAGCTTCGACGCCTTTGACGCGCAACAACGGCAGGCCCATGGCCTTGATAGCGTCGATCAGCGGTTCGACCTGCGCACGCAACTCGTCGGGCATGGGGGGTCGGTTGGCCTTGTATTCGGCGTACATGTCGTCGCGAAACGTCTTGCCCGGTGCGTCGAACACGACGGCAACATATTCGGCGGCCTGGTCGCGGACGAGCTTGTTGATCATGTTCAATACGCCGTGCAGTGCGCCTGTCGGCTCGCCCTTGGAACTGGTCAGCTTTGGCAGGGCGTGAAACGCCCGGTACAGGTAGGACGATCCATCGATCAGGATCAGGTCAGTGCCTGACATGCGAGTACTCCATCAATATCACCCTGACCGAGTATTAGAGCCCTGGCCTAGTGATTGCCCGATTCGTCAGTCTCGTCGGGCTCGTCAGAGTCTTCCTCATCTTTGGCGTCATCTGCCGGCGCCGCTGACGGCGGCTGGACCGTGCTCGGATTGCCGGGAATGTACAGTGCACCGCTTTGACCGCAGCCGACGATAAACATCAGGAGGAGCGATGCAGCGAGCGTTCGAAGTTGCCTATTCATAATTGTCGACCGGTTGGGAGGATCGGTCGATTATAAAGACCTGACACTTATTTTGAATAGCGTTCGGCAACTCGTTCATAGGCGGTACGAAATGGAATGCCTTCTTCACGGACCAGGCGATAGGCTTCTTCGGTTGCAAAAATGCCGGGATCGAGCGTGATGTTGTCGGCGTTGAAGCGCATGCCATCGAGCAGGTGAGCCATGATATCGACGCTGTCGATGGCAATATCGACGGCGCGAAACAACGGTGCCTTAAGGCGTTGCAGGTCGCGCTGGTAGCCTGATTGAAGTTTCGCGGTGATCATCAGCGACTCGTCGAGGCAGGCTTGCGCCGTCGCCGACGATGCGCGGATCAACTCGAGTACGTCGGGATTGCGCTTTTGCGGCATGATCGACGACCCTGTCGTGACGTCGGCTGCGAGCGAGATATAGGCAAATTCCTGCGTATAAAAGAGCAGGAGATCCGTAGCCATGCGGCCGAGATCTAAAAGCAGCAGCGTTATCTCGAAAAGGAACCCGCTTTCTGCCTTGCCGCGTGACAGTTGTACTGACGTCACCGGTGTCTGTGTGCAGTCGAAGTCCAGTTTTGTCGTCGTCAGCTCACGATCAATGGGCAGCCCGGGCGTGCCGTAACCGGCTGCGCTGCCGAGCGGGTTCTTGTTGATACGCCGGAGCGTCGCATCAAGACCCGCGATGGCGTCTGCAAATGCTTCGTCGAATCCGGCACACCACAGCGACACAGACGACGGCATCGCGTGTTGCATATGCGTATAGCCCGGCAGTTGCACGTCACCCTGTCGTTCGCTGACACGGCCGATCGAGGTTCGCAGCTCTGCGACGCGCTCGGCGAGATCGCCGACGGCGTCGCGCAGGTACAGGCGTAATGCCGTGAGTACCTGATCGTTCCGTGAACGCCCCAGGTGCAGCCTGGCGCCGGCATCGCCGATGCTTTTCGTGAGCCGGGATTCGAGCGCCGTGTGGACGTCTTCGTCTTCAAGAGCAATGCTCCATTTGCCCGCGGCGAAGTCAGCGGCCAAGGATTTGAGGCCGGCACATATCGTCGCGCAGTCCTCTGAACTGATCAGCCCGGTTTCGGCGAGCATTTCGGCATGTGCGATCGAGCCCATGACGTCATAGGCTACAAGACGTGCATCGAGCAGGTGATCTTCGCCGGCGGTGTAGCGGAGCACGCGCTCGTCGAGTGGCAGACCTTTGTCCCAGAGTCGCGTCATGATAATTCACCGCCTTGCTCGGCCGGGGTCAGCGCCGCAATATCGCTGACGACAAGCGTACCGGTGCCCTCATTGGTAAACACCTCGAGTAACAGGCTATCGGCGACCTTGAAAGAAATGACATGCACGCGGCCAACACCGTTGGCAAGCGCCGCATCGATGGCGGCTGCCTTTGGCAGCATGCCGTCAGTAAGTTTTCCCTCGGCTTTGAGCTTGGCTAGCGCGGCGCGATCGATATAGCTGATCAATGATTGCGGGTCATCGACATCCTCGAGGATGCCGGGCGCAGCGATGGTGAGTATGAGTTTCTCAGCCTTGAGTTCGATGGCGATTGCCGCAGCCACCGTATCGGCATTGATATTCAAAATAGTCCCGGACTCGTCACAGGACAGCGGGCTGATGACAGGCATGAGTCCGCTGTCGAGTTGTTTGACCACGATGTCGGCATCGACCGAATCAATATCGCCGACGAAACCGTAGTCCACGGGTGTACCGTCGTCGCGTAGCACGGGCGGGCGCCGATGTGCGCGAATGAGGCCTGCATCGATGCCGCTGATGCCGATCGCCGGTATTTGCAGGTCGCGGCAGGCTGCCAGCACGCGCGTGTTGATCTGGCCATTGAGTACCATTGCGGCGACATCGAGTGATGCGCCATCGGTTACGCGGCGCCCGTCAACAAATGTCGATTCAATCCCCAGCGCCGTTGCAAGTTCGGTGGACTGCGGACCGCCGCCGTGAACCAGCACAACGCGAATGCCGACCTGGTGCAGAATTCCAACCTGCTCCATAAGCGCGGTCGTCTGTTGCTGATCGGCAAAGATCTCTCCGCCAGCCTTGAGCACGAATACCTTGCCCTTGAACAGTCGAATGTATGGCGCTGCGTGCTTGAGCGCCGACACGACAATGGCCCTGTCCTTGTTCGAAGTCATGTCTCGCTGCCGAGCATCTGATACAGGACGGCCATCTGAGCCAGCATGCGGTTACGTGCCTCATGAATGACGACGCTGCGTGGGCCGTCAAGGACGGGTTCGCTGACCACAACGCCACGCCGAACGGGCAGGCAATGCATGAAACGGCAGTCGTCCCGGGCATTGGCGAACCAGGGTTCGTCAATACACCAATGCTCGAGCCCGGTGCGAAGTTTCTGATCGGCGAGCTTGTCGCCGTAGTGAAGAGTGGACGACCAGGACTTGGCGTAAATGACATGCGCGTCCTGCATTGCCTCGGCGCGATCGTCAGTTTCGACCACTGAACCACCGCTGGCCTCGGCGGCCTGCCGTGCTTTTTGCATCAGTGGCTCGGGGAGTTCGAAGCCTTCGGGTCGCAACACGGTCACATCCATGCCGCGTTTCGCGGCCATGTACAGAGAAGATGCGGGCACGGCTAGCGGCAGCGCTTTGGGGTGATAGGCCCAACTCAGCACGAATTTGCCACCGTTGGCCGGAATGTCGAGATCGTCGAGTGTTTTCCAGTCCGCGAGGTTCTGGCAGGGATGATTCATCGCCGATTCCATATTGATGTACGGTGTATCGATGAGACTGGTCAATGCCGAGAAGTCGTGTTCGGCCATGTCCGCCTCGAGATTCTTGCGCTCAGCAAAGGCACGAATGCCAATCGCATCGCCATAAGACGCGATCACCGGTACGGCTTCGCGAATGTGTTCGGCGGCCGCCCCGTCCATAACGATGCCAGGCCTCGTTTCGATCCCATGAATGGACATGCCAGGTGAGATGACGAATGAGCCACCGCCCAGGCGAGTCATTGCGGCCTGAAACGACGCCAGCGTTCGAAGCGAAGGGCTAAGAAACAACAGGGCCAGGACCTTGCCGCGCAGTGCCTGTGGTTCGGGGTGTGCGTCAAGCCGGTTCGCGAGTTCGAGAAGCTCACGTATCTCGTCAGTCGTGAAATCAGCAAGGTCATTAAATATCTTCATCAACCATTCCTTTCATGATCTGTCATTACCGGCGCAATCGACGCGAGCGCCCGTGCGAGTTGATCGACATGGTCTGCTTCGAGGATGAGCGGCGCGAGTACGCGGACCACATTCGGGTCGGCGCTCGTGCCCGTGAGTATGTCGTGTTCAAGCAATGCGTCACGCACGTCGATTGCGGGCCGGTCGCAGACGAGCCCGAGCAGCAAGCCCATTCCCTGAATCATGCGGACCGGGCCGACGATACAGTGTTCGCGAATCTGAGCCTCACGCTGACGAACGTTGTGCAACAGGTTCTCGACCTCGATCGACTCGAGAACAGCGATCATCGCGGCTGCGGCGACGGGGCCACCACCGAATGTTGAGCCGAGGTCGCCGGAGCCGAAGCGTTTCGCGATGTCGTCATTGCACAAAACTGCGCCACAGGGGATGCCGCCACCGAGAGCCTTGGCACTGGTCAGGATATCGGGCTCGATGTCATAGGCCTGCATGGCGAAATATCGTCCCGTACGCCCGATGCCGGTTTGCACTTCGTCGGCGATCAGCAATGCGCCGTGTTTCAAAGTTGCCTCGCGCAATGTATTGAGAAATTCAGCCGACAGGTCATAGGCGCCGGCAACACCCTGCACGGGCTCTACGATGACGGCGGCAATGTCGTCGCCGACTATGTTTGCAACAGCGTCGCAGTCGTCGCGCGGTATGAAGTCAACGGCAAATGGCCGCTGTGGAAATCCATACCACGGCTCCGAATTCCAGGTCACGGCCGCCGCCGCCGCGCTACGGCCGTGAAAGCCATGCGAGATCGCAAGAACCTTCTTGCGTGCTGTTGCGACACAGGCCATACGCAGTGCGTTCTCGTTTGCTTCGGCACCCGAATTGACAAAGAACACTCGCCGTAAATTCGCTGGTGCAATTGCAAGCAGTTTCTCGGCTGCTCGCGCCCGAACTTCAAGCGCAACAGCGTTGCTTTGGAAAATCAGTTTGCGGCTCTGCTCGGAAATGGCTTTAAGCAGCCGTGGATGTGCATATCCAAGAGCGGCGACAGCATGGCCGCCATAAAGATCCAGGATGCGACGGCCGTCACTCGTCACAATGTCGCAGCCTTCGCCATAGTCGGGCACGAACGGCAACTGGCCGTAAACCTGCAATGTCGTTGCGGCCTCGCGAACGCGAGGGTCCGATGCTGGTAATTGATTCGCCTGGGCAGCCATCGTTCAGGTCCAGCCGGGCGCGGCTGCAGTGAGCCCGCTCGTTTCAGGGAGGTCCCATAAGCGGTTCATCCATTGCACAGCGCCACCGGCCGCTCCCTTGACGAGGTTGTCAATCGTACTCATGACCACGACCGAGCCTTCGCTCGCGGCGACGCCGATCTGGCACATGTTGCTGGCGACGACATTCTTGAGTCGCGGCGTGCCTGCGACGACCTCGACGAAGGGTGCGTCTGCATAGGCCTTCTCGAACATCGCGAGCAATTGCTGTTCACTCAGGTCCGCCTTCGTCCTGGCCTGCACAGTCGCGTAGATGCCGCGAGCGAAAGGACCAGAATGCGGCACGAAGTGCACGCGGGTCTCGCGGCCGCTCGCGGCCTCGGCCAGGCCGGCCATCTCAGGTGTGTGGCGGTGCGCCAGTGGCTTATAGGCGTACAGGTTGTTATGACGCTCGGGGTGGTGTGTTCCGGCTTGCGGTGTTCTACCCGATCCTGTGCTGCCCGTCGTTGCCGTGACAAAGAGTTCACTCTCGGTCAGTCCGGACTGTAGCAACGGCACTGCCGCGAGCAACACGGCTGTCGCGAAACAACCCGGATGTCCGACATGCGGCAAGCCTGTCCCGGCAACATGCTCAGGCACGCCCGACTGAAACAGTGGCAGCAGTTCGGGTGCGCCATGTGTGCCGCCATAGACGGCCTCGTAGTCCGACTGATTCGTGTACCGAAAATCCGCTGACGAGTCGACGACGTGCACACTCATATTTTTCTGCGCAGCCGCATTGAGCGCCTTTGCAACCAGGGCCGCCGATGCGCCGTGTGGTGCAGCCGAAAACAAGGCGAGCTGACTACCGGTATCGACATTGTCGAAGCAGTTGTCGTGGCCGATGAAGACCTGACTGCCATAGGCAGCGGCCAGATTTGGAAATGTTGCTGCGATCGTCCGGCCTTTGCGGCTTGCGGATACCGCGCAGCAGAGTTCGAACTGCGGATGATCCGCTAGCAGGCGCAATAGTTCGCCGCCGACATAACCGGTTGCTCCGAGCACAACGGCTTTGATGGCCTTGCTCATGTAGCCTTGGCTCCGTCCAACACGGCGGCTATGTGGTCACCGAGCGCAACACCATTCGACAGCGCGTTGATCGCGGTCAAAGACAGACGCTGTTGTATCTGATCGATGCCGACTGCGTTATCCGTCGCAGGACCAGTAACCACCGATGGTTCGATATCAAAGCTGTCGCGCAATATTTTCGCGCCGCCCCACGCAGACACAGGGTCGTTCGCACAGAGTATGACGGTCGTAAATGCGTCCCGAATCGATTTATCGGACAGGATCGCCTCGACACCGTAGGCTCCGAGCAGGCCGTCGCCGAGCTCCAGCACGATGACGTCGGGCTTGCTCCTGGCCAGGCTGCTGAGCAATGCGCGGGTCAGGGCCGGGCCGTTTTCGGCGGTGGTCGTGACGATGCCGAGGTCCGAGAAAATCATCGTATCAGAAGCACCGGCATCTTCCATCGACAGGATGTCACGCCGCAGGGACACACCGGTTGCCTTGCATGCAGCAACGGTCTGGCCGAGATGCCGAAGCCGGCCGACGATGGCGCATGCGGCGGCTGTCTTGCCCGAGTCCATGCAGGTTCCTGCGAGCGCGACGACAGGGACGCCGTGCGTGGTTAACGGTGCATTTTCGTCGAGTGTCTCGGCGCCCGCGCGCGCGGGTACGCCGATGCGTTCGCCAAGATACGGAAAGTGCAATACCACACCAAGGACTTCGCAGTCGAACGGCGGTCCGACATCGGGGTTGGCCGAGTCACAGATTCCCAGGACACCGCCGATGTTCAGCAACTGAATTGTGTCGCCGGCCGCAAGCTCGGTTGGCAGGTGGCCAGAATAGCCTCGCAGCGCTTTGCGATGGCCCAGGGCACCGACGACCACGTCGCCCTGATTGACAGTTGCCATTCGCCCCGAGGTCAGCTCGAGCTGGTTGTAGCGATTCTTGTTATTCAGGACGCGAACGGCGACGAGCACACCTTCCTCGCAGGGAATATCTCCCGACAGCCTGAGCTCGTGCCCGAGGTCGCTGTGCTGAGCAACCGATGCAATCTTGTCGACGACGAAGCTCTTCACGACCCGCCTCCGCTCGCCCGGGCCTGCAACGAACCGGGCAGGGCCATAATGCGTGCGAAGCCAAGCGCATCGGCGGCGGTCCACTCGCCAGCAGATTCGCCGTAGACGCCTTTGGTCGCTGCGAGCAACGAGTGCGATGACGTCACGCCATCGATGAAGAGATTGCCCGGCTGCAGGGAGAATTTGACGGTTCCAGTAACACGTCGCTGCGATGAACTGAGGAGTGCTTCGATATCGCGGCAGACGAGATCGAGTTGTTTGCCCTCATGAACAAGGTCACCGTAAATCGACGCTATCGTGTCTTTGACTCGCATCTGCTGGGCGCTCAATACGAGCTTTTCGAGTTCACGATGTGCCGTAATCAAGGTAATGGCCGCAGGAGCTTCAAATGCAACACGGCCCTTGGTGCCGAGTATCGTGTCGCCCAGGTGAATGCCACGACCAATGCCATAGCTTCCGGCGAGAGACTCCAGATTTTCAATCAGCGCGACAGGTGGCAGAGCTTTGTCGTCGAGTGCGACCGGTATGCCGTGGTCGAAATCAATCGTGTGTTGTGAAGGCGGCCTGGGATTGGTGAAGGCGCCGGCCGATAGCACCCAGGCCTTTTCAGGAATTGCGTTTGCCGACGTCAGTGTCTCACGGCCGCCGATCGTAACTCCCCAGAGTCCGCGGTTGGTGGAATAGTCCGACGCTCGCGCTGGCAATGGCATGCCATGGCTCTCCAGGTACTGAATCTGCTTGTCTCTGACCCAGTCGTTGTCGCGAACGGGGGCGAGAATCTCGAGCCCGGGATTGAGCGTGCGTAGCGCGACCTCGAATCGCACCTGGTCGTTCCCGGCTGCCGTGCAGCCATGTGCGACCGTCGTCGCGCCGCGGTCGCTCGCGAGTTGTGCAAGCCGGGCGGCCTGCAGTCCGCGTTCGGCGCCAACACACAGCGGATACACCTGTCCACGCAAAACGTTGCCAGCGATCAGGTAACGGATGACCGAATCAAAGAAATCCTGTTTGCAGTCGATCAATACGTGCTCATTTGCGCCGAGCGCCAACGCTCGTTCCTCGAGTGCAATAGCCGCTCGTTCGTCAATGCCGCCCGTATCGATCGTCGCCGTGATGACGTCACGGCCGTAGGTTTCCTTGAGCCATGGCACGCAAAAGGACGTATCGAGGCCGCCGGAGAAAGCGAGAATAATGGGTGAAAGTTCTTTGCTCACTATGGGCTCCGCAATGACATGGCGCTATGCGCGCGCACGCTCGATTCTGGCGATGATCACTTTCTGGCTGGCCGCGGAATCAGTGGCAACAAAAACCGTATCGTCACCACCAATATTACCGACCATCTCCGGCCAGTTACTGCGGTCCAGGGCGAGCGCGACACGCTGCGCGGCGCCTATCGCGGTTTTGATCACCGTAAGATTGGGTCCGGCAGGCTGCACCTCGCGCAAAAAAACAGCGGCCGCTACCAGTTCGTCTTGCGCAGCGGTATCGCTTCCGGGTAGCTCATAGCCCTGCCTGGTTTTGATCGCGCCGAGTTCTTTCAGATCCCGGCTCACACTCGACTGAGTGGCAACCAGCCCCTGGGCACGGAGGGCGTCCACGAGCGATTGCTGCGTGGCCGCTGGTGCGTGTTGCAGCATTTGCCGGATAGCGTCCCGACGTAGTGCCTGTTCAGAAATAGGGTTGGGCATGATTCAATCCGCATAATTATGCACATAAAACTATCAAAATGCGCATAATGAGTCAAGCATCGATTTCTCATAATCGGAATTTTTTTCGAGTTACACTGCCGGGCCCTGAGCCTCGCGGAGTACTGCATGACAGCCCCCGACACGGTTGAGATAGAACCCGGCGGCGACACGCCATTGGGCAGTGTCATCTGGTTGCATGGCCTGGGTGCAGACGGCCATGACTTCGAACCCATCGTTGCCCAACTTCGACTGCCCGACGATCTGCCGTTGCGTTTCGTGTTTCCGCATGCGCCGGAAAGACCCGTGACGATCAATGGCGGCATGTCGATGCGTGCCTGGTACGACATCCTGACCCTCGATCACGAGGGCCCGAACGACGAGGTCGGTGTACGCGAAAGCGGCGCGATCCTGGACGCGCTGATCCGGCGTGAACAGGAACGCGGTATCGCTGCTCGTCAAGTAGTTGTTGCAGGGTTTTCGCAAGGCGGCGCGATTGCGTTGCATGCTGCGCTGCGATTTCCCGAGAGGCTGGCAGGCCTGATGGCGTTGTCGACCTATTTGCCATTACACCAGACGCTGGTTGCCGAGGTCATCGATTCACCCGAAGCTGGCAATGCCGACCTGCCGATCTTCATGGCGCATGGCACATTCGATTCGGTGTTACCCATGCAACTGGGCCGGGACTCGGCCGATCTGCTCATCGAATCAAATTTCAACGTGGAGTGGCACGACTACCCGATGGCACATGCTGTGTGCGCCGAGGAAATCGATGACATTCGAACCTGGCTGCTATCGATTTACGAACACTGATGCGAGTAACGGGATTCGCCGGTCCGGATTCCCGCAGCGTCGAAACGTCGCTCGAGAAATGACCAGTTGCCGCTGCGATCGGCGCATATGACCGTCGAACATCGGGTACCGAAATCCGGCAAGACGATGAACGGTGCCGTAAGTGCATGCGCGGTCGAAAATGGCAGCCCGTTGCTTTTGACTTCGTCTATGGGGCCTTTGTCGCGATCAGCCAGCAGGCGCAACAGCTCCGTTTCATTCACTTTGTCGTCCTCGAGCAAGCTGCCAAGCCGCGCCTTGCTGCGCTCTACCTTTTCCCAGGGGGTGTCGAGTGTCGCGTTGGCAAGACCGTAGATCCCCTTCGGCAATTGCCGCGCTTCGCCGCCGCGGTTGGATAGAAAGGCAACGCTTCGCAAATCGGCGGCAAACAGGTTGAAACCGGCATAGTTCGATCCGTCGATGTTTTTCAGGTAATCGATGGGCGCGAGTTCGCTCTGCAGAAAGTCAGTTACGAGATGACCGCGTGATCGCAGCCCGGTAGTCCGCGGCTCCGCATCCCGGGTGTTTGTCACCGTTGCGAAACGACCGGAACGATGAATGGCGAGCCAGGTGCCCCCCGCTCGCAGGTCCCGACCACCCAGAATATCAGGCGCGTCGGGCCACCAGCCGGCGTCCTGTGTCGGGCGGGCGTGAAATTCATCACGGTTGCCTGCCACGATCAACGGGTACTCGGCGTCAACGTCGAAGGCCAGTACGACAAGGCACATGTCAGTGACCGTCGCTGCCCACGTCGCCGAGTTCGATCCAGTCATCAACCAGGCGACGTGCGATCGAAATGCCGAACGGGAGCTTGGGAAATCCGGAGCGCAATTCTTTGCGCGTAAACCATTGCGCGTCTTCGAGCTCGCCGTCGTTGAGCATGACCTCGGTCGACGTCGCCTCGGCGATGAAGCCAAGCATCAGGGACGAGGGAAATGGCCAGGGTTGTGAGCTGTGGTAGGAAACAGTGCCAACGCGTACATTGGTTTCCTCGTAAACCTCACGGCGCACCGCATCCTCCAGGCTTTCGCCAGGCTCGACAAATCCCGCGATCGTCGAATAACGACCCTCGGGCCAGGACTTCTGGCGGCCGAGCAGGCAGCGGTCGGCACTGGATACCAACACGATAACGGCCGGGTCGACGCGAGGAAAAATTTCGCGGCTACAATCGGCGTTCATACAAATGCGTGAATTCCCGGCTGCCTCGGGCCGAGCTGATGATCCGCAGATCCCGCAAAATACCTGTGATGCGTGCCAGAGAACGAGCGCGCGCGCATGGGCGACGAGATTGGCTTCGTCGGGCGGTAGCACCGTACCTAGGTATCGCAAATCATGAAACTCGCCGAGTTCCGGGAATGGCGGGTTGCCGTCGATGCTAATGGCCAGGGCGAAAGCCGGGCGATCGCGGAACAATCCTAAGAAAATCAGCTCATGATCGTGGACGAAGTTGTCGACCTGATGATGCTTGAGCATTACGGCCTGGAGCGGGTCACCACCGACCAGGCATTGCTCGCCCCATACCGGTACGAAGCGACTGTCCTCGCTCACAATCGCGTTGGCGAACCAGTCCGGGTCTTTGCGCCGATCGCCGGATCGGTCGACGAACGCACCGGCAAATACATTGTAATTTTCCATAATATTTCGGGACAGTTTACAGAAATTTATGCGACCGGATTCTTTAGAGGAGACCGTCCCCGATTACGGACTATTCAGGGGCCGGCAAAACTATGCGCTCCAGGACGCCGACGCCGCTGCAATTCAATTTCACAGGCTGGACAGGTTTTGTGGTCGAGCGCATAGGCGTCCTGCACGTAGCGGGCGTGGCAGGCCGAGCAAACCGCAAGATAAAGCTCGTCGTTATAGGAAATGCTCAACAGTAGATTCCAGGCCCATTCGAAGCTCAATCCTGCATTGTCGTGCAGGAGCAAATAGGTCTCGAAGGCTCTACAGATGCGGTGTCCATACTCGACATCGGGTCTCGGCCAACACGGCGAGACCTTGTTTTGCCGATCGATACGAACCAGAAGCCCGGTGCAAAAGAGCGCGACGAGTGTCGTTGCCTGCAGCTGATTTTCCGGATTCTTGACGAAGCGCGATACTTGCCGCGGTGATTTGCCGCGACGGCGCTGTACATTACTCAGTCCGGCGTCGCGAAAATAGGTGCTGTAGAGTTTGCGAATGCGATCGTCGGACAGACCGGTGCATTCGCGTATCGTCCGGGTTCGAGCCTCGTGGCGGATCATTCGCAGCGCCAGCTCGAATTGGCTGCGCTCAGCCGCGTAGCGGTCATCAGTTAATCGCATTTACTACCCTTTATGCTAGTTATTGACCATATACAGTGTTCTAAGAGCATATACTATCCATACATGGTCTTTCAATAATAAATATAGTAACTCGGCGTTCCCGCGAGAAATGTGCCGAAAGGGGGTCGTATGGATTTTTCAGGACCGGAGCGTGCCGATCTGGCAGACGTTCAGTCGCTAAACCACGCGTTTCTTGAATGTGTGCGCTCAGAACAATCCGGCCGAGGGCTAAGAGAACAGCTGACGCCGTCGTTGCGGCCGGTGATCGTCGCGCTGTCTGATTTACAGATCCGACGCCTGGCTGCATCACCATTCCTGTTGCTGTCGCTGCGTGAGGGCGACGATGACTACTGGGATCGATTATTTGCACAGGGCCCCAACGGCGATCTTTTCAATTCAATACGGATAACGAGCGACGCTAGCCACCGCATCGTAGCGGCCGCGCTTGGATTTCTGTGGCAGCTTGCGCGGCGCGATCCACATGCGGCACGGCTTGTTAGCGGTGCGTCCGTTAACTGGTGTGAACAGTTGGCGGCGCGCACGCTGCTCGGACTGCTGCAACATGCTGCTGACCGAAGCGACCTGCTCGGTCCGCGTTCTGCCGGGAGTGAGCAATTCTGGCGACGACTGCTCGGCGCCGGAATAAGTGCAGAGCAAAACATTCGCAATGCCGCGCATCTGGCCGCCTTACAGACGGTGCTCATTGACAACCCAGCGAAACAGCACAATCGCTTTCGAGCTGCGGCTTGCAATACTCTGGTGCCAACCTTGAGTGTTGCACACAGACGTATACGTTGATGAGCGACGCATTACACTACAGATCTGTGACTGTGCATGCAGACCTTGGGTACAATACGCGACTATATGCTGGCGCTTTCAATAAAAAACCTCACCAAGACTTACGCCAACGGCAACCAGGCGCTCAAAGGAATCGACTTTTCGGTCGAGGCCGGTGACTTTTATGCACTACTGGGACCCAACGGTGCCGGGAAGACGACGGCCATAGGAATTATGAGTTCGCTCGTCAATAAGACGAGTGGTGAAGTCGAAATATTTGGCCACAATATTGACTCCGAGCTAGAGGCCGCCAAATCCTGCATCGGGCTGGTGCCACAGGAAATAAACCTGAACCTGTGGGAGAGTGTGCATAACGTTGTGCTGAACCAGTCCGGGTACTACGGTCTTGGTCGGCGGCTGGCGCGTGAGCGTTCCGAGAAATACCTGCGCGTAATGCGGCTGTGGGATCGTCGTGCCGATCAGGCCCGCAGTCTGTCCGGTGGTATGAAACGCCGGCTGATGATCGCACGCGCGCTGGTGCATGAGCCGAAACTCTTATTTCTTGACGAGCCTACTGCAGGTGTCGACATCGAAATACGACGTTCGATGTGGGAATTTCTGCGCGAGATAAATGCGGCTGGCACGACTATCATTTTGACGACACATTATCTGGAAGAGGCGGAATCGCTGTGCCGCCATGTCGCAATAATCGATGATGGTGTGATCATCGAAGATGCCAGGATGAGCACGGTGCTCAGAAAATTGCAACGAGAGGTTTTCGTACTCAGCCTCGCAGAGCCATTGAGTACAGCACCAAAAATCGACGGATTCGAGACCAGACTGCTTGAGAATTGTGAACTCGAGGTGGCCAAGGGACCCGCACACACTCTCAATGACCTGTTTACTCAATTGGACAAGATCAATATTAAAGTCGTCAGTTTGCGAAACAAGGCGAATCGCCTCGAAGAGCTATTCATGCGTCTCGTCGAGACGAGGAAGAATAGCGTTGATGAGATCCCGGGATCATGAATCTCGAATTGAACATCGTCGCTTTACAGACCATCGTGCGCAAGGAAATCGTCCGGGTCTTGCGAATCTGGGTGCAGACGATCGTACCGCCTGCGATCACGATGTCCCTGTATTTCATTATTTTCGGCAATCTGATCGGCCGACGCATTGGCACTATGGATGGCTTTGACTACATGCAATACATCGCGCCGGGGCTGATCATGATGGCAGTCATCACAACCTCCTATGGCAATGTTGTGTCGTCGTTTTTTGGTGCCAAATTCAGCCGCCATATCGAGGAGATGCTCATATCGCCTATGTCCAATGCGACGATCATTATTGGACACGTCGCGGGAGGTGTTTTGCGAGGCATGCTCGTCGGACTGCTGGTCACGATAATCGCGTTGTTCTTTACGAAGCTCGAAGTGAGCCATCCAATTATAACGATCTCGATCGTGCTGTTGTCATCGATCGTGTTCGCGCTCGCAGGGTTTATCAATGCTGTCTTCGCCACGAAATTCGACGATATTGCGATTGTCCCGACATTCGTGTTGACGCCGCTGACCTATCTTGGCGGCGTGTTTTATTCAATTTCTCTGTTGCCCGAGTTTTGGCAAAAAGTGTCGCTCGCGAACCCAATTTTGTACATGGTGAATGCGTTTCGTTACGGCATTCTCGGTAAATCGGATATTGATATTGGCGTGGCATACATGATTCTGCTCGGTTTCGTCGCTGTCCTGTTCGCGGCGAGTTACCAGCTAATGCGTCGCGGCGTGGGTATTCGGGAATAATCATGTGTGGACGCTTCGCTTTTTACTCGCCCAGTGAAGCAACAGCTGCTCTTTTTGGCGTAACGACTTCGATAGCGGTGGAACCCCGCTACAATATCGCTCCGACACAATACATCGCTGCAATTCGCGATGCCGGGGAAGATGCTCGCGAGCTAATCATGCTGCGCTGGGGCCTGGTGCCGTTCTGGGCAAAGGATCCGGCCATTGGTAATCGTATGATCAATGCGAGAGCCGAAACGGTTGCCGAAAAGCCAGCTTACCGCGCGGCCTTTCGCAAACGACGTTGTCTTGTGCTGACGGACGGCTTCTACGAGTGGAAAAAAGAGGCCGGAGGAAAGACGCCGTATCTCATTACTTTGGCAAACGGGTCGCCGTTCGCATTGGCCGGGCTGTGGGAAACCTGGAGCAGCAAGGACACCGATGAATCCATTCAAAGCGCGACACTGATCACGACGGCGGCAAACGATTTCATGGCGACGATACACCATCGCATGCCCGTGATCCTCGAGCCCGATACAGCGGACCGATGGCTTGCCGGTGACGATGATCTCATTGAGTTCACGACGAGCCACGGGCCTGCGCTTCGCGCTTGGCCGGTCGATCGACGCGTCAACAATGCGCGCAACGAGGGCGAAGACCTCGTTGTAGCCACCGGGGATATCGTCTAGCCAGCAAAATTCCCCGCTGCCTTGTAGGGTTGCGTCGCGATGACCAGCGCCCCCGGGCCAGCATGTACACCGAGTGCTGCGCCGATCTCCATCACTGTCAGCCTTTCAATCGCGGGAAGTTCACCGCACAAGTGATTCTCGAGTTCGTGTGCGTCATCGGGCGCGACTGCATGGCCGATCGAAATATTCAATCGCGCGATCGCGCGCGCGCGTCGGGCGACATGTCGTGCAAATCTTGCGACACGATTGCGTTTGCCGAGCATGAAGCCGCTCAATGCAATACGACCATCGGCTGTGGTGCGGATTATCGGCGTTACGCGCAGAAGATCTGCGACAGTCTTGACCCATTTTGGTACGCGACCACCACGCACTGCGTAACTCAGGTCATTCAAGAGACAGTAGCTGCGTGTTTCGGGTATCAGCGCCCTGACGGCGGTAATGCTCTGCTCAGCGCTTAGCCCCGCATGCGCACACTCAGCGGCGAACACCACGAGCATTCCCTGGCCCAACGAGGCGTTGAGTGAATCAATCACATGCAACCGTCCCGATGCATTAATTCGATTTGCGGCGGATCGTGCCGCTTCGAACGTACCGCTGGCAGTAGCCGTCAAATTGATCGAGAGCACATCAGCGAAATGGCTGGCGAGATACTGGAACTGACGACGAAAGTCACCTGGAGCCGGTTGCGATGTTGTCGGGTGATGTGGGTTGGAGGCGAGCTCCGCGAAAAATTCCTCTGTAGTGATGCTGACCTTATCGATATATGCCCGGTCACCGAATTGAATTCGGCATGGCACCATGTGAATATCGAGGCGTTCCATATCCTCATCAGCAATATCGGCGGCGGAGTCGGCAATGACCGCGAATTGCTTTGTGGTGTCATGACTACTGTGCTGTTGAAGCTGCATGTCATCGGTTTTTTCGGCGCTGACAACACCGTATTGACGGCTGACCTCAAATACGGTGCCTGGCTCGTTGACATGAATATGTATTTTCGCTTTGCGCTTGGAACCGGCGAGTACGAGTGAGTCGCCAAGCGCGGAAAGCGCTTCCCTGAGCTTGCGCCGATCGATGTCGGTCGCCGTGACAATGCACTCGGTACAGTAACGGTATTCACAATCCTCGCCCGATTCGATGATTGCGATGTCTTGTGCGTCGCTGTGTATCGCAGTCAGGTCGGGCTCGTCGACAGCCGTTCCATAGTTAATAAAATCACTCATTCCCTTGAACAGCTCGAAGAAACCCTTGGCGCCGGCGTCGACGACACCAGCTTTGCGTAATACGTCAAGCTGTTGCGTCGTGTCGGCAAGCGCGCTTTCCAGCCTGGGCATTGCGTCGTGCAAGACGGTCGATAAATCAGCGTCCTGATCCCGGGCAAGCTGAGACGCTGTCGATTCCGCCAATACTCTGATTACCGAAAGAATCGTTCCGTCCTGCGGGTCTGATAATGCGTCATGCGCATAGTCACTGCCATGGCTGACCGCTTTGCTGAAGGTAACCGTCGTGAATCGTGTCAAATCGCCGGTCGAGTCGCTCATGCCTT
Organism: Pseudomonadota bacterium; assembly: GCA_022563195.1. Lineage (GTDB taxonomy): Bacteria > Pseudomonadota > Gammaproteobacteria > Steroidobacterales > Woeseiaceae > UBA1847. The sequence continues at coordinate 61,986 of JADFNV010000004.1, forward strand.
GAAAAAATTGTGCGACGATCGCCCCGGAATTTCCCCGCGCACTATCGAGCAAAGTATCAGCGAATGCGGCGAGTAAGGTACCGAGGTGCTGCTCTTGTGGTCGATTCAGGAGCGTGAGCGCAGCCCCGAGAGTCAGGCTGAGATTTGTACCTGTATCACCATCTGCAACTGGAAAGACATTGATTCTATTGAGAAAATCCTGGTCGTTTATCACCCGGTAAATGCCGGAAATCAGTGCGCTTGCGAGGCCGTCGCCGTCCAGGTGCTTGGATGCCGTGCTTCCCAAGTGGGTCGAATCTCAAAGGCCGGCTATTCGCGCGGCAGCAGAAAAATCAAACCGTGATATTCGAGAATGACGCCGTCTGGTGTGATTTCGGCGACGATTGGTCCTTCGTCAAGCTGCGAATTTTCACGGTGCTTGACCATGTTGATGAAGACGAATCGCTCGTCCGCCACTTCGCTGTAGACATGAATATCTATGTGCAGCTCGGCTAGCTGCAGTGTTCCATTGAGGCGCAGTTCATCGATGATCGGGATTCGTGGTGGCGTCGTCGAAGGCATTGGCAAAATGGCCCCCGGTTCCTTTGCTACCGGTCGTCTTTCCCGGGCCTTCGCAACTTCGTCGACGAAGCTTGGTGTAGTCGCCGTGGGAATCGCATCGTCCGCCGCCGTGTCTGGTGTGAGCTCGATCGGTGCCGGCGCCTCCGGGGGCTCGTTGAGAATGAAAACCAGGCCGAGCAAAACGGCCAGGTTAAAACCAAGCAATGCAGCGAGCATCCACAGCCATCGAGTTGGCCTTGGACTGTCAGTGCTGGACGGTACGCTCGAAAATTCCGCAGATCCCTGCTGCTGGCGTTCGGCTTCGGATTTCTTCAGGGCATCAAGAATGAATGACATACGCTACTCCTGCGCTAGTCGTGGTGTTGTCAGACGTGGTGTGCCGTTCGGCTCGAGGAGTGTATTAATGACGATCTGCGTCTGATGACCCGCCAGGCCATCTACATCGAGCCGATGATCACGCTGAAAATTGCGAACCTGCTGTGTAAGACTGTCGTCAAAAAAGTCGGAATCGAAAGGCTCGACGCGATACCGGACATCGATAGCGGCGAGGCTCTGTCGCAGCCACAGCACATTGGGTCCACGCGAGCCCTGGCGTAATGCAAGCGAGTCGCCATTGGGTGGTCGCCACAACAGTTGGTACTGGCCGAACCACATGTCGGAGATGATATCGATCGGATGAACGACCGAAACGCCGCCGATCGACAATCTGGCCACTTCGCCCCCAATCGCTGTCAATACGACATGATGAGTATCTCCGTAATTGTCGGTGAGCGTCAGCACTGCGGGCCGATCGAGTTGCCTGAGCCCGCTCCAGGAGCCTCTTTGGCGCAGGCAACTGAAACCGGCGGCTTCCGCCTGGGCACATGCGGAGTGTTCGGCGCCACGATAATCGATGTTCCAGAGATCGAACAATGTGGCGAGCGCTGACGCTGAAGTCGTTATGTCCTGAGCGAGATCGAGCTGCTCGACCAGCGACACATCGGGCTCTGCATTGCTCGCATCTGCGACCGGGCCGGATAACGATAGTTTGATCGATGCAGCCTCGACTGGTGCAACTAATTCGCCCAACTCCCGACGGTCTTTCAGGTTTGACCAGAGACCGCCAGCAATAACTATCGCGGCCACGATGCCGAACATTGCGGCGAACCAGCGCCACTGGGGCCGGAGGTCGGATTCACCCGAAACCTCAGCTGCGGCACGACGGATCAGCCGACGATCGACGCGTCGGCTACCGAGACTGTACGCGCCGAGCAACGCCCTGTCGCAAATCACATTGATCAATCTCGGCACGCCCTGGGACAAGCGGAACACCGCGCGTTTGGCACCGGTATCAAAGACTTCGCCGAGTGCGCCGGCAACCTTCAGGCGATGCTCGATGTATTGATCGGTTTCGTCACGAGACAGCGGCTCGAGATGGTAGCGACCGGTAATGCGTTGTGCGAGCTGTCTCAAATCAGTGCGGGCAAGAACTTCACGCAGTTCAGGTTGGCCGATCAGGATGATTTGCAGCAACTTTTGTTTTGCCGTTTCCAGGTTCGTCAGCAGTCGGATCTCTTCGAGCACGTCGGGCGCCAGATTTTGCGCCTCATCGACGATCAGAATCGTGCGGCGGCCATCAGCATGGGCTTTGAGAAGGTGTCGATTCAGCCCATCGATCAACGGCTTGATGCTGCCTTTCCGCTTGGGCACGGCGACGCCAACTTCCTCGCAAATCGTCTCAAGAAACTCGAGCGCCGACAATTGCGGATTCAATACGACGGCGACATCGGCATTTGAGGGCATGCGATTCAACAGCAATGTTCGCACGAGAGTGGTTTTGCCAGTGCCGACCTCGCCTGTGAGCTGAATGAAACCACCACTTTCAGTAACGCCGTATACCAGGTGCGCGAGCGCCTCGCCATGGCGTTCGCTCATGAACAAATAACGCGGATCTGGCGTTATCGAAAACGGCTTTTCGTTAAGACCGAAGAAGTTGGTGTACATTATTCTGCGCCGCTGACCAAGAGTTCGATTCTATCCTAAGGAACCTCTGATCGGGGCCTGTCCAGGGTACTCGCGCGGCCTACGGAGGTCGTTCCAAAGCGGTCGCGAATCTCGTCGACGGCCTGATCGACGGGGCTCGTGGCTGGTTCCGACGCTTTGGAAAAAAGATCGCGCTGCCCGGCCGGAGAGAGATTGTTGCCGCCGACGCCAAGGAGTCGAATGCATGCGTCCGGGTTGCTTGCAAGCCAACGTGAGAGCAATTTACGGGTGACCTGGAAGATCTGGTCGGTGTCGCTGACCGGCGGTCGCAGGCTTTTTTGACGGGTAAACGTCTGAAAATCGGACTGCCGTATCTTGATTTGAATCGTGCCGGCCTGCATGGCCGCCTTGCGGAGACGACGCGCCGTGATTTCCGAGAGCCGCAGCAATTCGCGCTCCATGTCGCCACGATCACTGAGATCTATGTCATAGGTTTCCTCGCTGCTGATCGACTTTTCAATACGCGATGCGGCAACCGGTCGACGGTCAATGCCAGCCGCACATTCGCGGGTTCGTCCCGTGTAGCGTCCGAAAATCGGCTCAAGGGCACGATCTGGAGCGCAGCGTAAGTCCGCGACTGTGCGAATGTTAACCTGGTGCAAGCGGCCCAGAGTCCGTGGGCCGATTCCGGGTATTACCGATACCGGCAGGGGATCGAGCATATCGCGGCATGTCGTCTTCGTAATGACGACGAGGCCATCTGGCTTGTTGAGGTCCGATGCGATTTTTGCGACGAGCTTATTCTCGGCGACACCTACAGAAGCAGTCAGCTGCGTGCGATCAGAAATGACGCGCTTGATACTCGAGGCAATCTCAACTCCCGATCCATGCAATGCATGACTTGCGGTCACGTCTAGAAATGCCTCATCGAGCGACAGGCCTTCGACGACAGGAGTGAACTCTCGGAAGACGACAAAAATCTCCTCGGATACGGATTGGTAGAGGGACATGCGCGGCGCGATCCGGACAAGATTCGGGCATCGTCGCATGGCTTCTCGTATGGGCATCGCGGAGCGAACGCCGAACTCGCGGGCCTCGTAACTGGCGGCGGCTACGACACCGCGGTTGCTACCGCCACCGACGACAACGGGCTTGCCACGCAACTCGGGGTAGTCTCGTTGCTCGACCGACGTATAGAAGGCGTCCATGTCGACATGTAGAATCGTGCGCATTGCAGTTTTCATCGCATTATAACCGGGCCGGATTATTCATGAATAATCCGGCTAGTTGCCGCGTTCGACGATGAAGCGAGCCAACCAGCGTAACGAGTCGGCGTCAGGATCAAACGCGTCAAGCTGATCGAGCGCATGATGCAGCAATTCATCGCAACGATTCTGCGCCACGTCAATGCCGAACAGCCCCGGGTATGTTGCCTTGCCGAGGCGCTGATCGGCGCCAGTCTGTTTGCCAATGACTTCAGTATCACCGACAACATCCAAAATGTCGTCCTTGATCTGAAAGGCGAGACCAACGCTGTGCGCGAATGCGTCGAGCGCGGTGGTGCGGGTGTCTGACAAGTCACTGCAGAGCAGAGCTACAGACATAATCGACGCATGGATCAGTGCGCCGGTCTTAAGTGAGTACATGTGTTCTATTTCGTCAGCGGAGAGCGCACGACCCTCCGCTGCGAGATCCATCGATTGACCACCCGTCATGCCGATCGAGCCGCAGGCATCGGCGACCAGCCCGACGAGCCGTGTGCGTGATTCGGCCGGGATAGCATCGATGTTTGCAAGCACGCTGAAAGCCAGTGGTTGCAGGGCATCGGCCGCGAGAATTGCGGTTGCCTCGTCAAAACGTCGATGCAGGGTCGGCATGCCCCGGCGCAGATCATCGTCGTCCATCGCTGGCAGGTCATCGTGCACGAGTGAGAACGCATGTATCAGTTCTATCGCGGCAGCCGGTGCGTCCAGTAATGATTTCTGTACGCCAAGGCACTCGCCGGTGGCATAGACGAGCAGTGGCCGTACGCGTTTTCCGCCGTTGAGTACGGCGTAGCGCATGGCTTCGTGCAACTGCTCGGGCCCATGTTTGACGGGGGGCAGGATGGCGTCCAGTTGCTGTGCGACCCGATCGGTGTAGGCCTCGATGCGCTCTGAAAACGGTGCTGGCAAATCGGCCTCCGCCGCCGCTGCTGGGGTGATGTAGCGTACACCGAAATGCGCGGCAGTGTGCGACAGGGCTGGGCTATAATTCGCGTCCTTTAATAAAGCAAACAAAGCATATGCAGGCAACCGCCAGAGCCCAGCCCAACATCGCACTGATCAAGTACTGGGGCAAACGGGACTCAGCTCGAAACCTTCCGGCCGTGGGTTCTATTTCCATCACGCTGTCCGATTTACATACGGAAATGTGCGTCGAGGTCGATGAGTCGATGCACGACGACGTGTTGATCGTAAATGGCTGCGAGGATCGACATATGCTGCCACGAGTCAAACAGTGTCTGGATACGATCATGGGTGCTCCGCGCCCGGCAGTCCGAGTCGTGAGCCACTGTAATTTTCCAGTCGCTGCCGGACTGGCCTCCTCTGCCGCGGCATTCGCGGCGCTTGTGGTCGCTGCCGATTCTGCGCTCGGGCAATCCCGTGACAGGGCTGAGTTGGCGGGCCTGGCCGGCCGGGCATCCGGGTCCGCGGCTCGCTCTCTATACGGTGGATTCGTCGAACTCGCAAATCGCGATGACGACATAGTCGTGAATCGCCTGTTGGAGAGCGATGAGTGGCCGCTCAGAATTGTCGTGGCGATTACGACGCCTGATCCAAAACGGCTTAGCTCGACTGATGCGATGGAGATCAGTCGCAAGACGTCGCCGTTTTACAATCGCTGGATCGAGCGACAGTCGGTAGACCTCGACGAGGCGCGATCAGCGATTGCCAACCGCGATTTCGCAAAGCTCGGATCGGTGGCAGAACACAATTGTCTGAAAATGCACTCTGTAATGTGGGGATCTCGGCCGCCAGTGATCTATTGGAACAGCGCGACACTCGCCTGCATGCAGACGGTTCGCGACTTGCAGTCCGAAGGTGCTGCCGTGTTTTTCACGATCGATGCTGGTCCGCAGCTCAAAGCGATTTGTCTGCCCGAAGAGGAAACGCGTGTGCGTGCAGCATTGGCGGACACGACTGGTGTGAGCGACATCATGGTTAGCGGGCTTGGTTCGCGTGCCCGGCTTGTACACCGTCAAGGTGATAGTGACGGTGTACATGTGGCGAACTCGACATGAAGGTGACGGCCAGCGCGCCCGGTAAAGTAGTGTTGTCCGGAGAGTATGCAGTGCTCGACGGCGCAGCAGCAATTTGTGCGGCTATCAATCGTCGTGCGCGCGTGACAATAACGCGCAGCGCCGACGACCATCACGTTGTTACAGCCTCCGGTATTGTGACGACCACAGGTCGGTTCACGGTAAGCGATGGTCGTTTCGAATGGCTGCAGGGTGGCCAAGATTATGCGTTGCTGGAATGCGTCTGGCGCGCCCTTGCGGCTACCGTGCCGGACAGTCTTGTGTTGACGCTGGAGACACAGGAGTTTGTCGATGTTGACAGTGGCACGAAGTTTGGCATTGGATCCAGCGCTGCACTTGCGGTCGCATTGACGGCGGCGCTGGATTGCGTTGCCGATGCAAAGGCGGACATCAAGCGCATCGCAGTGTTGGCACACCGTGATTTTCAGTCCGGTGCCGGCAGCGGCGTGGATGTTGCCTGTAGTTTGCAAGGCGGAGTCATTGAGTACCACCTGCACGCCGCGTCGGCCGCATTGCCCTGGCCAGATGGTTTGGCGTTCGCGCTGTTGTGGAGCGGCGTTGCGGCGAGCACAGACACCAGGCTTGAAAAACTCGACAGCCTGAATTCCCACCCTTCACGCGCTGCGCTTGGCACTGCGGCAAACTGCGTAGCGACGAGCTGGCAAAGCGGGCTGCCAATGGTGATTCTTGATGAGTTTCGCGCCTATACGGGCGCGTTGCGACAATTCAGTGTTGACCACGACCTTGGCATATTCGATGCTGGGCACGCCGAGCTGGCCGATGCTGCAGATGCGGCTGGCGTAGTTTATAAACCCTGCGGTGCTGGCGGTGGCGATATCGGAATTGTTCTCGCAGATGACGAGGCGCTCATTGAGTCATTCCTTGACGTCGCCACGCAGAAAAATTTCAAGCGCCTGCACCTGACGATTGACCCGAGTGGTGTGCAGCGCAATCGAGAAGATCAATGACTGATTCGCGTATCAGCGGACTGTATCGACAGACGGTCGGCGAGCGAATCGACGAGCTCGAGCGCCTCGACTGGCTGTCGGCTGCAGATGCGGAAATACTGCGACAGGGCAGGCATGTCCTGATTCCGGCTGCGGCCGACAAGATCATCGAAAATGTCGTTGGCATATTCGGCCTGCCGCTGGCGATTGCAACTAATTTCGTGGTCAATGGCCGTGATTACCTGGTTCCCATGGTGGTCGAAGAACCATCAATTGTCGCCGCTGCGAGCGGTGCTGCGAAACTGGCGCGAGCATCGGGCGGCTTCCAGGCCGTTTGCAATGAACATTTACTTGCGGGCCAGGTGCACGTGACCAATATTGCCGACATCGATGCGGCACGCGCCGCGCTGCAACAGGAAGAGGCGGGTCTGATCGATGCGGCTAACGCCATTCACCCGCGACTTGTCGAACGCGGTGGTGGCGTGCGGGATATGGAGATTCGGCTGCTCGAACTGCCCGGCTCGCGAGCGGCTATCGCCGTGCATTTTCTCGTCGATACGGGCGATGCGATGGGCGCGAACCTGGTCAACACGATCTGCGAGGCGATTGCGCCGCGAGTGGCAGAGCTCTGTGGTGGCGACGTCGCATTATGCATCCTGTCAAATCTCGCGGAACGATCACAGGTATCGGCGACCGTACGCTACCGCCTGAGTGACCTCGCCGTGCCAGGCTTCTCGGCCGAGGCTGTTCGCGATCGAATCGTCGCGGCCAGCGACATTGCGAGCGCGGATCCGCATCGTGCCACGACCCACAACAAAGGCATCATGAACGGCATCGATGCCCTGGCCATTGCGACGGGCAATGACTGGCGTGCGATCGAAGCCGGAGCGCACGCATTTGCCGCGATCACGGGACGCTATCTGCCGCTGGCGACCTGGTCTGTCGATACCGAGGGCAAGCTGCTCGGCGATATTCGGCTGCCGTTGAGAGTCGGCATCGTCGGTGGCACGCTGAGTGCCAATCCTGCAACAGCGATGAGTCTGCGCATTGCCGGCGTCGAATCGGCGCGGGAACTCGCCGAACTCATGGCCGCCGTGGGATTGGCACAGAATTTCGCTGCACTCAGGGCGCTAGTGACGAGTGGTATCCAGGAAGGCCACATGCGCCTGCACGAAAGAAGTACAGCCACTGTAGTCGAGACGCGATCGGCACCAATTCCTGACCAGGCACGGACAGCGAGTGCAGCAGGAAAAGTCATCTTGCTGGGCGAACACGCTGTTGTTTACGGTAAATATGCCCTTGCACTGCCGATTGCTGCAGCCGTTTCTGCGTCGGTTGTTGCAAGCGAGTCGCAATTGATCCTGACCGTTCCCGAGTGGGGATTGCGCCAGCACATTGGGGATGACTCGACAAGTGTTGGCGCTGTTGTGTTGCTCATCATGCGGGAGCTGGAAATCCGCGAGGCAGCTTTTACAATCCAAATAAATTCGGCGTTGCCACGAGCAATGGGGCTGGGATCGTCGGCGGCGTTTGCGGTTGCGATTATTCGTGCGTTCGACGCGGCACTTAAACTCGGTCTCGATGATGCACGAGTCAACTCCATTGCATTTCTATGCGAGAAGATTGCACACGGCGCGCCGTCAGGTGTCGATAATACGATCGCAACTTACGGTGCACCGATGCTTTTTCGCAAGTCTGATTCGTTCGAGTTCGAGAACCTTAAGCTGACAAAATCGCCGCCGATCGTTATCGCGTGCAGCGGTCAGTCGGGATTGACGAAACAACAGCTCGCCGGTGTGCAGTCGCGGCGCGAGCAAAACCCGATGCGATATGACGCCCTGTTTGATGAAATCGATGCTCTGAGTCGGGTGGGCGCTAATGCGCTTGTAAATGCCGATTACGCCGAGCTTGGTGCGCTGATGAATATTTGTCACGGGCTTCTCAACGCGTTACAGGTTTCGACACCGGAACTCGAGGGTATGGTTAGTATCGCCAGGGCGGCCGGTGCAAGCGGTGCCAAGTTGACTGGCGCCGGGGGCGGTGGCTCAATTGTCGCGCTTTGCCCCGGCAAGGTCGCTGATGTTGTCAGTGCCTTGCAGGCGGCGGGATTCAAAACCTTGTCATTGACCGCTAAGCAGGAAAACACCATTGGATAGTGAAAACAGGATCGTGTCATCGGAAGCCGAGGAGCTCATCGTCGTTGACGCAGAAGACCGAGAGACAGGGTTCTTGTCAAAAGCCCAGTGTCACGATGGCGGCGGAGTGCTACATCGTGCTTTTTCGGTATTTCTATTCAACCATGCAGGCGAGTTGTTGCTGCAACAGCGAAGTGAGTCAAAACGACTTTGGCCAGGATACTGGTCGAACACCTGTTGCAGCCATCCACGTCGTGGCGAATCACTGCAGGCCGCAACAAAGCGGCGCTTGCGCGACGAATTAGGTATCGGATCACCGCTTGAATTTGTCTACAAGTTCAGTTACCAGGCGGAATTCGACGCCAAAGGCTCGGAGCATGAGCTGTGCCATGTATTTCTTGGCGAGACTGGCGACACGGTGCGGCCGAATCAAAACGAGATTACGGCGATTCGCTATATATCGGCCGACTTGCTTCTCGCTGAGATTGAGCAGACGCCAGAGAAGTTCACGCCCTGGCTGAAAATGGAGTGGCTTAAGCTGTTGGATGACTACCGCGATGTGCTCGGCCGATACAGTAATGTCTAGCAGCCTGAGGGTTTTTCAACAAGCTGCTAGCCTACGTAGCGGTAATACTCGATCCCGAGGTCGCTGAAGTGCCGATTGTCGGTGTTGCCGACATGATCGATGACGAATTCATTCCTCGGCACGAAGTCCAGACCCCGGGGGCGGTGTCCGTCATGAAGCGATTTGTACTGTTCGAAATTCAGGTCAACCGCTAATTTCATTGCTTCGCCGAATCCGACCGCCGCGGTGGCATCACGCCAGCCGTCGGCAACAAAAAACGGAATGACCTCGGCCGCGTCGCCGCTGCCATAGCCAAGAGTCAGTACCTCTTCTCCGCATGTGAGAGACCCTTCGTCGAGCGCCTGCTCAAAACCTGCGGCTATCCATGCCGGCAATGCGGCGGTGTAAAGATTGCCGAGATCGAGCATGGTGTCACTGCCCAGCGCCAGTTTATCGAGGATTTCGCGGCGATAGTGTCGTGATGCGCGAAATACGCGATGTACGGCCATGGTCAGCGGGTATACCTCGTATTGCAGTCTCTCGGGCTGGGCCAATGACGATACCTCGGGATGACTCAGCATTTCCTGATGCAAATCCTTTTGGTCGATGCCGGCTTCGTAGCAGTACGAGGCCAGTTCCGCGCGATCGTCGGTGTCGCCGATGAGCAATGCAAACAGGTAGGAAACTGCCCAGCCGGTCTCCGGCATGCGGCGATAAGGTCGATGCATGAAAACAGTTTTTAATGATCGAATGTACCGGGCGGGATTCAAGTCACGCTTTTTATACATGTCGCTCAGTGCATGCAGGGTTTCGTCGATGTAACAGGTCGTCGAGTACTTGCCGTTGAATACGGGAAAATCCTGGACCTGATGTGTCTCGGAACGATCCTGACCGCAGAATCTCGACATCGGTTTGCGAAAATCCATGATGCGATAGTCTGACGCCGACCCCGACCCGGGCAGGTCGACAATCGCAAGCGTTGGGTCTTCTTCGATTAACATGGCGACTGCGCCTGCACCCTGCGTCGGCTCACCGCCGCTGCCCCGTGCATACTCGGCAATATCGGCACAGACGACGATCGCCTGACCGCCAGCGCCATCGAGCGCCAGGTGGCGAATCGCACCTTTCATGCCATAGACACCACCAAGGCAGGCGTGTTTGAACTCGGGTACTTCGCAGCTTCTTGAGATCGGAGGCTTGTCACGTGCGACGAGCGCGCGATCGACCATGCCCTTGATGATGATCGCGCCGGCTGAATTGTCGGTACTCGATTCGGTGCCCAAACCCAGGAACTTGATACGTGTCGGGTCAATGTCGTACTGGTCAATCAGGCGCATTACGGCGGTTGCAGCCATTGTGTAGATGCTCTGATCGGGTCCGCGCATGCGGAAACTGCGACCTACCACCTCTCGGATCTTCGGCCACTGCTCGCCGGTCCAGTCGCACCAGTCCTCCAGCCAGACCCGGTACGGCGGGATGTAGGCGGCGAGACCACTAATTCCGATGCGTCTTGTGTCGTTGCAATGATTCATTGACAGGAAGTTCCTTGGCCGGGGGATTCTAGTGTCCCGGGCGCCGCGGCTCAACCATCTATTTCACGGTGATAGTGACCAGCTCCGACATTATGGGCGGATCATGGGGAAAATGCAGATGGTCGCCAAGCAACAGGCGCAGTGTGTGTTTGCCGGAATCCAGCGTCAGTTGCGTCGAGGTACTGGCATCGCCGAAGTGAATATGGTTGCTATCCGCGGGTATGGGTAATGCCAGATTCGGCAGCCCTGTGTCGATAAGAAGGTGATGATGCCCCGAATGCGCTTGGGTCTCACCCGCTGCCACGACGCTCATCGCCTCGATTCCGAACTCAATATTAATGGGATTAGAAACCGTATCACCGTTCTCCGGCGTTATGAAAAATACCCTGGCGTCAGCTGGAGATGCGGTTCGAGGCAGCGCAGCGACGACATCCACTACAGTGGGTTCCGGTTCATTACTGGCCAGAGCATCAGACGCCGATGGCTCGGGAGCGTCGGTCTCGCTTTGGCTACACGCACCTGCGAGCAGAAGCGATGTCATCATGGTGACAAGAAAGAGTCGTGGTTTCAGTCGCATGCTGTGTCTCCTGTGGCGCTTGGAAGATCGCCAATATTAACCCGGATTAATCATAAATACGCCGGCGTCCTGCGTCCAAAATAAATCAGATCGAAAATGCGGCAATCGCGAGTGCGCCGAGCATCGTCAGCAGGAAGCCCGCCCCGTAGGTGACCGTGAGCACCATGTACTTTAGAAATGTGACGAATCGACGCTGGCCATAGACATTCCGCATCGCGATAAACAGGTAGACCGGTACATATAGGGAGACGGCGACCACAGTCAGAGTCACGGCGCCCTCCGGCAGACCGAGCAAACCGACTAACCGCGAAAACAGGATTTCCAGCGTCAGTATCAGGAAAAAGAAGGCGTGGAAATGCACGAAAAACAACAGGTGCTCGACGTAGTAGCGACGCGACAGCGGGTAGAGAGCTTTGAGGACCAGGGCCATCAGCGGCAGCAAGATGATCAGGGCGGCCGGAACCTTATCCAGCACCTTGTCCATGAGCATGCGTCCGTCATCGAGGTTCACGCGTTCGCAGACATGCTGCAGGCGCTCAGGCGTAAGCCGTCGGGCCAGCCAGTCGGGCATGTCTTCGATGTCGGATGCATCGACTCTGCAGTCCTCGCCCGTATCGTTAACGTCTTCTTCGACGCCTGATTCATCCGAATCGGTAGACCCGGTTTCGACTCCTGCCTCTTCGATGGGTTGCGGCTCGAAGAACAGGCTAAGTTCCTCGCGCGGATCGAAAAAAGCCACAACGAAAAAAACAACGCTCATCACCAGGTACATGCGAAAAGGAGGCATGTAACGCGCGCGACGACCCTTCAGATAATCACGGGTCAGGCTGCCCGGGCGAATCATGAGGGGGATCAGTGTCTGCCAGATGCGCGAGTCGATTTCCAGGAGATCGCCGAAAGCATCTGCGATGAGTTCCCAGAGACTGATCAGGCGGCCACGTGCGCGCTGACCGCAATGACCGCAATACTGACCACGCAGTCTGGCGCTGCAATTCAGGCAATTGGGCGTCTCATCAAGTGGAATTTGATGCGTATTGTCCTCGCGAAGGACGCGAGTGCTTATCGCAACGTGTTCGCCGAAGTGGGCAGCACAATCAGCATCGATATCTGCGCCGGCGCCATCGAGAAACTCATCGAGTGCCTCGTCCGTTTCGAAAAAGTGCTGGCAAACGCGACGGGCACGCTCGTCTTCCTTATCCGGTAGCGAAAAAACACGACAGTCCGCCATGCCAGCAAGACGTAATGAATTGCGGACATGGTCCTCAAGCCACTCACCGTGGTCGTCAACGACGTCATGGTCTACGAAGAACGTTACTTCGTAGATGGGTCCTTGTCCTGTTGTCATGATACTGGTTCAGCTTGTCTTGATTTTCTTCTTTCGTCTGGTTTTCTTTCGCGGTACGGTTATTTTGCGCTGTGTGGCGGTTTTTCGGGCCTTGCTGTTCGTCCTAGGTACCGCGGCTTCGGCAAGCGTGCTTGTCGAATGCTTCGCCCCGTGCATAAGCTCCTCGGGCGCGAAGTCATCGACGGCCAGCAGAGCGGCTACTTTTTCGTGGTAGCGGCGCAATTCGCGGGCTTCTTTTTTGCTGACAATTTCAGCGCGCTCCGCTTCTTCGAGTTGCGCAGCGAAATCCTCGGCGTCAATCAGGCCTTCTTTCTGCGCCTGTCGCAGCCGACGTTCCAGAGGGGCCAGTTTTTCCGACAGCTCGAGCGCTTCCTGCAGGAGACCCAGGGGATTGCCTGGCTCCAGAGTTGTGTAAGCCTGCTGACTAAGCCGCTCGCGTGCCTCTCCTGAGCGGGTCATCAGATCAACGACTTTGAGACCTAGCGTATCGGAGGGCGCCGAGTAGGTTCTGCCCCGTGGGAAAATGAATATGCGCAGGAATGCTGCAGCCCATCGATTCGGAAGGTTGCGCAGGAAAGCGTGCAATGCTTCCTGGGCCTGGTACATCAATGTACGGACCGACCATTCGACCAGCGGCAGATCGGTCGCTCGGCGTCCCTGGTTCTCGAAGTGCTTGAGTACGGTCGATGCTAGATAAATCGAACTCAGGATATCGCCCAGGCGTGCAGATAACAGCTCGCGTTTCTTGAGTTCGCCGCCGAGCGTCAGCATAGCGAAGTCGGACGCAAGCGCGAATGCAGCGCTGTAGCGGTTTATATTCTGGTAGTAGCGACGTGTTGGAGTGTTGAGTGGCACGCGGCTGAATTTCGCATGCGTGAGCGCCAGGAAAAAAGAGCGAGCGAGATTACTGATGGCGTAGCCGATATGGCCGAACAATGCGTTATCGAAATCTACCAGACCTTGATCGGTGTCTTCGTCACCAGCGGCTTGCAACTCTTTTAGAACGAACGGATGGCAACGGATCGCACCCTGGCCATAAATAATCAGACTCCGCGTCAGGATATTCGCGCCCTCGACAGTAATTGCGATCGGCGTCCCCATGTAGGCACGACCAACGTAGTTCTTGGGTCCCAACATGATGGCCTTGCCGCCATGAACATCCATCGTATCATTCGCGATCTTGCGGCCGAGTTCGGTGCAGTGATACTTGAGAATTGCCGACGGAACAGCGGGCTTTTCACCTTGGTCGATGGCACCCGCCGTGACCGATATGGCCGCATTCATTATGTATGTATGTCCGGCTATGCGGGTCAAAGCCTCGCCGACGCCTTCGAAATTCGCAATTGATGTATTGAACTGCTTGCGAATTTTCGCGTATGCACCGGTCGCGTAGACGGCGGCCTGTCCTCCACCTGCTGCAGTGGACGGCAAGGTAATCGCGCGACCGACCGACAGCAGTTCGACCAGCATTTTCCAGCCTTTGCCCGCCATTTCCTGACCGCCGATGATGTAGTCGAGCGGCACGAAGACATCTTCACCCGACGTAGGGCCATTCTGGAACGCGATGCTCATAGGGTAATGACGTCGTCCGACCGTTACGCCCGGTGTGTCAGTCGGAATCAGTGCGGCGGTGATGCCGTATTTGTCCTTATCGCCAATCAGGTGATCGGGGTCATAGAGCTTGAAAGCGAGTCCAAGAACGGTCGCCACGGGCGCCAGCGTAATGTAGCGCTTGTTCCAGTTCAGTCGCATGCCGATGATCTGTTTGCCATGCCATTTGCCCTTGCAGACGACCCCGCTGTCTATCAACGCTGCAGCGTCAGAGCCCGCTTCGGGCGAGGTAAGCGCGAAACACGGAATCTCCGAACCGGCGGCCAAGCCTGGAAGGTAATGATTCTTTTGCTCCTCGGTGCCGTAATGCAGCAGGAGTTCCGCCGGGCCGAGAGAGTTCGGCACGCCCACCGTCGATGCTGCAGTCGCGCTGCGGCTCGCAAGTTTTGTGATGATCATGGCGTTGGCATAGGCCGAAAATTCAAGCCCGCCATATTTCCTGGGGATGATCATCCCGAAAAACCTGTTATCGATAATGAAGTCCCACACTTCCTTCGGCATGTCTGCCCGCTTGTGACAGATTTCCCAATCGTCGATCATTCTGCAGAGCTCTTCGCAAGGTCCGTCGACAAACGCCTGTTCCTCATCGGAAAGCTGCGGTGCCGGAAAAGACATGAGACGGTCCCAGTCGGGCATCCCCGAAAACAATTCGCCATCCCACCAGACGTTTCCGGCCGCGAGCGCCTCGCGCTCAGTGTCCGACATCTTAGGTAGCATCTTTCGATAGAGTTCCAGAAGGGGCTTGGTTATTTTTTCGCGCCGTAATTCGACGAGGTTTGGCACGATCATTGCGCCAAAGCCCAGCCACATCACCAGCAGCCAGAGCCAGGAACCGTCTCCGAGAATCGTGTAAGCGAGCAGTGTAAGCCCGGTAGCGATGGTCGATGTGCGTAGATTCATACGCTGATAGGCAAGATAGATGCCGCCGCCGATAAAGAGCAGCAACCAAAGCAAACTGACGAACAAACTGGACAAGTGACCTACCTCTGAGCAATCTGACTGTTGTGATCAACCCTATCATCGAGGCGCGGTGCGTGCCATCACTGGCGTCACATCAGAGCAGCTCCTCAATGGCCGCGCGCTCTTCACGCAGTTCGGTCTCTGTCGCGTTCATGCGCGAACGACTAAAGTCGTTGACGTCCAGATCCTGCACAATCTCGTAGTTGCCGTCTCGGCAACGCACCGGGTAGGAGTAAACGATGCCAGGCTCGATGCCATAACTGCCGTCTGCCGGAATAGCCATGCTAACCCACGTATCGTCGGATGTTCCCAAGGCCCAATCATGCATGTGATCAATGGCTGCAGACGCCGCAGAAGCAGCCGACGAAGCGCCGCGAGCTGCAATGATCTCTGCGCCGCGTTGCTGGACAACCGGAATGAATTTATCGCGTAGCCACTGATGATCAATAAGATCCAGCGCGCTGGTGCCGTTGATCGTCGCATGATGGACATCAGGGTACTGTGTTGCGGAGTGATTGCCCCAGATCGTCATGCAGCGCACATCACTGACATGGCTGTTGGTTTTCGCAGCGAGTTGTGCGATCGCGCGGTTATGGTCCAGTCTCGTCATTGCGGTGAAGTTGCGAGGGCTGATGTCGGGGGCATTGCTGCTTGCAATCAATGCGTTGGTATTCGCCGGGTTGCCGACTACGAGGACCCGAATATTGCGGCTCGCGTGATCATTGATAGCCTTGCCCTGTACCGAAAATATCTGCGCATTGGCTTCCAGTAATTCCTTGCGTTCCATACCCGGCCCACGTGGTCGCGCGCCGACAAGCAACGCGAAGTCACTATCGGTGAAGGCAATAACGGGATCGTCGGTGGCGATCACGCCAGCCAATGTGTCAAATGCGCAATCATCGAGCTCCATCACGACGCCGTTGAGTGCAGGCATTGCGGGCGGAATCTCGAGCAACTGCAAGGCGACGGGCTGATCCGTGCCGAGCATTTGGCCCGACGCGATACGAAAGGCAAGCTGATAGCCGATCTGGCCGGCAGCGCCCGTTATGGTGACGCGAACTGGTGACTTCATCGATGTATTCCTGCAGGACCGTTCTTTTAATGTTGGTAGAGGCCGGGAATATTAGCACTCCATCAAGGTAGTATTGATGGAGTGCCAGCACTGGCATCGCGACACAGCACTGTCCGTAGTCAGTCTCGGGGCATCTCGAAATCAGGGAATGCCCTGGCCAGCTGTTCACGCTGTTGCTCGGCTTCGTCGGACAAGCCGGCTTCTTCAAGTTCGCTAATGCATGCAAGCCAGATCGCAGGAACCTCCCT
The DNA here is from genome assembly GCA_022563195.1 of Pseudomonadota bacterium. Classification (GTDB taxonomy): domain Bacteria; phylum Pseudomonadota; class Gammaproteobacteria; order Steroidobacterales; family Woeseiaceae; genus UBA1847. Next base: position 78,802 of record JADFNV010000004.1, read on the forward strand.
GGATTCATCATTGCAGCCACGTACTGACCCCATCGCCGAGGCGGCTTTCGATGCTCCGCCTGCCAGGATTCCTACTGGCGGGGGTTCCGCACCGTATATGTCTATGCTCCCATTGACCTCGAGAGCTTCTTGCCTGTCGGGTGCTGGCGGCATATCGCTGATCACACTTTCAGGCGTCGGTACGCGCACCATCTGCAACATGACTGCCAGGCTAATCGCGATAGTCGCTGCCCAGGCAACGGGTCGCGTCCATGATGCTGGTCGAGAATAATGTGGGTGCACCGCCCTGGCAGCCTGGCGCAAAATTGCCTTGTTCAAATCGTCCGGCGTATGCTCGTCGGCCAGATCGCGATAGGTGTCAGAGACGAGATCGTCGGCCTCGCCATCAGTTTCGGCGTGCTGTCGTTCGTTTGTCATGATGCCTCCGCAGGCTCGCCGATTGCAGCGCGCAACTTCTTGACCGCATAGCGAAGCCGGCTTTTCGCGGTTTCGAAATTGCTCCCGGTTACGGACGCGATCTGGTCGACCGTCAGGCCTGCCTCCTGATGTAACAAGAAGGCGTCTCGCTGTTCTTCCGGTAGCTCTTGAAGTGCGGCGTCAAGGCGTCGCAGCAGAAGGCCCCGCTCGGTCAGGGTCTCGGGCGACTCACTGGGGTTCGGGTAACTATCGGGCTCGACATCAACGGTGTGTGAGTGACGTTTGTTACGGCGAATATGATCGATGAAGCAATTATGTGCGACACGATACATAAAGGTCGTGAATTTCGCAGTCGGGCGATAGCTTGAGCGCGCCTTGATGATCTTGCCCCAGACCTCCTGGAAAATATCTTCAGCACTGTCGGGATGCCGGCAACGATGTAACAGGTATCGGTACAGGGCATCATTGTGGCGTCGATACAAAGTTTCAAATGCCGCCACATCGCCATCGATATAGCGAAGCATCAAAGCGGTATCTTCAGGCGCTGGCTCCATCACCGCAGCATAGGCGACAGCCGCAGTGCGTGAAAGCAGCAGCTTCGTCTGAACCATGGCCAACACGTTTGCTACCACGGTCTTGTTTCCGGGCAAGCGTCGAGTATCCGCTCAAGGCGTGTAAAGGAATACTGGGCGCATATCTCGTAACTCATTGATATCTGGATTCTGTTAGAACCATCTCAGACACTATAAACGCCCGTCAGGGCAGTCATGGGTTAGCGATGAGCCAAATAGGGCTTGCAATATGAGTTTTTAGTGTTATAGTCAACTATAACACTAGTTCACCAAGGGCGAGACCCGAAGGGACACTGCAATGAAATCTGTGATGAGGCAATACATGAATGACATTGTCAGCCTCACGATCATGCTGCTCATGACCGTGGCACTGGTTGCCGGAGAGGCAGATGCAACCGTTCGCGACAAGGTACACAGCGAATCCGGCTTCGCGGTCGCCACGATGTCGGCATGTCTCGATGACATGTTCATTAATGCGATCCATAAAGTGATCGAGATTCGACTGGACATTGATGATTAGCCGGACTGTCGGAGCGAGTATGGCAACGTTTTTAGTTTCCGTTAATTAAATTTTGGTATCGGACAAATAATGAACCCGAATTGGAATGAAGATTTGCCGATTTATCGGCAGCTGCGGGATCGCGTCGTTGCGATGATTCTGGAGGGGGTTCTGGCTGATGGCGACGTCTTGCCATCGGTGCGCAATGTTGCCGCCGAGTATCGGCTGAATCCATTGACGGTATTAAAAGGTTATCAGGAGCTTGTCGACGAGGGGCTCGTAGAAAAAAAGCGTGGCCGAGGCATGTTCGTAACCGATGGAGCAAGGCGGCAATTGTTCAAGGATGAACGACGGCGCTTTATCGACAAGGAATGGCCAATGGTACGCGCAACCATCGAGCGGCTTGGTCTCGATACCGCCACATTGTTGGCAGAAGTCAAACAGTCAGACAAAGCAGGAGGCACGAATGACTAGCCTGGTTACAGCCCGTGGCATATCAAAGAGCTATGGAACAGTTCGCGCGATTGACAATGTCAGTTTTGAGATCGAAAAGGGCAAGATTATGGGGCTCATCGGTCCAAACGGAGCGGGAAAGACAACCCTGCTCAAGGCCGTACTTGGGCTGACCGACTGTGAAGGACAGCTGTCAGTGCTGGGACTCGATCCGTTCCGGCAGCGTAAGGAGCTGATGGAAAAAATCTGTTTCATTGCGGACGTTGCGGTCTTGCCTCGCTGGATCAGAGTTTCCCAGTTGCTGGATTTCATGGCAGCTACCCACCCGAATTTTTCGCGAACTCGTACCGACGAGTTGCTTTCCCACACCAAGGTTCGTCCAAACGCAAAAGTCAGAGAACTGTCGAAAGGTATGGTCACTCAGCTGCATCTGTCGATCATTATGGCAATTGATGCCAGCTTGCTTGTCCTCGACGAACCGACGCTCGGTCTCGACATCATTTTTCGCAAGGAATTTTATGACAACTTATTGAATGATTACTTCGATGGTGAAAAGACGATTCTGATCACGACGCACCAGGTTGAGGAAATCGAGAATTTGCTGACCGATATCATGTTTATCAATGATGGCCGTATCCTGCTCCACGCCAGCATGGAATCGTTACCGGAGTCCTTTGCCGAGTTGATGACTTCGGGCGAGGATGCCGATGTTGCCCGACGTCTCGGGCCCATTTATGAGCGCGATGTATTCGGCAAAAAAGTCATGACGTTCAAAGATATCGACCGTGACCAACTGAATGGCCTTGGAGAAACGCATACGCCGTCGGTGGCCGACCTGTTCGTCGCCATGGTCAAAGGAGCAGCCGCATGATTACAAATCAACTGGCGCTCATTCGACGAGAGCTCTGGGAGCACAGCTCAATCTGGGTGACTCCAGCGGCCATTGTGTTTGTCCTGGCACTCGGCGCCATCGCGAGTTTTGTTGCAGCATCCGGTTTTGGCGTGGCTGTGGACATAGCGATCATCGGCGCGTCAAACGTCGGTGATGCGGAGCGAAGAGTGGCCTTGATGGTGGCTCTGCTCCTCAACACCTCCGTCTTACTCATCGCAATGTGGATACTGACCATCTTCTACAGTCTTGATGCGCTTTACACGGAGCGCAAAGACAAGAGCATCCTGTTCTGGCGTTCCCTGCCCATCACCGATACAGAGGCAGTGCTTTCGAAACTGCTGACGGCAGCAATACTGATACCACTTGTTACCTTCGTCGCCGTCATCGTATCGCACCTCATCAATCTCCTGCTGACAAGCATCTGGATCAGCTTTGAGGGTGGTAGTGCGAGCCACCTCATCTGGGGTTCAGTACCACTGTTCGATACCTGGGCGGCGATTCTGATCGTCATGATCGCGGCGCCATTGTGGGCGTCCCCGATCATCGGCTGGTTTCTGTTCGTGTCCGCCTGGACAAAACGCTCGCCGTTACTGATGGCGTTTTTACCGATCATAGTTTTGGCACTACTCGAATATGTTGTTTTTCGTTCGCACCTGCTCTTCGCGGCTATCGGTTCGCGGACCCAATTGATCAATATGCCGATATTTAACGTCGACCCATCAGTCTTTTTCAATGACAATAACTTCCCAATTCATCCGCAAGACGGGTTGAGCCTGCTGGCGCATCTTGATGTCGGTAAATTTGTGACCAGCCCAGGTCTTTGGGCCGGGCTTGCTGTGTGCGGCCTGCTGGTGACGGCGGCTATCTATGTGCGGCGATATCGCGACGATTCTTAACGCAGACTTCTAGGCTGAGTCAAGCGGTGGCCGGCCAGACATATCGTGCTTGCGCAGTTTGCCGCGTAACTGGTGATAGCTGAGCCCCAGCAATTCGGCAGCCATGCGCTGGTTGAAGCGCGACCTCTCGAGGGCGGCCTGTAGAAATTCTCTCTCCGTTTCATCAAGCCTCTTTGCCAGGTCTGCAGGCAGCAGCGGCGCGCGTTGCAGCGGTGATGTTCGGGGCCGGTCCTCCTGCGGTTCTGCCAGTTTGAACGGCGAATCGAACGGATCAATCGCGATGTTTGTTATCGGTCGCTCAGGATCGTCAGAGCGATACACGGAGCGCTCAACTGCGTTCTTCAGTTCCCGGACATTGCCAGGCCACTTGTAGCGAAGTAGTGTAGAGGCGGCGCGCGGGCTGAATCCTGGAAAAAAGGAGCGTTTGAGTTCGCTGGCCATATTGACGGCGAAGGCATAGGACAGCGGCAATACATCTTCAAGGCGTTCACGAAGCGGCGGTATAGTGATAACGTCAAATGCAAGCCGATCCAACAGATCCTTGCGAAAAAGACCTTTGGATGCCAGCACCTGCAAATCAGAATTTGTCGATCCAACAATTCGAACTTCGATGCGCAGTGTTTCGCTGCCGCCAACACGCTGTATCTCGCCGTATTCAATCACGCGCAGGATTTTCTCCTGCATGCGTAACGATATTGTTGCCAGCTCATCAAGGATCAGGGTGCCGCCATCTGCACGTTCAAAATGGCCCTCATGTGCACGCACGGCACCCGTGAACGCACCAGCTTCATGACCAAACAATTCCGATTCCAGGATGGACTCGGTCAATGCAGCACAGTTGACCTTGACCACGGGCTGTTCCCACCGATCAGAAAGAAAATGCAGGCGAGATGCGATCAACTCCTTGCCGGTGCCGCGCTCACCGACGACGAGCACCGGCTTGTCGAGCGGTGCCGCGCGTGACACATGCTCGAGCATCTCGAGGAATGCCGGCGCCTCGCCAATAATCTGTTGGGTTGGTCGGTTGGCGGTCATTAGCTAATTTCACCATAGTTTAGTCAAAATCGCTAATAAGTAGTGAAAATAACTAATTTTTCCGACCGTCTTTAGTCATCGACTTTTTTCTTAAGTCACTTAAAAACAATGAGTTAAGTAATATCTGCCGCATCTGGCATGGAAGCTGCAGTAACAATTGCAGGTTTCACCAATAACGAGGACATATTCATGGGCATATTCACGAGATTCAGCGACATCGTGAACTCGAACATCAACGCGATTCTCGACAAGGCCGAAGACCCCGAGAAGATTGTGCGGCTGATGATCCAGGAGATGGAGGACACGCTCGTCGAGGTTCGTTCTGCGGCCGCGCGGTCGATCGCCGATAAAAAAGATTTGAATCGCAGACTTGAGTCGGTCGAACGCGAACTCTCAGATTGGGACGAAAAAGCGGAACTTGCGATGCGCAAAGAACGCGAAGACCTTGCCAAAGCGGCATTGGTCGAGAAGTCGCGTGTTACCGGCGCCGCCGACTTGCTGAAACAGGATTACCAGGCAGTTGATGAGGGGCTCGGCAAGCTCAATGAGGACATTGCGAAGCTCGAAGCAAAGCTCGAAGACGCCAAAGCCCGGCAGAAAACCTTATTGTCCAGGCACAAGACGGCAAGCAGCCGGCTTGCGGCCAGACGAAAAATCTACGACTACAAAATCGACGATGCGATGATCCGCTTCGAGCAATACACACGACGAATTGACGACATAGAGGGACGTGTCGAGGCCTACGACCTTGGCCTGCCGAAGGACCTTAAGCATGAGTTTGCGAGCTTGGAAGCCGAAGAATCGGTCAAAAAGGAGCTACACGATCTGAAGCAACGTGTTGCCGCAGAGCAGGAACGAACGGCGGAGGCAAAGTAGTTGAGCGTAAACGAGTTGCTGACCCTAGCGCTGATACTGTTTCTCGTCATACCAGCGCCGCTGTTTATCGTGCTGCACTTCATCGGCAAATGGAAACAGTCGCGTGAAATATCACGTGATGATGAACAGATGCTTGAGGATCTCTGGCAATTGTCACAGAGGCTTAGTGACCGGCTGGAAACTCTGGAGAGAATTCTCGATGATGAGTTGCCCGAACGAAGGAAACGACAATGAGTCAACGCACCTGGAATATCGATTTTGGTCCGCTTCGTGGTCTGTACCGTGATTGCGACAACGCGTGGGTATTCGGCGTATGCGCCGGGATGGCAGATCGATTCAATTTTCGCTTGGGCACGGTGCGGATCATCGCCGTCATATGCTTAGGATTGTTTTTTTGGTTAACTGTGGTGATTTACATTGGTGCGACGATGCTAATTCGCGAAAAACCTCTGATCTACGCCGGAACGAGAACTGAATTTGAGTTTTGGCGGCGCAACCATTCCGACCACTGGAGTCGTTTATGAGGTCCTATGCCGCAGCAGGAAATCGTCGATTTTCCAGAAATGCCGACAAGGCCATATTCGGTGGTGTGTGCGCTGGAATCGCAGACTATTTCGGCTTCAATCGGCGCGCTACGCGATTTCTCGCGATCGTTGCATTCTGTATGGCGATGCCTATTACCGTATTGATCTATTTCGCGGTCGTTTTTCTGGTGCCAGCAACATCCGGCACGCAAAAGAATGACGGTGATCCGGAATTCAGGCAGGCATTGCGCGCGTCGCCCAGACAGGCTGCGAGTGACGTACGAAGGAGATTTAAGTCACTCGATCGCCGACTCGCACGGCTTGAGAAATACGTGACGTCATCGCGCTATCAGCTCGATCGGGAATTCAGGAATCTTTGAGACAGCAAAAATACTGACTAAGGGAGCCATTGATGAACAGCACTCTAATTTTCGTACTATGCATCGTAGCGATCTATTATACGGCGGACACTGTGCAGAAAATCATCAGAGCGCGGGCTGACAGGAAAGGTGGTGAGACAGAACTTGAGGAGACGCTGTCGCGAATCGACGAGCTAGAAGAGCGTATTCGCGTTCTTGAAAGAATAGTAACCGAAAACAAATACGATCTACGCAGGGAAATCAACAGGCTTTGAACAGACAAACCGGTGAATCGACGCAACTGCCACAAACTTTACTGTGCTGCTTTCCGTGCATTGTTATAGGCTCTGACCTGCTGATTGAACTCCTCTCCAACCAGGGCTTTCTCGTCATTTGCCGCATCAAACTTTTTGTCAATTAATTTATCACCGCGTTTCTCATCCTCGGATTCAGAATTTTCTAATTCCTCTTTGGCAGCAGTCCAGTCTGCTTCGATGCAAGTCAAATATTCATCGACACCGGCAATATAGGTATTTACGCTGCCTTTGGCAGCAATCATTTCATCCTTGGTCGCCATGTTACCGTCAGGAATGGCGGGGCGGTTCGGATAGTCGCAGGCAAATGCCAGTGGAGCGGCGAGCAAGATAAGGCTGCCTATCGCAAGCTTGGTCTTTTTATTCATAATTTTAAATCGGTTGCGGCCGGATGAAGTGTCAGTCCGTCAACAAATCAGTGAGTACAGGTCGGGCAATTTAAGCACGATGAATCGCCAGAGTGAAGTAGTGAGAAAAACTAACGAATTTTCAAGGTTTTGCGAGCGTAGCCTGCGCGTGAAACTCACAAGCTAGGCAAATAATGCGCGGTGTGTATCGGTACCATCCGCTTGTGCCTGCAGCAACTTCAGGTAATCCTCAGAACTCATGGGATCGCCGAATAGCAGGCCCTGAACATAAGTGCACTCAAGATCTTGCAGGAAATTGAGTTGTTCCACGGTCTCCACACCCTCAACAACGACATCCATATTGAGGTTTCGGCCCATCTGGATGATCGTGCCGACAATGATCGCATCGTCCGGGTTGATTATCACATCGCGTACAAACGACTTGTCGACCTTGAGTGTGCTAATCGGAAACTGTTGCAGAGCACTTAGCGAAGAATACCCCGTTCCAAAATCGTCAATCGCAAGATGAAGCCCGAGCGCATACAACTGATCAAGGAGTTTTATCGTGCGATCCGGATTTTCCATCAATGTTGTCTCAGTAATTTCGAGTTCAAGAGATGTCGGCGAAACCTCATGCCCTCTTAAAATGGCATTGATGCGGTCTATGAAATTGGCTTGACGTAGCTGTTTGAGCGACAGATTGACCGATACTCGCCCAGGCGACGAGACGGAGCGTTGCCATAAGCGGAAATCTTCACAAACCTTGTCCAGGACCCACTCGCCAATTTCAATGATGAGGTTTGACTCTTCGGCAATAGGGATAAAATCGGATGGCAGGATCAACCCGCGCTCGGGAAGTTCCCAGCGCACCAGCGCTTCAGCACCGTAAATCTCACCGGTGTCAAGGTTGTACTTGGGCTGGTAGTGCACAAGTAATTCATCTCGTTCGAATGCGCGCTTTAGCTTGCTTTTGGTCATCAGGCGATCGACCGCAGCCTCGTTCATCTGCGGCACGTAATAAGAGAATATATTGCCCCCTGCCTTCTTGGCGCTGTACAGAGCAGCATCTGCATTGCGAATCAGATCGATGACATTTGGTGCGTCTTCGGGATAGTAGGCAATGCCCATGCTCGCTGTCATGAATACTTCATGGCCCTGTACGAAGAACGGATCGGCGAGACGATCGAGCAGCGCTCTCGCGAGCTTGTCGGTAGCGGCCTTCGCTGTCCCGCCGGAGCCAAGATCTTTCAAGATAACGGCAAATTCATCACCAGCCAGCCGGCCGATTACGGATTTATCAGGTAATGCGCCCGTCAATCGCTCTGCCACTATTTCGAGCGCTGTATCACCAGCGAGGTGGCCGAAGGTATCGTTAATTTCCTTGAAGAGATCAATGTCAATGTAAAAGAGACAGACTGGTTTGTCGGCACGCCTGGCGCGAGCGATCGCACGCTGCAATAGATGCTGAAATTGCATGCGATTCGGAAGTTTGGTTAAGGCATCGATACGAGCGAGGTAGCGTATGCGCTGTTCGGCTCGTTTTCTCTCGGTGATGTTTTGTGCGGCGTAAATTCGATCTTCGGTTTGACCGTCTTTCCCCTCAACAACCGAACAGGTATAGGAAACCGGAATCATTTCGCCGAACTTGTTTTTGAAATACGCCTCGATCGGGACGCCGGTTTCCTGCTTGTCGAGCAAGGAAAGGGCCTTGCGTGACTTGACGACGGAGTCAATGGAGGTATTGATAATTTCACATTCGTCATAGCCCAGAAGAAGGGTTGTCGCCTTGTTGATGCGCTTGATCATGCCGTCACTCGACGTCACGATAATCGCTTCGTTCATTCCCGAAAGAATGCTGTCGACATAGTTACGTGAAATCGTTGTGCGCCGCAGTCGGTCACGCAAATCATTGAAAACGGCTGCTAGCTCGCCGAGCGCATCACCGCGTGTCTGTGGCAGGATTTCTCCATAATCCGCGTCCCCGAGTTTCTCCGCCTGGATGCGAAGCTCGCGGATTCGGGCGGTTTGCTTGCGCAGAATCATCCAGACAAAAACACCAAAGGTCAGCAATGTAACGAGCGTACCGAATCCAATCCAGCTATAGCTCAGGCGGCGATTCTGAATCTCTTTGTGCAGCAATTCGGCCGCGAATGCGGCAGATTCGGCGCGCAACTCATCCAGATGGAAAGATCCGGTAAGTATTCCAAGTTCGTCATCTCTGTGCGTGACCGAATAGGTCATGACAAGATTGTCGGGCAACCAGGTAATGTCGTCTGAAATGTCGCTCGCCGTAAATCGTCCTGCCTGTAGAGATCCTAAGGCATCACTCCTAAAACTCAGTCCGGATAATGTCTCGTTCTCAAGCAATGCGCGGTTCAATATGCGCAGTATCGATGCCGTATCGAGTGTGTCTGTTTCGAATGCTATGAGATCGGCGACCTCATGCATCTGTGCACGAACTCGTCTTTCAAAGCTGACCTGAAGAGACGCATCGTGCTCATTCGCGCTCGTTGTCATGATTTCATTGGCGAGCCAGCGATACTGGACGTAGAACATCGATAGCATAATGACGCCAACGGCGAAGCCAAGCGCAAGTACGTGCAGGAGGTGTCGCGGAATCTTGCTGCCGATCATTTGTTCTGTAGTCCCGTCAGGAGCGCGCTGACGCGACAGGATCGGCGTCAGTCAGCCTGCGGGTCCTTTATAATTATTTTGCTAAAAGGTACCGCCTTGTCGTGGCAATCGGCCCCAGTCGTGTTGCTACACTTGCGTCGATCGCCACTGCCAGCGAGTTTAGCACCGGGCCGATAGCGACGTGTGTGTTTCCAGTATGGACTATATTCAGAACGTGTATTACCGAACCATATATAGTATGGCTATGTCTTCAGTCGTCGCTCGAGCGCTTTTCGGTAAAATTTAGGGGATCGCTCACGCCGGTGGTCTTCATAACGCCCTCGACAATGGCTCCTTCGGCGACTGCTATCGCTTCTCCTGACACGGTTCCGTCGATTTTCGCGGTGTCGGTTATCTCAATTTTGCCATCGGAAATGATATCGCCTTCTACGTGGCCGGCGATAATGATGTTGTGCGCCCTGATCGTGCCGATCCAGCGGCCATTTCTGGCGAGGGTAACCGTACCGCTCAAGTCACACTCGCCCTCGATTTCGCCGTTTACCAGGACGTCGCTGGTTCCCGTAATCAGACCCGATATCTTGCAGCCCTCGCTGATCAGTGTCGTCTGGCTGGAAGCATGGTCGCGCATTCGGCGTTGATGTGTGTCGTCCATACCAGTGTTGCTCCGGAGGTGGATAGCGGCAGCCAGAGCGCATAGTACCCGTTGCCAGCGGCGATTGTTAAGGAACCATGTCGGTCGTCGTTTGTTGCAATGGGCGCAACTGTTAATAGCGCGAATGTCGCACGCTTGTGGTAAAACAGCGGGCCAGATTGATCGCATCAATCGACGAAGAGATGGAATTTGAGCCAGGGATATGACATGCGCCTGGGCGCCCTCGCATCCGCATCCGGCGATCCGCTGGCTGGTGGCCTTAAGGGCATTGAGAAGGAGTCGTTACGCATTGATGCTAGCGGAAACTTGTCACGCACAGTCCATCCGGTCGCGCTCGGCTCAGCGCTCACCAATCGATTCATCACAACGGATTTTTCAGAGGCTCTGCTGGAATTCATCACACCTGCGTTCGTCAACACGTGGGAGTCCCTGCATTTCCTCTGTGACGTTCATCAATTCACTTACGAAAGACTGGACGATGAGTTGCTCTGGATCGCAAGTATGCCGTGTCGCGTGCCCGTTGATGCCCTGGTTCCGTTAGCGCGCTATGGCACCTCGAATGTCGGGCAGATGAAAACGATTTATCGGCGCGGACTCGGCTACCGATACGGTAGACACATGCAGACTATTGCCGGAGTGCATTTCAATTACTCATTGCCAGATCGGTTCTGGCTCGAGTACCGAGAGGTCGTTGGCGATCGACAGAGCGCCGATCAGTTTCGATCTGAACAGTATCTTGGTCTCGTCCGAAATTTCAGACGCTTCGGCTGGCTCGTCTTATATCTTTGCGGAGCATCGCCAGCGATTTGCAAATCGTTTGCTGCCGACGCCGATGTGAAAATGCCCGCATTGAATAAAGACACCTGGTACGAACCATACGGCACATCGCTGCGAATGAGTGATCTCGGCTACAGCAATCAAAATCAGGCGCGCATTAACATTTCCCTCAACAGCCTGGACGAATACATTCGCGACCTTGACAAGGCGATCAGAACGCCCGAGCCAGCGTACAAGGATATCGGCGTGAAGGTCGATGGGAAGTATCGTCAATTGAATACCAATCGATTGCAGATCGAGAATGAGTACTACAGTCCGGTCAGACCAAAGCGCGTCGCGAGGTCGGGTGAGCGCCCTACCGCAGCTTTGCGGCGAGATGGCATTGAATATATTGAGATTCGATCGCTTGATATCAATGTCAACGACCCCGCCGGGATCAACCAGAACACGATGCGTTTCGTCGAAGCGTTTCTCATTTATTGCCTCGTCGAAGACAGCCCGCCCCTCGATGACCGTTCATTGCGAGAAACCAGGCGTAACCATACGGGAACCGCGACGCATGGGCGGGATCCGGAGTTTCGATTACAGCGAGGCAGTGATGCAGTGGCACTGGATACCTGGGCCGGCGAGATACTCGCAAATGTACTGGCTATCGCCGAATTGATCGATGCAGGAGAAGGGGGCGACAGTTACGTGCAGGCTGTACGAATGATGCAGTCAATGGTGGATTACCCCGACACGACGCCGTCGGCGCGCTTGCTCGATGAGCTTCGTGATGCCAACTGCGGTTTTTTCGACTTCGCTCTATCGGTTTCGCAAGGTCACAGGGATTATTTCGCATCGATTCCGCCGTTGTCAGAGGAGCGGCAACGGCAATTTGATATCGAGGTGGCACGATCTCTCGCACAGCAGAGTGAAATCGAAGCAAGTGACAAGATCAGTCTGGACGATTATCTCGCCGCGTACTTTAGCGCGGACTAAAACGGTAGCGGCGTACCGTGTTCGAATGCAAACTCGCGATAAAGTTGTTGCAATTTTTTTGTTAGTTTGCCGACATAGCCGTCGCCAATCATACGACCATCAGCTTCGAGAATCGGCGTCAGTTCACCCATTGTTCCAGTCGTAAATACTTCATCTGCTGTGTAAACCTCGCTCAATGAAAGTTTGCACTCCTGCGCAGGAATCAGTTGTTCCGCGCAGATATGCAAAATCGTTTGTCGAGTTAAACCGGGCAGACATGCGTCGGCGTACGGCGTACTAAGCGCGCCGTCTCTCACAACAAAAATATTGGTGTCGTTTGTTTCCGCAACAAAACCGTCAATGTCGAGCATTATTGCGCTGTCCACAGCCGCAACGTTCGCTTCGATCGAAGCGAGGATGTTGTTGAGCAGATTATTGTGATGGATCTTGGAGTCGAGGCACTGCGGGGTGTTACGGCGTGTTGAGGCCGTAATGACGCGAATGCCATCATCGGAATACACGGGCGGCTTCCACTCGGCAAGTACGATCAGCGTACAGCCAGACTGGTTGAATCTGGGGTTCATGCCTGACGTTACTTTCGCCCCTCGAGTCAGCGTCAGGCGAATATGCGTGTCGTCGCGCATGCCATTTGCCTCTAGTGTGGAAAAGATGGCTTCGCGGATTTCGGCGGACGGTGGCACCGCTTCAAAAGCGAGTGCTTTGGCCGAGTTCTGAAGTCGTGCAAGATGTTCATCGAAAGCCGCGATGCGCCCTTTGTATATTCGCAAACCTTCCCAGACCGCGTCGCCGCCTTGCACGACACTGTCAAATACCGACACCTTTGCCTCGGCGCGCGGCAGGAGCTCGCCGTCGACGAAAACAATAATATTTTCATTTCGAGAGTCCGGGATGCCCAAGTTCAATCTCCGTGGTTGCTGCTTCGAATCGCACACGCGAATAAGTTGTCATACCACGGTTTGCATTCGACAAGCAGTGGTTCGAGCGCCGCAGGAAATTCCGCCTTCGGCTCGTAAGCTACAAATCCCGTGCTTCGATGCACGGCGTGATACCAATACGGCGCCCAGACGCCATCCTCGACGCGTGGTCCGGCGGTCCAATGCAACATGCTGTTGCTGAAAGTGAGACCAAGATGAGCACAGAGTTGCCGCAGCACCCCCTCCGGATCCAGTAATAATTCACGGGAATCTATTATGGCTGGATCCTGGCCCGAATGAAGGAGGTCCGAATAAAGATCCCATTGCTGTCGCAGGCCAGTGTCAATAAGCGTGGCTTGCGGTACCTGGATCGTCAAAGACGGCAACATCTCCACCGGGTCGCGTATCAGCAAGATATTGCAAGTCTGCCTGAGAAATCCCAGGTCCAATGCAAGGAGATGATGTGCCATGTGCTTGTAAAAGTGACGCTTTGAATTGTCACCGACCTGTGCATTGAGCAACTGGTGCATGACGCTGTCACCATCGCAGTTCATGCTCGCGAGTACCTTGTCGCGCCCGGGGTGATCGGCGCCTGAAACGCGAAGATAGTGGCCGTACAGAGGTTCATCGACGACCATAATATCTTCACGCTGCGCGAAGCTGTACATCAGGGCCGTCGAGACGGTTCGCGGGCCCGACCAGAGGCAGATTGGTTTTGGCACGATGTTTGGCTCAACATTGGTCCTGCAGGGGTCCGCGGATGGTACAAGACGCGTAGCCCTTGCGAAAATCCTTGCAATTTAAGTGCTTAGGAGAGTACTCAAATCACGAATAGGGTCATTTGTTGTGCGCCCCGTCACAATTTGACAGGTCGATGGTGTGATGGAAGCGCCAATTTAACTAAACTTGGGGGTGAACGCCCGGATTGACGGCATTTTGTCCCGAATCAACTGGAATAGCACATTGTTCAAGAGCTTCATTGCTGGAATTTTTATTGGCATCTCACTCGGTGCGGCGGCGCTGTATTACGTGCCTGCGGTTGACCAGCATCGTGAGCAATCGATGATCGAGGTAAAGCCCAACGGCGGCAACACCGAATCGTTTCATATCAACGTACCGATGGACCGCATTATGATTGGTGCGCCGAACCAGCAGGTCGCATTGCCGCCTGGTCTTGAGTGGCCCTCCGACAATCTATTGGCCGGGATCCGGGCCGAGCTCTTCAAGATTCGCAATGTCAAAAATATTGTGGTTGGAGTCGCGAGCAGAATCGCTGCCGACGATAGTGAGCGCGGTGACGTCATCGAGTGGGTTCTGCACCTGCCGGCACGTGGCTCGGTGTATCTGACGATGCAGCCAGAGGCGGTCGTCGGCGGCTATCGAGTGGGTGAGCTGCGGGCAGGGACCCGAGAATTTTCGTCATTACAGGGGCAGGTAACGGAACGCTGGATCGCGGATACAACGGCATCTGACAATCCAACCGCCGGGCGGATCGAACTCAAGACCGAATTCGTCGGTCTCGTGGAAGATCAATGATGAAGTATGTGATCTCCTTGGTGATCGGGGTACTGGTCGGCATCGCGGCACTGGTCTTGATGTTGTATTTCAACCCATTGACATCTCAGAATAAACTGTCGCCATTGTCGGTGACCGACAAAGAGGTGATTACGCTCCACTATTCCGCCGTAGCGCAGGACTCGCTGATCTACACGAATAACGGCGAGTCACAAGTCGACCCACATCCCGTCAAGGTGTTACAACTCTGGGAGCCAGCTATCGACCTGACCAGGGCCATGACAACAGTATTAATGAACGGTCGCGGCCAGGTTGCTGGCATCGGCATCAAGTTCTCGTCTGATTCGGAGAGCAGCAATATCCTGGATGGCGCGGCCATTGTGGATAGTGTCTGGCATATTTATTTACCTGGGCGCGGCAGTCTCTTTATCGAGCAATCTGAAAACTACTGGAGTTACCTGCGAGAAATCGTTATCCCCGCGTACAGGAGTTCGGGCGACAACTGGCGCGGGACATGGCATGGCAATATCACCTCGGGTCCGGGCGCACTCGGTACAGCAAGAGTCGTCGGTGGTAGCGGCGATTTCAACGGTATCGACACCGAAGCCGTTGAGGCGCTATCGGCAAAAGCCTATTCGGTCGATCTTGGTCCAGTTGCAATAGATGGCGAGTTGCTGATCGAGATTCCGCGCAAGGACGAGTTTGACGACGCAGCGACTGAATAGTACATCGGGAACCTGCGCACGGACCCGCCTGATGAACCGTCATACCGCCTGTAGGGGCCAAAGAATAGGTAGCAGAACCATGACGGTGATGAATACGACAATCGTCAACGGTACACCGACCTTGAGATAATCCACGAATCGGTATCCGCCGGGGCCCATAACGAGAATATTTGCCGGATGTGATATTGGACTCGTAAAGCTCGCGGACGCGGCCATCGCCACTGCCATCATCGCAGTCTCGGGCGCCAGCCCCATATCTGCCATGGCCGACAGCACGATCGGCGACATGAGCACAACGAGCGCAGCCGTTGGGATGACCATCGTGGCCATGGCCGTCAGGACATAGAGGCCCATGATCACGGGCCACGGGCCCGCATCTCCCAGCAGCGTCATAACCTGACCCGCAAGAAAAGTTGCCGCGCCTGTCTCCTGCATCGCGGTACCAAGCGGCAGCATGCCGGCGATTAGAAAAATCGCACGCCAGTCGATCGCGCGATAGGCCTGCTCCATATTCAAACAACCCGTCAGCACCATGATGCTGCCACCCACGACCGCCGCAACCGATATTGGTGCGTAGCCGAGCATGGTGGATAGCACGACACCGAGCATGATGAATGCGGCCAGTGGTGCGCGCCGTGTGTCCGGGGGTTTCTGGCCGAGCGGCGTCAGAATCAGGAAATCCGAGTCCGACGTCAGCAGCGCCAGCCTGTCGCGCGGCCCAAGCAATAACATTGCATCACCAAGCTGTAAGCGCTCGTCGGCCAGCTCAGTGCCAATGGGTTCACCTTCGCGCCAGATGCCCGCGAGTTCGATGCCGTATCGTTCGCGAAAATTGAGTTCACCAACCGACCGGCCCGCAAGGCTGCTGCGTGGGTCGAGAGTTGCGTCCATCAAGGTAAGACGCTCGGATTCAAACGCACCGAGATTGGCCGGTACGCTGGTGTCTATCTCGAGTTCCTGCAGTCCGCGGAGTACCTCAAGGTCCTCAGGCTGACCTTCAATCAGCAACAGATCGCCGCCAATAAGGGTTTCATCACCGCGCGGCATGACCTTCAGCGTGCCCTCGCGAAAAATTGCCGCGACGCGGAAATCAAACACATCTCCGAGTCGGCTCTTGCGCAACGTGGCGCCAACGAGTTCGCTGGTCTTGGGCAAGCGAACGACGAACATGCGTTCTTCGGTGTGGTGTTGCTCTTCCAGGCGCTCGGTGCTGAGAATTTCGATGGCAGAGAAATCAGAAAACTTTTCGAGCTGTTCGAGTACCGCAATTTCTCCCTGCACGAGAACTCGTTCGCCTTTCTTCAGCGGCACGTAGGCGAGATTGGTGAGGCGATACCGGTCCTTGCGCCACAGTCCGACGACGGCGACGTTGAAACGGGTGCGAAATGCCGCGTCGCGCACGAGTTCCGATATGAGCGGGGATGTGTCGGCGATCGTCACCTCTGCATAAGCGACTTTCGCCGCCACCATGGACTTCAGGACCGGTGCCTCACGTTCGATAACGAGATCGCTCCAGCGGCGCAACTCACGGAATTGATCGAGCCGGCCCTGCACGAGGATACCGTCGCCACCGCGCAGAATGGTTTGACGGCTTGGCAGGGTTTCGCTGCGACCATCTCGAACCAGGGCCAGAATGATCAGCCCGGTAGACGTGCCAATGCGGCTTTCGGCGAGCGTCTTGCCGACGAGTATCGAGAATCTTGGCACACGAATCATGAACGTGTGTTCGTGCAACTTGTACTGGGAGCGCAAACTCCGTTGGCTCACGTGCTTATCGCGTTCAGCGTGGCGCTTAGGTAGTAAAAAGCGGCCGAAGAGAGCGACGAACAATACGCCTACGATCATGACGGCGCCACCTAGTGGTGTGAAATCAAATAGCTTGAATGGCGCGTAGCCATTTTGCGTCATTGCTTCGCTGATCAGGAGATTTGGCGGCGTGCCAATCAATGTCATCAAGCCACCGAGCAAGGTTGAATAAGCCAGCGGCATCAACAGTCGCGATGCGGGAATGCGCGTGCGGCGCGCAATTTCGACGACAACCGGCAACATCAATGCGGCGACGCCGATGTTGTTCATGAACGCTGACAGCACCGCACCCGTCACCATGATGACGAAAATCATCGTAATTTCGCGATGACCGCCCAGGCGCATGACCTGGCGCCCGATAATGGCGGCAATGCCGGTGCGGGTTAGTCCCGCGCTCAGGATGAACATCGCCCAGACCGTGATCACGGCGCTATTCGAAAATCCGGCGAACGCCTGGTCGGCGTCAACAACCCCTTTTATGGCCAGTGCGCCGAGCACGAGCAAGGCGACGAGGTCCATGCGAATGACTTCGCTGATGAACAGGATCAGCGAGACAATGAGAACGCCCAGGACAAATGCGATGTCAGGCGTCATTCGATCATATCAACAGTCACAAGGGCTTCTTAAAGAGTGTCTGCTTCGATTTATACACGAGCTTGCGCGCAAAAGCGTGGCACTGCTTCCAGGCGAAAAATGTGCCGGTGCCAACGCGCACTTGTAAATTCATCCAGTACTGTATAAAAATACAGATATTTCCTCCGAGGACCTATCGTGCAGCTGGTCGAGAGTACAGACGAATATCTTGTGACACTAAACCCGGCCCAACGCCAGGCGGCAGTTTACGGCGGACCAGACACTGACAACAACTTCCGGGCGGGTCCGCTGCTCGTCATTGCCGGTGCCGGCACGGGTAAGACGATGATGCTGGCGCACCGCGTGGCTCACTTGATCATTTGTGGGGTGAGTCCCGAACGCATCCTGTTGCTGACGTTCACGCGCCGTGCGGCCCAGGAAATGACACGCCGTGTGGATACCATCGTGCGTCAGACAATGGCGGCAGATGAGGCAGCTCGATTACCAGCTGGAATTTTGCCATGGTCCGGCACATTCCACTCGATCGCCAATCGTTTGTTGAGACGTTACGCCGCCAACCTCGGGCTCGACCCGGGATTCTCTGTCCTTGATCGTGGTGATGCTGCCGATGTCATTGATGTTACCCGGCACGAACTGGCATTGTCACAAAAAATGCGTCGGTTTCCGAAGAAGGACACCTGCCTTGCGATTTATTCACGATGTGTAAACACGCAAAAACCTTTGCCTGACATACTCAGTGGATTTTATCCATGGTGCGCAGACTGGGAAGCCGAACTCCGTGAGCTTTTTCTGCACTATGTCGATCGCAAGCAGCAAAGTCAGTCACTCGATTACGATGACCTGTTGCTCTACTGGGGGCATCTTGTTGCGGATGCAGAATTCGCACATGAAATCGGTTCATGGTTTGACCATGTACTCGTGGACGAATATCAAGACACCAACCTCATTCAGGCACAGATTCTGCGCGCTCTCAAACCCGATGGCGATGGCATTACGGTTGTCGGCGATGACGCACAGTCTATCTATTCATTCAGGGCAGCTGACGTCGAAAATATCCTGGGCTTTGCCGATCAGTTTTCGCCGGCTGCAGAAGTCATCTCGCTCGCTGAAAATTATCGGTCGACGCAAGCAATTCTCGATTCCGCAAACTGCCTGATTGACGAAAGTGAACGACAGTACAGCAAGAATCTACATTCGCAGCGCAAAGATGGCGCAAGGCCGGCCTACGTGACCGTCGAGGATAATGATGCCGAAGCCGAATTCGTTGTCACTGCAATTCTCGAGAATCGAGAGATAGGTATGCAACTCATGGACCAGGCGGTGTTATTTCGTGGTGCCCATCACAGCGACAGGCTGGAACTCGAACTGGTGCGAAGGAATATCCCTTACGTCAAATACGGCGGCCTTAAATTTCTCGAAGCAGGTCATGTAAAAGATGTCTTGTCTGTCCTTAAATGGGCGGAAAATCCGAAGAACGAAATCGCTGCATTTCGTGTTTTGAAAATTCTGCCGGGTATGGGTCCGGCATATGCCTCGCGATGTTATCAACACCTCGCGTGCGCCGAGTTTATGTTTTCGGCGATGCCCAATTTTCGACCACCCGCCGCCACAGCTGCTGGCTGGGGTGGTTTTTGTGAACTGATGCAATCGCTGTCAGCGGCCGATATCGACGATGCTGGCTGGCAAACACAGCTGTCACAGGTACGGCGTTGGTATCAGCCGCATCTTGAGCGATTGTACGACGGCCTCGATACGCGCGTGGCAGACCTTGAGCAACTCGAGCAAATATCGGGACAGTATCCAACGCGCGAACGATTTCTGACGGAGCTGACACTCAACCCGCCGAGCGCGGCAGGGGATCTCGCCGGCGACCCGCTTCTGGACGAGGACTACCTGGTCTTGTCGACTGTGCACTCCGCGAAGGGGCAAGAGTGGGATGCTGTCTTTGTTCTGAATGTTTCCGATGGTAATTTTCCGTCCGAATTTGCGACGGGCAAACCGGAAATGATCGAAGAAGAAAGGCGCCTGCTCTATGTCGCAATGACGCGTGCGAAGCAATCGTTGTCACTGATAGCGCCGCTTCGATATCACGTGACACAGCAGCGCCGCGACGGCGATAAACATGTCTTTGGCGCGCGCAGCCGGTTTATGACAGACGCTCTGCTCGAGACGATGCAGCGAGGATTTCATGGGTGCAATGAACCGCAGTCTCGGCGTCTGCGGCCACGGTCGGACAGACGGCTCGATGTTGCGGCGCGCGTGCGCGAGATGTGGTAATAAAAAAAAGGCGGTGGCACGAGGCCACCGCCAGTCAAAACGAAACAAACAGCATAAGGGAATTATAGTTTGTCACGTTAGTCTCTATGCTTTGATGCATCCAGGGCCCGAAAGGTTGCATCATTATTGGAATAAGGCAGTCACTTATGCGAAAAATAGAGTTTCTACTGAAACCAACTTCATGACGCAGCGGGGTGTTACGAATGGCTGAATACAGCGCAGTTCGGGACCAGGTGACTGACGAGGAATGGCAGATTCGCGTTGACCTGGCGGCTTGCTATCGCATTATCGCGATGTACGGCTGGGATGACCTCGTCTTTACGCACGTTTCGGCGCGAGTGCCCGGCTCGGAAGAGCATTTCCTGATCAATGCCTACGGCATGCTTTTCGAAGAAATGACGGCGAGCAGCCTGGTCAAGGTCGACCTCAAGGGCAACAAGATTCTTGAGTCACCGCACATGATCAATCCGGCAGGCTTCGTCATCCACAGCGCGATACATGAGGCGCGCGCCGATTGTGGTTGTGTCTTGCATACGCACACCAAAGCCGGTATCGCCGTGTCGGCGCAGGTGGACGGTTTGCGGCCACTCTCGCAAATATCGTTGTTTCCCTATAGCGCGTTGGCATATCACGCCTACGAAGGAATTGCGCTCAATGATGATGAGAAGCAAAGGCTCGTTGCGGATCTTGGCGACAACCATGCGCTGATATTGCGCAATCACGGCCTGTTGACGACGGGCATCACAATTGCGGACGCATTTTTGATGATGTATGCGCTGGAGACAGCTTGTCAGACTCAGATTCTCGCACAGTCGAGCGGTCGGGAATTGCTGCAAGTGCCGCAGCCCATTGTCGAGGGCATCCAGGCGCAAGTCGAACAGGTAACGAAGGGGCTCGGTGGCCAGCTTGCCTGGCCAGGGTTGTTGCGTAAGCTGGATCGTGCCGACCCGTCGTTTCGCGACTAGCAGCCAGGCTGCTTAGGTGTAATAGATCCTCTGTCTGTACTACATTTGCAACATCCTTCTCTCTTTAGTTAGAGAATAGAATGTTGCGGCGACCCGTTGAATCTGTAGGGTGAAGCAGCCATTCGATCTCGATCTTGTCTGACGGGGTCTGTCTGATCAAGTACCGATTATCACAGCTTAAGAGAGGAATATCCTGTACGCGGGATTGTCGCTTTCCTCCCAGTACGGGTAACCGAGATCGGCTAGATGCGCTTCAAGATTGGCAGTTTCGTTTTCGGGCACGTCGATGCCTGCAAGAATTCGTCCGTGGTCTGAACCATGATTGCGGTAATGGAACAGACTGATGTTCCAGTCGGTTCCGATCGCGTTGAGAAAGTCCAGTAGCGCTCCCGGCCGCTCGGGAAACTCGAATCGATACAGGCGCTCATTGGCATGGCTGGCCGATCGTCCGCCGACCATGTGTCGCACATGCAGTTTCGCCATCTCGTTATCACTCAGATCATCGACGACATAGCCGACATCGCGCAGCGTCGCAACGAGATCGTGACGTTCCGCGATTCCTTTGGTGAGTTGAATGCCGACAAAAACATGCGCTGTCGTGGTATCGCCGTAACGGTAATTGAACTCCGTTATGCCGCGGCGCCCAAGCGCTTCGCAGAAACGGCGAAAACTGCCCGGTTCTTCAGGAATTTGCGCGGCGAGCAGCATTTCGGTCTGCTCGCCGACGGCCGCTCGCTCGGCGACATGACGCAGTCGATCGAAGTTAATGTTGGCACCGGAGTTGATCGTCACGAATGATTTGTTTTCGATACCGTGGCCGGCGAGATATTTTTTCAAGCCTGCAACGGCGAGCGCGCCGGCGGGTTCAACGATCGAACGAGTATCTTCGAAGATGTCACGAATGGCCGCACATATCTGGTCGGTATCGACCGTGATAATTTCGTCGACGTATTTCTGGCACAAGCGAAACGTTTCATTGCCAACGCGTCGTACGGCGACGCCGTCAGCAAATATTCCGACATGATCCAGGGTCACAGGCTTGCCGGCTGCGATTGAATCGCGCATTGCGGCAGAGTCTGCGGGCTCGACACCGACGATGCGAATCCCGGGTCGCTGTGACTTCACATACGCGGCAATACCTGCAATGAGTCCGCCGCCACCAATCGGGACGAAAATTGCGTCGATGGCTTCGCCGGCCTGCTGCAAGATTTCAACACCGATCGTGCCCTGTCCCGCGATGACTTTCTCATCATCGAACGCGTGAATGAAGACAAGTTTTTGCTCACGTTCAAGTTCACGAGCATGCGTGTAAGCCTCGTCATAGTTGTCGCCACAAAGAACGACTTCACCGCCGAGCGATCGTACGGCGTTGACTTTTATAGAAGGCGTTGTAACCGGCATGACGATGACCGCGCGGACACCACGACGCTGTGCGGCGAGCGCGACTCCCTGCGCATGATTGCCGGCGGAGCTGCAAAGTACGCCATTCGACATCTCAGTGTCACTAAGCGATGCGAGCTTGTTATAGGCTCCGCGAAGCTTGAATGAAAAGACGGGCTGCAGATCTTCGCGTTTAAACCAGATGCGGTTCTTGAGCTTTGACGTCAGGTTGTGCGCGGGCTCCAGTGGCGATTCGATGGCTACATCGTAAACGCTGGCATTGCGGATTTTTTCGACGTAGGCGCTCATAATTGGCTCGAGGTAGGGTTGCAATACCGGTTATCGCACAACGGGCCGCAGCCCGCAAAAATTCAGCCCACGGTGCATGGTATTTGCCTTGCCACCCCCGCATACTTCCGCATTGCATAAACAGGCTCGCGTATACCGGCGGGTCCACGAAGGACGGCCGAATTGAACAAGCTGCTGATCAAAAATGCGCGCCTGATCAACGAGGGTGAGGTTCGCGATGCCGACGTACTTATTCGTGGCGAGAGGATTGACAAGATAGGCACGGAAATTTCGGCGGCTGATGATGTCGAGGTCATCGATGCGCGTGGCTGCTACCTGATTCCGGGAATGATCGATGATCAGGTTCATTTTCGTGAGCCTGGTCTGACAAGCCAGGGAGATCTGGCGACTGAGTCTGCAGCGGCGGCGGCAGGTGGCATCACCAGTTTCATGGATATGCCGAACGTCGATCCGCAGACGACAACGCGTGAAGCGCTCGTGAACAAGTATCGACTTGCCGAAAATCGTTGCACCGCGAATTACGGTTTCTATTTGGGCGCCACAAATTCCAATATCGATGAGATTCGACGACTCGAGACCGGTGAGGCCTGCGGCATCAAAATTTTCATGGGAGCGTCGACGGGGAACATGCTCGTCGATGAACCGGAGGTGCTGGAGAGTATATTCGAACAGTCTCCGCTGATGATCGCCACGCATTGCGAACACTCGCCGACGATCTGGGACAACGAAGCTCATGCGAGGAAAGAGTTCGGCGAGGATGTACCGATGTCGGAGCATCCACATATTCGCTCCGCAAATGCCTGCCTGACATCGTCAAGCTTCGCGGTTGAACTCGCCCAGCGGCACGATGCACTTCTGCATATCCTGCATCTGACGACCGCCATTGAAATGGGTCTGTTCTCCGATGCGCACCGCTCGCAAAAGAGAATCACTGCCGAGGTCTGTGTTCATCATCTGTGGTTTGACGATGCTCGTTACGAGGATCTCGGTGCGCAGATCAAGTGCAATCCGGCGATCAAAACAAGCGCAGATCGAGAGGCATTGATCGCTGCACTGAATGATGGCCGCCTGGACATCATCGCGACGGATCACGCGCCGCATACCTGGGTCGATAAAAGCGAAAGCTACTTCAAGGCGCCGTCCGGGTTGCCACTCGTGCAACACGCCTTGTTGGTGCTTTTCGATCTTGTCAAACGTGGAAAATTTAGCGCTGAGGTGCTTGTGGAGCGAACCAGCCACGCGCCGGCCGACATTTTTGGCGTCAAAGAACGAGGCTATGTGCGGGAAGGATGGTTTGCAGACCTGGTTATCATCGATTCAAACAAGCCGCACGTAGTTGGGAAGGAACAGCTGCTTTATAAGTGTCAGTGGTCGCCGTTCGAGGGCCACACATTTTCATCGTCGATCGATACGACGATCATCAATGGCAACGTGGTTTACCGGAGTGGTAAATTAACGGGTGTGATCGAAGGTCAGCGCCTCGAGTTTGGTAGATCGCGATAAGTGTTTACTTTCCGTTCGATCCGGCTATGCTAGCGCCCCTACAGGATTGGACAGTGCGTCGGCATGCGGAAGGTGGCTGGCGTAACATGGACAATGAAACGGACCGATACTTCCAACCCCGATTACTTTCACAAGGTTGTCGACTGTCAGTGGGCGTGTCCCGCACATACTGACGTGCCGCAGTATATTCGGCTCATCGCC
>JADFNV010000033.1 GCA_022563195.1 Pseudomonadota bacterium
GTGTTGACCTTCAATTCCTCGCGCAAGCGGCGCACGAGATGCATGACTTGTTTAGCCGCCGTGTTGATCGCGCCGATCGGCATAACCAGCGGATCGACGACAACGTCTTCGCGCGGAATTCCGTAGTCTGCGGCACGTTCGACAATTTTCTTCGCGATCTCAAAACGCACGTCCGGGTCTTCGGAAATGCCGGTCTCATCGTTAGAGATCGCGACAACCGCTGCGCCGTATTTCTTTACCAGAGGCAACACGACTTCGAGTCGCTCTTCCTCGCCCGTAACTGAATTGACCAGAGCCTTACCCTGGTAAACAGAGAGACCTGATTCCAGCGCAGCGACGATCGACGAATCGATCGATAGCGGCACATCGGTAATCGACTGCACAAGCTTGATGGCTTCGGCCAGAATTGCAGGCTCATCGGCGAGCGGAATGCCGGCATTAACGTCCAGCATGTGTGCGCCCGCCTCAACCTGGGCAATCGCGTCGCGCTCGACGCGGCTGAAATCGCCGTTTTTCATCTCTTCGGCGAGTATCTTGCGCCCGGTCGGGTTAATGCGTTCGCCGATAATTACAAATGGGCGATCAAACCCGATGCGAACCTCTTTGCTGGCCGAACTAACCACAGTCTCTGTCATTGTTGTTGTCTCAGATCAGACGCATTGGGTGGAACGTTATTGCTCGCTTGCGGAGCCGTGACTGCGGATTAATTGCAGCAGTCGCTCGTCGGAAAACTCCGCTTCGAAGCGGCTGATCTCCTGCTGAGCGATATCGCCCAGCTCGTCGTTGCTGTCGAAGGTCGACGATTCGCGACGCCATTCCGTCAGGTACGCATCGCTGATGCCTTTGCCCGCACGCATCGCGGCACGATTGATCGCCTTCTGGAAGCGTGAACTCAGCCTGGCCTTTTCGCGTTTGCGACCCCGTTGCACGATCACCTGGGCGGGAATATCACGCCAATATATAAGAGTCTTCTTGACCATCACTCCGACCTGTTACGAATGCGATTTCAATCGATCGATGCACCGCAGGCAATGACAAATACAGACCTAACCATTGCCCGCCGCCTCGCGCTTTTCTTTGATCATTCGCGGCGCGACTTCGGCAGCCTGGGCAGCATCGCGGCAATACGCATCGGCGCCAACGGCTTTGCCGAATTCCTCGTTGAGCGGCGCGCCGCCAACGAGCACGATGTAATCGTCGCGCATACCCTGGGCGATCAGTTCATCGATCACGACTTTCATGTACGGCATCGTCGTCGTCAACAGTGCTGACATGCCGAGAATATCGGGCTCGTGCTCTTTGAGCGCCGCAAAGAAATCTTCGACCGAGTTGTTGATGCCGATGTCGAACACCTCGAAGCCGGCGCCTTCGAGCATCATGCCAACCAGGTTCTTGCCGATGTCGTGGATATCGCCCTTGACCGTGCCGATGACCATCTTGCCGATCGGTTTCACGCCCGATTCGGCGAGCAATGGGCGCAGGATCGCCATGCCGCCCTTCATCGCATTCGCAGCCAGTAATACTTCGGGCACAAACAGGATGCCATCGCGAAAATCGATGCCGACGATACGCATGCCCTCGACCAGTGCGACGTTGAGCACCTTTTCAGCAGACCAGTCGCGGGCAAGAAGAATATTCGTGCCCTCCTCGATTTCCTCTTTCATGCCGTCGTACAGGTCATCGTGCATTTGCTCAACGAGCTCGTCATCAGGCAGCTCGGCGAGGATGATGTCATCGTCTTCGGCGTCTTCGTTTACAATTGTTTCGTCGTTCATTTAATATTCTCGATCCGCAAACTCCGCCTTGCGGCGGTCCATGAATGCCAATAGTGCTTCATCAATAGCAGGGTCAAGAGGTGGCGCTTCATACGCAGCAAGCGTCGATTTCCAGAGCTTGTTCGCGCGTTGCGCTGCATCCAGCGACCCTTCCTCCTGCCATTGTTCAAAACTGTTGCTGTCGGCGAGCGGCGAGCGGTAGAACGCCGTCTCGAAATTGGCCAGCGTGTGTTTGGCGCCGAGAAAATGCGACCCGGGTCCGACCTCACGTAAGGCGTCCATCGCCTGTCCATTTTCGGACAGGTCGACACCGGCCAGGAATACCGCGAGCATGCTCGCCTGGTCGGCATCCATGATAAATTTTTCGTATCCCATCACAAGGCCACCTTCCAGCCAGCCGGCAGTGTGCAGCATAAAATTGACACCCGCCAGTGCCGATGTCACCAATGTATTGGCCGACTCGTAGGCGGCCTGCGCGTCAGGAAGCTTCGAGCCGCAGAGACCGCCGCCACTACGGAACGGCACACCGAGACGACGCGCGAGCGCAGCCGCCGCGTACATGACCAGGCTCGGTTCCGGCGTGCCAAACGTCGGTGCACCCGTTTGCATAGACACGGCCGCCGCGAACGTTCCAAAAATGACAGGGACACCGGGTTTGACGAGTTGCACATAGGCCATGCCGGCCAACGCCTCGGCGAGTATCTGCGTCACGGTGCCGGCTACAGTAACCGGCGACATCGCGCCGGCGATCAGGAACGGCGATATCATCGTTGCCTGGTTGTGCTCGGCATACACGGTCGCCGCACCGAGCATCGTTGCATCGAATGTCATCGGTGAATTCGCGTTGATCAGGCTCGTGATCACCGTGTTCTGCTCGACGAAGTCATCGCCAAAAACGATCTTGGCCATGTCAACCGTGTCCTGCGCTCGCTCGGGCGCCGTAACCGACCCCATGAACGGCTTGTCGCTATACTTGATATGGCTGTACACCATGTCGAAATGACGCTTGTTGACCGGCACATCGACGGGCTCACAGACCGTGCCACCCGAGTGATGCAGGCCCGGGCTCATGTAGGTCAGCTTGACGAAGTTGCGAAAATCTTCGATCGTCGCATAGCGTCGGCCTTCGTCCAGACTGCGTATGAATGGGGGTCCATAGGCAGGCACCAGTACCGTACGCTTACCACCGATGACGACATTGCACTTGGGATTGCGAGCATGTTGCGTGAATTCGGCCGGCGCGGACGCCTGGATGATCGAACGACACAGGCCGCGCGGGAATCGCACCCGCTCACCTTTGATATCCGCACCCGCGTCGTGAAACAATTTGAGTGCTCGCGGAAAATCCTTGAACTCGATGCCGATTTCCTCGAGCACGGTCTCGGCATTGTGCTCGATGAGTTCGAGCGCTTCGTCACCGAGCAGTTCGTAATAAGGAATCTTGCGATCGATATAGGCAGCCGTGGACGTCGGCATCTTGCGCCGTGCCGCGCGTTTGGCCTCGCGGCCCGCGCCATGTCGTCTTCGCGGTCTGCTGCTCATTTTCGACCCTGTTGAATCGCGGCAAAGGCCGCCAAATGCGTGGATAAATATCGCTTTGAGCAGATCAGTGTGTCCCAGAATGGGGTTCGGCGCATGGTTGCGAGCGACGTCTATTTGTCTAGAAACGACAAGAATCGGTCTATTTTGGACGTTTAAGCGGTATTGCGCCCGGTATCCGGCTTTTTCTTCAGTGCGCCACCTAATTGCCGTATTTGATCAATGGCCTTTTCTACGTTCCCTACTTTCAGATCGATATGAGTTCCAACACCAACACGAACTTCACCGACGAGTTGCAAAAGAATGATACTTGTTTAACTCAAAGTCATGGCTAGTGGTAATCCTCCGCGCCTGCAAAATGCGTGACGCTTTTGCTTGTCCGCTGCAATGATTGCTTAGGCGGCGCTTGTTGCACTACAGATGCAAAGTTATTCGTCAACGGATTTCTCCCGGTGAGATTTCATGACAGCATTGATAGCTGTGATAAATTCACTTGAATAGAGGTGTATAGCCTCGCGGTACCACCAGGAACTCCCAGCCTTCGTTTCGAGTAAACGTCGTACGTAAGGACCTGTTGTTTCTAGAAGTGAGTCTATGCTCTCGGTGGCAAAACCGAGCTCGTGCCCCTGTTGTGAATGCAAATCTTCGAGCCAAGCCATAAACGTATTTACAAAGGCTGCGAAACGAATCGACTCGGTCGCATCTAATTCGGCGCCATCTAGAGCGCGTTGGTATATTGATGCCAGTTCCGCATTCTCTGATAGTGCCGAGAAGACCTGAACGTAAAGAGCGTTGATGTGGTGGACTGATTCAGCTTGAGCATACTCGTTTGCTCGATCCAGCGAAAAAGAATTTTGGCGGATCTGTAATGCGAGATAAAACAGAGTCGCAACGACAGCTATTGCGCCAGCTATTTCGCCTATTGCTGCGATTGCCTCCCAGTTCATGATGATTTCTCGTGACGTCTAAGGTCCAAGCTAACTCGAAACCCAGCTTACGGCGCGGTTGTTGCCGCTGCAAGAACTGTCACGGAGAGCCTGGCGGCAAGTATGAAGCGCATTGTTAGGTGTCATTTGAGAATTGCTTGCGGATAGCAATTCTAAATAATGCGTCCAATTTGGGTGTTTGACTTGTCGAACCTATGTAACAATATTCCTCAAATAGGCTCATATTACGGCGATTGTGAATATGAGCCGCCTTAAACGGTCAAAGTAGAAAATCTCGACACAGTTAGTTACAACGGTTTTTTAACGTAGATTCGAGGAGACGTTTCCGCGGGAACGTCTGGTGTCCGTTGGCCGCCATGGGCGAATCAGGCAGCTTACTCTTTTAGGTCGTGCGTGCCGATGCGAATCAGCGCATCGGCGGCAACTGCATCTTCGGGCGTGACGATGAGCGGATTTACGTCGAGCTCGATAAGCGTATCGCTGTTGGCCTCGGCGTAGCGGGCGATCGCTTCGATTGCGTCGAGTACTGCTTCGAGATCTCCGGCAGGTCCGCCCCGATAGCCATGGATCAGCGTACTGGCTTTGAGCGATGCGAGACCCGTTCTGATCTCATCGCGTCGCACAGGCAGCAGCAAAGACACCGTGTCATCGAGCAATTCGACCAGCGTGCCGCCGGTCCCAAGCAACAACGTCAGGCCGAATGTGTCGTCACGGCTGACACCGACGATGAGTTCGGCGACGCCCGGTCCAATCATCTGCTCCACCAGGAACCGGTCGAAGTCGGCCGCCATTCGATCAGTCGCTTTTTGCACCGCAACGGCATCGCGTAGACCGACCGCAACGCCCCCGGCTTCACTCTTGTGCGCGAGCTGCGCTGACAAGGCTTTAAGGACGACGGGATACCCAAGTGAATTAGCACAGGTAACGGTTTCGTCCTGGTTACAGACTTTGCCGTCCGGTATGGATACACCCGACCGGGCTAGCGCCTGTTTGCTGTCCCATTCATCGAGTATCGTTGAATCGCCCGGCACGCGTGTCCGTGCCGCGACGGGGCGGATGTTCGCAACATTACGTTGCGCCGCACCGATCTGTGCAGCGGCACGTATTGCGAGAAGACAGTCCTCGATCCCCTGCATCGGTGTGATTCCCGCCGTCTTAAGTCGATCTCGAACTTTTTCCGGCATCGTTTCCGGGAGCGAAGACACGATGACGGCTCGTTGGTGCGTCTTCGCAACGGCTGCAAGCAACGCGCGCTCGGCTATCTGCCATTTTTCGTCGTCATTGTCATCGCCGGGCGGATAGTCGAGGACCAGCAATGTGCAGGCGAACTCGTTGCCTAGCACCTCAGCATAGCTCGCGCTGAGCTTGTCGTAATCGCCCCAGACATAGAGGTGATAATCGAGCGGGTTCGAAACATCGACATTCGGACCGAGTAGCGCCTGCAGTTTCTTGACGGACCTGTCCGTGAATGTTGGCGTTTCCAGCCCCAGCAATTCCGCATTGTCGGCGACGATTGCCGCCTCGCCGCCTGAGCAACTCATAGAGCCGATAGTGTTATCCGGCAATGCGCCAACGACCGAAAGAAATTTGAGCGTTTCAAGAAATTGGGACACCGTGTTGCAGCGTGCAATCCCAAGTCGCGCAAATAACGCCGCATACAGTTGGTCGGATCCCGCCAGTGAACCCGTGTGACTCATCGTGATCTCGGCGCCGCGCGAGGAGCGCCCGCTCTTGAGCGCAACAATCGGCACGCCCTTCTGCATCGCCCTGATAGCGGCTCCGGAAAACCCGGTTACGTCTTGCAGCCCTTCGATGTACAAACCAATTGCAGTCACTCGCGAATCGTTAAGCAACGTGTCAATGTATTCGTGCATATGCAGCATCGAATTGTTGCCGATCGAAATGACGTAGGCGACGTCGAGCCCGCGTCGCTGCATCGTCAGGTTGATGCCGATATTGCCGCTTTGGGTAATGATTGCGACGCCTTGATCTGTCCGCTGACCACCGTGTTCGTCGGGCCATAACGCAACGCCGTCTAGGTAGTTTAAATAGCCGTGACAGTTCGGCCCGATGATCGCCATGTCACCAGCCGCCTCGCGCAATTGCTGCTGCAGCTCCGCGCCCTGTGCACCGGTCTCTGCAAAACCCGCCGCGAAACAAACAGCGCCTGTAGCGCCCTTTGCGGCAAGATCACGAATGATCTGCAGGGATGCCTGCGGTGGCGCGGCGATGAAACTGGCATCGGGCACGCCCGGCAGGTCATCGAGGCTTGCCACGCAGGCCATACCCGCCAGTTCTTTTCGCTTCGGATTTACGGCCCAGATGTCGCCATCGAAGCCTATCGCCTTGCACTGCCGCACGACTTCGGCCGCACTGTCGCCGCCAAAGACCGCCACGGTCTTTGGCCTCAATAGCCGCTCGAGTGCCGTCTGCTTGCTCATGTCAGGCGCTTGCGATCGCTACTTGCCCTTCCAGACCGGATCTCGTTTTTCGGCGAACGCGCGCGCGCCTTCCAGTTGATCCTCACTGGAATAGAGTGTGTCGACCGTCTTGAACTTGCGCCCGGTCATGTTCCGCAACGCGTCGATAAATTTCATGTTTTCGGCCTCGCGCACGACTTCCTTGATCGCGGCATACACGAGAGGTGGACCTGACTCGATCAGGCGCGCAACTTCCCAGGCACGTTCCATCAGTTGCGTGGCGGGAACGATCTCGTTAACGATGCCCCAGCGATGCACCTCTTCTGCCTCGAGCCAGCGACCTGTTAACAACATTTCCATCGCGATGTGGTAGGGAATTCTCTTCGGTAGTTTGATTGACGCCGCATCGGCAACCGTGCCCGAGCGAATTTCCGGAAACGCGAACGTTGCGTGATCGGCGGCCAGAATAATGTCCGCACACAGAGCGATTTCGAAACCGCCGCCGCAACAAATGCCATTGATCGCGCCGATCACCGGCTTGTTGAAGTCTTCAAGTTCCTGGATGCCGCCGAATCCGCCGATGCCATAATCGCCGTCCACGGCTTCACCGCCGGCTGCGGCCTTGAGGTCCCACCCGGCAGAGAAAAACTTTTCACCGGCACCACTGAGAATCGCGACACGCAGTGCCGGGTTGTCGCGAAAATCCGCGAAGATCTCACCCATCGCCACGCTCGTTGCGCGATTGATGGCGTTGGCTTTCGGCCGGTCGATAATGACTTCGAGAATGCCGCCTTCAACACGCGTTTTGATTGGATTCGTATTCATTTTTTTCTACCGGATCAGGTTTCGAGTGGCCGCAGTAATTCGCGACTGATGATGTGGCGCTGAATCTCGGATGTGCCCTCCCAGATTCGCTCGACTCGCGCGTCACGCCAGAAACGTTCCAGTGGCAAGTCGCTCATCAGTCCCATGCCACCGAAGATTTGCAGCGCTTCGTCGGTGACGCGCGCCAGCATCTCAGTCGCGTACAACTTGGCGCTGGCGATCTCACGATTGGCAGGCAAATTCCGGTCTAGTCTCCAGGCGGCCGACAACGTCAGCCAGTCCGCCGCGTCGATTTCCGTAATCATGTCAGCCAGCTTGAACGACACACCCTGAAACTTGCTGATCGCCTGCCCGAATTGTTTACGTTCGACAGAGAAGGGCAGCACAAGGTCCATGGCGCGGCGCGCGCGACCAACGGCCATTGCCGCAACGGTTAATCGAGTGGCGTACAACCATTCATTGGCCAGGGCAAAACCCTGGTGTGGTTCGCCGAGCATTTGCTCTTTGGGCAGGCGGCAGTTGTCGAAATTCAGGATGCAGTTGTGATAGCCGCGATGCGACACGGAATTGTAACCGGGGCGGATCTCGAATCCCGGCGTGCCGCGGTCGACGAGGAAGCAGCTGATTTTCTTTTTCGGACCCTTTGGTGTCTCTTCCTCCCCGGTCGCAACGAATACAATAATGAAGTCCGCAATGTCGGCGTGGCTGATGAAGTGCTTCGTGCCATTGACGATCCAGTCGTCTCCGTCCGCGACGGCCGAACACTTCATGCCACGAACGTCGGAGCCGGCATCGGGCTCGGACATGGCCAGCGCGTCGATTTTCTCGCCCGATACGGCGGGCAGCAGGTAGCGCTCACGCTGTTCGCCGGTACACGCTTCCAGTATCCCCGACGGCCGGCCAAAATAGACCGTCAATGCCATCGAGGCACGGCCGAGTTCTCTCTCGAGCAACGTGAAGTCAAGTTGACTAAGGCCGCCACCGCCGACCTCGGTAGGCAGGTTCGGCGCGTAGAAGCCGATGTCCTTGCACTTCTGCGCGATTTGCTGTCCGAGTTCTTTGGGCACAATGCCTGTACGTTCGACCTCTTCCTCATGCGGATAGAGTTCGTTTTCGACGAACGCCCTGACCGTGTCGACAATCAGTTGCTGTTCGTCATTGAGTTCAAAATTCATGGCTTGGTTCCTGTTATCGCTGACCGACGCATCGGCCTGCGGCCTCTGGTCTTGGCACAGACGAATGTGCATCGGTAATCTTCATGAGTACTCGCAAATCCTCCGCCGTGGCTGCGCATACTTTGCCACTGTGCGTATCCACGTGCAGGTACATGGCCTCGAGATGCGCCAGCAGTCGATCGTCCTCAGTGGCGTGCAATCGGTAAAACACGTGCATTCGTTTCGCGTCGGCTGCCAGTATCTGCACCGTTGTGTACATCGCTTCATTGACGCCAACCTCGTCAAAAAACTGCGTGTGCGTCTCCGCCGTGTAATAACTGTGTCCCGCGGCGACGTAGTCGTCGTGCATGCCGATCACCCGCAGCAGTGCCTCGCAGCTGTCACTGAATACCTGTGTATAACGAAATTCGGTCATGTGACCGTTGTAATCGATCCATGCCGGCAGCACAGACAAATCGAGCAGGCGCAGTGGCGCCGATGCATCGTGTACGGCGTTGTCACCCGCCTGTGCCGCGAGGAAACCATCATGCGCATTAAGCACCTGGCCTGCACCCCAATCGCGCTCTTTGAGCACGCGCAACATGCCAACGAGATTACGGTCGCGTATCTGCTCAAGTTCGGCCAGCGTGTACTGACCAGACTGCGCATCGGATTGTACGGCGATTTTCTGTACCAGCTCCTCGGTTAATTCAGGCACGTCAGTCAGCTTTGTCCATGGCCATTGCAGTGCCGGGCCGAACTGGCGAATAAAGTGCGCCATGCCCTCTTTCCCGCCGGCGAGTCGGAATGTCTCGAATAAGCCCATCTGTGCCCAGCGCAGGCCGAAGCCATAGCGTATCGAATCATCGATCTCCTGCGTGGTCGCGATATCATCATTGACGAGCCAGAGCCCTTCGCGCCACACCGCTTCCATCAAGCGGTCGGCCAGATGAGCGTCGATTTCCTTGCGCAGCACCAGTGGCTGCATGCCGATCGAGGTCAACAGATCACACGCACGCCGAGTGCGCTCGGCATCGCCAGCCGGACCGGCAACCACTTCGACGAGCGGCAACAGATACACGGGATTGAATGGATGCGCGACAATTATCTGCGCGGGTTTGCTTGCGCCATTTTGCAGTTGGCTTGGCTTGAACCCCGATGTCGATGAACCGATGATCGCGTCGTCCGCCGCATGCGCCTGGATCTCCGCCAGCACCGAGTGTTTCAGCGCCAGGTCCTCGGTAACGCTCTCTTGTATCCAGGTCGCATCGGCTACGGCTTCTGCCACGTTGCTGACAAATGACATCTCGCGCTCGGCCGGCATCGGAAAATCGGCGAGCGCCGGCAGTGATTTACGCGCATTGTCCAGCACCTCGGCAACGCGCTCCGCGGCGCCCGCGTGGGGGTCGAATACGGCCACATCCCAGCCATGCAATGCAAACCTGGCGGCCCAGCCGCCGCCGATCAGACCGCCGCCGATAATTGCAGCCTTCTGTCGTGAGACAGCGGCGTCTGTCATCGAGGCGCCCGTTTCGTGAGTTGCAATTTTTCCCGGACGGCCGCCGGCGTCATCACTGTCGCGCCCATCGCCTCGATGATCCCGACCGCACGCTCAACGAGCTGCGCGTTCGTGGCAAGCACGCCTTTGTCGAGGTAAATGTTGTCTTCAAGGCCGATGCGGACGTTGCCGCCAGCCAGGATTGCCGCAGCGACGTAGGGCATCTCGTTGCGGCCCAGCGAAAACGCCGAGAAATGCCAGTCCGCGGGCACATTGGCGACCATCGCCATAAACGTATTGAGATCATCGGGCGCACCCCATTGAATACCCATGCACAGTTGCACGAGTATGGGCGACTTGATGACGCCCTCTTTTTCGAGCAGTTTCGCAAACCACAGGTGGCCAGAGTCAAACGCCTCGACCTCAACGCACACATCGAGATCCGTCATCATCTGTCCCATCGCGCGCAGCATGCTGGTCGTATTCGTCATGACGTAGTCTGCCTCCGCGAAATTCATCGTGCCGCAATCGAGCGTGCAAATCTCGGGCAGGCATACGGCGACATGCTCGACACGCTCCTCGGCGGTCGCCATATCGGTGCCTGCTTCGTTGAGCGGCAGTGGCGCGTCTGGCGGGCCGAAAACGAGGTCACCACCCATGCCCGCCGTCAGGTTGATGACGACATCGGTATCGGATTCGCGTATGCGCTCCGTCACCTCGCGGTACAGGTCGACGCGTCTTGACGCTGCGCCGGTTTCCGGATCGCGGACATGGCAATGCACGATAGCGGCACCGGCTTTCGCGGCCTCGATCGCGCTTGCGGCAATGTCTTTGGGTGTACGCGGCACGTGTGGCGACCTATCTTGCGTATTGCCAGATCCTGTCACCGGGCAGGTTATAAAGACTTCTCGGTTCATTTCCAAAGGCACGACAGTTCCTCTTCCATTCCGGCCGAACCTGCAATATGCGCGTTAAACCTGCGAGCGGTCAATCCGGCAGGCTATGAGGCCGATGCTTTTGCGCGTTATAGTTCCGCAAATCACCACGGTCAGGAGATCGCTATTCAATCGCATGCTCATATCGTTATCGTCGGTGGCGGCATCATGGGCGTCGGACTGCTCTATCACCTCGCCGAAGAAGGATGCACGGACAGTCTTCTGATCGAGAAAGGCGAATTGACATCAGGGTCGACCTGGCATGCGGCCGGACAGTGCCCCAGCCTCATTGGCAATTACAACCTCGCCAAGATTCATGCGTATAGCAACGATCTTTACCCACGCCTGGAAGCAATGACCGGACAGTATGTGAGCTGGCATGCGTCTGGCGGTATTCGCCTCGCGCGTGATAAGGACGATCTCGACTGGTTCCAGTATCTGTACGGAATTTCGCAGAGCGTCGGCTTCGACATGGAAATCATCGGGCCGGACGAGATTCGGAAGATCATTCCCTTCCTCGATTTGAGCGGCGTTATTGCAGGCGCCTATACGACCGGCGACGGTCACGCCGACCCCTCAGGACTCACCAATGCGATGGCGCGTGGGGCCAGCAACATGGGCGCAGCGATCGAGCGCCACAATCGTGTGCTCGACATCAAGCTGCGGCCATCAGGCGAATGGGAGGTCATCACCGAGAAGGGCAATGTCGTCGCCGAGGTCGTGGTAAACGCAGCCGGATGTTATGCGCGCCAGGTCTCGCAAATGATTGGCAGCGATATGCCGCTGGTCAATATGGAACACCACTATGTCATCACCGGCAACGTTGCAGAGTTTGTTGAGCGTGACGAGGAAATTCCGGTCATTCGCGATCCGCGCGCATCGGCTTATATCCGCCAGGAACAAAAGTGCGGACTCATCGGTATTTACGAAGGTGAACAAATGACCGAAGCCTGGGCGCCGCAGGGTTACCCGTCCTGGGAATCGGACAGCGAACTGTTCGCCGATGATCTCGATCGCCTGATGCCGTGGCTCGGCCGGGCAATGGAGCGGCTGCCCATTCTCGAAGATGCCGGCATCAAGCGCATTGTCAATGGCGCCATTCCACACCCGCCGGACGGCCCGCCTTACCTTGGGCCCGTGGCTGGCGTGAAGAATTTCTGGCTATGCTGCGGTGCGTCGTTCGGCATTGCGCAGGGCGCCGGCTGTGGCAAGTACCTTGCACAATGGATGCTGCATGGCGATGCGGAAATCAACATGACCGGCTTCGATCCGCGCCGGCTCGGCGTGTTTGCCGATGCGGCCTACACGCGAGCCAAGGGATTTCAGGACTATCGCATGACTTACGCCACGATCCTGCCTGGCGAGGAATTGCCGGCCGGTCGTCCGCAACGCACGAGCCCGTTGTACGAACAGCTCAAGGCGAAAGGTTGCGTATTTACCGAGACCTTTGGCTGGGAGCGGCCAAAGTGGTATTCGCTCGATGGTCGTGAAGAAGCATACAGCTTCCGCCGCAATAACGTGTTCGACATCGTTCGCGACGAATGCATCGCAGTCCGTGAGCGCGTGGGCATCCTGGACCTCAGTGGCTTCGCCAAGTACGACGTCAAGGGCCCGGATGCCGAAGTGTTTTTGAATCGCCTGTGCGCGAACCGCCTGCCGAAGAAGATCGGCGGCATCGTACTCGCGCATATTCTGTCCACGAACGGCCGCATACTCGGCGAGGTCACGATTACGCGCCTGGCAGATCAATGCTACTACCTGCTGTCGGCCGCCGGTGCCGAGCTACGCGATCTCGATCATATCGTGCAGGGCTGTCTTGACTCCGAAGACGTCAGCATCGAAAACGTTACGGATGATCGCGGCGTACTCGTGCTCGCCGGACCCCGGGCCAGAGACGTACTCGGCAAGCTCACCGACACCGATCTCGGTAACGAGTCTTTCCGCTGGCTCAGTGGCCAGGAAATTACGGTTGCTGATGTCGACTTGCGCGCGTTACGCGTAAATTATGTCGGCGAGCTGGGCTGGGAGCTGCACACACCGATGCAAGATCTGCAGACGCTGTACGACGCTTTATGGGAAGCCGGCGGCGAATTCGGTATCGCGGACTTCGGGCTGTATGCCGTCAACAGCTTGCGCATAGAAAAGGCCTATCGCGGCTGGGGTGCGGAACTTACGAATGAAGTCACGATGATCGATGCCGATATGCAGCGTTTTATCAAACTTGATAAAGACGATTTCACTGGCAAAGAGGCAACCCTCGCGCAACAGGACGAAGAACGGTTGATGCAACTCATCTACTTCGAGATCGACACTTCAGACTCGGATGTTCGTGGCAACGAGCCGATCTTCGCAGATGACGAGTGTGTGGGCGTGACGACGTCGGGTGGCTATGGTCACGCTACCCATAAAAGCCTGGGATTTGGTTACGTGACGCCGGACCTGGCCAGCGCCGGCACCGAACTCGACATCGCATTGCTCGGCGACCGTTACAAGGCCCGGGTTCTCAAGGACCCTGTATACGATCCCTCCAATGAGAGGCTGCGGGCATGACGCTATGACGGATCTTCCTAAAAAAGCGAACGCCGTCATTATCGGTGGCGGCGTAATCGGCTGCTCGATTGCCTATCACCTCGCGAAGCTCGGCTGGTCGGATGTCGTATTGCTTGAACGTCAGCAGCTCACCAGCGGCACGACCTGGCATGCGGCCGGCCTTGTCGGGCAGCTGCGCGCCTCATTCAATCTGACCAAACTTGCCAAGTACACGAGCGATCTCTACCTC
Source organism: Pseudomonadota bacterium (assembly GCA_022563195.1). Lineage (GTDB taxonomy): Bacteria > Pseudomonadota > Gammaproteobacteria > Steroidobacterales > Woeseiaceae > UBA1847. Next base: position 13,873 of record JADFNV010000033.1, read on the forward strand.
GGACTCGAGGACGAAACCGGCCAGGCGACGGGCTATCGCCAGTGCGGCTCGATCACGATCGCAACCAACGACGAGCGCTTCGAAGAACTCAAACGCGGCGCATCGATGGCGAAAGTTTTTGACCTCGAAGTCAACGTCATATCCGTTGACGAGATTGTCGATCGCTTCCCGCTGATTTACAGCGACGACCTGCTCGGCGGCATCCACATGCCGTCGGATGGCTACGCCAATGCCATCGATATCACCCAGGCCCTGGCAAAGGGCGCGCGCAAAAATGGTGCGCAGATATTTCAAAACACTAATGTGACGCAGATTCTGCATGACGGCGGCAAAGTAACTGGCGTCGCGACGCCCGACGGCAACATCGACGCCAAATACGTTGTCATCTGTGGCGGCATGTGGTCGCGCGACCTTGCTGCATCAGTCGGCGTTAATGTGCCACTGCACGCCTGCGAACATTACTACGCGTTGTTCGAGTCCGTCGAAGGGCTGGATCCCAGCCTTCCCGTCATGCGCGACTACGATGCATGCACCTATTTCAAGTACGACGCTGGCAAGTTACTCGTCGGCGCATTCGAACCCTCGGCAAAACCCTGGGGCATGGATGGCATTGCTGAAGATTTCTGTTTCGATGAGATCGCCGGCGACTTCGACCACTTCGAACCGATATTGCAGGGCGCGATGCATCGAATACCTGCACTGGAGAACGCTGGAATTCAGAAATTCTTTTGCGGTCCCGAGAGTTTCACCCCCGATGTGCGCTATCACATCGGCCAGGCGCCGAACCTCGCGAACTGCTACATCTCGGCCGGCATGAACTCAATCGGCCTGCAATCGGCCGGCGGCATCGGCAAGGTCATGTCGGAGTGGATGCGCGATGGCTATCCGCCCGTCGATCTCTGGGAAGTCGACGTGCGCCGCGCCATGCCGTTTCAGGGCAATCGAAAATACCTGCGCGAGCGAGTCAGTGAGAGTCTCGGGCTGCTGTACGCGACACACTGGCCGTACCGGCAGTATGCGAGCTCGCGCGGTGTCCGCAAGTCAGCCGTCCACGACCGGCTCGTCGCCGTTGGCGCCTGCCATGGCGAAGCGTTTGGGTGGGAGCGGCCGAACTGGTATGCACCCGAGGGTGTCGAGCCCAAATACGAATACAGCTATGGCCGGCAGAACTGGTTCGAGTACTCGGCCGCCGAACATGTGGCCGTACGCGAAGGCGTCGGGCTGTTCGATCAGTCGTCATTCGCAAAATTCCGGCTCGAAGGTCGCGACGCAATGCGCGTTCTGAACCAGGTGTGTGCCAATGACATCGACCAGCGCCTCGGACGGTTGATCTATACCCAGTGGCTCAATGATCGGGGCGGTATCGAGGCAGACCTGACCGTGACGCGCCTGGATGCGAGCACGTTTCTGATCGTCACGGCGGCCGAAACGGAGGTCCGCGATTTTTACTGGTTAAAGCAACACATCCCGGGCGACGCCCACTGCGTGCTGACCAACGTAACATCGAGCATGGGTGTGCTATCGATCATGGGGCCGCGTTCGCGCGAACTATTGCAGTCGGTGACGCCCGCGGACATGAGCCACGCGGCGTTTCCGTTTGGGAGCAGCCAGGAAATCGAACTCGGCTACGCGATCGTGCGCGCGTCACGCATCACGTTTGTCGGCGAACTGGGTTGGGAGTTGTACGTGCCGACGGAGTTCATGCTCGGCGTCTACGACGAAATCGTAGCCGCAGGCGAGTCGTATGGGCTCGTGCACGCGGGCTACCACGCATTGAACTCACTGCGCATTGAAAAAGGCTACCGGCACTGGAGCCACGACATCAGCGACGAGGACACGCCGCTGGAAGCCGGCCTGGGTTTCGCGGTCAAGTTCGACAAGACCGACGGTTTTATCGGCCGGGATGCGTTGCTGGCACAGAAGCAAACCGGCATTGGCAAACGACTGTTGCAATTCAAGCTGCACGACCCCAACACGCTGCTGTACCACAACGAACCCATATGGCGTGACGACAAACTGGTCGGTCACATTACCTCGGGCGCTTATGGCCACAGCCTCGGCGGCTGCATCGGCCTGGGCTATGTACATCTAGCCAAGGGCGAGGACCCGGCCGACATGGTCAATGGCAACTACACGATAGAGGTCGCCGGTGATCTGTGTGCCACGGATGCGTCGCTGCGCCCAATGTACGATCCCGACAACAAACGTATTCGTTGCTAGTACTTCGTCCAGGGTGTATTGATGGTTTAAAAGAACCATCTGATGCGAGAGAGAAAGCAATGACGAATCCCGTATGCGCCATTGTCGGATCCGGCGAAGGTCTTGGTCGTGCGCTGGCCGCAAAGTTCGCGAGCCGGGAGTTCGACATCGCGTTGATTTCGCGTTCCGAGGCAAACAGCTCTGCCGCGATCGAGGCCGCGACCGCTAGTGCAGCGAACGTCAGGTTCTTTTCCGCTGACGTGACCCAGCTCGAAACTTTGGAATCGGCAATTGCGACCATCAACCGTGAAATGGGCGAGATTGACGTCCTTATCTACAACGCGCGAGGGACGTTCACCGCCTGTGATCCGCTCGACATGTCCTATGCGGCGCTCGAGGACGTTTTCCGGGTGGAAGTCATCGGTGCATTCGCCGCGGCCAAGTCGGTTCTGCCGGGCATGATCAAGCGGCAGCGAGGCAGCGTATTCTTTTCAAGCGCGACGGCTGCTTTTCGAGGCTCAAACACCCATCCGCTCTATGCCATCGGGAAATTTGGGCTGCGGGCGCTGTCACAGAGCTTGTCCAAAGCCTACGCCAAGAACGGCGTCCATATCGTACATTTCAGACTGGACTGTGGCCTCGATGTCCCGATCATGCGCGACCTCTATGGCCACAACTATGATCCAGAAAAACTGGCCAATCCCGACGATGTCGCCGAAACATACTGGCTGACCTACCGGCAACCCAAATCCGCCTGGAGCAATGAAGTCGAGATCAGGCCATATACGGAAGTCTGGACCTACTGAGACCGAACGCGCGGTCGCGTCGTCCTGACGGCGAAAGGAGAAGTTGATGGCGTACAAACTGTTCTATGCACTGGGGAGCGCGGCGATGGGGACCCGGGTGGTCCTGGAAGAAATCGACGCGCCCTACGAGCTGATCCAAACCACGATCGCTATGGACGAGCCCCGCCCGCCGGAACAACTGGCACTCAACCCCAACGGCTGGGTCCCGGTCCTCATTTGGGGTGAGCGCGCCATGTACGAGTGCGCCGCCATTACCGTGTTCCTGTGCGATCGTCACCCGGAAGCAAAACTGGCGCCCGCCGTTGACGATCCGGATCGGGGCCTGTATCTGCAGACCTTGGTGTATTTCTCCAACTCCGTTCAGAACGCCTTTCAGCTCAACTACTATCCGGATCGCTTCGCCGACACCCCGGCCGATGAGCCGAGCGCTCAGAGACGTGGCAACCGGCGGCTGCGGGAAACGTGGAAAGTCATCGACGACCAGATTGGCGACAACGAATGGGTGCTGGGCGAGCGGTTTAGTGCCGTCGACATCTATCTCTTCATGCTGACCACGTGGCTCCGGACGTCGCGGGGGCAACCGTCAGTGGACGAGTTTCCCAACGTCAAGCGCATTGCCGACGCCGTGTTGCCGCGAAAAAGCGTCCAGTTAGTTTACGAAAAGTGGATCTCTGAGCAGACGGGCAGCAACTGACGGCAAGCCGTTCAGTCGTAAATGACCATACAGCGCACTTCGATGCTCCAGCGATCCGGCGCGTCCGGCGGCGAGGCCGGATCCTCGAACGCGCTGTGGAAGCTGAACGTGCACGGCGCGCTCGGCTCCGTGGCGTCGGCCAATGCGCCGTTCGAGCGTGCGAGCGCACCGGCCGAATCCCATTGCTTGATCAACAGGACCTCGTCGCGCGTCATCTTCGGGTAGAAGTACCAACGATGCGCGGGCGCATGTCTGGCGAAGTAGTTCTCGCCGATGCGGTTCTGATAATGAATTTCAAAAACGACGAGATCGTTTGGCTCGACACTTCGGCCATCACAGAGCGCCAGCGGATGAACGATAACCGGCGTATCGGTGATGCTGCGCCACACGTTGACCATGGCGAACCGCCCGCCATTCAGCGCGCGCTCAGCATCCGCGGGATCGATGAGCGATTCTCCTGCGGGCAGAACCGAACACAAGGTATCGTTGCCGCTCGGCGGCCGCGTGAGATCGCGAAGGCGCGTCGGCGCGCTCGTCAGGGTGTAATCGCCGTGCACCAAATGGATCGGCTCCTGAACCGGCTGACCGCAGACGATGCGCTTCTGCGACTGCTTGCCAGAAGCGGAGCGAATGTTGTGATCGAAGGCGTAAGCGCGCCCGCCCGTGTTCTGAGCCACGAGCTCGGTACACTGCCCATAGTAGTGCCGCACGATCTGGTCATGATCGAAGAAATCGCTACCATCGTCCTCGAGCGGCGCGTTCAACAATTCGAACCCGTTTACTTCGCAAGTTCGGCGCTCATCGCCGCGAAGCGACCGCGCGTTCGAAACCGAGAGCTCTTTTGCCTCCAAGCACATACCGACCGTGCCTGAATCCCAGCCGTCAGCATCGCGTTTCGTCATGACCGCACCATTTCGATACAGCGACGGTCGAACGGTCCCGTCCAGATAGTTGAACAAGCCGAATGTATTTTCATCGGTGATAATTGGGGTGGAGATACGATTCATTCTGGGTGCCTTACCAATTGATTGCGTCAACCATTGTTGGCCGGTCGATTATGTCCGTGGCACTCGAAATGGCAAATGTTCTCGCCTCATAGCGGTCGTTCAGTAGGTAGCTCAGGCTCGCCCTGAATCTGCAGCTGACAGGGAAATCGTAAATCGCTCGCGGATTATGGCATCCGTTGCGTCGCTGATATGCTTCGGAAAATGACTCGCCAGGATTTCGTCACGCCTCTTGATCGCAAGATCGAGCATCACGGGCTTGCCGGCATCCTCCCATTGAGTCGGGCTGCTGCGATCGGCGAATTCCGGATAGATGTACTCGCTTTGCATGACCTCAAGTGTCTGGTCCGAACCCAGGTAGTGCCCTATCCCACCGAGGCAGACTTCCTTGAGGGTATCGAAGCTCAAGGTCTTGTCGTTGACCTCGATACCGCGAGTCATCCGCAACGCCGCACCCAGCAGGTCGTTATCGAGCAACAGGCTCTCGGGGCAAGCTCCCAGCAGGCTCGCATACATGCCGGCGGACTCGTAGACGATGTTGGCGCCCGACAATGCGGGCGGCAGTATGGTGTAAGCACGCTCGGCACCGCCCTGGAAGTCGGGAAATTTCGAATCGGACATGCCGCAGGCTGTGCCAAACGGCAGATCGAAGTGTAGACTCATTTGCGCGCATGCCGCTGACAACAAGGCTTGTTCCGGTGAACCACCACTCATGGCGCCGGTACGCAAATCCGATATGAAAGGCCAGGTACCCAGAATCGCCGGCGCGCCTGGCTTGATGGCATTGAGGTACACGAGACCACCGAGACACTCCGCCCAGGCCTGCGACACGGCGCCCGCCAGGCAGGCCGGGGTCGTCGCACCCGCCTGCCCTGCCGAAAGCAACAACACCGGCATGCCACCCTCCACCGCAACACGCAGGCATTCGAGCGCATCCTGTGCAAACTTCATCGGTGGCACGACAAAACAGTTCGACTGGCTGACGAACGGACGCGCCCGCCACTGGTCTTCGCCCCCGGCGATGATATGCAGCATCTCGAATGTTTTCTCGAGATGCGTGTAATACGTCCAGCTTGCGCCGACGTGTTTGCTGGTACCTGACACCGAGCAATACGTCGTATTCAGGTCCATATCGCAGTTGTCGGTGACGTCACGCAACACACACATGCGCTGAAACATGTGGATGTTTTCGCAGGTGTCGACAATCCGCGCCATGTCGTAAAGATCCTGCGATACTGATTCGCGGTAACTGTTGGTCTTTGGATCGGCAATCATCACGGCAGCGCCTGCCGTTGAGAAGTGCACGCGGCTGCCGTTGATCCGCAAATCGTACTTGGGATCCTGGGCGTAAAGGACCAGATTGCGTTCCGCCTGCTGCAACGCATTCTCCACAACCGCACGCGGCATGCGCACCCGGCCGTCGTCGCCGAGAACCGCGCCGACCGACGTACAGGCTTCGATACAGTGTGGGGTCGCGTCGTTGAAACCGATTTCTTCGAGGATTTTGAAAATATTGGCATCGATCGCGGCTACGTCCGCGTCGCTCAGCGGCCGGTACTGACCACCACTCTCACCCGGATGCACGGGTTTGACGTCCTCAGCCAATGGTGCGCTGCGCAACGCTTTGCGTGCTTGTCGTCCACCGGCTCGTCGCGGCATGCGGTCCCATCCTCAGCGGTTTCAAATTCAGCCCTGCGGCTCTACACTATTCTGGCGAGAGTACCGAATAGCGTCAATCGAAAAATGATGTATTGTTCGCAATTCAGTTGCGAGACGTCTATGACACGGCATAAGCATCAGCTCAGTGCGCGGTACACGAAGGCCGAATGGGCCATGCGCGTCGACCTCGCCGCTTGCTACCGGCTTGCCGACAGGTTTGGATTTTCGGATATCGTGTGGAATCACATCACTGCGAAAATTCCGGGCTCCGAGCATTTCCTGATCAACCGCTTGGGACTGCGTTACGACGAGGTGACGGCGTCAAACCTGGTCAGCCTGGACCTGGACGGCAATGTCGTCGATCCCGGTTCAGCAAGCAGCGAAGAAGGTGTCGAAGACGTCAACGTGACCGGATTTGTTATTCACAGCGCCATTCATGCTGCACGATCCGACGTGCATTGCGTCATGCACAGTCATGCCGAGGCCGGCCTGGCGGTGTGCGTTTTGAAGCACGGCCTCATGCCCATGATCCATGATGCGATGCCGTTCTATGGACGACTCGCGTATCACGACTACGAAGGGCTGTCGACAGATACCGGCGAGCGTGAGCGCCTTGCCGCAAGCCTCGGCGACAATATGGCGATGATCCTGCGCAATCACGGCTTGCTGACCTGCGGAGAAACCGTCGCCGAAGCATTTATGAATATGTACTACCTGGATCGCGCCTGCAAAGTGCAGATGCAGGTTCTCTCCAGCCGCCAGGAATTTGCGCTGCCGTCTGCAGAAATGTGTGAACAGGCCGCGAAACAATATGAATATTTCCCCTACGGCAAGATCGAATGGCCCGCCCTGCTGCGGCTCGTGGAGAAGCATTCTCCCGACTATCGCGACTGATCAAACCCGGATCTCGTCAGACAGGCTCTTCGCGCAAGCCTTTGTAGATACTTGCGCACATAAACAACAACACGATACAAAATGGCAGACCGACCGAGATAGCCAGCGCCTGCAGCGAAGCGATGCCACCGCCGAGCAACAGCACGATTGCGACGAGCCCGACCATGACACACCAGAAGACACGCTGCCGCACGGGGGCGTCCATCTTGCCGCCGGCCGTAATCGTATCCATCACGAGCGCGCCCGAGTCGGCGGAGGTCACGAAGAAGATCGCGATCAACACCAGCCCGATGACCGCGACAAACTCTGTAAACGGCAGGCCTTCGAGCATTTTAAACAGGGCCAGCTCAGGAACAGCATCGGCGACACCACGGTAGCCATCTGTATGTAGCTGGTGCAACGCCGTACCGCCAAACGCCGACATCCAGATAATGCCAATCGCGGTTGGGATGAGCAGCACCCAGGTGATGAATTCGCGAACGGTACGACCAAAACTGACGCGTGCGATGAACATGCCGACAAACGGCGACCAGGCGATCCACCAGGCCCAGTAAAATGTGGACCAGTCGTGGTAGAACGCCGTGTCCTCGCGACCCACCCAGTTACTGAGCTGCGGCAGATAGTAGATATAGTCGATCGTTGCCTTGACGGCGGTTTTCGCCAGCTCCAGCGTCGGTCCGGTCGTGATGACAAACAACAGCAACAGCCCCGCGAGAACCATATTGATCTCGCTGAGACGCTTGACGCCTTTGTCGAGACCGGCGACGACCGATACGAGCGCAATCGAGATGATGCCCGCAATCAGAACCACCTTGGTCGTGCCGCTCGGCGCTATTTCGAACACGTAGTTCAGGCCCGCGGCAATTTGCTCGGCGCCCAGGCCCAGTGACGTCGCCAGTCCGAACAGCGTGGCCAGCACTGCGGAGATGTCGATAATGTGACCTGGCAGACCCCAGATCCTGTTGCCGAGCAATGGGAAGAAGGCGGACCGTAAAGTCAGCGGTAGTCCCCGATTGAAACAGAAAAAAGCCAGTGCCAGCCCCACGACCGCGTATACCGCCCAGGCGTGCAGTCCCCAGTGCAGGATCGCCGCTGACATGCCAACTGCCTGTGCTGTCACCTGATCTGCCGGATCGATACCGAGCGGCGGGTTCAGCGTGTGCGTAACCGGCTCGAGCACACCGAAAAACATCAGGCCGATACCTACACCAGCCGCAAATAACATCGCCAGCCAGGCCGGATAGCCATAACGGGGCCTGGCATCCGGACCACCGAAGCGAACCCGACCCAGTTTGCTGTAAGCAACGAACAGGCAGAACAACACGAAGAAGTTGGATGAGAGCATGAACAGCCAGTCGAACTTCGTTGTGATCCAGACCCGCAGATTGCCAAACGCGGAGGCGGCGGAGTCGAGAAATACCAAGGTGCCGAAAACGAATGCGACCGCTAGCACGGCTGAAATAACGAATACCGGGTAGTGGATATCGAGGCCGAATACCTGGATATTATCCTGGCCTATTTCATAGTCTACATCCGACCGTGGCCCGGCCGATGCCGATGTTGTCTGCAAGTCTTGTCTCCCGTCGCCGGGGGATTGTAGCTTATCTGTGCTACAGCCTCAGTTTGAGAGTGAGCTGGAGTTGCGTCTCGGTGACGGTCTCGGGCAGTCCGTAATATTCAAATGCACAGCGATGTGTTTTTATGCTCAGCCACTCCACCGCAATGCTGGTTCGCTCCGACAGGCCGAACTGGTATGAGAAAGTCCATGCATGGCCTTTCTCCGGATTATTTTCTTCGGGCGTTTGATCGTTCTGTGTCATTTCAAAATGATCGTAACGAATGGCGAATCGATTACTTTTGAACACGCGGGTTAACAATATGAACTTACTGTCGAATTCGGTATCGACAACATGGGCACCATTAATTACCGGCCCCATATCCGTCGAGCCAAACATCCATTGAACAATCAACCCAACATTGCCGGGCAGTGTCGTCTGCAATCCGATGTGCTCAAATACCGTGGCCCAGGCGTACTGGCCATTTTGGAGTGCGGTCGGGTCGGCACGATTATCGTAATGCATCGCTCGCACCAGGAATCGATTCGCATAACGCCATTGTGCATTCACGTAATATCCCGCTCGACCATCGATTTCACGAAATGGCGCCACATAGGGATCTTGTGCCTCGAACATCCTGCCGGGCTCGAGCAGTGGCATCGGAGGCAAAGGTAATTCGTCGCCGAATCGGCTCTGGCGATCGTGCACCGACCATCCCTTCCAGGCCAGCAATGAGCCCGCAGGGTCATTACCGACGAATACCGCGATATCCAGTTCGAAGACATGCGCACCGCCGAGGGATTCCGGTCGTCGGCTCATCGAAACCTCGGCGCCGATCGTGCGAATTTCTTCCGCGACCCAGGTATTGATGGCTGAAGAATTCAGCGTGTAAGGGCTACTCCAGCCCGCATCCACATTTTCGAGCGAGATCCGCGGGTAGAAGGCGCCGGCTTTTAGCCTGTACCGTGTCGCTGACCGCGGCACGGGCCGCCATTCGAGAAATGCTTGTGTGAAATCGATCGCGTTTCCCAGATCATCATCGTACGCTTCGAGCACAACACGAGCATTGAGTGTATCGGCCAACCTGCCTTTGAGGTCGAAGAACACGCGATTCATGACTGCGCCGTCAGACGCATGCCGAAGCTTGCCGACCGAGCCCTCGGTCCACGACGTATATCCAGAAAGTTTGACGTAGCTGAATTCCATACCGACAGACGCATCGTAGCCGCGGGCAATCTCATCGGCAGCCGTCATCGCAGGCACAATGCAGACGACACTTGCAACAATCGTTGTTAGTACTCTGACCATACCACTGCATGCGAATGTGAATTATGGCGCGCCCGCAGTTTTTTCTGCAGGGGAAATGTGATCTCGGCATCGGTCGGCTGTGAATTCGACACGATCTGCATCAGTTCACCCTTACTGTCCCGTATTCGCGGATTCCAGATTTTGACAGCGTAATCAGTCGCCCCATCGTCGACTGTTAGTACTACTCTGCCGCTGGCATCCGTGACACCGAAGACGCTCGTATCAACGACAACGATATAGGCGAGCATGTGATCATGAATGTTGCAGCCGAGTGTGATTATGCCATCGTGATCAAATGTAACCGGGTCATGCGGGTCACCTTTATAAAGCGGCAACACGAAGTTGTTCGGCCTGGAGAATGAATAGACATGGTGAGCCGTAACATCGCTGTTCGGAAATTCAACGGCAGTCCCTTTTCGCACGACCATCAGGTGCGGAACAAACTGCCCGTCGCGTTGGTCCATGTAAGCCGTTTCCGGCCTTGACATCGGTGGCTCGTTTACACCGGCCTGCATGATGTAGACGGCGACGTCCGGCACCGGTTTGCCGTCCGGCCCAACAACGATCACGTCGATCGTGCCTGCAGTGCTTGTAACAGGTGTGCCAACCATCAGAATCATGGTCAGTACCAGGCTTATTGTCGTACTGATCGGTCGCATCGTCATTTGCACACAGCACCAGGACGTCGGGTCAGCGCCAAGTGTATGTCCGCATGGCGGCGGCTAACCGTGACCTGCCGCACATTCCTTTTGACTGGATGCGACTAATATCCCTAAGGCTTTGATTTATGACGACTATGCACGGTCTGAGTCACGACATCTGACGGTTCACGGCGATGGGTGAACGGCGATGAACATGCGCATAAGCTTTCGAACCAAATTGCTGCTACTGACGATCGTACCGCTCGCGGTAGCACAAGTAGTGACCTTGTTCGCGGTCATGCAGACTATCGAGCTGGATATCGAATCCCGTGCTCGCGAATCACTGAACATCGGCGCCAACGTGGTCAACGAGTTTCTCGCAGCTCGCGGCAAGCAACTGCGCAGAAGTGTGGCCGTTCTTGCCGCAGACTATGGCCTCAAAGAAGCCCATGCGACAGGCGACGCCATCACGATACGCTCCGTACTGGAAAATCACCGCAACCGGGTCGGCGCTGATATCGCGGCGCTGCTCGATCTCGACGGCGCGCCGATAGCCAGTACGCTGGATTTTGAATCCGGCCGGCTAGTTGAACTCGAACAACTCGCAGACGAATCAGCTCCAGCGCATCGCGAATCAACAGCCTTAATCTCCGGCACGCTCTACCACGTCTTCACGGTACCACTACGCGCACCGGTCACCGTTGGCTGGATTGTGATGGCGTTTCGAATTGATGACGAGCTAAGCAACCGGATCTCCGCCCTGACTGGTCTCGCCGCGTCAATTGTCCGCGCGGACTCAGGTCCTGCAGCGATTACTTCGACAACAGCTACCTCGTCCGATAGCATCGACTTGAACATTGCAAGCAATGTCGTCTACATGACACATGATGCAGTGGACGAGTCGCTGACAATACAAACTTCGTTTATTCGTGGCGACGAAGCCGTTCTCGTCGTATTACAGCGCTCCATGCGCGAAGCGATGCAGCCCTATATCGAGGCTCGGCGCGGCCTAATCGCGTTCGGTGCGGCGCTTCTGCTCTTTGTCGCAATAGCGGGTGCCTGGTTCTCAACAACGATCTCGCGTCCGTTGCGGACTCTGCATGCCGCCGCAAGACGCATGATCTCCGGAAACTACGACACCAGCCTTACCGTTAATTCGAGTGATGAATTCGGCGAACTTGCATCGAGTTTTAATGCCATGCAAACAGCCATTGCCGAGCGCGAACAGCGCATCTCGCATTACGCCACGCATGATTCATTGACTGACTTGCCGAACCAGACAAGTGTTCTGACAGGGCTCACTGCCACAATCGAGAGTGCGCGAAATGACGGAACTCCTGTGGCGGTTCTTTCGATTCGACTCACGCGAATGGGCGAGATCTCATCGACGCTCGGACACAGCGCAACCGACGATTTGATCAAGCTCGCGGCACGCCAACTTCTTGCAAACTTCGACGGCGGTGAGCTTCTCGGTCAGACGGGCACGAACGAGTTCGTCCTGGTAGTGCCTGGCCATGATTCGGAAAGCGCGTTAGCCTATGTTGACCGCATTGAGCACATCCTCGGCTCGGGTGTGACCCTGGGTCGTGTCAACATCATTTTGCAAACGGCAATTGGCATTGCCGATTTTCCACGTCATAGTCAAACGGCGGCGGAATTGCTGCGCCATGCATCGATCGCCCGCACGGAGTCGTCGGCCAGTAAAGACCGTTTCAGAATTTATCAGGAGGGGCGCGAAGACGAATTCCAGCGACGTCTCAGAATCGTAAATGACCTGCCGTCTGCGCTGCGCAAAGGGGAAATCCAGGTTTGGTTTCAACCGAAGGTGTCCTTGCCCGATGGCGCCGTCTGCGGTGCCGAAGCCCTCGTACGTTGGCAACACCCGGAGTTCGGGTTCTTGCTTCCCGATGACTTCATTGCGACCGCCGAACAATCGGGCACGATTGTGCACCTGACCCGGTATGTTATTGCCGATGCGGTGCGTCAATGCCGCGCCTGGGAGGACGCGGGCCATACTTTGCAGGTATCTCTCAACCTGTCGGCGCGCGACCTCGCCGATGAATACCTGCCCTATCATGTCTTGCAAATCCTCAAGGAGCAAAATCTGCCGGCTGCAAGATTGACCCTCGAGGTGACGGAGAACTCGATCATGGATAACATTCGCCATGCCGTGACTATCCTCGAGTGCCTGCGCGATATCGGCGTACAAATATCGATGGACGACTTTGGCACGGGCCACTCATCACTCGCACAATTGCGCAATATCCCGTTGCACGAGCTCAAGATCGACAAATCGTTCGTGATGTCATTGGTCGATGACGAACATAACGACGCGATCGTCAGAACCACAGTTGATCTCGCTCACAATTTGAATTTGAGCGTTGTTGCAGAAGGCGTCGAATGCGAAGAAACAATGCGTCGCATCGCTGCCATGGGTTGCGAACAAGTTCAGGGCTATTTTCTGAGCGAGCCGCTTCGGCCCGAAAAATTCCTGGCCTGGGTCAATGACTTTGAACCCGTGGCGTACGACGATCGCCGCGATTCACGGCGCGCTTTCGCGAACAGCTAATTCATGCGCGCATGATCCGGATCTCGACTGCCGGGAATTTCGCCCTTTGAGCTGCCAAATCTGTGAACTGCGTGGTGTCCGTAGGGGACTGATTTTCTTAGAATTAAGTCAAACTGGCGGGAAACGTCTCTGCAATGAAAGTCGGGCGAATATCTGGAATGACTCCGCGCGTAGCAGCCATACTGCTCGCGATGCTGCCGGTGACCGGCCAGGCCGCGCCGGGTGACATCCTGTTCAGTGACGATTTCAATGACGCCACGCTGGCGCCCTGGTCGACAACAGACGCAAGCCGATCGGGAATTTTGACCGGGCCTGAGGTCGCGCAATCCGGTTCCGGTGCCTACACCAGAAATGATGCCGTCACGGTAACCAGTCCTGCATTCAACGCCTCGGTACTGGCCGCCCGGCTCGATATCTGGATCCGCCGCGGCGACGATGACTTTAGCGAACCGCCCGACAGGAGGCAAGACTTCTATGTCGAGTATCAAAGGGCCGACACATCCTGGGGCCTGCTGGGCAGCTACCTGGGCTCCGGAACCGACGGACAGATTTACACAGGCTCTTTCGTTTTGCCCGCCGGCGCCCTGCACGGATCGTTATCCATTCGAGTGAGGCAGATCGCCGGTAGTGGCTTCGACCGGGACTATTGGCACTTCGACGATGTCGTGGTCACCGAGATCGCGACGGCACCCCCGCTTACCGTCGGTAGTTGCGATGATTTCGAGAGCGGACTGGACAACTGGACCGTAAACCCGACCACCGGGTTTGGCGGCATCAGCGGAGCGACATCCTCCTCACCGACCAATTCATTGTTCCTCAACGGCGGTGTCGTCAATGTCGTGTCCAACGTCATCGACACATCGGCTTCGTCGTTCTCAGACCTGACTATGTGGATTCGCCGCGGCGCACGCGCTTTCAGCAACGACCCGGACGGCGGCGAGAATCTCGTCGTCGAGTACCTGGACGATGTTGGCGCGTGGATTGCGCTTGAAACCTTTTCGGGTAGAGGCCGTCCGGGCCAGAGATTTATTCGCAGCTACACTCTCCCGGCGGCCGGACGGCATGCGAATTTTCAACTGCGCTATCGAATGATCGCTGGGTCCGGCGCTCCCGAGGATTTCTGGCACGTCGACGACGTATGTTTTGACCAGGACCCCATTCCGGATTTGCTCGTGTCCAAGGTCGCCCAGACTTTAACCGACCCGATCAACGGCGGCGCGAATCCGAAAGCGATTCCGGGCGCCGTTGTTCAATACACCGTCGGTGTTTCGAACCAGGGGCTGGGCCCTGTTGATGCGGATTCACTCGTTATCACGGATCCGCTACCGACTGACACCGCCCTGTTCGTTGATACCTCGGGCGGCGATCCGATTACATTTGTCGATGGCGCGGTCGCCAGTGGTTTGACGTACACGTTCGCTACCGATGTGACGTTCAGCAACCAGGTAGGCGGTGGGCCACCTTACAATTACGTACCGGTGCCCGACGCACAGGGTTTCGATCCTCTGGTGACCGGCTTCAGGGTCAATCCGGGCGGCGCGATGAACCCCACCGTCGGCAGTAACGTCCCCAGCTTCAATATCCTGCTGCGCGTTCGAATCCAATAGGCAACAGGACAGCGGCTGCCGCTAAAATAGCTGGTAGATGAGCAGCGCACCGGCATAACCGATGGATGTCATGTAAACCCACGCAAAAATCGGCCAGCGCCAGCTATTTGTTTCACGGCGAATAACGGCAAGCGTCGCGGCACATTGCAGACAACAGGCGTAGAAAATCAACAGCCCAAACACCATGGGCAGTGTAAATACCGGACTGCCATCGGGCCAGGTTGTCGATTGCAACCGCTGCGAAAGCGTCGCTGCATCGGCCTCACCCCCGACCGCGTACACGGTGCCCAGCACCGCGATGACGACCTCACGGGCCGGAAATCCGGCAATCACAGCCGAAGAAACTCGCCAATCCCAACCCAGGGGTTTGAAAACCGGCTCAACAACATGACCTGCGCGGCCCAGCCAGCTTTGTTCCAGCTGCGCCGCTGCGGCCTCGTTTTCTGTCAGTATGGGATCAATATCCGTAGCTCGCGGATAATAGGCCAGTGCCCAGACAACGACCGCCACCGCAAAAATCACCGTACCCGCGCGGTAGAGAAATACGCGAGCGCGACCCAGCAACTGTATTAGCACGGTCTGCAAGTTCGGGCGTCGAAACTCGGGCAACATCAGCGCAAACGATGGTTTGGGACCGCGCAGTACGGTCTTGCGCATCAACAATGCCGTGAGCACGCCCGCGACGATGCCAAACATGTACAGACCGAACATGACAAGGCCCTGCAGGTTGAGAAAGGCGATGTCGCGCGCGGGTATGAATGCCGCGATAAGCAATGCATACACCGGCAGCCGTGCCGAACACGTCATGAATGGCGCGGCAATAATCGTCGCGATGCGGTCTCGACGATTTGGAATAACCCGAGTCGCCATGATGCCGGGCACAGCACACGCGAAACTCGAAATCATCGGAATTATCGACTGGCCCGACAAGCCCACGGAGCGCATTGTGCGATCCAGCAAATACGCTGCTCGGGCGAGGTAGCCCGAGTCCTCCAGCAAAATGATAAACAGGAACAGGATGATAATTTGCGGCAGAAAAATGATGACACTGCCAACGCCCGCGAT
>JADFNV010000005.1 GCA_022563195.1 Pseudomonadota bacterium
ATTACGCTCGCGTGCGAAATTGACTGCGTTCACCACGTCATCGGTGCTCAGGCATTGCACAACCATGGACGGCTGCCTGTGATCGAACATACCGTTCCAAACGCGCTTCGCCGCCGCGTAGCCTTCGTCAGCCTGCAGGTACAGGTTGCCGGACAGGCTGTCAGCGAGCTCGCTAATTGCTACCGTCTCGATCGAGATTTCCTCTCCGGCCGAAGAAACAGCCGGAATCAGGCTACCGACGTCAGTCGCCGCAGGCGGCATGTCCCGCCCGCATCCCGGAATCGCAGCCGCAACCGCAGCCGCTAACGTGGTCTTACAAAAAGTTCGTCTGCGCATCGCCTCGACTCCCGTTATTCCGGCGCCACAAGTGACGCTTTTATATTGAGTCTAGACGATTCCACGCGAAAATCGCGCTGTCGGAAGGATGATTGAGCAATGATCGTTTGCCGATTAGGTCATCGGGAACAACGCCGACACGGCCATACTCGTTGGTCGGAAAATACTAGTCCAGTCTATTGCGAAAAACCTCGCCGTTGCTGGCCACTTCGACATCCCAATGCACGCCATCGATTAACGTTTCCACGGCATAACGAACATGGTCCCGGTGCAACTCCACCTTAACTTCCCTGATGATTCCGGTGGGGTGTAGCTCACGCAAGACGCGGGTCGGAATGGCAGGCATCTGCTCCTCGGCGATTTCGAACTCGACGAATTTCTCGGAAGGAAACTTGCGGCCGCGCTTGTAAAGTTCCAGGCCGTCATCGAAAATCATGCCAACGCCGGGCGCATAGCGCTTGTAAGATTCATCACCGGGCTCCAGCGGCGATGACTCGGTGACAATCAGGGATTGTTTGAATGTACCCGCGGGTGTTTCAACCGCAGCACCCGTATCGAAGATCTCCGCGCGATCCATAGCGACGCCCGGATGGATTTCCATGTAATAGCGCATGCCCACGACCGGGTGGCCCGGCATATACAGTCCCGCGCGCGCGCCATCCGATCCTGCCCGCCATTGACCGCTGTGGCCCGTGACCTGGCCATCTTCATAATAGTCGACATCCTCGCCGAAATAGAAAATGTCTTTGGACTTCTTCTCCATCGCAAAGAAATTTCGGGAGATTTCGGCGAGCTTGCCGTCTTCGTATTCGCGCTCCTCGATGACCCGGGTTTCGACGTTGCCGACCGTCTCGGTTTCGTCCAGGACAGTAATAATGACGAACTCATCCCCACCGGGTTCAATTTTCCCAAGCACGACGTAGCGGCCGGGCTTCAAACTCCAGTACGGGTTCTTATTGCCCGTCGACACCATCGTGTACGTTTCAACGGGGAAGCTGTCATTCCAGCCATCGTCATTCGCCTCCTCGGCGAACGCCAGAGAGCACAGCAGCGTGCTAGCAAAGATCAGGAATTTATTCATGATGTTCCACCTTCCACAGGAAACCCTGCCCTGCGGGCTAATTCAAACCATCGCGATAACTGAAACGTCAGATCAGATAGTCTGGATGTTTATTTAAACCGATACACTCCGCCAAGGGTGATCATGTTCGCAGCGCCTGCATCATTATTGTCGATCCATTGCAGTTCGCCGCGAACTCCAAACCGTTCGGTGAAATCGAAATGACCGCCAAGACTAAGTGCGAAATCCGTACTTTTATGATGGGATTCGTTTTCGTCATTCACTTCGGTCTCGGTTTGCGAGGCCGCGAATCCAGCTTTACCGATCAAGGCGAAGTTTGGTGACATTGGATAGGTGCCTACCGCAAACACGTCATAGCTGTCGGTTTCGACGGATAGATTTGACGGGATGGTGCTGTCATTGGGTTTTCCAAAAGTACTGTAGCCCGCCTCAATTCCAAACCTCTCGTTAAACATGTAGGTACCGAAGAACCTGTAGCCGGTGGCTTCCCCATCGATGTCAATCCCGACGTCCTTGATATCGACGTTCGCGCGCACCGCCGAAGCACCTATCGAAAACCCTTCGCCCGCAGTTGCTGGACCTGCTGCAAACAGCAGCGTCAGACTCCCCAATATTGCATTCAAGATCAGATGTTGTTGCTTCATATCTTGTTCTCCCCACATACGTCAGCGAGCGTGACAATAGCGCCGCATGCGGCTCTAGCGCTCGCTTTGGACATGTATGTCGTTAGACCCCTGCAACGGTTAAAATCGGTCGAATGCCACCTAAACCCATCAAAACGACCCTCAAATTCCTGGCCAACCTCGATGAGCCGCTCGTCTACATTCCCTCCAAGGGAGGTGGTGATGAGACGGATCACGTGGGCAATTTCACGATGCGCGAAGTGAGCATTCACAATGGCCGTCATGACAAAGCCTCGTCCAGCCTGGATGTCGAAGGATTCAGGCTGGTTCCGCAGACGACCGCCGTCGACGATTTCTATGACGATGTGCAGCTCGGGCAGGTTTACCACGACGAATTGAGGGCCTGGCTGGCCGAGATCATGGGCGCGGCGCGTGTTGAGGTCTTTGACGATACGCGACGCTCGTCATCTGTTGATCAACAAAGATCTAAGAACATTCGTGAACCCGCTGAAATCGTTCACAATGATTACACCGCGGCCTCCGGCGTCAAGCGATTGCGTGACCACTTCGCCGATGACCCGGAGGAGGCGGAGGAACTGCTGCAACGGCGATTCGCCATCGTCAATGTCTGGCGTTCGGTGGCCGGGCCTGTGTACAACCATGCGCTGGCGATGTGCGATGCCACGACCGTGCGCGCCGAAGACCTGGTGGCGGTCGAGCGTCGGGCCGAGGACCGCATTGGCGAACTTCAGGTCGCTTTGCACGACTCGGCACAGCGCTGGTACTACTTTCCCGAGATGCAGATGGACGAGGCCTTGCTGATCAAGACCTTCGATTCAAAAACCGACGGTCGCGCCCGTTTTACGCTGCACTCGCCCTTCGTAGACCCTGGTGCTCCCGTGGACGCACCACCGCGCGAGAGTATCGAGACCCGTTGCCTGGTGTTTTTTTAGTCCGGTTTCCAGCCCCATCAATCCGCGGTCGTTCCGTAGGCTTCCTCATAAGCCTGCCGCTCTATCACGATAAGCTCGCGGAAGTTGCCGAGCATTTGCCAGGTACCGGTGAAGCCTTTCGGCACCACAAATGTATCGCCTGCGACGAACTCCTGCGACACACCGTCATCAGCCGTCACGATCACCTTGCCGCTCAGCACCGTGACGAACTCGTCGTAGATATACGGTTCGTCAAACCTCAGCGTAGCCGGGTCGTCTTCGTAAACCTCGACGATCAGCTGGTCGCCGTAATAGAGTATTTCTCCCCGCGGGCGATGGCTTCCTTCGAGTACATCCTCGGCGTCCATAAAGGGTTCCTCGGCAGGCAGATCGATGCCCGCGAGCTTCTCAGGATCCATTTTCACAGCCCTGACAGCATCCACGTCATCCGCCACGACGGGCACACTCATCATCAAAGCGACACACAGCGCGATCCCCACACTCGTTGCCAGCCTCCGATCTATATGATTTTTCATTCTTTTTTCTCCCGCCAATAGTAATCTGGAATTTGCTAATGCAGTTACAGCCATTCGCTACTATACTTAACAGGTTGGTGTCATTTGGTATCTAATTCGAACTAGAAGAGGTAATGAGCCATGTCACACAAATATGCCGGAGGGTGCGATCACGTTCACACTCATTCCGATAACGACCCGATCGACGTCCACACTTGCCACTGCTCCGTCTGTAAAAGCGTTACCGGGCAGGACACTACCCATGTCGCCTTCTTCAACCACGGCGACCTGGAAGTAGACAATATGGACGGGCTAAAACGTCAGCCGTTCAACGCGAATAACCCCGATGGTCCGCTGGAGCTGTGCGTGTGTTCGGACTGTGGTTCGCCCATCATGCTCGATGACAAGGAAGGACGGATCCGCGTGATCGTGCCGAACATCATGGGACACGATGCCGAAAGCATGCCGGCGACTTACCATGCGTTCTTCGACACCTCAACGGGTGCTGACGAACCGGACGATGGTCGTCCCGTTTACGAAGGTCTGCGTCCCGAATTTGTCTGGCCCGCATCCGCGTCCGCATAAGATGTGCACCTAAACTCGGACTTCTCGCAACGGGTTGTCATCCACCCTGAGGACTACCGATGGGTTGACTCGCCAATGCCGGGCGTCGAACGCATGATGCTCGATCGCATTGGCGATGAGCTCGCGCGCGCCACCTCACTGGTGCGCTATGCGCCAAACAGCACCTTCCCAGCGCATGTTCATGGCGGCGGCGAGGAATTCTTCGTGCTCGAGGGTGAATTCGCCGACGAACACCGGACCTACCCCGTCGGCACCTATGTCCGAAACCCAATCGGCACCAGTCACTCCCCCCGCATCGGCGAACAGGGCTGTGTCATCTTCGTCAAACTGCGTCAGTTTGATCAAGACGACGACACGCCTGTCGTCATCGATACGTACGATGCGAAGTGGCCGCTGCAACTCGCACCTGGTGTCGAGGCGATGCCCTTGCATGAGTTTCGAAACGAACTTGTGACGATGATTCGCTGGGCGCCCAATACGCCATTCAAAGAACACACGCATCCTGGCGGCGAGGAAGTGTTCGTCATCGAAGGCTGTTTTTGTGACGAGTACGGCGATTACCCGGCGGGCACCTGGCTGCGCAATCCCGACCAGAACAGCCACCGCGCCTTCACGCGCGACGAGGGTGCACTGTTGTACTTAAAAGCCGGGCATTTACCGGCGGCTGAGGATTAGCGCCGTTATCCCAGTATACTGCGCATATCCATTCTGGAACAAAAATCATTAATGTCCTTATTCGCTGAGCTCCAACGCCGCAATGTCATTCGTGTGGCCATTGCTTACGCCATCGTCGGCTGGGTCCTTGCCCAGCTTGCCGAGTTTGCATTCGAGAACTTCGGCGCACCGGATTGGGTACTGAAATCGGTCATAGTCGTCTTGTTGCTTGGACTGCCGCTTGCGCTGATCTTCGCCTGGGCCTTCGAGATGACCCCCGAAGGGCTAAAGCGTGAGGCCGATGTCGATCGCAGCCAGTCCATCACCTCGCAGACAGGCCGCAAACTGGACCGCGTCATCATTGGCATTCTCGTGCTGGCGTTGGGATGGTTCGCGTTTGACAAGTTCTACACCACTACCGGTTCGGAGCCGGTTCCTGAGTCGACCGTACTGGAAAAATCCATTGCTGTTCTGCCCTTCGTTGCCATGAGCAGCGGACCGGACGACGAGTATTTCGCCGACGGCCTGACCGAAGAAATTCTCAATTCGCTGGCGCAGTTGCCCGAATTGCTGGTCACCGCGCGTACGTCTGCGTTTTCGTTCAAGGGACAGGATATCCCGATACAGGAGATTGCCGCAGCCTTGGGTGTAAACCACATTGTAGAAGGCTCGGTGCGGCGATCGGGCGAACGATTACGAGTAACGGCTCAGTTGATTCGCGCTGACGATGGATTTCACCTGTGGTCTGAGAATTACGACAGTACCGCGACCGACACGATTGCCGTGCAGGAGAACATTGCTGAACAAATAGCTTTTGCATTAGACGTCGTGCTGGATGAGGATAAGCGCGAGGCAATGAAACAAGCAGGGTTGCGCGACGTGGAAGCGTTTACGCTCTACCAGAAAGGTCTGGAGGTGTACGAACAGGCGCACGGCGAAATGAATACGATAGAAGGACTACGCCAAGCCAATGTGTACTTCGAGAAAGTTATAGAACGAGTCCCGACTTTTTCCCAGGTCTACCTCGATCATTCCGACTTGTTCGTACACATGCTGACCGACGACGCGTCTGGCGAGTTTCAGGCTGCGTTCACCGAAGAGGAAATTGCGAATACCTATACTGCGACGATCGCCGACTACCAGGCGGCCGAACGACATGCGCCCTCCTCGTCAGCACGGCGCATGCTGGAACTCGACCTGGCATTTATCAGTGGCAACTGGCGGGGATTGGGTGGGCGAATTGAACGGGCCCTGGATGCGCCCGGATGTAACGAAGGTAACTGGATGTCGATTATCCCCAACGTATTCGGCTACTCGGAAGCCTTCCTCGAACGCTCGCTGCGCGTACTCGCTTGCGACCCTCGGCGTTCTTTATCCTGGTTCAACGTGGCCAGGACTGCTCTCAGAATGGGCGACAAGGACGAGGCTATGCGGCTCGCCCGCGAGGGCACCGAAATCGCGCCCGGCGGCTGGCTTAGCATCGCGTTGGTCCGGGCATTGGTCGCCCATGGACTGCATGAGGAAGCCCGTAAAGAAATCGATGACCGGATTCTGGACGAAGGTGCTGCCATAGCCTTCAAGACCCTGGTCGTAGCGCACGAGGGAGACCGTGCTCGCTTTGATCAGCTGTTCGAGGAGTTCAAGACGACAAACGCGTTCGGGATTTTCTGGAGGATAATAGTTGCTGCCTGGGGTGGCCACAGGGAAGACGCCAATCGCTTGGCAGCCATCGTCGATCAGCATCATTTCGGCTCGGTAACTTTGACGCAGATAACCCAGTGGTGTGCCTGTGGTGCGCCTTTTGATCTCGACGCCACGCCAAATTTCGCGGCCAAACTCGAGGAAGGCGGCCTGACCTGGCCGCCACAACCGGTAATGGACTTTCCGCTCAAGGATTGGTGATTCCGTGCCCATACGGCGGACAAATGACCACGCCGACTTCCGTACATTAGGGTGCAAGAAAACGCGGGATACAGTTCTCGCGCAATTAGACGACTACTGATTCCATGACTGCAGATCTAAACGAAATACTGAAAGCCAAAATCATCAATGGCTGGAAGCTGTGGTGGCTGATAACGGTACCGGTATCCGCCGTGATGGTGCTGGGCATGGCGCGCGTGGATCTGACCAGCGCCGAAGATGTTTCTTCGATGATTCAGCTGTCCGTACGCCATGCGGTGCCATTGTTGTTCGTGGCATTTGCTGCATCCTCGGTTCAGGCTTTATTTCCCGGGTCATTCGGTCGCTGGCTGTTGCGCAATCGACCATTTATCGGGCTCAGTTTCGCGGCCGCGATGGCTTGGCAGCTGATATTTATCTTGTGGTTGGTGACTATACACACCGACTATTACGTCAACGAAGTTTATGTGCTCAGCGATGTTGTTGAAGGAGTATCGAGTTACGTATTTCTCATCGCGATGGTGCTGACGTCATTCAAATTTGGCCGTCGTCGCCTGACGCCCAGGCAGTGGAAGCTCCTGCACACGACCGGAATCTATTGGCTGTGGTGTTACGCGTGGATCGTTTACTGGTACAACCTTTTCTACTATGAATCCCCGGCACTTTTCATCGATTACGTTTATTACTGGGGTGGCTTCCTGGCCTGGGGGCTGCGACTGGCTGCGTGGAGCAAAAAACGCTCGAAGCGGTCGGCAGGACAATCCTCCACCGATGATAAATCTACGTCACTTTTTTTGACGGTGGGTTTTGCCGCGCTGGTCGTCGGCTTGACAGGCATTAGTTTTGCACGAGCCTGGAGCCCACAAGTTTTTGAATTCATGTATGGATTCAAAGTCATAGAATTCGTGGAGCCATACGTCCCATATTCCCCTTTGATACCGTTTTACCCGATGTTCCTCATGATCCTGGGCGCGTCTTTCGTGGTGAAATCGCGAGCCTGAAAAAGTCTGCAATCGTGGTTTGGGTGATATCGCTAAATTCACCGGCATCGAAAAATGATCCGCTGCAGGAACTGCATACCTCGTACCAGATGTGCGTCTGCCGCGCATCGACTACGCGCACCATTCCACCGCCGCATCTGGGACAGGGGTAGCGGTTGATTTCGTTCGCACGCTTACCGATGCGCGCATCGCCGGTATCAATCGCGGCAGCGGCCTTCTTGTTTCGCAGCGCCTCGCTTTCGCCGGCGTCGAACCATATGCCTTTGCAATATTTGCAGCGATCGATTTCGACGCCTTCGTAGTCAACCTGCTCCATATCGGTTCTGCATTTCGGACACTGCATGGCGCCCGACCAGAAGACTCCGGCCTCGCTGCCGCCGAACGCAAGTGTGTGTTGGCGCATGGCCACCCGCTTGGTTGCGGCTTCGGCATCCAGGCCTTGGTCACGATGAAAAAACAGCACAAATAAGGTGGCTACGACGAACACGCTAATCAGCATGTAGGTCTCCACATAATTCGAGCCATCGCCAACCATTCCATAAATTTTGGATCCTGCTGCATACCCCATGTTGGCAACTGACATGTAGATAGCGAACTGCGTCGCCGAAACGCTGCGTGAACAAATCGCCATTGCCAACGCAATAACACAGACCATCACCACCGGCATCATCATGATCCAGAGAGACAGCATTACCCGCACATAAGTAGTGTCCTGCCAAAGGTGCTGCGTTTGAGCAAGCAGGAGTGCATGCGCGCCGAGCAGCGTCATTGTAAACATCAGCATGTGCTTCGCACCGAAGCGATCAATCAACGGGCCGAGCGCCAGTGCCAGGAAGGCGCCAGTCAGACCCATCACGGCGACCAGCTGCGACCATTGCGGTGTCGTATAACCAAAAAGCTTCACTGCCGCGATTGGCATCAGTGCCTGACCGTAGCCGGATACCAGGCCGTCGAAAAACATGATGAGCATCACGATCACGCTGACACGCTGCCAAAGCACCGAGTTGATGCCACCGAATACCGCCCGGAACGAGTTTCCAGGTTGATGCGCCGATGCGGCTTTGCCGCGAGTCCAGGGCAGACGCCGCTCGCCATCGCGCTCGAGCACGAATACGAAAACGATCAGCACCATGCCAGAAACGATCGCTGCAGCAATCGCCGTGGTCTTCATACCCCAGGTAACCAGTAGCACTCCCGATACGGCCGCTGTCGACGCCCAGCCAACCGCCTTGCCGAAACTCATGAACGCATTGAGGCGTCCCTGCTCCCTGATCGGCGTGAGGTCGATCGACATGCCGTCGACCGCAACGTCCTGGGTTGCCGCGAAGATGTTGATGAGTACGCCGACCATCATCAATAGACCGATCTGTTCGGCGGGGCGATCCACCAGCATTAGCGTGAGCAACGAAAGCGACAGGCCCAGTTGTGCCGCCAGCACCCATGGTCGCCGCCGCCCCATACTTAAAAATTCAAAGCGGTCCATCAGCGGCCCGGTCACCAGCTTGAACACCCAGGGCAGCACAATGACGGCAAGGTAGGTTCCGATCTCCGCGGCACTGACGTCCTGACTGGCCAGCCAGGCAGGTATCGCGATTGACAGCAAGCCCGCCGGAATTCCCTGGGCGAAATACATCAGCGCGCCGGTCGCGTAGCGAATGCGCGGGTTATTTTCGAGAATAAATTTAGCGGTCAATATTATTTTTCTTTTTTCCTACTCCGGCCAATCCGGGCAACTCAAGTGATCGCCGATATCGTCCTGCACCCGTTCGCAGCCGAACGGATAGCCTTTGGCCTCCCACACCGGGAATAGCAAAAGCTTCTCGGCAACCTCGAGCATTCGCGGATGTTCCATCACGGCTCGGCCGCTCGGAATATACACACTGCGAGTCAAGTACGTAAAATCCACTTCCATTGCCAACCACGCGTCAAACATTCGATCGTAATCACTAAGGACGTGGTAATAGTAGATGAGCTTACGGTAGTCGCCATCGAAATTTCTTGTACTTGTAAAAATTTTGGCCAGCTCATCCGATGAAATCTCACGTCGCAGTACTTTTTCGTCGATATCTCTAGCCTGATCGAAATCGATCGACTCGTAAGACCCATCGTCCATCCATAATGTTCGACTGACCTCAACGGCAGCATCGATCTGGCCAGTCCATAGGAGATCGAGAGCTGCTGCGTCAGCCGTATATGGCCAACCCAGTTCAATTGCACGCCGAATGTGCTGGTGACCGAGATCGCGTTGGCCGGCCGCAAGATAGGCGTTACCCAGCACACCGTTATTGATGCCAGACAGCGGATCGAGACGGTAGGCACGTTCGAACAGTGGCAAAGCCTCGTCGAGATAGGCGCCAGCTTGAAACCGTGCATCAGCGGCCCACATGATGATACCGGCATGGTCAGGCGCCATCTCGACCGCGCGATCGAGCAGCATGATCTCTTCAAGTCGGTCAGTATTCGACGCTACCTGGCCAAGCACCGCTACGGCCAATGCCTGATTCGGATCCAGCGCCAGCGCCCGTTCAGCGGCGTCCTTGGCCTGGCGCGTAAAAACCCCTGTAGTAGCCGCATCCATCAGCTTGTACCCGGTCTGGGTGCTGAGGCTCGCTGCGAGGAAGGACCAGGCTTCGGCAAATTCCGGGTCTCGGCCCACGGCTGCCTGCAGATCTTCGATGGAATTCTCGAGCGGACCTGCTCCGCGTTGGTAGAACTGTTGCCGCCCGCGCAGGAACAATTCGTAGGCTGCCATATCGTCGGTAGGTGCAGAGACACTGATCTGTGTCATGCCCAGCGCGCCCATCAGCGCCGCCGATATCGCTATCGCGATCTCTTCCTGCACGGCGAAGATGTCATCAAGGTTTCGATCATAGGAATCCGACCACACGTGGGTGTCCGTACTCGCGTCGATGAGCTGTGCCGTAATGCGCACGCGCATGCCCTGTTTGCGTACAGAGCCCTCGAGAATGTGGGCGACATCGAGTTGCGATGCAATTTCGGGAATCGGTGTGTTGGTATTGGCGAACGAGAATGCGGAAGTTCGTGAGGCCACTCGCAGGCCATCGATCGACGACAATACGTTTAGAATCTCTTCGGAAATCCCTTCGGCGAAATAAGCATTCTCGGGATCGGGACTCATGTTCTCGAAGGCGAGCACGGCGACTGACGCGCCCGCAAAAGCCGTAACGGGTAAGCGGTCCGACACACGCGATTCCCACACGAAGTAAGACAATGCGATGAAGAGCAACACGATGATCGAATAGTCGAGTTTGCGGCCCGTGTGAGACGTAATCGACGCTGTACGGTCGACGTCTTGCTCTTTTTTGAGCCCTTCGGGCGTAATTTCAAAGGCCCAGGCAAAGAACACGGCCAGCGGAAAGCCGAGCAGCAATAAGAATAATACCGTCTTGGAAACCCACTCCGGCGTACCGAAGTTGTCGAATGCGAGATCCGCAACCTGGGCGAGCAACCACGCGATTACGGTGTAGGCAAATGCTACCCGAAACACGTTGCGGCGTTTTAACTCATTAAACAGACTCATTGTTCATGCAGGATAGGGATTTCGGACTGCATTAGCCAACAAATGACTTGTAAGAAAAAGGGGTCGAACCGATTTAATCGATTAATTCGGTTCGACCCCTTTTTTCACTGATAATCGCGCGGTATCGTTTCCTGCCAGGATTTCTCGCGCACCAATTCGCCGTTTTCGCTGAGCTTGCGCGAGTATTCATAGTAGAAATTCTCAAGATCACTCGTAAAGGACAGCTGCCCCTCCCACAGCAAGGTGCGGCCTTCGAGCTGCAACTCGAGGCGGTGCGTGCCCGTCATCGAGGTGTTCTCCGGATGTGCGTCCGATGTCTTGTGCTCGATGGTTTCGAGATAAGTCTCTGTGCCCCACGGAAACTTCGTGGCGCCTGAATTGGTGGCGGTCACCGTAGCTTCGCCGGTCCGTGGATTGCGAGTGACAGCAGAGATCTCGCCATAGCCCGAGGGCATTCCCGTATCGATGGACTCGTAGCCAGCGTATTTCGGATTGGCCGCCGGCGGCAGAAATTCCGGCGATGCCCGCTCGCCCGGCGGCACGATCGGCAACTCGACGTGCGAACCATGGGCACCGCCGAGGCGCAGCGTCGTGGTCATCGGATACGGCGTTGGCCACAACATTGGCCACTGCGCATTGCTTACGCTAAAGCGAATCCGGTGGCCCTTCGGGAACACCCACGACGTGAAATGCATCTCGATATCGAGTGCGAATTCCTCGCCCGGAACAATATCCCGCGGCTCCCGTGCGGAATTGCGGTGCGTACCATTAAACGCGGCGCCGGCCACCTGCGTGACCCTGCCATCCGGTGCGACATCAGACAATTTGACCATCCAGTTGGCTCTTGGTGCATCAGCCGAGACATTGAGCCTGGCCAAAGGGAGTCCCAGGATTTCGGTGTCCGATGCCAGCGGCTCTGTGTCATAGACCAGGCTGTACGCATCGGTCGGTCGCTGATCGTGCGCCACATCTCCCCACCACATCACGGGCCCGCCAGCTTCGAGGCCGCTGGTCGGTGTGTAGCGCAGCGAATGCACGGTGGCGTCAGCCTGCGCTATAGATAAGGAGTGATTGTCCTGCGCATACATACGTGTTTGTTGAATTCGATCGATCGGCCAGCCGTCTTCCCAGCGCCAGAAGCCAGGTGCGTATTCAAGATAAGGCCCGGGCGGATGCCATTCACGCACGTAAACGGCGAGCCGCGGTTCGTCGAGAATGCCCGTATCCTCGCCCTTGAGGAATTGATCGAACCAGCGCACGGCTTCGTGCCGCCATTCCATACCCGGTTGCGGATAAGGATCGTGCGGCCAGGCATGCGACCAGGCGCCGATCATCGCCTTTACCGGCGCTTCCACATTAGCGAGCATGCGCGGCACAATATCGCGGTAACCGTCGTACCAGCCGGCAATGTAGAACGCGGGTATCTTGATCCGGTCGTACTTGTCACGTGACGAGGCGCGATCCCAGAATGGCCCATCGCGTTGTTGCCTCTTGAAGCTCAGCACCCAGGGTTCGGTATCGAAACGATTTTTGAAGTTGTCGTCGTCAATGAGGAAATCGGGGGCGCCGGGACGAGCATTTTTAAGTTCCTGGCTCATTTCCCAGGAATCCAGGTGCATGACGCCGTCCATGAAATGAACATCGTCCTGGTAGAGATCTTCGGTCGCATGCACGGCGATGATGGCCTTGAGCGCCGGCGGCTGCCGGACGGCCAGTTGCACCGCATTGAATCCGCCCCAGGAGATGCCGAACATGCCGACATTGCCATTGGAGAAGGGCTGCTTCGACAGCCAGTCGATAATGACTTCGCCATCGTCGAGCTCTTCGTCCGCATATTCATACGGAATCAGGCGCCCTTTGCTATTGCCCGTGCCCCGGATATCGACCCTGGCTACGATGTAGTCGTGATTAAGGAAATAGGAGAACAATGCATAATTGCGGGACCGTGACTCGGTTTTTCGGTACGCCGTGTATTCGAGCAGCACGGGTAATTTATCGCCGGGCTTGAGGTCGGTAGGCTTGTACAGGTCGGCGGCGAGCAGCACGCCGTCGGGCATTTCGATCCAGACTTCTTCGATCGTGATGCCATCGTCGACAGCGGCCGCGCCTCGCGCAATGAGTAGCAAAACCAGCAATCCTCGGGGCATGAGGCGTCTCTCTTATGGTGACCAAGTGCGCTAATATCGCTGTAGGCGACGGGTTTGGCAAATACAATTTTTAGGGTTTCTCAATGGCAGGCGGATTTGCAAAAGACGGGGCAGTACAGGATCAGATCGACGCGACCGTCGAGGATGCCGTCAAACGCGTGCGTGACCAGTTAGCGCAGGGCGAAAGCCTGACGCATTGCGATGAATGCAACAAACCAATACCTGAAGCCCGCCGCGAAGCCGTTCCCGGCGTGCGCCTGTGTGTGCCCTGCCAGGCGCATCAGGATGCCAAAGTGAAGATAGTCAGCGGTTACAACCGCCGTGGGAGTAAAGATAGCCAGTTGCGGTGACAGCTCGCATAGTTGGTATTTCTGGAAGAAGCGGTTAGGCTTGCCGCGCCGATAATATATAAGAATACTGTCATGGCCTAGTGTCATAGCGAATCTGCCAGGGAGTCCACCAATTTTGAGCGGGTATTTCGAAGAATTGAAACGCCGCAAAGTGGTGCAGGTCTGTATTGCTTATATTGTCGGTGCGTGGGTGCTTCTACAGGTCGCCGATGCCACATTCGAGCCATTAAATCTGCCACCATGGTCGACCACATTGGTGTTGTGGTTGTTGGTTTTGGGCTTCCCTGTGGCCCTGTTTCTCGCCTGGGCACTGGAGGTAACTCCGCAAGGCATTCGTCGCACGAAAAAACGTCGCAAATCGATCGCCACAGGCAAAAGTCAGGTTGCGGGCCAGGCAGAATCCTCCATCGCCGTGCTGCCGTTCGCGGACATGAGCCCGGACAAAGACCAGGACTACTTTTGCGAAGGCATGGCCGAGGAAATCATCAATTCTCTGGCCCGGATTCAGGGAGTGAAGGTTGCATCACGGACGGCGTCTTTCCAGTTCAAGGACACCACGATGGGCATTGATTCCATCGGCGAGCAATTGAACGTCAATACCGTACTCGAAGGCAGTGTGCGCAAGGCTGGGGACCAACTGCGCGTAACCGCTCAGTTAATCAAAGTCGAAGACGGCTATCACATCTGGTCGGAAGGATTTGATCGTGAATTGAAGGATGTATTTGGTATACAAAAAGAGATTGCCGAAAATGTCGTCAAAGCCTTCAAGTTATCCCTGAGCCCCGACACTGAAAAGTCGATTGAGCAACAGCCAACGCATAACATCGAGGCTTACGAAAATTACTTGCGTGGACGTCGGCACTTTTTTCAATTCAGCGACGAGGGATGGAAACGGGCGCGTGAAGATTTTTCCCGCGCTATAGATCTCGATCCGGATTACGCGCTGGCTTATGCCGGTTTGGCGGACTGCTTTTCTTTCATCTACATGTATGCAGACAGCGCGGTTTCTATTCGCCTGCAAGCCGAAACCAATAGTCGCCTGGCGTTACAGTTGGCGCCTAATTCCGCCCTGGTTCATGCATCACGTGGCCTGGCCTTGTCTTACAGTACTCGCCAGGATGACGCAGAAAAGGCTTTTGAGCGGGCTATTGAGCTCGATCCGATGCTTTACGACGCCTACTATTATCACGGCCGTCACGCGTTTACGAAAGGCAAACTAGAACTGGCCGCGGCCCAATTCGAGAAAGCCTATGAAGTGCGTCCTGATGATTACCAGGCGGCCGCGTTGCTGGCCCAGGTTTACAGGGCCCTGGGCCAGGACGAGAAACGCGACGACGCTCGGCGACGAACACTAGCTGTTATTGAGCGGCGCCTCGAGACGTCACCGGACGATGCGCGCGCACTTTGTTTCGGCTCGATTAATTTGCTGGAGGACGGACAGACCGAAAAAGGCATGGAGTGGCTGGAGCGCGCGAGGAACACTCGGCCCGACGCATTGAATCTATATAATGTCGCCTGCGTGTATTCAACCATCGGTGAGATCGAAGAAGCCCTCGATTGTCTTGAGAAGAGCGTCCGCCAGGGCATGGCAGAGGTGGACTGGATGATTAACGACAGTGATCTCGACAATGTCCGCGATCACCCGCGCTTCAAGGCGTTGCTGGCTGCACGGTAAGTATCTGGTAGCGATCGCAACAGCTTATTGCACTTCTATGATTATTTTTCCGCGAGCGTGTCCCTCTTCCGAATATTGGATCGCCGCCGGAACCTGACTTAGCCGGTAACGCCTGTCAATGACCGGAGTGACTTTGCCGGCCTGCATGAGGTCACCCAGAACCGTCAGGTCATCGCGACGCAATTTCGCCAGAATCGTGACGAACTCCTGGTCCACGAACGGCGACAACATGAGCCCCTTGATCGGCCCCATCAGGGGCGCCAACCAATTACCTTTTGCGCCTCCGACCATTACCAGGATGCCCTTTTCGGTCAGGGCCCGCCTGTTTGCGGTTAGTGAGTGATTGCCGACCATATCGATGATCAGGTCGTATTGTTGCCCGCTTTCGGTGTAATCCTCTTTCTTGTAGTCGAAGACGTGATCCGCACCGATTGACAGCACCATCTCAACATTCCGGGTACTGCAGACGCCCGTCACTTCGGCACCCATTGACTTGGCGATCTGCACCGCAAATGTACCGACACCTCCCGACGCGCCGTTAATCAGGACTTTCTGCCCGGACTCCAGTTTTCCTGAGTCGCGTAGCGCCTGGATTGCGGTGATGGCCGCTATCGGGACGGAAGCCGCCTGCTCAAATGACACGTTGGCCGGTTTGATCGCCAGAGCCCGGTCCTCGCGAACGGTTACATACTCGGCGAAGGCTCCTTTACCCCCGCCAAACACCTCGTCTCCGGGCTTGAACCGCGTGACCTTGGCGCCAACGGCTTCAACCGTGCCCGCAAAGTCCACTCCTACTCGCGAGTCTTTGGGCGAGCCCAGGCCGGACATGAAGCGTATCAAATACGGCGTGCCTCTCACGAAGTGCCAGTCGAGAGGATTGACGGCAGCAGCAACGACCTTGACCAGGACCTCATCGTCCGCAGGCGTCGGTTTTTCGATGACTTCAAATGCCAGTACATCCGGTGAGCCATAACAACGATACACGATGGCTTTCATGGTCTCGGACTCACTGGAGATTGCCGGTGCCGGTTCGCAGGCAGCGTTATGGCTTAGAACAACCGCCAGTGATGTCATCACTACGCCAAAGAATATAAGGATACCGCTCGCGATTTTGTAACGTAACTGCATCGGATCTGCCTCTCGGTTGTGGATTGTGCCTACGTTAGCATGCCTGGATTCAGGTCTTCCGGTCGCTACGGCGTGCCATTAAAGAGTGATTCGGCCAGCGCGAAGGCATTGGGCCCAATCTGTGCCCCGATCAGGCGCCCGGGGATGTCGTCGGCCGGCGGATGAATGCCACCCCAGATTCGCGACAGGCTGCATTGATCGGACGCATCCCTGTAAGTCGCCCACTGCAAGGTCATACTGACGCTCGGACCCTCCTCGAACACGAGGAATTCGTTCGCGACAATATCGAAGCCACTCATGCCGCCGGGAAAGTACTCACTGCCGGTCAGCAAGGTCAGCACTTCGGCCGCGGCGCGAGAATATGTGGAGTGTCCCGAAACGTAGCCTGCAAAAGGCGGCGTCACAAACGACGGCCGTTGGTAAGGCCACCAGTTGTCAGCCAGAATCCAGCCCACCCCGGCCTGGTCGATGGCCGGATTGACGATGTAGTCCGGGCCGCGCCACGTGTAGAGCTTGATCTTGCCGACGTTCTCATCCGACGCACCCGCCAAAGGATCGCCGCTGGCGACGAGTTCGATGAGACCTGCAACGAGCGGCAGTCCATCGACCGAATACGAGGCGGCCAGCGGGTCCGAACTCTGCCCCCGATCCGCCATTGCACGAATCGCGGACACGGGCCGCACATAGTCATACCAGCCCTTGATGCCCCATGCTGCGATCGCCGAGTCGTGCATCGCACCACCGAGCGTAAAATAGGATTTAACGTCCCACTCGAGTGGCCCGAGCACAGGGCCCTGCCCGCCGAACTGCTTGACGAGATCGGGGTGGTCATTGACTTCGTTGATGATGACGAACCAGTGTCCAGGCGGCGTTTCCGAACTAGGACCGTCCGCCCAGAACTCGGCGAGCACTCGCGTGTAGTCACCACGGGGCACGATTTGCGACACGTAGGCTTCGCCCGTCACCGGATTGACGGCATAACCCTGGCTGCCATCGCCGCCATTGAGGTAATCGTAGAACTGATCGAATTCGGCCACGCTGGCCGGGTATTGCTGAATGTTGCCGATACCCGCAGGCGATATATCCATCATGACACCGTCGCTGGGGTCGAGATGAGAAGCCCAGATTGAAACCAGTGAAAAGCCCCACTTGTAGTCATCAGCTGATGCGCCCGAATAGCCCGGGGGCGCACCCGGGTCAAAGTAGACCTCGTAGTCAAAGCCGTCCCTCTGGTAAGTGGTCTTGTCGGCGTCGGTCAGTGCGAAGGGCTCGACCTGTCCCCACTCCGGACCCAGAAACGGTGGTTCGTTGACAATCACATTGCCCGCCTGATCGATGGCCAGCAGCAGCGATATCGGTTGCCAACGATCGAGATCGACGATATTCGGATTGCCAGGCAGCACGGGCTCGATCGCAGGATTGACCGGCACATAGACGGTATTGGCGTAGGCGTTGAGTTCGTTCGCGCCGTCTTGAAAACCAAAATCGATATAACACTGGGCGATGTAGTTGCCCATCGCGGCGGGTGTGCCGTCTTGATAACTGACCGACGTTGCAGCCGTGTCGAAGCCAAACAGCTGCATCAGGGTGTCGGACTGGTAAGTCGTCTCAACCGCACCCGGAGACGCCGCGAACCGATGCAGTATCAGGCGATATGCCGCATACGCGATCGCCTCTTCACGGGCTGGGAACAAATCGTCGGGTGCCGTGAAGTTGTCGAGATTGCAGCTGAATGCTCCGAGCTGTTTGCCGAGCAAATAAGTTTCCGCGTTATCGGAGTAGACCGACCACGCGTCATACATGGCCGCTGATATGTGGAACAGGTTGCGCGCGTGAACGGTCGGGCGTGCAAAATCATTGCGAATCGCGCCAAGTACGACTTCGTTAAAGGACCGGGCGACCGACGGACTGCGGTCGTCAGGGCTCTGCGGAACCGCGTCATCCGTGCTCGAACTGCAGCCGCCAATCGCAATGATCAATACAAAAAGAATGCCTCGCCAAATCATCCTGTCATTCCTCCCCCCCAAAATTGCGGGCCACAATAACCTGTTCTAAGCCCATAATCTTCAAAAACCGTAATTCAGCCTATTTTCCAAGGTATTTCCTTTCGTTCTGTGGAATCGGTCATATTCCATAATGTCCGGGTCGGCCATACTCGGCACGGTCAGGAAATGCGGCTATTTCCAATGCGAGGCCACTCCTCTTTGCATGAGAGATAAGTGATGGGCAGCTTGCCCCCTGAAATTGCGATGTATCTATTCGCCGCCGGCGCGGTTGGTGTCGTTGGTGGATGGCTCATTCGAGCGAAATTCAGCCGTCGAGGCACGGGCGAGCCAGGCGGCTGGTTGCCGCCGAATTTAAGAGAGGCCATCAGTCAAAGAGACAAAATTGCGACTGAATATGCCAGATTGCAAGCGACGGCAGACGCCCTGCAAGGCGCTGTCGTCAAAAGTCGCACCGAGCTTGCGGACCTGCACCAGAAGGCGAAAATACTGGCAAAAAGTGTGCTCACGCTTCGCGCAGAACGTGAGACCACCAAGCTTACAGTCACTGCCATCCAAAACGCGCTCATGTCCATGAAACAAACAACGTCGGCGCTGCAATCAGAATTCGTCAAATCAGGCGATTTCTACAAAGCCGAACTCCACAAGTCTTTCGAAAAACGTAAATTGCTCGAAGAACAACTCGAGGCTTCGAGGGCGGAACGGGAATCCGTTGCCCATCTTCTGAATTCGTCACGTTCGGAACACGAATCCATCAACGAAGCGCTCGATTCAGCCCAGGTCCAGCTCATTCAGCTGGGAGTGCTGGAACGCAATAGTGAAAAGCTCGAGATTGAAAACGCAAAGCTCTGTGACGTCGCCACGCGAGCGAACCAGGAACTTGACGACATGCGTCGCGATGTCGAGGAAATCCATGCACTCAAGATTCATAACAAGGAATTGACGCGTGCTCTCGAGTCAATTGAGGCCAGCCGCATGCAGTCCGAAGACGAGGCCGAAAAATATCGCGACCATGCTGACGAATCCGAAAAACTATCCGATACGCTGCGCGTCAAACTGGACGACCTGCAGAAGAATTTCGCCGAAATTGAACAGCAGCAACAAGAGGCGATGAAGGAAGCTCGACAGGCAAAGGTGGTTCCTATATCAAGCGCGCCACCACCTAATTCCGAGGACATGGACGATCTTCAACATATCATTGGCATTGGTAAATCGTTTGAAACAACATTGCACGAACTCGGTATCTATACCTTCCAGCAAATCGCTGCATTCGAGGTTGGGGACATCGCACGAATCAATGCGGAGTTAAAGGAATTCAAAGGCCGCATGGAGCAGGACGACTGGATCGGCCAGGCAAAGGACCTGCACTTCAGAAAATACGGTAAGACTGCCTAAGCGGCGATATCGGTTATGATTGAGGTCGTGGCTGACGACTTCAAAATTCCGTGGTTAATATCAATCCTGCTGGTCGTCGGCACGGCTGGCGGGCTCTGGTATTTTCTGAAAACCGCCGACCAGCTAGCTCCAACAGCGGCCGCGCCAGAGCCGCTACCCGCCGAGATCGAGCCCGAGCTACCCCGCTACCCGATGCCAGCACGGTCTGAACCGCAGCCGGGCACGGGACCGCTGATACCCTTGCCGTCACTCGACGATGGTGGCGCGTACTTCAGAATGTCGCTGTTGGATGTGTTTGGCAACGACATGGGCGAATTGCTCGTTGCGGAGTTGCTGATCGAGAAAATCGTGACGACAATGGATAACCTGCCTCGTAGTCACATTTCCAATCGCATTCGCCCAATCGGTCCGGTTAGCGGAATGTTTGAGGTAGTCGATCTGGACGACGACCAAAAGTACATCCTCAGCGAGAGCAACTACCGTCGCTATGATTACCACGTCGACATGTTCACCAACGCGGATCTCGATGCATTTTTCGACAGCTATCAGCGCTTCTACCCATTGCTCCAGGAGGCCTTCGTTGGGCTCGGCTATCCGCAGGGATACCTGAACGACCGAGTCGTCGAGGTCATCGATCACCTGCTCGACACACCGTACGTCGAGGGGCCGATTCGACTCGTCCGACCGCATGTACTCTACGAATTCTCCGACCCCGAGCTTGAAGCGCTGTCAAGCGGCCAGAAAATGATGCTCAGAATGGGGCGTGATCATGCTGCACAGGTGCAACAGACGCTGCGGCGATTCAGGACACTCATCGCCGGGGCGTAATCGGTTTTGGCCTGCAAATAGGTGTAGGCTTCGTGATGTATAACAACGAAGAGGAAAGCACTATGGACTTTCTCAAAAATCTTGCGCCCCATGCACATTGGGGTCTGCGCCTGTCACTGGCTGCCACGTTTGTTGTTCACGGCGTGGGCAAATTTCCGATCGAAGGGCCCATGGCGGGTTTGCCGATTGCCGTGGTCTGGCTCGTAGCGCTGGGCGAGATCGCCGCCGGCATCCTGTTGATTAGTGGCGCGTTCGGCAAGGACATTCTCACGCGTCTCGGCGGCCTGATCGTCGTCGTCATCATGATCGGCGCCATCGCGTTAGTGCATGCCACGCAAGGTTTTCGCGGCATGGAGTTTCAACTCCTGATGTTGGCCGGCGGCCTGTACCTGGCCACGAAGGGCAACGACGCCTGAGCAAATCAGTTTTATAGATGAAGCTTTTTCATCGCTTCGGCCGATTCGGCGTGACTGCTCTTGTCGCGTTCGGACTCTTGTCCGTATGCATCCAACCCGCGTCATACGACCTTATTCTGCGCGGCGGCACGATCTACGACGGCAGCGGTGAAATTCCCTATGTCGGGGATGTTGCCTTCAATGGCGACGAGATCGCCGCGCTTGGAGATCTCGGTACCGCCACCGCGGCAATGGAAATCGAGGTCGAGGGGCTCGCTGTGGCGCCCGGATTTATCAACATGATGTCCTGGGCCAACGAATCGCTGATCGAAGACGGTCACTCGCAAAGCGACATCCGCCAGGGCGTCACTCTCGAGATCATGGGCGAAGGAATGTCCATGGGTCCGCTCAACGATGAGATGAAAGCGGACATGGTCCGGCAGCAAGGCGACATTCGCTACGACGTTGAATGGACGACACTCGCGGAGTATCTCGAGTTTCTCGAACGGCGCGGCATCTCTCCCAACGTCGCATCGTTCATCGGTACAGGAACGCCTCGCGAGTACGTCATCGGGCATGAAGATCGTGAACCCACGCCCGACGAGCTCGATCAGATGCGCGCCCTCGTTCGAGCGGCCATGGAAGATGGTGCATTGGGCGTGGCGTCATCGCTGATGTATCCACCTGGGCTGTTCGCGACGACCGACGAATTGATCGCCCTGTCCGAAGTGGCCGCTGAATACGACGGTATGTATATCTCCCACATGCGCGATGAAGGCGCGAACATCATTGAGGCGATTGACGAATTGCTGACCATCGCACGCGAAGCCAATATTCGCGCCGAGATTTACCACCTGAAATCTTCCGGGCAATCCAACTGGCATTTGTTCGACGCAGCAATCGCCATGGTCGAGCGAGCCAGGGCCGAGGGATTGCAGATTACGGCCGACGTCTACACCTACCCGGCGGGTTCCACCGGTCTGAACGCAACCGTTCCACCCTGGGTCCAGGAAGGTGGCTTCGAGGCATCGCTTGAACGCATGCAAGATCCGGCGTTGCGCGAACAGATCGCGCGGGAAATGCTGGAAGAATCCGATGAGTGGGAGAATCTATACCTGGGTGCCGGCTCACCCGACAACATCCTGCTGGTCGGCTTCAAGTCCGATGCATTGAAACCGCTGACGGGCAAGACCGTTGCCGAGGTTGCGGAAATGCGCGGCACCAGTCCGCCGGAGACGATCATGGACCTGATTGTCGAAGACGGCAGTCGCGTAGGAACAGTGTATTTCACGCAGTCCGAAGATGTGGTTCGCCGAGTCGTCGCCCTGCCCTGGGTCAGCTTTAATTCGGACGCGGCATCGCTGGCGCCGGAAGGCGTATTCATGAAGAGCAATCCACATCCGCGAGCCTATGGCAGTTTTGCTCGCGTGTTGGCGAAATACGTCCGTGACGAGAAAGTTTTGGCGCTCGAGGAAGCCATACGTAAACTGGCGGCACTGCCGGCACAGACGATGAGAATCGATCGACGCGGCGAACTGAAAGTGGGTTTTTACGCCGACGTCGTCGTCTTCGATCCGGACACGATCCAGGACCACGCAACTTTTATTGACCCGCACCAGTATGCGACCGGCATGTTTCATGTGTTCGTCAATGGCGAGCAGGTCCTGAAAGACGGAGAACACACCGGCGCAACACCGGGTCGAGTCGTACGCGGGCCGGGCTATTCAACTCATTGACATGTCACTCCTGCAAACCCGTACCCCGCAATCGGTCCGCGTAGGGTTCAAAACTTATTTCCCGGCCGAGGAAGTCTGTAACCAGCTCCTCGGCGGGACGGCTGCCTCCAGCGGCGAGGACCTTATCCCGATACGCGCCCGCGACCTCGACATTCCTGAGCCCGTTCTCTTTGAATGGGGTAAACATGTCGGTCGCGATGGCCAGCGACCACTGGTAGGTATAGTAAATCGCCGAATAACCGTTGAGGTGGCCAAACGCTGCCCAGAAGTGCGTGCCTTGCAGCGGTTCAAACCTGGTGAACTCTCTAGTGATCTCGGCAGCCATCGCATCGAAATCTACGTCGGCCGGGTCGCGGTTGTACATCGACAACGACAACGCGGCGTATGACAATTGCGCGCGCGTCCCCATGCCAATGCCAAAGTCGCGCGCATCAACCATACGCCCGTGCAAGTCCTTCGGCAGCACTTCGCCGCTTGCGTTCAGCGCAAATTGTGAAACCGTGTCGTAGTCCCAGATCCATTCCTGCAGCATCTGTGACGGCGCCTCGACAAAATCCCACTCTGTGGTGATTCCGGACACGTTGCTCCATTGGTGATGGCCAGCAAACTGCCAATGAATCAGATGGCCAAACTCATGCAAAAAGGTAACAACCTGCGAGAACTGCATGGGTTCATCGCCTCTCGGGAAATTGCAGATCAGGCCTGCTACCGGTAGCTGCTGTCCTTCGATACCATTCACAAACGGCATCATCGCCGCGTGTTGATACTTGCCTTCGCGCGGGTGCATGTCCAGGTAAAAGCGACCCAGCACCTTGTCACCGTCGTAAAGTTCGAATGCCTCGACGTCTTCATGCCAGGTGTCGGTTTCCCAGGGTTCGACACGAACGCCGAACAGCTCTTGCACCAGCAACAGAATTCCGTCACGAGAGTTGTTATAACTGAAGTATTGCCGCGTCACTTTGCTGTCAACCTTGTACTGTTCGCGGCGGACCTTGCTGACGACGAATGAACGCTGCCAGGACTCCACCCTTTCGGCGTCCGGATCGTCTTGACGCAATCGTGCGAGCAACACTTCGTACTCCCGATCCTGCACCTCGCCCGTATAACCCTTCAATTCTTCGATAAACTCCGCGACGCGACCAGCAGAACCCGACATTTTGTCGGCCGTAATCAGATCAGCATAGTTATCAAAGCCGATCAGTTGTGCGAGCTCGTAGCGTGCCTCAAGCAACAGTCTGAGCTGCTCGTCATTTTTTGGATAACCGCGCAGGTTATAGAGCATCGCCATTTCCTTGCGCAGGTCATCGTTCTCGGCATATTCGAATAACGGAAATACATCCGGGTATCGTGTGGATATCAATATTTTGCCGTCCTCGTTCGGCTGATGGGCCGCGATGTAATCGTCCGGCAAGCCCGCCAGATCGTCGGCCGAATCGACTTCGAGGTACCGCACGTCATCACGAATGTTGCGGTCAAAATCCTGCCCTATGGCGACAATGTTGTCGTTGAGTTCACGAACTCGCTCACGCCCCGCATCGTCCAGGTCAACACCCGCAAGCCGAAATGACAGCAGCAGCTTGTCAATCGAAAATCGCGTTACGTCATCCGCGTCATCAACATTCAATCGGCTCACAGCGTCGTACAGGGACCGCGACAAATTCATATCGGTCGTCACCTTGCTCAGCAGCTGCGAACATGCATCGCCTGCCTCGCGCAACGCTTCATCGGGATGAATTCCAGCCAGGCTTTGCGCCGTGGAAGAAACCGTATCAATACTCGAGAACAGGCTGTCCAATGACTGGTAGTAGCTGTCAATTGTCGGCGTACCCGTATGCGCTTCGAGCTCGGCAAAATGTGCGCGGAACGTCATTTCCTCTTCCTCACAACGGGCTGTCAGTGCTGCAGCCGTGCTGATATCGGCCAGCTCGACGGCAGCGTAACGAACGGTCAGCTCGGGTGTCGCGTCCGGGGTCTCGCCCTGTTCGCACGCGGTTATGAGCACTGCACAGAAAAGCAGCGCGACGAATCGATTAGTCATGTCTCCCCCTGGGACCTTGGGCATGCAATGAAAAGCAGCGCGATAATATAGCGCGCAGATTAATGCGGCGCCAGCAGAATATCGGCGCCCGCGGGCCGGGCTATTCAACTCATTGACATGCCACCGTTCACACGAAGGGTCTGCCCGGTAATGTAGGCGGCATCGTCCGAGGCCAGGAACGCCATGGCTGCGGCGATTTCCTCCGGTTTTCCGTAACGGCGCATCGGTACGAGACGCAAAGCTTCTTCGAGGCCCTCCGCATCGATCTCGCCGAGCATTTCGGTTGCGATGTAGCCGGGGGAAACGGAATTGACTGTAATGCCGTGCTGCGCCATCTCGGCCGCCATCGGATGCATCATGTTGACGATGCCGCCCTTCGAGGCCGTGCACACTGAATACTTATTGCCGCCGAAATCGGCGACTTCGTTGATGATCGAGCCGGTCGCGATGATGCGGCCAAATTTGCGTTCGATCATGTGCGGCAGGACCGACTGCGATACATTGAAAAATCCACGCAGGTTGGTATCCATCGCCGCATTCCAATCGTCTTCGGTGCTGTCGATGAAGGCTTTATCGATAACGATGCCCGCGTTGCTAACCAGGATGTCGATTTTTCCGAATGCGTCCAGTGTTTCGTCGCGCAGACGATCGGTGTCTTCGCGCCGGGAAACGTCAGCCTGTATCGCGATCGCCTCGCCGCCCGCGGCACGAATCCCGTTTGCGACGTCTTCCGCGAGACCTGCAGCGGCCTTGTAGTTCACGACAACCTGGGCGCCCTCCTCAGCAAAGCGTGTCGCTATCGCCTTGCCGATGCCGCGCGAGGCGCCCGTGATAATTGCCACTCTGTCGTCGAGCATCATCGTCTTCGATTCTCTTGTACCAGTAGCGAACTTAATCGGTCTCAGCGAGCATCTCAGGCCTTATGATTTCGCCACTGGCTTCGAGCTCGCGCACATGTTTGAGTTGCTCGGCCATGTCAGAGGCGATCTTCGCACGCATGGCTACAAATTCTGGTTCATGGCGTAAGGGTTCAAATATCGGATCGTGATCGAAGGCGTAGCGCCACAAAATTCTCCAGCCGGCATCCACGCCGCGTTGCAATTCCGCCAACGCGTCGTCGTTTTTACCCAGCAAGGCGTAAGTTCGCGCATTGCCCCACGCACTACCCCAGAGACCCAGAATTGGTTTTGACCGAATGACGGGAATCACAGCCTCAAGTAGCTGCCGACCCCGCTCCGCCTCGCCCGTGCGGAAGTGCAGGTAAGCGATCTCGACCGCGGCGAAATAATTTGCGCGATTGACGCCCGGACTGTCGGCATTGACGATTTCGGGGTAAAGCGTTGCGTATCGCTGCAGTGCATCGTCCTGGCGGCCGTTTGCGATGTCGATGTCCCGCAACAATTCCAGGGACATACCGGCCCAAGTGTTCATTTGACTTGAGTAATCGTGGACATCGTTGGCCAGAACGATCGCGTCATCAAGCTCGCCTCGAAGTATCGACAGGAGAAGTCGAACCGGTTTTTGCGCACCGTTGTCCGGTTGCACCACGATACTCCGGTCCAGCCACTTCTCGGCCGTATCAAGATCATCCAGCGATAGATACCAAACTGCCATGGAGGCCATAGCGCCCGCGTCAGACGGGTCAGCCTCAAGACCCTTGCTGTCCCACAACACAGCATCATCGATCTGAGCTTTGACGCTCCCGTGGTAGACCGCATATCCCGAGTAGCCAAAACGCGAGTCCGGGTGCATTTCGACAGCGCGTTCGAACGTCCTGCGCGCGTCGTCAAATTGTCCGACCTGGACCAAGCTAAAGCCAACATTACTGCGCAGGACGGCGGAAAGCGGATCCAGTTCAAGACCTTTCTCAAACATCGCCAACGCTTCTTCATGTCGACCTTGATTGTCCAGGTTGAGGCCGTACCAGTTGTAAGCTGCCAAGTGATTCGGGCT
This sequence comes from Pseudomonadota bacterium, assembly GCA_022563195.1. Lineage (GTDB taxonomy): Bacteria > Pseudomonadota > Gammaproteobacteria > Steroidobacterales > Woeseiaceae > UBA1847. Next base: position 26,816 of record JADFNV010000005.1, read on the forward strand.
GAGTTCGATTGCGCGTACGTAGTCGGCTTCCGCCGCTGCATAATCGCGCGCATTACTCTTGATGGCCCCCAACGACGCGTAAGCTTCGCCAATTTTATCGTTAATGTGCAGCGCCGTTTCTACTGCACGTTTTGCAAGCGGCATTGCGTCGGCCGGATCAGCGCCTGAGTAATACACGCTGTGCCTGTACGCATCGCTCAGTCCAACGTATGCCAATGCGTATCCGGGATCGAGGTCGATAGCATGTTGATAGTGCCTTATTGATTCAGTAACGGATTCCGCGGTCCTGGTCGTCCACAGCTTTTTTGCGAGCAGATAAGATTCATAAGCCTCGAGATCGCGCGTGTGAACGACGTCCAGTTTCTCTTGATCTTCCGGCGACAGCGTCGCCTGCAGTGCGGCCGCGATTGCTTTCGATATCTCGCTTTGTATTTTGAACAGGTTTTCGGCCGTCAGTTTACGGTCGTATGTTTCGGCCCACAGGTGTTGGTCGGTCGCCGCATCGATGAGTTGCACGTTGATGCGAACCATGTCGCCCGAACGCTGTATGCCACCCTCGAGAATATTGGCGACACCCAACTCTTGTGCAATTTCTCGAAGGTTCTTGGTCGTGTCCTTGTACGCCATCACCGACGTACGAGAGATTACCTTCATCGAGCCGATCTTGGCGATTGTCGTCAGCAGATCGTCGTGGATGCCTTCGGTGAAGAATTCATCCTCTTCACGGTTGCTGCGATTGTCGAAGGGCAGTACAGCAATGGATTTGTCGTTGACCTGAGCCGGGGCCTGCTCTGCCACCTCCTCGACTGCCTGATCAACGGTGGGCGCACGATCGGCGATGCGTGATTCCCACACAAAATAGCCCAGTGCGATGCCGAGCAATACGATAATGGAATAGTCGAGCTTACGGCCTGTGTGAGATGTAATTGACGCTGTACGATCGACGTCTTTCTCTTTCTTTAGCCCTTCGGGGGTGATCTCAAAGGCCCAGGCGAAGAACACGGCCAACGGAAAACCGAGCAGCAATAAGAATAATACGGTCTTCGAGACCCACTCCGGTGTGCCAAAGTTGTCGAACGCGAGATCCGCAACCTGGGCGAGCAACCACGCGATGACCATGTAGGCAATCGCTACGCGAAAGACGTTGCGGCGTTTCAATTCGTTGAACAGGCTCATAAGCGGAGAAGAATAGGGAATTCCGGGCTGTATAGCCACCAAAAAGGGCCCCCTTCAGGGGCCCTTACTTAATTAAATGCGTGTAGCCGGAACGGCCGCTATAACAAGCCTTCCAGACCGTCCAGGTCGTTGATCACGCGCCACTCGCCGCCGGTCTTTTCGACCTTGCCCTGCCATTCCTGGAGCCGGTCCAGGTATTCGCGAGGATCGATGTTGTCGGAGCGTAGCTTGGTGACATTGAGCGCGATGACTTTGAATCCTGCGAGTTCGATATCGATGTCGCGGATATAGCCTTCAGCCAAGTCCTCCTTGAGATCCGAGAAGATCAGGATCGTCTTATTGCCCGTATCCTTCTCATTGAGGAATTCCACGGCCTGCAACAGACCGCCCGTAATATCGGTGTACGGCGACGATTGCACATTCGCCACGAAATCGCTGATTTGCTGTGCGAACAGTCGTTTCTGACGATTGACGGCGCTCGGCCGATCATCGAACGACACTTTGGCGATAATGTCTTTTTCACTGAAACTGCCCGTATCGATGCGGGCAACCGCAAAAGAGTCTTTCGCATCCAGCTTTGAGAGCGTATAGCGAATAATCTGCTCGGCCTTTTCGAGTTCCTGGGCATAGGTGCCCGAAGTATCGAGCAGCATGTATACGCCGGAGTTGCGCGGCGCCTCGCTGCCACATGCAACCAACAGCAGGCACAAGGTGGTAATTATTCCGGTCTTCATTGTCGTACCCTCCCAGTAACAGCCCCGCCCTGGGAATTGCTCGCCCCGCGTTCCTCAAGCCACAATGGCACGAATAACGGCAAGTCATACACCTGCTTGAGCAGAGTTCCGAGATAGAGAAAGATGTTGGCCAATATTCGCAGCACCAGCGACAGCATCCGCAACACCGAAATCGCAGCCAGTCCGACGACCGTACGTAAGGAATGCACGAAGGTCTCAAGTGGTATTGCGACGAAAGTCAGAGCAAATGGCAGGATGAATCCCATGCCCATCTGCGCCGCCGTCGTAATCCACATGTATTCACCTGTCGCCGTCGCACCAATATCGCCACGCAGTATGGCGCTCGTCGCAAGCTCATCGTGCAACAGTACCTCGCGCATATAGGCGAGACCCGCCTCTACGCTTGCCAGCAGGAACAGAATGGTGAACGTGATATAGACCATGCGTATACGGGTCTTGTCCGGCAGTGCACTGATCACCGGGAACAGCCGCGTGATGCGCAACGATTCCATCAGGAACAGGCCCATCGAGATTTCAACCAGGATGATGACCAGCGCGGCGATATCAGCCATTTTAAAGCCGCCGATGAAGTTGGTGCCACCAACCATTTCGGCCATGGGCCGCGCGATCAGTGAGAAGTTAATCGTCGCACCGCCGATGGCAATGACCAATACAAACGCCGACACGAAAAAATTTACGAGCGATGACGACGACAACACAGAAACCGCACGGTCCTGGCCATGCACGATGTCCTCGTATTCCTGCATCAGTCGGTCGATCGTGACTGAACGGCTTAGCAGACTGTCGACATTCTTCCCGACCTCCGCCAGTTTCTGCTGAATCAGTCGCCAGTCGGGCCGCATGTGGCGCAATAGCTGGTGACGCTTCGCACTGGCCTCGTGATAGGCGGTCATCGCATCCTTGTGCGCCTTGATCAGAGACTTGTGAATATCACTGAGTATGTCGCCCACCTGGCCGCGCCCTTCTTTCGCGTCAATCGCGGCCACTGCCTGGACTGCCTTTACCCAACCCGGTGGGTCCGGTGGTACATCGATCGCGTCGTCATGGTCTTTCTCGATGCGATTGATCGATTCACTTAAAGAACGATGCAGAGACGAGTACTTCGCAAGATCCTTGCGCACGAAATCGTTGATGCGATCAAATTCGCGCTCGATGATGCGTTCTTTCGCCTCGCGGCCGGCCGCAAGCAAGACGTCGCGGTTGCGCACGGCAAGGCCCGCCTCAGAGCGCGACACGGCCTTGGATGCAATCCGGAAACTCCGGTGCAATGCATGCGCCGTGGCCTGGATAGCCTTATGGGCTGTGCTGCGTATGAGGTAGAGCGCCGCTGTGATCAGGATGATCCAAAGTACCGCTGACGCGACTGGCCAAGGCGTAATGCCTAGCATAAAGCTCATGATGGTAACCCCGCTGCCATGTTAGTTAAGCGTAGACCGGTGGTTTTGCGAAGCGCCCATGAATCGGCGCCGTGCCTTTTTCATCGTCGTGCGGAGCGTTTCACAGTGGCCGGTACAGTGTCAACGTCACGGGCCACAATTCGCGCAAGTTCTTGTGATATTTGGAAAAACGCGGCAATCATGCCCCGAAATACGACATAATGGAGCAGTCAATGCGAACGAAATCAGTCTTCCCGACCAGGCAGTTCCCCGGTCATCTTGACCCATGCAGAATTAACGACCAATTCCGCCTCGTTGTATACGACTCCCAGTTCCGTTTCCATGCCCGTTACGTCTTTGAGGTACTGCAGCGAGTTGTATATCGCCAGGTCGAGTGTGTCCGGCGTAAGAACTTGCGGACTCGTGAGTCGGGACATGGCGCCCCGATTGATTTGTTCATAGCGACTTTGCAATCCATAGGTTAATGACAAAGCCGATACGAGACCGTAATCCATTTTTGCGAGTGATCCAGTCGCTAAGGCCGTCTCCCAGGCCGTGGACGCCAGCACCACCGGGCTGTAGCTGTCGATGATTTCGATGTATTCCGACATCGAGGTAATGTCGCCGTTTTGATAGCGTTGGCTTATGACCTGATGCAGGCCCTGGTTGAACGGTGCCGCATCATCCACGCGAGCTTTGTTTTGTGCGATCTCGTTTAGGAAATTCGACATCGCCTGCTTGATCGTTTCTTCGTCCTCGCGATTTTCCCGCCATTCGTCAAGGCCAAGCGCGAGCAGAATGCTAACCGTAACCAGCACGGATTCGAAAAGGGCTCTGGGTAACCAGACAGCCGTGGATTTAGGAGACATGACGAGATAACATACCTACGCAATGAATCGACCATTACGATATCAGCTATTGGCTCTGTTGTTCGCGGTTTCAGCCGCCCCAATCGCACACGGACAGGACTCTACATCCACCACAGCAGCCTACGGTCCACCAGGCCCAGAGTTTCGCGTAATGGGTTTCGGCGATTTCAGTTACATATCGAAAGACGGCAGCAACGCAGACGGTTTTACAGTTGGCCAGGTGGTCGCACATCTAAGTGCCTCCCTTGGAGACTCGTTCGGTGTTTTCGGCGAGTTTAGTTCGACAGCCAGGGACAGCGGATACGCAACGGGCGTCGAGCGCCTCATCGTCAAATACGATTATTCCGATCAATTCAAGCTCTCGGCCGGTCGTTACCACACACCGATCGGCTACTGGAATTCCGGCTTTCATCATGGTGCCTGGTTGCAGACGACGGTAAGTCGACCCGAGATGATCAAATTCGGCTCGAAAATCGTGCCCATACATTTCGTCGGCATTTTACTTGAAGGTTTGATCCCATCCGGGGCACTCGGGCTTAGTTATAAAGTTGGTGTCGGTAATGGCCGGCACAGCAACATTGCGGCAGCCGGAGATACGGGTGACATCAACAGTGACAAAGCATGGATGGTGCAACTCAACTCGAAATCCAGGAAATTCTATGGTCTTAATGTGGGCCTGGGTTTCTACAATGACGAAATTCCATTGGCAGATGGCACCGACGTTTTGGAAAATACCTTTTCAGCCCACGCGGTTTGGGCCAAAGAGTCGCCTGAAATCGTCTTTGAATACCTGCATTCGACGCATGAACTGTTAACAGATAGCAGCATATCGGGCGATGTTGACGCCTGGTACGCCCAAATTGCTTACCGGCTGCCCGGCAGGCACAGTCAATGGAAGCCTTACGCGAGATTCGAACAGAATCGAGTGGACGATTCTGATCCGCTGCTCGGTGCTGAGGCCCTGAATTTTGACAGCGGCGTTGTGGGCGTGCGCTGGGACTTCAACCCGTACGCGACATTGAAAGCAGAGTACCGCAACGAAAAGTTTGACGACGGTATTCGTGAGAATAATTTCCGCCTGCAGATTTCGTTTGTACTGGCCAAGATGTAAATGGGATGCTGATGCGTAATTCCTTTCACAATCTGCATCACAACCTGCGACGACTTGTAATCGCCATGGCTCTGCTGGTTTTAGGTTCGGTGCTTTTTGCCGCAGAAAAATTGCCACAGAGCCCGATTGCGATCGTCGTGCACAAGGACTTGCCGGTCGAAAACCTGTCGTTAGACGAGTTGCGCAGCATTTTTCTGGCAGACCAGCAATTCTGGTCAAATCGTACTCGCATCACATTATTGGTGCGGGCGCCGCAGTCGGATGAGCGAACGTTCGTGCTCGATCGTATTTACCAGATGTCGGAAGCACAGTTTCGTCATTACTGGATCGCCAAGATGTTTCGAGCCGAGGTGCCCCGTGGACCCAAGATCGTTTTCAGCACCGGCATGGCACTGGATCTCGTCGTCGCAATCCCCGGGTCAATCTCATTTACGCGTGCCGATGCGGTGACTGATAACGTCAGAGTTGTTCGTATCAACGGATTGTTGCCGGACGAAGACGGTTACCCGCTCAAGTAATCACTGCGGCCAGTCCGGGCAGCTCAGATGCTCGCCCACTAACGCATAACGCAACATTAATGACCGAAGCCGTCATCGCGTTGACCATTGCAGCAACGATGCTGCTCGGCTCTCCTGGTCCCGCTACCCTGTCGCTGGCGGCTGTGGGTGCAACGTTCGGAGTTTACAAAGGTGTGCCTTACCTGGCCGGAATCCTGCTCGGGCTGATTTGCGCCATGACGGGCGCCGTTTTCGGCGTCGCCACAATCTTTGTTCAATGGCCAAAAGTGAAGTTGGTCGTGCAGGTTCTCGGTGCGATCTATCTTTTTTACATCGCCTTCAAAATTGCTACCGCACCCGTGCTAATGAATGGTGAGTATTCGAATGATGATATGCCAGGCTTTCGAGATGGATTCGTACTCAACCTGCTAAATCCGAAGGCTTATGCCGCATTTTTTGTATTATTCAGCCAATTCCTGCTGCCGTTTGAAACGACCCCAGCTCAGTACTTTGCTGCGTCATTGGTCATTTTTGCGGTGGCCGTCGTGGTCGACTGCATCTGGCTGGTGATTGGCTCCGCAATACGCTCGATTTTTTCCCATCCCAGGTCCGCACGAGCAACGCGTCTGCTATTTGGATTATCAATTGCTGTTGCGGCAGCGTGGACATTGCTAAGATCATGAAATAAGCACGAATTGCACCGGGGAACACCGCTTGAGCATCTTTGAGGAACTGAGTCGCCGTAACGTATTCCGTGTCGCCGTGGCCTATACGATCGGCGCCTGGTTTATTGCACAGATTGCCGACCTGGTCCTGAACAACATCGGCGCACCGGATTGGGTCATCCAGGCGCTGTTCCTGCTGCTCGTGATCGGTTTTGCCGCTGCACTGATTATTTCCTGGGCCTATGAAATCACGCCTGAAGGCATCAAGCGCGAGCGCGATGTGATTCGCGATGAATCGATTACGCATCTGACCGCGAGGAAACTCGATTACATTACGGTGGTCGCAGCACTGGGCGTCGCTGGCATGATTGGCTGGCAGCAGATGGCCGGCGATCGACCCGCGACTGCATTGATGCCAATGACCACCATTGCTGAAAGCAAGCCCGCTGCCAGGCTCGGCGCCCAGTCCATCGCAGTGCTCCCCTTCGCCAATCGCAGCAACCGCGACGAGGACCTGTTCTTCACCGATGGCATCCACGATGACTTGCTGACTCAGCTGGCGAAAATCCGTGATCTGAAGGTAATCTCGCGCACATCAGTCATGCAGTACCGAGACACCAATATGCGCGTACCCGAGATTGCTGCAGAACTCGGTGTCGCGACCGTGCTCGAAGGCGGCGTGCAACGCGCCGGGCATCGCATCCGCATCAACGCCCAGTTGATTGATGTCGCGACCGATCAGCATCTCTGGGCCGAAACCTTCGATCGCGAAATGACCATAGACAACCTGTTCGATATCCAGACGGAAATAACGCGCCATATTGTCACTGCGGTCAAGGGAAAGCTGACGACGGAGGAACAGCAAGCGATATCGGGCGCGCCAACGCAAAGCCTTGAGGCCTACGACGCATTCCTGCGTGCTCGCAATCTGCTGACCAGTTCCGGGTACAACATGGAGAAGTACAAGTCTGCACAGCCCTATGCTGAAAAGGCTGTCGCAATCGATCCGAATTTTGCATTAGCCCACCTGCTTTTGGCCGAGATTCATGGTATGGCGGTCTGGATCGGCTACGACATTACGCCACAACGCCATCAGGCTGCACGTACGTCACTGGACAAAGCCGCCGCCATCCTCGATCCCGGATCACCCGAATTGCTGGCCGCACGGGGCGAATACCTGTATCGCTTCGAACAAGACTACCCGGCAGCGTTGAATGCTTTGTTTCAAGCGCATGCCGCGATGCCGGCCGATGCGTCGGTCCTGGAAAAACTCGGATTGACGCAGCGCAGGTTAGGATTGTGGGACGAGGCCGTAGGCAGTCTGCTGCGTGCCGCCGACCTGGATCCCGCGAACACCTTCGTACTATCGATCGCCGCCCAGACCCTGGTAGTAATGCAACAGTGGGCACGTCTGGAGGAAGTTCTGTTGGCGGCGCGCGAACGCTTCGGCGATGATACCAGCCTGGCTTCGTTCGCGGCCATGCTGCCTTTGTGGTCGCAGGGCGATGTCGCAACCGCGCGCGAACGTTACGCCGCCGTTCGCCCCAACGCCGGGGAAGCTTACTTTTTTATAACGATTGAGCTGCCGTGGTATGCGCGTGACTTTGCCGGGGTCATCGAATCCTGGGACCGGCCCGAGGTTCTCGATTATGCCTCGTCCTCTGGTTTCGGCGGCTGGCGCGAAATATACCTGGCGCAGGCGTATCAGCATTTAGGCGAGACCGATCGGGCCGATCGGTTGCTTGACGAGGCCGTTCATGAACTGGCCGATATTGACCGCAGTCGCCCAGGTCTACCGGTTACGTTCGAGCTCCAAACGTTGGCATTGGCGCTGGCGCTGCAGGGCGAAAAAGCGCGGGCGATTGAAATCGCTGAAGAGGCGATCCGAATCCTGCCGCTGGAGAGCGACAAATTGGAAGGCAATTGGCCGCTAAGGACTTTGTGCGAGGTGCTCGGTTTGACTGGTGAACGCGACCGCGCACTCGAAATAGTGGTGCAATTGATCGATCAGCCAGGCGGTTTCATGCGCTGGGAGATGTACCTCGACCCGCGCTGGGATTTCTTCCGCGACGACGAGCGCTTCAATGATTTGATTCGGCCGCACAATCTCGAGCAGTCTGTCCATGCACAGGAGGGCAGTTTGAAATAATTGAGGATTTCGAATCGAGCCCTGTTGGAGCCCGCCATGCGGGCGATATCCACCAAATCCGATCAGCATCGTGGTAATCGCCCGCATGGCGGGCTCCAACAGCGGGCTCTTATTGAGGTCACAGATCATGTCGAAATCAAAGAAATTAAGTACTGCCGTTATCTACGGTAGCGCCCGTCGGGGCCGCCACGGTATCAAGGCGGCACGCTTTGTCGTGCGCAAGCTCGAAGAGCGAGATCATGATGTGACACTGGTCGATTCAGAAGATTTCGACTTGCCGCTGCTGGACCGGATGTATAAGGAATATGAAACAGGGCAGGCGCCTGAGTCCATGCAAAAACTTGCCGATATCCTCGAGGAGGCTGACGGCTACATCGTCGTTAGCGCCGAGTACAATCACAGTATCCCGGCCGCGCTGAAAAACCTGCTTGACCACTTCCAGAGCGAATACCTGTATAAACCCAGTGGCATCGTGACCTATTCCGCCGGTCCGTTTGGCGGCGTTCGCGCACTCGTCAATCTACGTGCCATTCTCGCGGAGCTCGGCACGCCAAGCATTCCGAGCGCCTTTCCGATCTCGCAAATATTCAAAGCTTTCGATGACGACGGCACAGCTCTCGACACTGTTTACGATGAGCGGATCGTCAGGTTCCTTGATGAGTTCGAGTGGTATTCACACGCATTGCGACAGGCCCGCAACCACCAACAATGCAGCGCCGATAGCCCCATTCAGCAGCAGATGTGCCGCGGCCAGATCAAGAAATCGTTGTAGCTGCCGATACTATGGTTCAGGCGCTATGCCTGCGTGACTGAGGCGCAAATGGAAACCTGAATGCCTGATGCAGCCGAAAAAGAACCAGAGCAATTCATCTCTGAGCAACAGCACAAAGACAATGTGGTCAGTCAATTATCCACATCGCCTGAAATCGTGGAGCAATTACGCGGTTACGGTATAACTGAAGACAGGATGTGTAAGCTCGAATATTTCTTTTATACCAATGCTGTGGAAAAGGCTGGATCGTTGTCCGCCGAGCTGTCGGACATGGGCTACGACGCCAGTTTCGATGCATCCAATCCAGGCAAGAAAATTAAAGTAGTCGCCGGCGCGACGGTACCCGTACAAATGGCGACAGACAAAGACCTCGAATGGACCGAGTCGATGTGTAACATTGGCTACAAGCACGATTGTGAATTCGATGGCTGGGGTCTTAGTCCCGAACAGTAGGCCGTTGGCAGAATACTCTTGTCGAAATCCAATATGGTTCCTAGCAGCCTGAGGGTTTTTCAACACGCTGCTACTCTCTACGCAGAGGCTCAACCCATAACTCCCAGTCAGCATGATCGTCGGGACCGGCCGGCCCTATCATGCCCTCAGCTGACTTGAGCAATGACTCGGCGTCGTGTATCACTCCGGCTTTGATGACGAGCTGCACGTCGCGTGCGGCCTTGATGTCATCGAGTGGGTTGCCCCTGGCTACATAGAGGTCGGCGAGCTTTCCAAGCTCAATGGAACCGAGCCTGTCCGCGACGCCAAGCGCATTGGCGCCGTTGATCGTCGCTGCTTTGAGCACCGCAACAGTCGGCAGGCCCGCGTGCACCATCGCCAGCAGTTCACGATGAAACGCGAAGCCCGGCAGTAATGACGTATAGACGGGCTCATCGGTGCCAACAACCAGAAGACGCTCACCGCCGGACTCATAAAGTTTTATCAACTCCAGCATGCGCTGCGAAAACTCGGCCTCGTCCGATTCGGGCGGCGGAGGCCCTCGTTTCTCGAGTAAGGCTTGCGCATAGGGTGTGAAGTATCTGGCTTCATCGGTCCAGATCATGTCGGAGCCGAGTTCCTTGCGTAGATTGATACCGCCGTACATTTGCAGATTGGCGTCGTAGTAGACGCCGTGCTCCAGGATCAGATCGATCATCGCCTGCATGTCGGCACTTCCCGGACCGCCGCTGCCCAGTGTCAGCTGGTGTTCAACGCGATCGATGCCCATCAGGATCGCATCGCGCAAAGTAACATCGTATTCGCCGTTGTAGTTGCTCAGGTGCCCCGTCGTGGTCATGCCATGTTTGTGTGCCTGCTCGATCAGAATTCTGGCTTCACTCGGAGTGGCCTGTTTGATCTTGATGCTGATAACGCCCTGCGATGCCCAATAATCGACCTCTGCACGAATTTCCGATTGGCTGATGTCATTCGGCCACGCGACGCAATCGTCCAGCGCCGTCTTGACGCTGTATTCGCACCTGAATCCACCGAAGTACGGCCCCGAGGCAAATAACCTCGGACCTATCGCCTCCCCGGCGTCGATCAGATCACGATGCTTAATGACGCGATCGGGAAAAAACTCACCGGCTGACCAGGTCGACGTCACGCCGTTCGCCAGGAAGACGATGCCGTTGTAGACGACTTCTTCCGCACGTCCGTTGTCCACGAGATCGAAATTGTAGTGTGCGTGCAGATCAATCATGCCCGGCAAGATCGTTGCCGAATCGGTCAGATCAACGACTATTGCCGCAGCAAGATCGCTCTCAGATATATAGGCGTCTATTGCGACGAAAACTCCGTCGCGAATCACGATGCCCGTATTGCGCCGACGCGTATCGCTGATGCCATCGAACAGCCAGCCACCACGGACGATGATTTGCTCCGACGACGGTTCAGCCCATTGCGCGTGCACCGACACAGAGGCCAACAACAGGCACAGCGCTATCGTTTTCAAGGAATTGCGTATGGATGCGGACATTTCAACCTCGCACTCTTGCTGATGACCGACCAGGCCAAGACTAGTTTTTTAAAAACCCAAAGTGACCTGAAGCCGTAAATTAGATACTGTCTAACAAGGTCTAAATTTAATGTATCGGAGAGATATTGCAGCTAAAGCAAAAAATTATCAGGATTTTGTTGCACGTCGTTGGTGTGGCCATGCTTGTCAACGGAATCTGGATGGTCTCCCAAGCGCTCGAATGGTTTTTCAACATTCCCGCGGACATGATGGCGACGGGCGAACCGAACGGCCACTTGATCCGTGACGTCGGGATTGCCTATATCGTATTTGGGTCCGCACTGAACTGGTGTGCATTGGAATTGCAAAACCGTCGTTACGTGTTCTTGATGGTTGCTTTTTTTATGGTTGCTCACGCGATCGGACATGCGGTCGAAATCCTGATCGGCCTGCTACCGGATTCGCATTGGTGGATTGACTTCCCGCTGGTCCTGCTTCCGGGACTGATATTCGGCGTCCTCGCTATTCCGCGTGTCTGGGTATCCATGATCGGCGACGGAATGCGCCACTGAGATATCCGCAAGCAGCGTCGCGGTGAATACAGACCCTTCGCCCGGCGTGCCGGAAAGCTCCAGCTTACCGCCGAGCAGATGACAGTATTCCTGGGTGATCGTGAGCCCTAGGCCCGTGCCTGATTCACCACTTTCGGCGGAATTTCTGACTTGTACGAATGCGTCGAACACGGTTTTCGCCTGCTCAAGCGTGATGCCAATTCCGGAGTCTCTTACCTCGAGGACAATCACTGCGTCGCCGCCAACGATATCCCGTCGGACATTGACCTCGATGTGACCATCCTTCGTAAACTTGGCAGCATTGCTCAACAAGTTGAATAACACCTGACGCATCTTGGTCATGTCCGACCGCATCATGCCGACGTCGGCGGAGCACACAAGATCCAGTGTATTGCTATTTTTTTCGATCAGCTGACTGCAGGTCGCCACAACTTCATTCACCAGGTCCTTGACGGCAAATCGAGTAAGCTGCATGTCGGTTTTGCCGGCTTCGATCTTGGACAAGTCCAGAACATCCGAGATCAGGGATAGCAGGTGCAATCCTGCCGCATTTATCTTTCTGAGATCCGATATCGTTGCTGCGTGATTCCGATCCTCGGATTCGTCTTGCAAGATTTCGCTGTAACCGATGATGGTTGTCAACGGTGTCCGCAGTTCATGACTCATATTAGCCAGAAATTCCGACTTGGCACGGCTGGCTGCCTCCGCCGCCTCCTTGGCGGCGCGCAGTTCGACCTCTACCTGTCGCAGCTCGGTAATGTCCTGCAGTGTACCGTCATACCTTAAGTGCCCGTCCGGCGTGTCGGGTACATTTCTTACCGTCTCGAGCACCGTTCGTACGCTGCCGTCCGCGCGCACGATGCGGTATTCAACTGTAAATTTCTCTCCACTTTCGTACACTTCGGCGACCATTACCCGGTCCTCCGGGTGTATGAGTTCCATGTCCCGGTCCAATGTTGAGAAGCGATTTATAAAGACATCCGCGGTGTAGCCGAAGATTTCGGCGAATTCGTCGGAAACATTCAGATATTTCGCATCCGTATAATCAAAGCTCCAGTAGCCTAGCTTCGCAGTCTGGGCGGCTATGCGCAGCTGCTCCGAGGCCTTTTTTTCGCGGTCGTGTGATTGCTGCAGCGCTTGTAAGATATTCGCCCAGTCCTTCCAAATCAGATCGGCGATTCCAAGAATTATCCCAATAACCACGATAGCTGCGTAAAACTTGGCAATCGCTACGCCAGCTGGATTCGGCCGTATGGGAAACGTAACCCCAAGCCAACTCAGCACAAGCGTCGCCGCAATCGCAGCAATAGTCATTCCTGACCAAAATACGACCGCGCGCCGATTGCCGACGAGCATCGCGAAAGCCGGCACCACGGGCATCCCTATCAGGAAACCCACCGATTCGCCGCCCGTAGCCAGCAGCATGCCGTACAGCAGAACGGCGTTCACGGCAATGAATGCATTCGAAATGCCAACGATCGCAATGTTGGCTTTCAGAGCAACGCCGCATGCCACGAGCGCAAGCAGCGTAAGGAATAATGGTATGGCAATGACCGCCTGTCCGGTCGCCAACACGATGACTATACCGACTGAGTAAGCGACAACCGACACGATCACTGCGCCGGCTGTTCGCCGTGCGCGTCTCAGGTCTTCGGAGCTGACCGCAGCGTAGCCTGCCGTCCAACCAGTCCATGAGCGCCGCAACCCGCACTGCCCTGCTATTCATCGTATCCGTGTCTTGCCCCCCTGACGCCATTATAGCCACCCTAATCGCCCGGCTGCGGCTCAGTCGGGCAAGTTTGCGCCGCCGTCATCCATTTTTTCCGGACGTTGCCAGTAGACATACTGCGGCGTCCAGTCGGCCTCGCCCATTCCGGCGAGCCCCAGCAGGCTCCACATCGAGCAATAGATATCGCCCGGTCCGAATATGCAGCTGTTCTTGCGAGTGATCTTGTCTCCGTCCCGTTCGTAGACGACAGCTCCGGGCATGTTGCCGGTGCCATCCATGACGGTCTGTTCGCTTATGTAGTCGCCGCCGCCGTGGGAAGCCAGGCGAAATCGCCATTCTCTCGAATTCGCAAAGCGGCGCTGCAGCTCGGGTGGATCTTTTGATACCAGGACAACGGACATCACGGACTCGAGATGCTTGACGAAACCGTTGAAGCCATCCGCCCACAGTGTGCAGTATCGGCATCCCTGGCCCATATTGTGAATCAGCAACAACTGTTTCCTGTCGCCGAACAGGTCCAGCAAGCTGGTTTCACCATTAATCGTTGCAAACGAATAATTCCGAACCTCGTCACCTACATTGGATTTTCGCAGTTCGTTGAGCTTTGCAGTGAGCTCAACTATCTGTTTTTCCACCTCGGATATTTCTGTATTTGCCATGTGGCCCCCCTGTTACAAAGTTGCAGTTTATGCTTTTTCAGCACCCAGCATGGCTGTACTTGTGGGATACTCTGCCTGCTTTCACGATTTCAAGACATTATGAAATGCGAAATTTCTGGAAACCGTGACGTCTATCGGCCTTGTCCTATTCAAAGGCTATATTATCCGCTGACCTTTACCCTATGAGGAATTTGTTGTGGCTGAACTAAAAGGACTCAAGAAACCCGTAAAACTTAAAGCTGATATGGCTGAGTTTTGTGGAGTAAGCGAACTTCCCCGTACTGAGATCACCAAACGACTCTGGGATTACATTAAAGCCAATAAACTTCAAACCCGGTCTGCTAATGGCAAACCCGAAAACGCAGGCAAATACATCGTCGCCGACGCGAAACTTCTGACATTGTTCAAGAACACGAATTCGACCAGTAAATCGGGCAACCTCACCGATCTACGCAACTTAGCGGAAGGCGACACGATAGATATGATGCAGATGGCTGCTGTCGTCAGTGCAAACGTAGAATAGCCAGGATCGCCCTGAGTACTGTCCAACCCACCCCAAATTGAATCACAGCCGCTCGGCTGCAATTATCACAAACTGGCGGCCGCGTTCCTGCGGCCCGGCCAGGTGACACAAAACCTGAGAAATGTGTCACATTCCAATCACTTATATGCCCTGCTGTGCGGCATGAAGTAGCCCAGTGTGATCTCGATCACAGTTCCAATCGGGCACACGGGATAAAACCTCTATTGCTTATCGAGAAGCGCATCGGCGACCCGATAATCCGTGGTTTTTTCGGTTGCTCCGAGCGACTTGCAGGAGATCAATTTTGACTGGGATATCAGCAAATCAGAGACCGCTCGCAGCTCTGTCTGTGTCCTTGTTTTTAACAGGATGGTCTCTGATCACGATACCCACGGCATCGGCGCAGCCAGGTGCATCTGGAAACGCACTCGCGCAATTCAGTATCGAGGAATTACTCGATATAACCGTTTATTCTCGCGAACCCCTGAGACTCCACCATACCCACCCCGAGGGCGAGTGGATGTTCGGTTACTCCTACATGTTTATGAGCATGGATGGCAATCGAGATGGCACGTCCAGGCAAAGCCCGGCGGATGTCCTGAACGCCGGATTCGCGGTGTCGCCGACGGCGATGACTATGAACATGCATATGCTCGAGCTGATGTACGGTTGGCGCGAGGACCTCACCGTAATGGCCATGTTGCCATTCAACAGCTATTCAATGGATCACATTACGGGTACCGGTGCTCAGTTCGCGACATCCAGCTCCGGCGTAGGTGACTTATCCCTGACAGCCCTCTACAACATCTATGACAAGAAGCGGCGGCGCGTTCACTTGACGGCCGGATTAATGTTTCCAACCGGCTCGATCAAGGAGCGCGGCACTACGCCCCTCGGCCCGGATCAGAAACTACCCTATCCCATGCAGCTTGGCTCCGGAACTTTCGATCCTGTTGTCGGCATCACCTACGTGGCCACCGAAAAAATCTGGTCGTGGGGCTTTCACTTATCCCACACCTATCGGATCGGCGAGAACAGCGAAGACTATACCCTGGGTAATCGCAAGCGATTCGACGCTTGGCTCGTGCGCCAATGGTCCGATCGAATATCTTCGACTCTTCGGCTCAGCGGCGAAAACTGGGGCAACATCGACGGCACGGATCCTGAACTCAATCCGGGCATGGTCCCAACAGCAGATCCCGCCAGGCGTGGTGGCAAGAGACTGGATTTGGGCATGGGCATCAATTTTTATATGCCCGAAGGCGCAATGTCGGGAAGTCGAGTCGTACTCGAGCTTAGCTACCCAATATACGAATCACTCGATGGCCCACAGCTGGCAAAAGATTATGATCTAAGCGTTGGCTTGCAATGGGTATTCTGATCCGATTCAGTTTTCGACGACTGTTTATCGCAGGCGCCGTAATCGTATTAATCAACCCATCCCTGATCGTGGGATCGGTCTGGGCAGCTGAGACTTTCCCGGAATATGAGGTCAAGGCCGCTCTCATCGCCCAGGTGGCAAAGTTTATCCATTGGCCACAAACCAGCGATAGCGACAGCAGTCTCCATGTATGCGTATTGGGTGAAGATCCTTTCGGACCTGCTCTAGACGCACTGCGTGACAAGCAAGTCGGTGGACGTCCACTGACGACCGAACGGCTGCAGAACCTGCGATTCGCCGCGGACAGGTGCCATATCCTCTTCATCAGCCGTTCCGAGAAATCACGACTGACGTCGATCCTTGCCAAGCTGCAGGCGTCGCCGATCCTGACCATCGCCGATACGAAGGGATTTGCGCAACTGGGTGGCATCCTCAACCTGGAGATTGCGAACGACCGGGTGATATTCGAGATCAACGTTCGATCGAGTCAGATAGCGGGGCTTCGGATCGACACTCGCCTGCTCGAGTTAGTGACAATCGTCGGTGACGAACTGGCAGGGGGCAAATAAATGCATACCCCGAAAAAGTCCATTCGTCACAAGCTGCAGGTCATCTCGATAATTGCAACGATGACCGCTGTATTTCTGGCCTCCGTTACGTTTCTATTGACCGAGATCATGTCCAAACGTCAGGACATGGCGGACCACTACGTCTCTGTCGCGAGTCTCATTGCAAAAAACAGCGTTGGCGCTCTTACCTTCGGCGATTCGAATCGCGCGACCGAGATCCTGGCGTCACTCGGGGAACAGAAGCATATCGTTTTCGCCGAGCTGCGTAATCCAGACGGGGGCCTGATTGCGCGATTTGAGAATTCCAGCAACTCGTCGAGCGATGTCTCATCGATATCTGAGGCTGACGTTGCATGGCGAATGGAGAACTTTCAATCGCAAAAAGCGACTGTTCATATCAGTGGATTCCAGTTCATCGACGTCCTGGTCCCGGTCCTGTTCGATGGCGAGCAGCTCGGTGTCGTGCAGATGCGAGCCGCACTATCAAGCCTCGTTGAATCCATGATTTCACTTGCCTACATCACTGGAATCGCTTTCCTGTTCGCCATAGTCGTCGCCTACATTCTCTCTGTGCAATTGAACAGGACGGTCTCCCGGCCAATTCTTGAACTCGCCAATCTCATGCGGATCGTGTCAGAAACGCAGGACTATTCGCTGCAAATACCTGTAGAACATGGCGATGAGAGTGATGAGATAGATTCATTGAACGAAGGCTTCAACCTCATGCTGCGCGAGATACACCAAAGAGACAAGCGACTGGGTAAGCATCGTGAGGAGCTGGAACAGAGGGTGATCCAACGCACACAGAATCTTGCCGCTGCGGTTGCAGCCTCTGAAGAGGCCAAAAAGACCGCAGAAGCCGCAAGTCTTGCGAAGAGTGAATTTCTTGCGCGCATGAGTCACGAAATACGAACGCCGATGAACGGCGTGTTGGGCATGACAGAATTGCTGCTCTCAACGACACAGCTGGATGACCGCCAGAGGGACTACGCCACTACCATTCGCCAGTCCGGCGATTCTCTGCTGGCGATCATCAATGACATCCTGGACTTCTCCAAAATTGAGGCCGGTAAGCTGGAGCTCGAGGTTGCGCCGTTCGATTTCCGCAGGATGATCGAAAGTAGCGTCGCCCTGCTCGCCGAGTTCGCCCACAGAAAGGGCCTGGAGCTGATCGTGGATATTCCGCCAGATCTCCCCAGGGGTGTGCGCGGCGATGCGATACGCCTGCGGCAAGTGCTGATTAATCTCATCAGCAATGCCGTGAAATTTACGGAAAACGGCGAGATCGTGGTCCGCGTGAGGGCGATCAGCGCCGAGGCTGGATCGACGCTGTTCCGATTCGAGATTCGAGATACGGGTATTGGCATCAAAGCGGAGAGCCAGGCCCTGATTTTCGACGCCTTCTCGCAAGAGGACGGGTCAGACACACGTAGAACGGACGGCACAGGACTGGGATTGGCAATTGCCAAACAATTGGTCGCCCTGATGAACGGTGATATCGGCGTGAACAGCGAGCCGGGTCGAGGCTCAGTGTTCTGGTTCACAACGCGGCTGGAAAATGGTGAACCCGACACATTGACGCTGAAACCGGAGCTACTCGCCGGAATGCGTGCACTGATCGTGGATGACAATGCAACCAACAGGAAAATTCTGCGACTGCAACTCGAGAGCTGGCGCATGGACGTCACCGAAGCAACGTCCGGGGCCCTTGCCCTGGAGCAACTACGGCAAACGGCAAATAGCAGCGAATCGTATGATGTGCTGCTGCTGGATATGCAGATGCCCGAGATGGATGGGCTGGATCTCGCGCGGGCCGTGCAGGCGATGCCGGCCTTGGCGGAATTGGTGCTGGTGCTGCTCAGTTCGGTGACGGGAGATGTGCAAAATAGCCAGATCCAGGAAGCCGGGATCAGCGCACACCTGACCAAACCGGTCAGACGCACCGATTTGTATGATTGCCTGACGCGGACCTTGGCCGACACCGTTACAGCGGAGACCCGCGAGAACGCAATGGCACAGACCGGTGTCTGCCATAAGCCGGCAAACCTTGGCGCGCATGTACTGATAGTGGATGACAACCTCATCAATCAGGAAGTAGCACGATCAATGCTTGTCGAACTGGGCTGCCGTGTGACCGTTGCGAAAAATGGTCGCGAAGCTGTGGCGGAGTTCGAGCGCGATTCCTGGGATGCGGTTC
This sequence comes from Pseudomonadota bacterium, assembly GCA_022563195.1. Lineage (GTDB taxonomy): Bacteria > Pseudomonadota > Gammaproteobacteria > Steroidobacterales > Woeseiaceae > UBA1847. The sequence goes on from JADFNV010000005.1 coordinate 45,767, forward strand.
TGATGGACTGCCAGATGCCCGAAATGGATGGCTATGAGGCAACCCGAGTTATCCGTCGATTGGAAGCCAGTCGGAAGGATTCGCGGACACCTATTATCGCGCTCACAGCCAATGCCCTGCAGGGCGATCGGGAGCGATGCCTGGAGGCCGGGATGGACGACTACCTGAGCAAGCCATTTAATCTCGCCAGTCTCCAGGACATGCTATCAGCACATATGGCCGAACTGCCGGCGGCGGCCGCACCGCCCGAATCGAAGGCAACAGCTGGGGCGTCGAACAGCAAGGAACCATCGCCGCTCGAATCAAGCCAGACAAATAGCAAGTTGATCAGAACCGATACACTTCCGGCCAATTTCGAGACTGACACCGTCGTCCTCGAGCCGAATGCCCTCAACACCATCCGCAAACTTCAGCAACCCGGGGAGCCCTGTTTGCTGAGCAAAGTAATCAACTTGTATCTCGAGACCTCGAAGGAACTCCTGGTCAACCTACGCACGGCTATCGACAAAGCGGATGCGAATGCGCTGGTCGAAGCAGCCCACGCACTGAAATCGTCCAGCGCCAACGTCGGCGCCAAAGTGCTTGCCGAACTCGGCAAACAATTTGAATCGATGGGCCGCCGCGATGATCTCAACGGCGCCCCATCTCTGCTCATGCAATTTAATGCGGAATATCGCCGCGTCGTTGACGCGCTGACCAGAGAGATGCGTGACACAGCAGCATGACTGAGAGCGTAAAACCAGTGGTGATGGTTGCGGACGATGATCCGGCCGTACGGTTACTCTGCGAGCAGTCACTGGGACCAGCCGGCTTCGATGTCTCATGCTTCCCCGACGGCGTATCTGCGCTCGAAGCCCTGTCCGCGCTGCAACCCGATATCATCTTGCTGGATGTTGAAATGCCCGGCACCGATGGATTCTCGGTATGCCAGGAAATCCGCGCCCGCAAATCCACGGCAGACATTCCAATCGTCATGGTCACGGGCAACAACGATACAGAATCGATTAATCGCGCCTATGATCTCGGCGCTACCGATTTCATCAGGAAGCCCATCGCGTGGGCTGTACTTCCTCATCGCATTCGCTACCTGTTGCGCGCGAAATCGGCTTTTGCCGATCTAAAACTCGCCGAGAAAAAGACTCGCGCCCTTCTCAAAACCATTCCGGACATGATCCTGAGCATTGATTCAAAAGGTGTAATCCAGGAGTTGGTAGGCGGCGATATGCGTTACTCGGACGGATGCGAAAACCATGTTGGGCAGCCACTGGAATCGTTTTTCCCGCCAGCGGTTGCCAAGACCATACGCGAGTTTATGCATGTCGCATTATCCAAAGGAGGCGTTCACGTTTGCGAGCACGTGCTCTCCGACAATAAACGATATTGCGAGACGCGCCTGATTGCGCGCGATGAGAACAATGTGCTGGCCATTGTGCGAGACATCACCGACCGCAAGGAATCGGCGGCTAAAATTCATCGGCTGGCCTATTACGACAATCTAACCGGGTTGCCGAATCGTCAACAGTTCTTGCGAGACCTTCGGCTGGCGATCGCGATCGGCAAACGCGAAGACACATCGATCGCCGTACTCTTCATAGACCTTGATCGTTTCAAACGCATAAACGATACATTGGGGCATAGCGTCGGTGATATGTTGCTCAACTCGGTTGCTAAACGACTCGAAAACTGCGTCCGAAAATCGGATTATGTTGCCAGGCTGGACACTCAGGACCTGCCCAATGTGCAACTCTCGCGCGTCGGCGGAGATGAGTTTGTCATCCTCATGACGAATATCAAATACGAGGAAGAAACCTCCGTGGTCGCGAAGCGCATCCTCGACGCACTGGCAGCTCCATTCAACTTCAAGGACCATCAATTCGTCGTCACGCCGAGCGTCGGAATCGCTATGTTTCCGGGAGATGGCGATAACGTGGAAGACCTGATGATGAATGCGGATGTCGCCATGTATCGGGCCAAATCCGCTGGCCGGAACATGTATCGATTTTATTCAGACACGATGCGCACTCGATCGCTCGAGCGCCTTGATCTCGAAGCCGACCTGCGCAAGGCAATCGCCAACGAGGAATTTTGTCTGCACTACCAGCCAAAGGTCGAGATTGCGACGTGGTCAGTCGTCGGTGTCGAGGCGCTGCTGCGGTGGCACCACCCTAAACGTGGCTGGGTCTCGCCGGGGGTATTTATTCCGATCGCCGAGGAAACCGGCCTCATTGGGCAAATCGGCGAGTGGGTGATCCGCGAAGCATGTAACCAGCTCAAGAAGTGGGAGGACACTAGCCTGGATAAGCTCAGTATTGCTGTCAACGTCTCGAGCCAACAAGTCGGTGGTGCCGACTTTCTGCACACAGTCCTGAACCTCGTTGAGAAAGCAGCAGTCAAACCCGAACGCCTTGAGCTCGAAATTACGGAAAGCCTGTTGATGACTGATGTGCAAGAGACTGTCGCGGCACTAGTTTCATTGAGAGAAGCGGGATTTCGTCTCTCGGTTGACGACTTTGGCACCGGCTACTCATCTCTGGCTTACCTCAAACAGTTTCCGTTGAACGCACTCAAGATCGATCGATCTTTCGTGCAAGGGCTGCACGAGAACCCAGACGACGCGGCCATCTGCACTGCCATCCTCGCGATGGCGAAAAAGCTGGGCTTGAAGGTTGTCGCAGAAGGCGTCGAATATGAGGAGCAACTCGAATTCCTGCGGCAGCATCGGTGCGACGAGATCCAGGGCTTCCTGTTCAGCAAGCCACTGCCCGCAGACGAGTTGGAAGAATTAATGCAACGCCACAAGACCGTCGACGTGGTAATTACCCTGTAAGCTCAACGCGAACACGCACACACAGGGGCGTTCGAATCCTGTTTTGCGGTAAACCAGTCCTGCAGCTTGCCGCTCCAGCTTTTGCTTGTCTCCCACGCTACAATCGAGGCAGGTTTGGAATGGACTGGGGAACGCCGTGAAGGAAAATCTACAGGTCACCGCGTACGAGATCATCGAAGAACCGATGGCGCTGCAGACAGCACAACGGTCGCGACAGTGGATGGACGATACGATCGACCGCTTTGCGTATCGATGCCTTCCCGTAGCGATCGCCAATCAGGTCGGTTGGGACATTTTGTGTCCGGTCCCGTTTACGGCCAAATGGAACGGCAGGGAAGGAAAAGATGCTATTGCGATCAAATTCCATGGTCAGGAATCGCAGCTGGTCAGCTCGCACTTCGGCCATGGCGTCCTCACGTTTACGCTGGGTTATTTATTCCGCACCAGCAAGTCGCATAATCTGTGGGTCAAAGGGCCAACCAACTGTTTCAAGGATGGAATTGCGCCGCTCGAGGGCCTGATCGAAACCGATTGGGCGCCGTTTTCATTTACGATGAACTGGAAGTTCACGAGGCCGCGGCACAAGGTGCAATTCGATGCGGGCGAGCCGATTTGCCGGATTCTACCGTACCCGCGGCATTACATCCGCAAATTCGACCCACAGATTCAGGATATCCACCGCAACGCCAAGCTATTCGGTCAATATGACGCGTGGCGAAAGACCCGCGTGGCATTCAATGCGGATCTAAAAGACGCCGATTCCGATGCCGCAAAGGCGAAATGGCAACGCACGTATATGAAGGGTCAGGATTCGATGGGCAATGCCTTTGCCGGACATCAAACCAAGATTCAGATGAAGAACTTCAGGCGTACTTGATAAAATTGGCGCACAATAGACGAAAAAGAGGAGACTCCAATGAAAAAACTAACGATCCTGGCGTTGGCCCTGTTGATCGCAGGCTGTATGCAGGCCCCGCAGACAGATCTGGACGGACTCAAGGCAATGCGAGACGTTTGGCAGTCCGCTTTTGACACGAACGATGCAGCGTTAATTGCCGCAATTTATGCAGAGGACGGCGCAGTAATGCCACCGAACGGCGAAACAGTGCATGGCCGATCCGCTATCGAAGAATTTTTTGGTGGTTTTCAAGCCTCTGGCATGGCCATCGAAATACAAGACAGCGACGCGTATGCACACGGTGATGTCGGTTACAAAATAGGCTCATTCACCATAGTCGATGCCGACGGAACAACGATCGACGTCGGTAAATACGTCGAAATCTGGCGACATATTGATGGCAAATGGCAAATGTACCGCGACATCTTCAACAGCGACCTTGCATTGCCAGCAGCAGAAGCTGATGCAGAAGTCGGTGAGTAATAGACGTTTCCGCGGTAATTTTTCTGCGAAATTACATTAGGAATTGGCTGTAACTTAATTGGGAATTGCTGCACTAGCCTGCAGCTTTTGTGCGGCGTCTCGCCCTCTGCCGGCGAATATCGATGAAGTTTTTCATTTTGAGCGTGTCGGGTGACTTCATGATCTCCGCCATCTCTTCACTGATTGCCGGCGCGTGCTTGACTTTGATTCGGTGCTGGCCCAGGGAAATGACGTCGTCGTCCCGAAGTATGGTCTTTGTGACGATTTCCGAATTGACGGTCGTGCCGTTGGCACTGTTCAGATCGAGCAGGATCAGTGCATCCGAATACAGCAGCAGCACAATATGCAGCTTGCTCACGAAATCGTCGTCGACGACGATATCTGCAAAATCTGAACGACCGATCAGGACCTTTTTTTCCGTGAACGTGTATTCCCCCAGCGATTCGCCGTCTTTCGTTACAACGAGTCTTGGTGCTATGCGACCGACTGCCTCGCAAACACCCAGCACTGGAATATCCACGTCGGTTTGAACGTTGTTCTCGTTCGAAGCGTAGGTATCCACGACGCTGATCGGGATATCCGCGGAACGCAGCATGGCCTCAAGAGCGTAATGATTCAGTGAACCCGGCCACCCACCCGATTGTTCGTGCAGACGATCGCAGACATCGAATGGAAAAACCGTATCCGCACGCCCACTACCTGCGGCGTGCAGTCTGGCGTGCAGGTAGATCATTGTTTCCTTGGCGGACAATGGCTGCATCGAAAACGTGCCAGGGTCACGCTGAGCAATGCTGCCCATGCCGTCTGACCGGATCAGCGTACCCAGGTCTTTAGTGCCCGTGAGAATGAAACGCATCGCGAATCTTCCCTGCACCGAAAATGCTGCAAGCGCATTCAAAATACGCAGTGCGCTCGGGTACATACGATCGACGTTGTCGATGATCAGCACCGGAGGCTGCCATGAGCGCGTCTGCGCAATGGCATACTGGTGGAGTGTTTTGAGCAATTCTTCGTCGGCTTCGGGGCTGGATTCGAAGCCAAATTGACACAGTATTCTCGTCAACAGGCCGCGTGGCCTGAGGTGCAAGCCGTCGACGAACGCAATCTCGGTGTCGCTGGACAATTGCAGGGCCAGCTCACGCACTGTGATGGTTTTGCCAGAGCCTGCCGGACCGTGCAGAAGACCGATGCCATTGGGATTGCGCAGCGCCGACTGCAGGAATGCCAAGCCATCGTGATGCGACAGGTACTTGATCGTGATCAGCGATCCGGCGTCCTCTCCAAACGCCTGATTGCCCAGTATGGAGTGATTTGCTTGCATCGGGATGTGGTTTAAAAAGTGCCAGTTATCAGTATTATTCCTCTAATACTCGCTGTAGCGAGCACAAGGTTCCATAATATGGACATTGGACGATGACAATTTTTCGTCTTTAGTTGAGAAAGCATCGATTCGCAGCCCGGTGGCTTCGCCCGGTCCGATCGTTAGCTCTGCACCAAATGGTTGGCTCAATATTCTATTAGTACGGCGGGCTCCTACAGGCGCAATGCCTTCCCTCATGGTTGCCGTCAGCAGGGCCTCGACCATGCCTGCGCGTGGATGTGGCTGATCTTTTCGGGCAGCTGCAGGCGGTAAAACCGGCGCAGTTCGGACAGGGCGAGCCGGTTGTCATCGATCAGCTGCGTTTGCAAGCCGTGGCAAAATCGCGCGGCATAGCTATTAGCCGATCGGTATCGGTCCAGCTGTTCGCCATCGAGTTCGCCATGAAAACTGATGTTGTCGAACAACCAGCCGTGCAAGCCCCTTATCAGCTCATTATCGGTCTGGCCCAGTGCGAGCAACATCGTACAAACATACTTGTCGATCTCGCCTTGCAATTCGAGTTCAAGCAGCGTGACGGTGCGATTTTGCGTGGCTTTCCACACAAGGCAATTGAAGTGGCTGATGCCCTCGAGAACCTTCCACAGGTCATCAAGCAATTCGGCACGAAGACAGTCCAGCGGCCTGGCAGATTCAAGGCGCTCGAGCATTTCGCCGTCGAGGAACAGCGACAGGGCCAGGCCGTCATTGTCTTCCGACAAGAGCAGTGTCTCGTGCGTGTTGCTGAGCATTGCATCCTGGCCGATGAACTTTGCCAGCGCCGGATCGGTGATCAGGTAATCCCGGACGTCACAGGCGCGATCTACCTGGTAGATGTCGCTCAGTTGACGTTGCAATTCGGCGAGCATTTCAGTGGCGCAGTCTCTTGGCCGCCGAGATCGGCACGACGCCCTGCTGGCGCAACAGGTTTTCGGCTCGCCGGCTACCGGTCTTCAGCCAGATTTCATAGGTGCGCAGCAGATCGACGTCGGATTCTTTGCGCACTCCATCGCGAACCTCGTTGAGCACGTCAATCAAAACTTGAAAGTTGCTGGCGAGCTCTTTGTAGATATCGGCAAACGCATTGCCGCGAAACGTGCCGCGAACCTCTTCGGATAGCGAACCGTAGGCATTCTCACCCATGTAAATGTAGTAGTCGACGTCAACTGCTTTGTTCGCCAGGCTTTCGATGAAGAATCCCGATATGAACAGTGCAACATCGCCAATGCGCTGCAAGTATTGCGATCGCTGCTCGACGTTCGGTGCGTCAGCTGCGTCTGCAAGCATCAGCGCAAGAGGCTTAACACCGTAAGTATCGCCGTCGTCTTCATAGAATTCTTCGGAGCGGGCGAACAGGGTAAGAAGATTGACCACGTAATGGGCGGCATGCGGATCCAGATCGACGCCTTGCTTCACGATCACGTCATCAATTGACGTGCGAAAGTAGTCACGAAGATTATGCACCGGCATAACGCGATCATGATTCAATCGATTACCCATATCGTTTATTCCTCGTCTTTATTGGTATATCGCAATTCGAGCGAAAATCGTGTGACGAGGTTCACGATCTGCCTACGGGTGCCACATTGAATGGCTCCCGCAAGCTGGGATTCAGAGACTTATTTTGACCGGGCGGATCCTGTTTCGGAGATCCATGCCGTTATCGCATCTGCCAGCATCGGCAGGGTGACGGTGCCGTTTTCGAGCACGCGAGTGTGGAACTGGCGTATGTCGAAGTCGTCGCCCAGCTTTGCCTCAGCCAGCGCCCGCAGGCGCCGAATTTCGAGCATACCCAGCATGTAGGCGTTGGCCTGTCCGGGCCAGGAAATGTAACGATTGATTTCGGATTCAATGCCAACGGGCGGCCACGCGGTATTGGCCAGCATGTAATCAACTGCCTGCTGTCGCGTCCAGCCCCTGGTGTGCACGCCGCTGTCTATGACCAGTCGCGCCGCGCGCGCACCCTGATCCGATAACATGCCCATGCGTTCGAGCGGACCGTTGTACAGGCCCATTTCGTCGGCGAGGCGCTCTGAGTACAGCCCCCAGCCTTCGCCGAAGCCGGAATTTCCCAGGTAGCGAGCGAGCGCGTGTACGCGGTCGCCGAGTTCCAGCGCGATGGCGCCTTGCAGGTGGTGACCGGGGTAGGTTTCGTGATGCAGAAACGACTGTTGACCCGCCCGCGAACGATGTTCGGGATCCGTGACGGGAAGGTAAAAGATGCCGGGTCGCGTACCGTCTTCGGATGACGAATGGTATTCGCCGGAGCCACTGGCACGGAAGGCCGGATAGGCTTTGATCAGCACATCGGCTTTCGGCATCAACGCGAAAACCTCCGGCATCCTGACGCGCACAGCGGCCAGTGAATCCATCGCATACTGCAATACTTCCGCTTCGCTGCCGAACGTGTATTGCGGATCGACGTTCAGGTTTAGCAGGAATGCCTCGATCTCTCCACCGCCGAAATGTGCATCGATGATGACCTGCATTTCGGCTCGAATCGCTGCGATTTGTTCGAGACCGAGCTCGTGAATCTCATCGGCCGACGGACTAATAGTCGCGAACGAGCGTACGAGTGCCGGGTAGCACTCAGCGCCGTCAGGGTTAAAGCTCAATGCGATTTCCTCGCGCGCCTGTGGCAGGTACTCCTTATCGATATACACGGCAAAGCGTTCGATCGCCGGCGCAATTTGCTCGTTGTAAATTTTCCGCACGGCCGACTCGAATTCTGCGTCATCGGCGCGTGTCCCCATACCGACAAACGGGTTGTCATCCGCAAGCAACGCCCGTACTTCACTGGCGACCTTTACTACTGTAAGTCGCGGTGCGCTGTAGCCAAGTTCGAGGCCGGTGCGCAAGTTGGCAACTTCAGTGTCAATATAGCCAGCAACCTGGCCCAGGCGTTGCAATGCCTGATCGCGCAGTTCGCGCGTTTCCAGAGGCTGTATATCGAAGACAAACGGCAATCTCGAGTGCCATGCCGTGAAGGTGCTGGCCCGCCACAACTCGCTGCGACACACGCGGCGTCCGATCGAACCAGCCAGTTCCTCGTGCAAAACGCCATAGGTCACCCAGTCTCGACTGCCGATATCGGCTGGCTTGCCGATATCATCCAACTCGGCAAGCCAGTCATCTTCCAGCAATTCCCAGGCTGCCTGTGCTTTCAGCGAATTATCAAACAGGTTCTCGTGACGGGCCCCGGCGATCGTGTAATAGGTCGCGTATTCGGGGTTGCGCTGCAGCATCGCCGCAAGATATTCGTCGGCGATGGCCTCTACGGAGCGTGGTGCGGGCTCAGCTTCCTGCGCTTTCCGGCCGCAGCCGGCTATCACGAGGCAAAGAAACGCAAGCAGCAGCATTTTTTTCGTGTTTTCTGACAGGTGCATGAATTCGGTCCGTTGAAAAGTTACTGGCAAGATACAGTGTGGACTAAGTCCGCGCTAGCCAATTGACGCGCGTGATAAGCTCGATTTTATGTTCATTCCTGTCAGAGCCGATTTTGCGTTGCCCCGCATGCCGGTGATGACAGTGCTCATTTGCCTGCTGTGCGTTGGCGTATTTCTCGTGCAGGAAAGTGGCTGGCGGGAATTCGAGACGGCCATCGAACGTTACTGCGCTGTCCCGCGCAGCCATCTGGCCGAGATAGTCATCAAGCGGGTTCAGGAACAACAGGACGCAATTGTTTGTGGTCAGACGATGTACAGGATCCACACGTCGGACAACCCGTCCGAAAAGATCGAAGCAATCGTCGGCTCGCTCAAACCGCTCTCGGGCCTCAGCGTCGAGGACTCCCGGGAATATTTCAATCGTTTGCTCAATGACGAGTTGCGCAGTTTTCGAAATTACGTCCCCGATGACCCGGACTCAGCCGTTGCCTACAACACAGCATCGTGGAATCCGTGGCACATGATTACGGCGAGCTTCGCACACGGCGATTGGGGACACATCATCTTCAACCTGATCTTTTTCTTTGCGTTTGCAGCAACGGTCGAGTCCTTGATCGGTCCGATCGGTTTTGTTTTTTTCATTGTCTTGAACTCCCTGATCATCGGCGCAACTGACTCGGTCGTATCCACGCTGTTGGACGATCATCACTGGACGCTCGGCTTGTCCGGAATCGTTATGGGCATGATGGGTCTTTTTGCCTATTTGCTGCCAAGAGCCAAGATTCGCTGTTACTACTGGATCATCGTCATATTCGGCTCCGTCGCCATACCCGGCTGGATTCTTGCCGCCTGGTACATCGGTGGCGATGTCTACCAGTTGTTCACCCGCGACGACCACGGTGCTATCAACGTACTCGCGCATGTCTCGGGCGGTGTTGCCGGGTACCTCTACGGTTTCTTTTTTCTCCGCAAAGTACGAAGAGAAGCATCAGACCTGCAAGAAGAAGTGGACAAGACTGTCGCCAACGCGATGTTCATGACGAGTCGAATGCACCGACGTTGACGAGTCGACGGGTTCTACCTGTCGCTGGACTGGGACATCACAGACAAAAAGCGCAGCGGTAACTCCAATAGTTCATCCGGGCCGTGCGGCGCATCCGAATCGAAGAACAGTGAATCGCCGGGCGTCATCGTGTAAGTTGCATTCAGGTGCCGATACACCATGCGTCCCTGCAAAACATAGATGAACTCCACGCCCGTGTGTTGAAAAATAGGGAATACGTCGGCGTCTGATTCCAGCGTGATCAGGTAAGGCTCAACCGCAACATCGCTGTGAATGCTGTGGCCTAGCAGCTGATATTGATGGCCGGCCCGCGTTCCCCGCCTTTCGATCGCCAGTCCCTGGCCTGCTTTGACAAAGGTTGCGTCACGCTGCTCCTCGAATTCACGAAACAACGCGGTAACGGGAACGTTTAAGGCTGTGGACAGCGACCGCAGCGTTGCCAGCGACGGCGAGGTAATGCCATTTTCGATCTTAGACACCATGCCGGCGGACAGGCCGGTGCGGGTACACATCTCGGTGATCGTCAGGCCCATCTGTTTCCGGTAACGTTTCACCTGCCTGCCGATCGCCTTTTCCAAAGCGTATTCAGACACTTGCACGTGTGCCGGGTCGACTTCGTCGCCCGCCTGCCGTGGCCTGCTCATGATCAGGATCTCCGGAATCAGTTATTCATGTCAGGAAAATTACTTTAACAGCAGTTTACAGAGGTGTACACTGCAACACCGCGCCCTGCGGCGCAATCGTGGACCGATCATGTGCGGAATCGTTGGCATTTACCTGAAGAATGAGCGCCTCAATGCGGAGCTTGGCAAGCTCCTGGCCGCGATGCTCATCGAAATGAGCGACCGTGGTCCGGACAGTGCCGGCATCGCCCTGTACCGGGATCCCGTCGACGATTCGAGTTGCAAGCTGACCTTGCATGCCGCCAGCGCCTACGACTGGGATTCGCTGCAGACAGCGATGGCGGTGCATCTGCAAGCCGACGTCAAGCTGGATGTCCATGCCAGTCATGCCGTTGTCATCGCGGCAGCCGATGTCGCGTCTGTACAGGATTGGCTCAGTGCAGAGCACCCGGAACTGCGCATCATGAGTGCCGGTTCCTCCATCGAGATCTACAAAGAAAAGGGACTGCCGAGTGAGTTTGTCCGGCAATTCAAACTGCATGAGCTCAATGGCACACATGCGCTCGGGCATACGCGCATGGCGACCGAAAGCGCCGTCACGACCGAACACTCGCATCCGTTCTCGACCGGCATGGATCTTTGTCTCGTGCACAATGGTTCACTGTCAAATCACAACCGGTTGCGGCGATTCTTGCGTGACCAGGGAGTGTCGATTCAGACGGACAATGACAGCGAGGTCGCTGCCGGCTATCTCATGTGGCGTCTGCGTGAGGGGGACTCGCTCGAGACCGCATTGGAGCGGGCATTGGTGGACCTGGACGGTTTCTACACCTTCGCCATCGGCACCAGGGATGGCTTCGCCGTGCTGCGCGATCCGATTGCCTGCAAACCCGCCGTCATGGCCGAAACCGATGACTGGGTTGCCATGGCCTCGGAATTTCGCGCCATCGCGCAACTTCCCGGAGTGGCTAATGCCACGATATGGGAACCCGCGCCTGCCACCGTGTATACCTGGGGTCAGTGATGACGACCTTCGATCTGAACACGGACTCGGTCCGCGCACTGAATCAATCGCTGCATGATGCATCGTCCGGGCACACGTCGGTCACCAATACGGGCGGACAACATTGCATTGCATGCGGTATTGACGCCGCGCTCGAGGTATCGATCGACGGTCACGTCGGTTATTACTGTGCCGGCATGAACAAGGAAGCGCAGGTCACGATTACCGGCAATGCAGGCCCGGGTGTCGCCGAGAACATCATGTCGGGGACGGTTCGCGTCAAGGGCAATGCCTCGCAATACGCCGGTGCCAGCGGCCACGGTGGCACGCTGATCATTGAAGGCGACGCCAGCTCACGCTGCGGCATATCGATGAAAGGCGTCGACATCGTCGTCGCCGGAAGCGTCGGTCACATGAGTGCCTTCATGGCACAAAAGGGACGCCTCGTTATCTGCGGCGATGCCGGTGATTTCCTTGGTGATTCCATTTACGAGGCATGCATCTACGTTCGCGGCACGGTCGGCGAGCTGGGCGCCGACTGCATAGAGAAGGAAATGACCGATCAGCACGTTCAGAAACTCACGCAGTTATTGGCGGCGACGGGTGTCGATGCGGCTGCAGACGAGTTTCGTCGTTACGGCTCGGCTCGAAAGCTCTACCACTTCAACATCGATCACGCCGATGACTACTGATAATAAATCGCTGCGCCCATCGGCCACGTTTCCCCGGCATGTGCTCGATGAAATTCATCGCGCAGCGGACGAAGGCATTTACGAGATTCGGGGGTTCGGCGCAAAACGCAGTCTGCCGGGTTTTGATGACCTTGTTTTCCTCGGCGCGTCGATGTCGCGTTATCCGCTGGAGGGCTATCGCGAAAAGTGCGCGACCGACGTTGTGTTGGGAACGCGATATGCAAAGAAACCCATTGAGCTGAAGATTCCGATCACCATCGCCGGCATGAGCTTCGGCGCACTCGGCGCGAACGCGAAAGAGTCTCTCGGCCGCGCGGCAACGGCCATGGGCACGAGTACGACCACGGGCGACGGTGGCATGACCGAGGAAGAACGTCAGTCGTCGAAGACCTTGATCTACCAGGTACTGCCATCTCGATACGGATTAAACCCCGATGATGTCAGACGCGCCGATGCCCTGGAGGTCGTCGTCGGACAAGGTGCCAAACCCGGTGGTGGCGGCATGTTGCTCGGCCACAAGATCACTGCGCGTGTGGCCCAGATGCGTGACCTGCCCGAAGACATCGACCAACGCAGCGCCTGCCGGCATCCCGATTGGACCGGACCCGATGACCTGAAAATCAAGATTCAGGAACTGCGCGAGATCACCGACTGGCAGATCCCGATTTATATCAAGATCGGGGCGGCTCGAGTCAGTTACGACGTCGCATTGGCTGTCAAGGCCGGCGCGGATGTCATTGTCGTCGACGGCATGCAGGGCGGCACCGCCGCCACACAGGATGTATTCATCGAACACGTCGGTATTCCAACGTTGCCGGCGGTACGCATGGCGGTCGAAGCACTGCAGGAAATCGGCATGCACCGAAAGGTTCAACTCATCGTATCGGGCGGCATACGCAGCGGCGCCGACGCCGCAAAAGCGCTGGCGCTGGGCGCTGATGCCGTGTCCATCGGCAGCGCCGCGATGGTCGCACTCGGTTGCAACCGCAAGGTATTTGTCGAAGATTACGCCGCTCTGGGTACGGCGCCCGGCTATTGCCATCACTGTCATACCGGTCGATGTCCTGTCGGCATCACGACGCAGGATCCGAAACTGGAGGCTCGACTGGAGCCCGAGCAAGGTGCACGATGGGTCAGGAACTACCTGAGCACGATGGTGCTCGAAATTCAGACACTGGCTCGCGCCTGTGGCAAGTCACATGTGCTGAACCTGGAACCGGAAGACCTGGTCGCGTTGACGGTTGAAGCAGCGGCCATGGCAAAAGTTCCGTTGGCCGGAACTGACTGGATCCCGGGCGGCAACAAATAACGAATAACGCAGGCACTGCGACAAGGAGAAGTTCAATGGCAAAAGACCTGGCGGCCACCGCTAAAGCCAACAACATCCACTATTTCCTGATCAGCTTTGTCGATCTGCTCGGGCAATTACGCGCCAAACTCGTCCCCGCGCGTGCCATTCGCGGTATGCAAAGAGATGGCGCGGGCTTCGCCGGGTTCGCGGCCTGGCTGGATATGACACCGGCGCATCCGGATATGTTCGCCATTCCCGACCCCGACAGCCTGATCCAGCTGCCCTGGAAACCCGAGGTCGCATGGCTCGCCGCGGATCTGTGGATGGATGGCAAGCCCGTGGAGGCTTCGCCGCGAGTGGCGTTGAAGCGCCAGATTGCAGCAGCCACGAAGCGTGGTTTCAGGGTCAAGACGGGCGTCGAGTGCGAATTCTTTCTGACCAATGCCTCGGGCGATGAACTGTCCGATGCGATGGATAAAGAGGAAAAACCCTGCTACGACCAGTCTGCATTGATGCGCCGCTTCGACGTCATCAGTGAAATCTGCGATGCGATGCTGGGTCTTGGCTGGAATCCGTATCAAAACGACCACGAGGACGCCAATGGCCAGTTCGAAATGAACTGGGATTACGCGGACTGCCTGGTGACCGCGGACCGGCATACGTTCTTCAAGTTCATGGCCAAGTCGATTGCCGAGAAACACGGTTACCGCGCGACCTTCATGCCGAAGCCATTCGCAGACCTGACCGGTAACGGCTGTCACGCGCACGTATCCGTGTGGGACAAAGCTGGCAAGAAAAACCTGTTCCTGAACAAACGCGACGAGATGGGTTTATCGAAACTCGCGTACCAGTTCATGGCCGGTGTCCTGCACAGTGCCGATTCGATGGCCGCAATATTCATTCCTACCGTGAACAGCTACAAGCGCATTGATGCCGCCGTGACGTCATCAGGCGCAACCTGGTCACCGAATGCCATCACTTACTCCGGCAACAATCGTACCCACATGGTGCGTATTCCCGATGCGGGCCGCTTCGAGATACGTCTGATGGACGGTGCGACCAATCCCTACCTGCTGCAGGCGGCCGTCGTGGCCGCCGGACTCGACGGTGTTGCGAACAAACGCGATCCCGGAAAACGAATCGATCTCAACATGTACACGGAGCAACACAAGCTCAAGAAAGTCCGCAAGCTGCCAGCCAATTTGCTGGATGCGATTCGCCTGCTCGACTCGAGCAAGGTTGCGAGATCGGCCTTCGGTGATGAATTCATCGACAGCTACGTCAAACTGAAAAATGAGGAGTGGCAACGCTTCACTCGCGAAATCACGCCCTGGGAGCGCGATCACACTCTGGATTGCTGAATCCTGCTTCTCAGCTTAGTTTCGATTTTCTTGCGCGGTCTACCAACTCCTTGCGTTCGGGCGAAGCGAGAGTGGCTCCACGTAACATCTGCCAGTTTTCAAGGTTCGTGTCGCCGGATTCGAACGCGACGAGCACGTCCTTGGTCGCAGCAACAGCGTCGCGCGTTCCCGCAAGCACCTGTGATGCCAGCTCACGGGACTTATCCAGTGCGCTACCGGCCGCTACGACATGCGACGCGATGCCGGCTTGAAACGCGGCATCAGCCGCCAGGCGTTCACCGGTCAGCAGCATAGATCGCAGTGTCAACCCGCTGAGGCGGTTGCGCCAGCGCAGGATTGCGCGCGGATTGTATAACAGGCCCATGCGTGTAGCCGGCACCTCGAAAAATGCGTCTGCACCTGCCACCAGCAGGTCGCAGGCCAGTGCGACATCGACTGCGCCGCCCATGCACGGGCCCTCGACCGCCGCTATGACTGGTGCCGGCAACTCCAGCATGGCGTCGACAACTTTCTCGATGGCCTCGTCCATCGCCAGGTCCTCGATAGTGCCTGTCAGGTCGGCGAGATCCGCCCCGGCACTGAAAGTACTGCCGGCACCGCTGATGATGACGACTCGTGCCTTCTCTTGCCGGGCAATTTCGAGTTGCGCGGCCAGGTCGTCCAGCAGCACCAGCGACAAGGCGTTGCTGCGCCCGGGATTGTCCAGCACGAGTTCACAGATGCCTTCGTCTATCGTGCAGTGCACGTGCGCTTCTTGATGCTCAGTCATTGACTACTCCCATCTACATCGCGTAGCCGCCACTCACGCTGACCACCTGGCCAGTCGTATACGACGATTTGTCCGATGCCAGCAGCAACACCAACGGCACGATGTCGCTCGGGACGCCGTGGCGTCGCAACGGGTAACGGCGCACGACTTTTGCCAGCACTTCGTCATTCTGGAATATCCGGCTCTGGTGGCTGTCGCTATGCCAGAGACTGTTGGCACCCGCATCGTCGCTGCTTTCCGGCAACGTCAAGCCCGGACAGACGACATTGACCGTCAGCTGGTATTTGCCGAATTCGCGTGCCAGCGCTTTGCTCCAGGCAATGATGCCGCCCTTGCAAGCGCTGTAAACGGCCTCCTGGTACTCACCGACCCGCCCCGCATCGGATCCGATCGTTATGATCCTGCCGCTGGAACGCGCAATCATCGACGGCGCCACGGCCCTGACACAGTTAATCGGCCCCCAGAGATTGATCGCGATCTCACGCTCGAAATCTTCGACGGGTTTGTCGAGGAACAAGCCGTTGGCCGTCCAGCCCGCGTTATTGATGAGGATGTCGATCTGGCCGAAGCGGTCCATCGTGCGCTCCGCCATCCGCTCGACCTGCTCCGCGTTCGTGACATCGGCTTCTATGAACAACGCGTCACCGGGGCCCGCCTTGCATAATTGCAGCGTGACCTTCTCGGCCTGCACACAGTCGACATCCGCGATAACGACATTGGCGCCCTCTGCCACCAGTCCTTCAGCGATCGCCTTACCGATATTCGATGCACCGCCAGTGACGATGGCCGTCTTTCCACTCAGTCCCAGATCCATTACTTCTCTTTCCTGTTCTTTTTGGATTTCGCTGCGCCGCGTTCCTGGAATGCACGCAGTCGCTCTTCGATTTCTTCGCCCGCCTCTTCCCTGTTGCGCTTGAAATAGACCTGCTCGAGCCACAAAGCCTCCGGCAACGGCAGCATGAGCCCCTGCAATGCAACTTCCTTGATAAGGCGAACCGCGTTCCTGCCGCCGCGGCAGATCGCGTCGGCCACTTTCAGCGCCTCATCCAGCAAAGCCTCTGCCGGCACCACTTTTTGCACCATTCTTAATCGTAGCGCTTCGGCCGCATCCACCGATTCGCCCGTTAACATCATCATCATCGCATCACCGAGGCCTATGAGTCGCGGCAGGAGTTGCGTCCCACCACCACCGGGCAGCGCGCCAAGCAACACCTCGGGAAGACCGAACACGGCTTTTTCAGATGCGATGCGAATATCGCAACCGAGTGCCAGTTCGCAGCCGCCACCGAAGGCGTAGCCATTGACCGCCGCGATCGTGGGTTTGCTGATTTTCATCGAGGCCGGCGTCACCCAGTATCGATGCCGTACTTCCGGCTCCCAGTTGAGGAAATCGGGCGCCTTCTTGATGTCGATGCCGGCGCAAAACGCGCGCCCTTCGGCCGCATAAACCAGGACCCTCAGATCATCGTTCGCCTCGAATTCCTCGAGCCTCTGCCTATGCTCCTGCATCAGTTCGAGATCGAATGAATTCAAGGCATGCGGCCTGTTGAGCGTCAGGATCGCTACGCTGTCTCGCGTCTCCCACTTGAGCGGCTCACTGTCGGAATTTTGAGAATCACTCATACCTCGTGTCCGTCCTTAAGCTTGTGTCGAATGCGTGCTGACAAAGTCTGCGATGGCTTGATTCAGTGTATCGCTGGCTTCGAACTGCAGGCAATGCCCAACAGCGTCGATAACGAGCAGTTCGGCGCCTGGAATGGCTTTCGAGATCATCGCGGCCGCTTTCGGCGGGCAGTACGGATCGTGTTCGCCCGATATGACGAGTGTCGGCTGTCGGATAGCCGCTATCTGATCGGTCAGGGGTTCGGCCGCAATGCCCAGCATCGCGTGGCAGGCGTTCAGATAGCCCAGCGGATCGATGACGGCCCCTGTACGCAAGTCACTGTATTCATTGATCAAATCTTCGTTATCGGTCCAAAAACAGCTGCGCGCATCAGCGTCGTTGGTCTTTGCAAGGCTCGCCAGCCCCCCCGTTTCGACGGCTTCGATTCGATTCTTAAAAAACTCCTGCCCACCGCGACCGACCGTGCAGGAACTCGCGATAAGCACGAGTCCTTTGCTTAATTCGGGAAAATCCAGCGCGAAACGTTGGGCAATCACGCCACCCATTGAAAAACCGACGAGCCAGGCCGGAGCGGCCGCATGCGCGCTCAGAAATTGCGCGAGGTCGTCGGCGAATTGCCGCACGGTGCCATCAGCGGCGCCGGTCGGACTGCTGCCGAAACCGCGCACGTCATAGGCCAAAACATGCATCGAGGATTGCAGGGCCGCCACCTGACGCGACCACACGTCGCGCGTTTCGGACAAGCCGTGAATCAGGACAACTGTCTCCGCGTCACTCATCGCCGGGCTCATGCATTGCTATGCCAGGTCTTTCAGCGGCTTGATGATGCCTTCGTTCAATATCTCCATGCGCTGTCGTCGACCGCCCGCGCGAAACGCGAGCGTGACGCCATCGAGCCCGAGCTTTTCGAGCTTTAATATCCTTGCGAGGCACTCATCGGCTGTGCCGACGAAGGCAAGGTAGTCGACGAGTTCCGGCGACACGGCGCTTTTGTGTCGGGCGTGCTGAGACATATGCTCCAGGCGATCATAGGCCTTTGAGGCCGATTCAAAATCCGCTTTGTAGGGATGCAGAAACTCCGGCAACTGTTTCCACTTGCTGAAGGTCTCTGCTTGCGAGGCGACCCAATGACTGACGTCATCCCTGGCCTGGTCGCGATCGTCGGAAATCGCGATGGCCGCCCACAGGTGCAGCTTGATCTCGTCCATCGATCTGCCTGCCTCCTCGGCGCCCTTTCGCACGAGATCAATCTGCCAGCTCGTGAACTCTTCGTTGGCGCCGCCCATCAGGATGACGCCGTCGGCCACACGCCCACACAGTTGCAGCATGCGTGGCTGATTGGCCGCGATATATATCGGTATCGGACCCTTGCCTGTGACCATGCGATATGGGCCTTTCTCGCCACCTTCAACTTCCTCACCCGAACAAAGCCTGCGAATCGTGATGACGGCTTCTTCAAGCTGTTTGATCGTCGCCGGTTTCAGTCCGATCGGGTACACGCCGGTCCAGCCGGTTCCCAAGCCGATCAACGCCCGACCATTGCTTATTTCGTTCAGTGCCGTGAACGAGTTGGCGATGATGCTCGGGTGCCGGGTGATCGGATTGGCAACGCCGGTCGAAAGCTGGATGGTCGAGGTATTCACCGCACACAGCGTCAACGCCGTGAAGCAGTCCTTCATCGAGAGCTGTACGTCCGCGATCCAAACGCTGTCAAATCCGAGTTCTTCCGCAGCTTGCACAACTTCGACGTTGTGCATGATCGGCTCACGTTGGCTTATCCCCAGTGACAATCCTACCTTCACCCCGGTATCCTCCTGATCGATAAGACGGGCAGTATGCCCGCATGATTTGGCGAACTCAATTTCGACGGCGTGTGGCGAGAAACGATAATGACAACATGGATCGACGCAGACAAGGTGGCGGAATATCTGCAACCGGGGATGACCGTCTTTGTCGCCGGCGCCACCGCAGAGCCCGGATTGCTCCTGGACGCACTGCGCAACAATCCTGCTTGCTGTGCCGGGATTCGCTTTGTCTCGGTATCCGTCCCGGGCATTAATAAGGTCGACTTTGCAGCCTTTCACGAAGACTGTCGATCGACGGCCTTTTTTGCAACGCCCGACAACAGAGATGCCATCGCGGCCGGTCGCGTCGATTTCGTGCCGCTGCAATATCGTTCAATATTCGACTACCTGGCCGGGGAAATCAGTTTCGACCTGGTCCTGGCACAGCTGCCAGCGCCGGATAATAACGGCAGGTTTTCCCTCGGTGTCTGTGCCGATTTTCTGCCCGCCGTGCTCGATAATGCCAAGCTCCTGATTGGCGAGATCAATAGGCAACAGCCGCGGGCGGCCGATTCACCGACCTGGCCACTATCGAGGCTCGATGTCGCCGTCGAATGCGACCGGCCGGTCGCTACTGTTACCGAGGCAAGTATCGATCAGGCTGCGATCGACATCGGCCGTCATGTCGCTGAACTCATCAGGGACGGCGATTGCCTTCAGATCGGCATCGGAGGCGTACCCAATGCGATTCTCGCTGCGCTGAATGACCGGAACGATCTCGGCATTCATTCCGGACTGGTTTCGGATGGCGTAATGGCATTGGCATCGACGGGAAATATCAACGGCAAGAACAAGAGTGTCGATACGGGACGTATTGTCACCGGCACCACGCTGGGCAGTAGTCAACTGATCGACTGGGCCGGCAACAACGCGAAACTGAGCTTCCGTCCAGTCAGCTACACGCACGATGTCGGCGTTATTCGTCAGCTTGATAACTTCGTATCCATCAACTCGGCATTGGAGGTCGATCTCTTCGGCCAGGTCAACGCAGACATGTTGCACGGTCGCCAGCAATCGGGTACCGGTGGATCGATCGATATGATGCGCGCAGCGGCTTTATCGCGTGGCGGGCGTTCCATCATTGCACTCAAGGCAACCGCCGCTGGCGGCTCGAGGTCACGAATTGTCGCGACACTGTCGCACGATACGGCCGCAACGATCCTGCGGACCGATGTTGACTATGTCGTTACTGAATATGGCACGCGGCGCATCCGGCACCTGTCAACCATCGCGCGTGCGGACGCGCTGGCTGAAATTGCCGCGCCGCAGTACCGGGACAGTGTACGTGATGACTGGACGCGCCTGTCCTTGCATCGAAACTGAGGACAAAAGCGGTGCGTCACCCGGGTTTCGACGGGCCTCGCTTCAGAAGCGCCTGGATCATTTCCTGCAGTCGACCGAAGTCGACAGGCTTGGCGCTGTATTCATCACAGCCCGCTTCCAGCGCCTTGTCGCGATCACTTTCCATCACATACCCTGTCACCGCAATGATCGGGAGGTGACTGGTTTTCGCAGTAGCCTTCAATTGACGGGTGGCCTCCCAACCATCAATTTTCGCCAGGCCCAGATCCATAAGAATCAGGTCCGGGTTATCATTAATGCCCTTGCGGATGGCCTCTTCCCCATCAATGGCTGTTATCACGTCATAGCCTTTCGATACGAGCCAGCGTGACATCATGTCACGATTCATATCGTTGTCTTCCACCAGGAGTATTTTTGGCCTGGCGTCCTTCGCGTCTATCGTTTACCTTATTACTTGTCGGCCATATTGCGTCGGATATTAATATCAATTTTACCGTCCCGTACAAAGTGATTTTCCTTATGAATTTCTATCTCGCAATTATGATCCTCGGGTCCAGCACCCCCCCGTCGACGATGCCGATATCGTACTTGTAATCGCCACCTTCCTTGGCTGGACCGCCTATGGTCGCAAGGATCTTGCCGTTAGCATTTGAGTTCTTCCTGGTTGCGCCCTCATACGGCGCACCACCGGGAAAATCGATGTAATAGTCACTGGCCGAACCAACGATATGCCACTCGACCTGGTCACCGATGCACACCGTAATTACGTCGGCATCTCCGCCATTGGCACCAGCATGAACAACTTTTGTCGGTCGGTTGTTGGTGACGATGATTACCAGCTTGTGCGTGTCGGAATTCTCATCACACGTACTATCGGCAAATGAGGGATTTTGCGTCATCGAGACACCAGTCAAAAAGATGGCGCAGGCAATGACCGTTGTTGTAGTTTTCATTGGACTACTCCTTAGAGGATTGAAAGCTTTTTGTCAGTTCTTCTGATTGATCAGGTTTTTGAATCTTTCTTCCGCCATTATGCTGCGGAAGCCGGCGTCGATCGATAACAGACTTGTCTCGTACTGCAGATCCACCGCCCGCTCCAGTGCAGCCAATGCCTCGACTGTCTCGCCCAGATGAGCATGAATCAATGCGCTATAGTAATGCACATACATGTTATTCGGTTCTGCAGCGAGCGCCGCCTGAATCAGTTCTCGTGATATTTCGGTTTTGCCGACCCGTGAGTAGTAGAAGGCAAGGTCCGACGTCGTATCGACGTTGTGCACGTTAATATCCAGTTCCTGTTCGGCGATCTCGATCGCGCGCCCATAGGCTACACGCGCGGCGTCTTTAAGCAGGTCCGTGTAGAAATACGAGTCGCCAAGATTACCCCACAAGCGATAGTCGAGCGGCATGAGTTCTACCGCCTTTGCGTAACGTTGCGCCGCTTTTTTAAAATCGCCGAGATAAAAATACATCGAGCCGGTGTTTGAATAGGCATTGTGCGTCGGCTTGATCGCAAGCGAGTTATCCCATGCCGCCGCCGCATTCGCGAAATCACCCGCGAGGTAATAAGCGGCTCCAAGGTTATTCAAGGCGTCGGCATCGTCGTCCGCACGACTCACGTACATCTGGTAGAACTCCGCCGCTTCGAGAAAGCGGCTGTTCGAGAACAGGAAATTTCCCATCGCCGCAAAACTCGCCCAGTAACTGACATCGATTTCGATCGCGCGCCGCAGGTTCACCTCCGCCGCGACGATTTGCGACATGGCCAGTTGTGTCTCCGCCAGGCCGATATGCGCATCGGCGGAGTTTGGGTTAGCAGACAACGCTGTCTCGAACTCGTGCAACGCAACATCGTATTTCCCCGAAGTTCTGTACAAACCACCGAGCGCCAGGTGCACTTCGAATGAGTCCGCGGCGTATTCCAGCGCGAGATGACACGCCTGCTCCGCATCGCCAAAGCTGGTCACATCGTGTTCCAACTCATAAATCTCCAGGTGTACCTCGCATATCGCAGCGTGTGCGCCAGCAAACTGCGGATCGAGTGCCGTTGCCTGTCGCAGATAGGCAAGCGCCTTTGATTGCACTTCTTTATCGTTGGGCCGGCGCAAGTAATCCAGCCCACGCAGATAGAGATCGTAGGCCTCGACGTTTTTCGTACCCAGTCGATCAAGTCGCTTTTGCGCCGCAACGGGCAGTACGACATGTAACGAACGGGCAACCTGCCGCGCAATATCCTCCTGGATCGCGAATACATCGGACAATTGCCGGTCGTAGGTTTCCGACCAAATCTCGATGCCGTCCTCGCCATCGAACAGCCGTGCCGTAAACACTTAGCCGATTCTCATTTCGCCTCACACTGCCCAGTAGAACGACGTCAGCGCGAAGCCGTTTCGCCAATGTCGCAACATCGAGAACTGTTCCTTTGAGCTGATTCGTTGTGCTGATCGCGACGACGCGAAACTCATTCAGCCGCACAATCAGGCTGCGGATTTCCTCAGTCAGGCCGTCGCTGAAGTAATCAGTGTTCAATTCATTCGTTGCATTGGCAAATGGCAACACAGCAATGGCTAGCTGTGAGGGCTCCCAATGTTCCTGTGATACGTAATAGACAAGGCCGCCACAGGCAACGACCACAACCGCGATCAGCAAAAGGAATTTGGCCCGTGCGAGCTTCGGTGCACCACCATCGGTATCCTCGTGGCGCACGACGCCTTCAATCGTGATTTCGTAACCCCAGGCCAGGATTAGCGTGATCGGGAATCCAATAATGATGAGCACAATCAATATGGTCATTGCGCTATCTGGAATTGGCAAGCGATCGAAAGTTACGTCAGCAATTTGCAGCAACACCCAGACGACGACCGCATACGCAACCATGGCGCGAAAGACGCTGCGTTCGCGCAGTTCCCCCATCAAGCTTTGTAGACGCTGTTTCATCCGCCCCCTCTGGGTCCCAGCGCTATACCGCAATTTGCAAAGGCATATTTCTTATTCAAATTATGAGGCAAATCAAGCGCTTCAGCTTTTTTTTATATTGCACCAATTGCGCCTGTATTGCAGTAATTACAGCTTGGGAACCTCTGATTTATTCTGGACGAAGTAGATTGTCTTTAAAATGTTCAGGTTCAAGGCGCGGATCGCACGTAATAGCTGGCTATTGCGAAGATTCGCAACGCAGAACCTGGACATTTTGGATGCAAGATACGAGTTCATGAATAGATCAGAGGTTCCCTAGTAGGACTTCGGTAAACCGAGCGCCTTTTCGGCGATATGGCACAGGATCAACTCGGGACTGACGGGCGCCAGCCGGGCGATCATGACTTCACGCATCAGGCGCTCTACGTGGAACTCCTTCGCATAGCCCATGCCGCCATGCGTCATGACGGCACGTGTACAGGCTTGAAAGCCGGCTTCGGCGCCGAGGTATTTCGCGGCGTTAGCTTCAAGCCCGCAAGGTTCCCCGTGGTCATACAAGGACGCCGCTTTCATCGCCATCAGGAATGCGGCCTCCAGTTCCATCCAGCTTTGCGCCAGCGGATGCTGTATAGCCTGGTTCTGGCCGATGGGACGATCGAATACGATGCGCTCCTTCGCATACTCGGCCGCTCGGGCCAACGCGTTCTGCCCGATGCCGATCGCTTCCACCGCGATTAATATGCGCTCCGGGTTGAGGCTGTGCAGCAGGTAGCGAAAGCCCATGCCCTCTTCACCGATTCGATCTTCGACCGGAACGGGCAAACCGTCGATGAAAATTTCATTGGAGTCGACAGCCGCACGACCCATCTTCGCTATGAGTCGAACATCGCAGAAATTACGATCCAGGTCGGTGTAGAAAAGCGTCATGCCGTCGGTGGGCTTGGCGCACTCCTCTTTGGGCGTCGTCCGCGTCAGCAACATGATCTTGTCTGCTTGTTGCGCGGTCGATATCCATACTTTCCGGCCATGCACCCGATAGCGTTCACCGTCGCGTACCGCGCGTGTCGTTATTGATGTTGTATTGAGTCCCGCATCGGGTTCTGTAACACCGAAGCAGGATTTTCGACGGCCCTTAATCAAATCCGGCAGCCAGCGCTTTTTTTGTTCCGCAGAACCGAAAACGACGATCGAGTGGGGGCCGAAAATATTGAGGTGCACGGCGGATGCTGCGCTCATCGCCCCGGCTGAACGACCAACAACGTGCATCATCAACGCCGCATCGGTCACGCCGAGCCCGGCGCCACCGTATTCTTCCGGCATTGCGATGCCCAACCAGCCTCCGTCCGCGATGGCCTGGTAGAAATCCGCGGGGAACTCGCCGCTGGCATCGCGCTCCAGCCAATAATCGTCATCGAATCCGGCACAGATTTTCTGCACTGCATCGCACACGGACTGTTGCTCGGAGGTCATCGCAAAATCCATCGATCTGTTCTCCTTGAGCTCTTCAGCAATACCGGTGCATCATTTAGCTACGGCAGCTTGTGTCGGTCAAGCCTATGGCAGCTAAAGGCAAGCACTGTGGATGAATTGATGTACCTGGATGCAAGGGCTCAAGCGGAGCTCGTTCGCAACGGCGAGCTGACGGCGATCGATCTTGTCGATGCCGCGATCGCCCGCATCGAAGCAGTGAATCCGGCGATCAATGCCGTTATCGCGACTTTTTTCGAACGGGCTCGCGAACAGGCGGCGCTCGCGTCCACTGACACAACGTTCGCCGGCGTGCCCTTCCTGCTCAAGGATATTGTCGCGGAGTACGAAGGCACGCCGATTGCCGAGGGCTCCGCCTTCCTTGTCGGAAACTACATCTCGCCACAGGACAGCGAGCTGGTGCGGCGCTATCGGCAGGCAGGGCTGATCATCCTTGGCAAAACCAATACAGCGGAATTCGCACTGTTGCCAACCACCGAACCGGCACAATTCGGGGCCAGCCGAAATCCCTGGAATACCGGGCTGACGACCGGGGGATCGAGTGGCGGTTCCGCCGCTGCCGTAGCGGCGGGCATGGTTGCGGCCGCACACGGCAATGATGGCGGCGGATCGATACGAGTGCCATCAAGTTGCTGTGGCCTCGTCGGCCTCAAACCGACGCGCGGCCGGAATTCCCTGGGACCCTATTTCGGCGACGTCGCCAACGGCTTGCTCTGCGACCATGTCATGACGCGCTCCGTCAGAGACAGCGCTGCAATTCTTGATGTTACGGCCGGCACTGCCGCAGGAGACCCCTACTGGCCCCGCACACCTGAACGTGCCTACGCCGACGAAGTCGAACGGGAACCGAGGCGCCTGCGTATCGGCTTATCGACGCTGCCACCGATCGGTGCGACGGCGCATCCCGACTGTATTGCCGCCGCCGAGGCGACGGCGCGTCTGTGCGAGGAACTGGGCCACGATGTTGTCGAGGCAGCGCCGCAAATCGATGGTGACAGACTGTTCAAAGCCTTCGGCAAGGTCTGGGCGGGCTTTCTGTGCTGGGCGATCAAGGACTGGGCAATTCGCATTGGCCGCGAACCCGAGGAGCAATATTTTGAACTGGCGACGTGGCGCACCTATTTGCACGGACAGCGACAGAGTTCGGGCGACTACCTGCTCGCGGTACAGACGCTGCAGCACATCAGTCGCGATGTGGCGCAATTCTATAATGATTACGACCTTTGGCTCACACCGACACTGGCACAGCCACCGATGCCGTTGGGTTATTTCGACTACACGCCAGACACGCGCGATCAACACATCGCGCGACTGGGTGAATACACATGCTTTACCCTGATCGCCAATGTGACGGGTCAGCCGGGCATCTCGTTGCCACTGCACTGGAATGACGACAAGCTGCCGATCGGTGTGCAGTTCATCGGACGATATGGCGATGAAGCCACGCTGCTGCAGCTTGGCCGGCAGCTCGAACGCGCCCTGCCCTGGTCGCATCGTCGGCCGCCGCTTGGCAACGACGCTTCAGAAGCCTGAAGCAATGGCCACGAGTCTCACGATCCGACTGTTGGAGGGTCTGCCGATCGTCCGCAGCGGCGACGATCTTTGTGACGTGATCAATATCGCACTCGCCGCATCAGACACGCCGCTGGTCGATGGCGACGTCCTTGTCGTCGCACAAAAAATTGTTTCGCTATCCGAAGGCCGGCTGGTACGCCTTGGCGATGTGCAGCCATCGGCTGCAGCACTTGAGCTTGCGGCGGAAACCGAAAAAGACCCGCGCATTGTCGAGCTGATACTCAAAGAGTCTGTTGATATCCTACGCTCGAAACCCGGCGTGATCATCGCGCGACACATCCTTGGCACTGTCGGCGCCAACGCGGGTATCGATCAATCCAATATCGATCACTCTGCCGGCGAATGCGCGCTGTTGCTGCCGGAGAATCCCGACAAGTCAGCCCGACTCCTGCGTAAGGCCTTAATGGAGAAAACCGGGAAAAAGCTGGGCCTTATCATCAGCGACAGCATGAATCGGCCCTGGCGCCTGGGCTCTATTGGCAGCGCAATCGGTAGCGCCGGGCTGGCCGTGCTTGACGACAAGCGCGGGCAAAGCGATTTGTTCGGGCGTGAACTCAAGGTGACGCTGTGCAATCGGGCCGATGCGATCGCCGCCGCCGCCGTGTTGATGATGGGCGAAACCACCGAGCGAACGCCGGTTGCAATCGTTAGCGGCTTGCCAGCGGACGATAGTGCGCAGACCGCAGCCGACTGTATCCGGCCCCTCTCGGACGACTTGTTCCCCTGACATGGCAACGCCGCGTTATCTTGCGATCACGGGTGGCATCGGCGGCGCGAAGCTCGCGCTCGGCCTGTCGAGAATTCTCGGCAGCGACGAACTCGCATTCATCGTCAATACCGGCGATGACTTCGAACATCTCGGTCTGCACATATCGCCGGACATCGATACGCTGGTCTATACACTGGCCGGCGAAAGCAACCTGGATTCGGGCTGGGGACGCAGCGGCGAGAGCTGGCAGTTCATGGCAGCCGTCGCCGCTCTCGGGGGCGAGACCTGGTTTCGCCTCGGTGACAAAGACCTGGCGATGCACGTCGAGCGTACGCGCCGGCTGGTCGAAGGCCAGAAACTTACGCCCGTGACCGCATGTTTGGCGACTGCGCTCGGCGTAACGCATCGCATCCTGCCGATGTCAGATGACGCGATCCGCACCGTGGTTCACACGACCCAGGGTGATCTGGATTTCCAGCACTATTTCGTGCGCGACAAATGCGAGCCCATTGTGACCGGCTTCGATTTCTCAGGCGCCGAGCACGCCAGCTTGACGTCGGAGCTCGCCGAATGGCTGCAGTCGGATGACTTGTCGGGCGTCATCGTGTGTCCGTCGAATCCATTCGTCAGCATCGATCCGATCCTGGCCGTGCCAGGACTGCGTGAAGCGCTGCAACACTGTGCGGCACCGGTCATCGCCGTGTCCCCTATTGTCGGTGGTCTGGCGATACGAGGACCCACCGTAAAGATGATGCAGGAAATGGCGATCCCGCCGACGACGGCCTGGGTGGCCGGGCATTACCGCGACTTTCTGCAGGGATTCATAGTCGATACGCTCGACGCAGCGATCAAACCCGACATCGAGGAGCTGGGCATCGCCAGTCACGTCACGCAGACCGTCATGCAAACGCTCGATGACCGCGTACATCTGGCCGATGCCTGCCTTGAGTTTATTGCGCAGCTCAGCCAAAGTCAGCGGGCAACGACCAAAATTAAGGAATGAACATGTTGTGGGCCCTGGTGCCGCTGAAGCAACTGACCCGATCAAAGCAACGCCTGGGCCCGGTATTAGCCCCCGAGGAGCGCAAAGGCCTGGTACTTGCCATGACCCGGGACGTACTGACGGTGGTCCGGCAACATGCCGCGGTCGATGGTGTACTGCTGGTATCGCGTGCGGCCGAAGCAAGGCAGCTCGCGAAAGAATGCGCGGTCGAACTATTCGCAGAATCTGCAGGCGCGACCTTGTCTCAAGCGCTCACCGAAGCCAGTCAATATGTTGTTCGCCATCGTGGCGCGAGCACAACGCTGGTCATCCCCGGCGACGTGCCTTTGATTCGCGATGACGATATCGCCGCGCTGCTCGAGCAACATGATCAGGTCACACTGGTGCCAGACAACTCGGGTGAAGGCACGAATGCGCTGATGTTGTCCCCGCCCGATATCATCGGCTATGCCTTTGGCGCGCGAAGCTTCCGCCACCACATCGAGTCTTCGAGCACCGCGGGCGTGTCTGCGCTCGTCCTGCGCAACACACATCTTGAACGGGACATCGATGTTCCCGATGATCTCGTTCAACTTGTCGGTGACTTGCCTCCGTCGGCCACTCGCGACTTCCTGCGCCGCAGCGGCCTGGCATGACTGACGAGAGCAGGCCTGATCACGCCGCCGCGCTGGCAATGGCCAGGATCAACGATTTAGAGGGTCTGCTCAGCACGGCCTCGGCACTGCGCGATTCCCATCATCGCAACCTTGTGACCTACTCCAAAAAGGTCTTCATACCGCTGACGCACCTGTGCCGCGATGTTTGCCACTACTGCACCTTCGCCCGCACGCCGAAGCGCACTGCCGCACCCTATCTGACGATCGAACAGATTCTTGAGGTCGCCAGACGAGGTGCAGACCAGGGCTGCAAAGAGGCCTTGTTTACGCTTGGCGAAAAACCCGAGCTTCGCTACCGCGTCGCCAGGGATGCGCTTGCCGATATGGGATATGTCACTACGCTCGAGTATCTTCGCGAGGCGGCCCGGCTCGTTTACGCCGAAACCGGGCTGTTACCACACCTGAATCCCGGCACGATGACGGCGGATGAAATCGCGATGCTGAGACCCGTGGCACCGTCGATGGGATTGATGCTGGAGTCTGCCTCTGCACGGCTTGCCCTGCGGGGCATGCCGCATTACGGCTCACCCGACAAGAATCCCGCACTGCGCCTCGCGACTCTCGAAGCGGCCGGCAAAGCGTGCGTGCCGATGACCTCCGGGATCCTGATCGGCATCGGTGAGACGCGCAGGGAACGCATCGAGTCGCTGCTGGCCTTGCGCGACATTCATGAAGCCTACGGCAATCTGCAAGAGATCATCATTCAGCCCTTTCGTGCGAAACCGGGGACAAAGATGGCGAATGCCATCGAACCCGGGCTCGACGACCTGCTCTGGACTATTGCCGTCGCGCGCATCGTTTTCGGCGCGCGCATGAGCATTCAGGCACCGCCGAACTTGAGCCCAGGCGATCTGCCGCGGCTCATCGGCGCGGGAATCAACGACTGGGGCGGCGTGTCCCCAGTGACGCCCGACTACGTCAACCCCGAAGCGCCGTGGCCACATCTCGAGGAATTGCGTTTCGCCACGGCCAGTGCCGGCAAACACCTGCATGAGCGACTGACGATTTACCCGGAATATGTTCGCGATGCGGACCAGTGGACGGATAGTGCCTGGCGAACACCGCTGCTCAGATTGACCGATGCCGCTGGCCTGCCACGTACTGACGACTGGGCGCCGGGTACCACGACAACACCGCCCGCTGTGACGACGCGAAGCAAAGCGGCCACGGTGTCCGCGGACGTCGTGGCGATTCTCGACAAAGCGCTGGCGGGTGCCAATCTCGACGAAGCGGAGATGGTGCGATTGTTCGACGCACACGGCGATGATTTTGCAGCCGTGGTCGATGCCGCCGATACGCTGCGCCGTATCACTAACGGCGATACGGTGACCTATGTCGTCAATCGCAATATCAACTACACCAACGTCTGTTACTACCACTGCCGGTTCTGTGCGTTCTCGAAGGGCAAGACCAGCGAAGACCTTCGTGGCAGTCCCTATGATCTGAGCCTGGATGAGATCCGGCGTCGCACGGTCGAGGCGTGGGACTGCGGCGCAACCGAAGTCTGCATGCAGGGTGGCATTCATCCCCGTTACACGGGCCAGACCTACCTGGACATCCTGCACACCGTCAAAGACGCCGCACCCGAGATGCACGTGCACGCCTTTTCGCCGCTGGAAGTCTGGCAAGGCGCCGCAACGCTCGGCGTGTCTCTCGAAGATTACCTGCTGCGACTCAAGGCCATGGGCCTGGCCACGTTGCCCGGCACGGCGGCGGAAATTCTCGATGACGAGATCCGCGACATCCTGTGCCCGGACAAGATATCCACGCAGGAGTGGCTAACCGTGATGGAGACCGCGCACGGTATCGGTCTGCGCTCCACGGCAACCATCATGTTCGGCCATATCGACCGGCCGCTGCACTGGGCGCGACACCTGTTGCGAATTCGTGAGCTGCAATCGAGAACCGGCGGCTTTACCGAATTCGTGCCGCTGCCCTTCGTGCACATGGAAGCGCCGATGTACCGTCGCGGCGGCGCGCGTAAGGGGCCAACCTGGCGCGAGAGCATCCTGATGCATGCGGTGGCGCGCCTGGCGTTGCACCCGCATATCAGCAATATCCAGGTGTCCTGGGTCAAGATGGGCCACCGCGGCGCCATCGCCTGCCTCAACAGCGGCTGCAATGATCTGGGCGGCACCTTGATGAACGAGAGCATATCGCGCGCGGCGGGCGCACAGCATGGACAGGAAACGACGCCGTCGCAATTTGCCGAACTGATCGGCGCGGCAGGCAGGGTTGCCAGGCAGCGCAGCACACTCTATGGCGACGTATCGCAGCATCGAATTAACGCTGGCCTCAATGCCGGGCTTCGTGAAAAGATCGTCAATACGCCAATATCGCGACAGTGGTGACAGTATGCAAATGGGAATGATTGGCTTGGGCCGAATGGGCTCCAGCATGGTGCAGCGATTACTGGCCGGCGGCCATCAGTGCGTTGTCTATGACCAGGATTCCCAAGCCGTCGATCAGCTTGTCGCTGCTGGAGCCGTGGCTGCCGACTCTCTCGATAGCCTCGTGAGTTCGCTGCAGGCGCCGCGTGCGATATGGATCATGCTGCCAGCATCCGTGGTCGATGACATCATCGGCCAACTCGCTGGTTCGCTGGACGCTGGTGACACCGTTATCGATGGCGGCAATTCCTACTTTGGCAACGATCTGATTCGTGCTGATGTGCTTGCCGCCGAGGACATTAGTTACGTGGATGTTGGGACCAGCGGCGGTGTCTGGGGACGCGAACGCGGTTACTGCCTGATGATCGGCGGCGATGGCGCGGTAGTAAAAAAACTCGAGCCCTTATTTCAGTCGCTCGCCCCCGCTGCAGATTCCGTGTCACGAACACGCGGCCGAACGGACAGCAATAGCACGGCCGACAAGGGCTATTTGCATTGCGGCGGCCATGGTGCCGGTCATTTCGTCAAGATGGTTCACAACGGCATCGAATACGGTTTGATGGCCGCGTACGCTGAAGGATTTGCGATGATCGACAAGGTCGAAAGAGACGGTATGGCCCCGCCGGACGGTCAAGGCGGCGCCGGGATATTGCTCGATGTCGATGCGGGGGAAATTGCGGAATTGTGGCGTCGCGGCAGTGTCGTGGGATCCTGGCTACTCGACCTGACGGCCGAATCGCTGGCTGACGATCCGTCGCTGCAGCGCTTCGGTGGTGAGGTTGCGGATTCGGGTGAGGGGCGCTGGTTCGTCAAGACGGCGACCGATCTCGGCATCCCCGCCCATGTTCTCACGGCCGCGCTGTTTGAGCGCTTCAGCTCCCGAGGCGAGGCACGCTATGGCAATAAAATGCTGTCCGCAATGCGCCTCGCATTCGGCGGTCACGAGGAAGAGCAGGAGTGAATCTGCAGCGGCTGGCCTCAGCGGATGATGTTGCGAAGGCCGGCGCAGAATTTATCTTCGCCCGCGCCGGGGAGGCGCTGGCACGGCGGGATCGATTCATCCTGGCGTTGAGCGGTGGCAGCACACCGTGGCAGATGCTGCGCGAATTAGCGGCCTATGAGCTGCCGTGGAACAAGGTGCATGTCCTGCAGGTAGACGAACGAGCCGTAGCCGATACGGACCCGGAGCGCAATCTGCTGCACATCCGAAAAGTATTTGCCGACCCTGTTTCGCTCCCGCCAGATCATTTACACGCGATGCCGGTCGGTGCCGCAGACCTTCAAGACGGCGCGCGGCAATACGAGCGCGAGCTGGGAGAACTGGCCGGATCGCCACCGATAGCAGATGTCGTTCACCTCGGGCTTGGAACGGACGGTCACACCGCCTCGCTGCTTCCCGGTGATCCGGTGCTGGAGATTTCCGATCGAGACGTCGGCGTGACAGGCCCGTACAACGGCTGTCCTCGCATGACCTTAACCTATCCATTCATCGACAGGGCAAGACACATTTTGTGGCTGATCACGGGCGTCGGTAAAGCCGCGATGACGGTTCGCCTGATTCTACAAGACGGCAGCATTCCCGCGGGGCGTGTCAGCCAGCAGCACGCAACCCTTATTGCCGATAGGGGGGCGATGCCTGTGAGCGATCACGATGGAGTGCGGCACTCGTGCTGAAACTCGGTTACAAGGCATCGGCCGAGCAATTCGGCCCAAGAGAATTGCTGGACTTCGCCGTGATTGCCGAAGAAGTCGGTTTTGATTCGGTCATGGTCAGCGATCACTTTCAGCCCTGGCGACATCACGGCGGCCATGCACCCTATTCCTTCGCCTGGCTGGCGGCCCTGGGCGAACGCACATCCAGGGTCACAATCGGCACCAGCGTTGCGACGCCGACGTTTCGTTATCATCCCGCCGTCGTTGCGCAGGCGATGGCAACCATTGCCGTTCTGAATCCGGGCCGCGTCATTCTCGGTGTCGGCACCGGCGAGTCACTCAATGAAGTGCCGGCCACCGGGATGGAATGGCCGAAGTTCAAGGAACGTTTCGGTCGGCTTAGAGAAGCAATCGAATTGATGCGGGCTTTGTGGACGGAGGAACGCGTCAGTTTCGACGGCGAGTACTACAAGACCACGAACGCCACGATCTACGACCGGCCCGATGAGCCGGTGCCGATCTATATCGCAGCCGCCGGTCCAACGGCATCACGCCTGGCCGGGCGCGTCGGCGACGGCTTTATCTGCACGAGTGGTAAGGCTCCGGAGCTATATCGCGAGACGCTGTTGCCCAATGTCCAGCTAGGTCTGGATAAAGCCGGTCGCGCAATGGATGACATCGAAAAGACGATTGAAATGAAAGTCTCGTTTGATACGGATAAAGATCGCGCAACCGAGGATACGAGGCACTGGGCCGCGCTTGCACTCACGCCCGAGGAAAAGACCGGCGTCGACGATCCGATTGAAATGGAAAAACTCGCCGATGCGTTACCCACAGAGCGCGCCGCCAGCCGCTGGCTGGTTTCCGACGATCCCGATGAGCACATCGAGCAAATCACACCCTACATCGAACTCGGATTTACTCACCTGGTCTTTCACGCGCCGGGCCCGGACCAGGAACGCTTCCTGCGCCTGTATGCAAAAGAAATCCTGCCGAGAATCAGAAACAAATTCGGCTAGCTGTGGCAGCACAGACATTGGTGCTGACGATGTCGGCAGATTTGGGTAGAATCCTCGACAACGCTATCTCTTCGGGTTCTGGGGAAAGGCATGTCGTCATTGTGGGGTGAGTTAAAACGACGCAACGTCGTGCGTGTTGCGATCGCCTACGCCATCGTCAGTTGGTTGATTTTGCAGCTGACGGATGTGCTGATGCCCCTGCTGAACCTGCCCGAGTGGACCGGCAGGCTCGTTATTCTCTTATTGCTTATTGGTTTTCCCCTGGCGTTGTTCTTTGCCTGGGCATTCGAACTTACGCCTGAGGGCATCAAGAAAGAAAAGGACATTGACCGGTCCGAGTCAGTCACGCATATCACGGGCCGCAAGCTCGATTTCATGATTATTGGCGTACTCGCGGTTGCGCTGGCGTTTTTTGCCGTCGACAAATTTGTTCTGGATACGAGTCCGGCTTCAGGCGCCACAAAAGAGATCGCCGCCGCCGAAGTTCAGCCATCGATCGCCGTTCTGCCTTTTGTCAACATGTCATCGGACCCGGAGCAGGAGTACTTTTCGGATGGTTTGTCCGAAGAGATACTGAACCTGCTGGCCAAAATTCCGGAACTGAAAGTAATCGGCCGCACATCGTCGTTTGCCTTCAAAGGCAAGAACGAGGATCTGCGGGTCATCGGCAAGGCACTCGGTGTAAGCACAGTGCTCGAAGGATCGGTTCGCAAGTCCGGGGAGCGGGTACGCATCACGGCGCAATTGATTGACGTCGCGGACGGCGCACATCTCTGGTCCGACACCTATGACCGGACCATCACCGATATCTTTGCGGTGCAGGACGATGTTGCAGCGGCCATTATCGATGCGCTGCACATACACGTTGGCGCCGCTCCTACTCGTGGGCGTCCCACCGAAAATTCGGCAGCTTATGCACTGTATCTCAAGGCCAAAGCTGCGTTTAACGCGACGGAGTGGGCAGAATCCGATGCGCATTTGCTAACAGCGATCGAACTCGATCCGAAATTTGCAGAAGCCTATGAAATGCTGGCATATAGCTATTGGTATCAGGCCGGATGGTTTCTCAATGTCGCAGACGGACAACGGCTCACCTTTGAGACTGCTGCAAAAGCGCTTGCCATCGACTCGACTCTGGTGCTCGCGCAAGCGTTGTACCAATCGGCAAACACCGAAAATTACTCGGTTCTGAATGCCATAGAGGCGTTCGAGCGGGCCTTGCGCGAACAGCCCGGCAATCCGGCGCATTTTGAGGCTTTGACCTGGTACGCGCTACAAACCGGGTATCTCCAGGAGTCGCTTCGACTGGCTGAACGGTTTGTCGATCTCGAGCCCTTGTTGCCGACCGCAAATCATGCCTTGGCCAATGCGCTCTATGCCGTGGGGCGTTTCAGCGAATTCAGTGCCGCACTGGAAGTCGCCGACCAATTGGGCAGCACCGCATCGAAATGGGTTGCTGGCGATGTGCACCTGGCGGATGAGCAGTATGAAAGCGCCATCGCCAGCTTTGAGGCCGCGATGGCGCAAATCGGATTACCCGGTGACTGGGTCAGGGACTTGGTGACCGGCGCCCGCGATCCGGCAACCGGTCAGGCACACCTGGACAGACGCATCCCCGAAATCGTCGCGTCAATGCCGGCAGAGAGTGCCTATAACATGCGAGGGTCTCTGAGCCTGTGGTATGTGTATTTTGGCTTCCTCGATCGCTACATTGAACTGATTCTCGATCTCGATATTGTCGACTCACAGTGGACGGATGCCGAGGTTCCTATCCATGCCGGCACTGTATTCTGGCGCCAGGGCTTTACCGCGCATCCAGGGTATCTGGAAATAGCCGAATCCGCCGGCATCGTTGCAATGTGGGAGAAACGCGGCCCGCCGGATCTCTGTGAGAAGGTGGCCAGCCAGTGGGTCTGCGAATAGCCCGCAGACGGCTTAGAATAAGGCTTCCCCGATATCATTTATCAGGCGGCTGTTGGCACGCGAATTCAGAAAAAAGCTGAAACTGGGACCGCCGTCGCAGATTTATGTAAAGCGAAAGTCTTATGGTTCCAGCTGGATTCTGATGGTCCAAAATCATGCTTCTGAAGCAACTGCTACAACAGCCGCAAACCTCCTCGAAGTTGTTCGTCTGTGACCCATTTCGCGAGCCGGACCACGAGGAATTGGTCAAAGAGGTCATCGGCCTGGCGAATGCCGACGTTGACGGCCCCCGGTACATCCTCTTTGGGGTCAATGCGGGCGCCATGGAAGGCAGCGGCTACGTCGGTATCGCCGACAGCGCCATGGCCAATCTAAAAAAAGCCCATCGGCTGATGTCCTCGATGATCGAACCGGTTCTGCACCTGGCGTTCATCTACGACAAAATCAACAGCAAGCTCGTTGGCGCCCTTGAAATTGACGGTTGTGATGAGGGGCCCTATGTCGTCGGTCAGGATTTTTCCGAAGAGCTGTCGCGCGGTCGGTGCTGGATCCGGGAAGGCCGCGAACTTCGCGCCGTCCATCAATCCGACCTGGCTTCAAAAAGCACACCCGCAGCGTCCGGGCCGCACAAGTTGATCGAAGCACCGCAGTTAAAAGTGGGTTTCAATGATCAGGCCGACTGCAAGTTGCTCGAGATGACCGTGCCGGACACGTCTGATCCACCGTTTGGCGGAGAAAAACAAAAGTTCAAGAAGTCTTTGAACCTGAAGCAGACGATCAAAAATGTTGTCGAGACGGTAACCGTTCAAATCTTGCGCCTTGGAAAGACGCAAAATACGACTGCGTCAACCGATATGTTCAGCGAAACCGAGACAATATTTTCCGGCGCCGCTGACCACTACTATTTCGAAGAAAAAGCACTGCAATTGAATCTTTGTGTTTGCAACGAGGGTACGGAGAGCATCGAAGATGTGAGCATTGAACTCGGCTTCCCGCGAATTTCGGACTTCGAAATAGCCGATCACTTATACCTCAGTCCGTTTGACAAACGCTCTTCGAATGAGATCAAGAATCTCGGCTACCCGAACGTAGAGGTCCTTGCCAAAGCAATCATGGTGCGAAGTTCATTGGATGTTCTAAATCCTGGCAGCCCGGTAAACGCGTTCAGATACGCGCTGCGTATGGCGGTGGGGCCCGGCATGCAGAAAAAGAAAATAGCGATCGTCTACAAGCTGCGTTGGCAAAACGAGGAAGTTATCGGTCAAGGACGCTTGAAGATCCAATTCGGCGAGATATCTGCCTGAACAAGCGTTCAAATCTAGCCTTTCAACACCCGCTCCGCCGTCATCGGTAACTCGTAAAGCGGCCTATCTATTGCATCCAGTATGGCGTTGCGAATAGCCGG
This sequence comes from Pseudomonadota bacterium, assembly GCA_022563195.1. Classification (GTDB taxonomy): domain Bacteria; phylum Pseudomonadota; class Gammaproteobacteria; order Steroidobacterales; family Woeseiaceae; genus UBA1847. Next base: position 83,027 of record JADFNV010000005.1, read on the forward strand.
GGCGGTAGGAATGATCGGTGATTCCGCGATGCCTTTGGCGCCGAGTGGCGCACCCGACGGTTCAGGTATTTCCAGCACCACCATTTCCATTTCCGGCATGTCGAACGCCATTGGAATCACGTAATTCTCCAGCGATGGATTCTGTGTGCGGCCTTCTTTAACGATGAGTTCCTCGCTCAATGCATAGCCGATGCCTTGTGCGACACCGCCCTCGATCTGCCCGAAAACGCCACCTGGATTGATCATCTTCCCCGCATCGTGAACGGCGATGAGCCTTTCGACAGTGACCTGGCCGGTTTCGCAGTCAACCAGCACCTGTGCGATCTGCGTGCAGAATTGAAAAACTTCCTGGCTGAAGCGGTAACCGTTCTTGGGAAATTCGGTTGGGTACTCGAAGTGCACGAGGCTCTCGGCACGCAGGGGTTTGCCCCAGTTGCTGCAACGCAGCGCGAGATCCTTGACGGACATCTCGTGTGGTTCGCCATCGACAGTAAGATAGCCCGCTTTCAGATCGAGCCGGTCCTTGTCAATTTTCATTTTGCCGGCCGCCATCGTCAGCAAGGTGTCGCGAATCGTGTCGGCCGCCTCAAGTACGGCGTTGCCCGACACCATGGCTTGTCGGCTGGCGCAGGATGGTCCCGCATCGGGCGCTTTGGACGTATCCGCCCTGACGACCCGGATGTCGGCCATGGGCACACCCAGTCTCTCGGCTGCGAGTTGTGCCATCACGGTGATGATGCCCTGGCCCATGTCGGCGGCGCCGCTTTGCAGGACCACGGATCCATCGCGATGCATTTGCAAAACCACGCCGGCATGATCGGCCAGTCCGCGCCCGAGTCCTGAGCCTTTGAGGATCGTCGCCATGCCGACACCGCGGCGCAGATGGGGGGCCGGTCGACGTTCGATTTGATCGCGATGTTCCCAGTCGATCATCGCCGCAGCTTTCCTGAGGGAGGCCTTCATCGCCGAACCTTCCCGTATCACAACGCCCGTGTACATTTTGGTGCCGGTCTCTACGCCGTTCGCTAAGCGTATTTCTAAAGGATCCATGCCCAGTTTGCGTGCCAGGTCGTCCATCTGCGATTCGTACACGAACGCGGCCTGCGGCGCACCGAAACCGCGGAACGCACCCGTGATGGGATTGTTGGTGCGCACGCCGATCTTCTCGACTTCGAGATTCTGCACTTTGTACGGTCCGCCGATGAACTCACCGAATTTGTTGAGTACTTCATGCGTTGCGTTGGTGTACGGACCCGCGTCAGCAATCGCCCTGGCTTTGACGGCGACGAGCTTGCCGTCTTTCGTGGCCGCCGTCGTGTACTCAACGATGAACGGATGACGCTTCACATGCGTCAGCATCGATTCCCTGCGTTCGCGGATGAGGTGCACGGGACGCTGTGCCGCATGGGCCAGGAGCCCTGCGTGTATTTGCACATGCGCTTCGTCCTTGGCGCCGAAAGCACCGCCTATATAAGGTGTAATGACGCGTACTTTGCTCTCCGGCATGGCCAGTGCCCGCGCGATCTGCATCCTGTCCCGGTGCGGCGCCTGGCAGGAGGAATAGACCGTGATTCCGCCTTCGGAATCAACGAGTCCAACGCCGCCTTCGGTCTCGAGGAATGCCTGTTCAGCCCATTGCGTGCGATAGGTGTTCTCGATCACGATATCTGCAGACGCGATCGCCGCCTCGACATCGCCCGCCCGGAACGTCTGTCTCATCATGACGTTGTCTTCGCCCGGCACGATCTGATCGGCGCCCGGCTGCATGGCCTCAAGCGGATCGAAAATGCCCGGCAACTCTTCGTATTCGACCTCGATCGCCGCCAACGCCGCATCGGCCGTCCGCTCATCCACGGCCGCCACGGCGGCGACGGCATCTCCCTGGAAACGTACCTCGTCGACAACCAATAGTGGCTGGTCCGGCACCGCATACAGGTAACTGTTCTCTCCGGGAATATCGGCATGGGTGATTACCGCGAACACGCCTGGAATTTTTCTGGCCTTGCCGACGTCGAGTTTCACAACACGCGCCCGCGCATACGGACTGTACAAAAGCTTGCCGCAAAGCAATCCCGGCAACTCTATGTCCGGACAGTAGCGGGCTTTGCCGGTCACGATCTCTTCCGCGCCCGGTGCGGCGACCCACTGACCGACGACCGATGTTTCAGTCATTACCCGCGCCTCCGTTCGCGGCCCGCATTTCCGCCGCGGCCTGCTGCACCGCCGTAACCACGGCCTGGTAGCCCGTGCAACGACAGAAATTGCCCGCAATCGCAGTCAAAATGTCGTCGCGCGTCGGGTTGTCGTTCGACTCGAGTAATGCATAACAGGAAATGAGCATCCCCGGCGTGCAGAAGCCGCATTGAAAAGCCCAGGTCTCGCCGAAAAGACGCTGCACCGGGTGCAATTGCCCGTCTTTGGCAATGCCTTCGATAGTCAGGACGGAAGACCCATCCGCCTGCGGTCCCAGCACCATGCAGGAGTTCACGGGCTTGCCGTCGAGCAGCACCACACAGGCGCCGCAGTCGCCGGAACTGCAGCCATCCTTGGTACCTGTGAGTCCCAGGTTCTGTCGCAGTATATAAAGGAGTGTTTTGCCGGGTTCCGCGGTAAGCTGCTCGATCTTGCCGTTCACTTCGAACTCGAACACCATCTCAGCCATCAGCGGCACTCCCTCGCAGCTCGTCCCAGGTAGCAAATAATGCGCGTCGAACCAGGACCGCCGTCATCTGCAGACGGTAGCTATCCGACGCACGCACATCCGAGATTGGTGTGATCTCCTCCTGTGCCTTACTCGCGGCCGCAAGAAATACCTGCTCCGACGGTTCCTCGCCCACGAGAATCTGCTCGGCGGCGGCCACACGATACGGCGTCGGCGCCACAGAACCCAACACGATGCGCGCCACGCTGATCGCGCCAGACTCATCGATCGAAAGCCTGGCCGCCACGTTGACCTGGGAAATCGCCATCGAGCGTCGCTGCCCGAGCTTGATGAATGCTGCGGCCGAATGCGCTGGCATCAGCGGCAGCCGGATTTCGGTCAAAATCTCATCAGGCTCCATCACGCTCTGACCCGGCCCGACAAAGAATTCCACCAATGGTAAAACGCGCTCGCCGGTGATTGAACTCAACGCGATATTGGCGTCGTAGGCAATCAGGGGCGGCACGAGATCCGCCGCGGGAGAGGCATTGACAATATTGCCGCCCAGCGTACCGCGGTTGCGAATGGGCGGCCCGGCAAATTCGCGACATGCCGCCGGCATAGCCGGAAACAGGCTGGCCATATCGGCACTGGTGAGCAGCTGCTCCAGGGTCACGTAGGCACCTATGTGCATTGTATTGGCGGTCATGGACATGCTGTCGAGCGAAATGCGGCGCAGATCAATTAATAGCGCAGGTGAGAGGACTTTGTCGCGCATTCTGAGGATCAGGTCTGTGCCCCCCGCTATCACTCTCGCGTCAGCCCCATGCTCCTGCTTCAGCTGCAGGGCATCCGCAAGCGATGTTGGCGCAATGTACTCGTGAACGGGCATGCAGACTTAGTGCATTCTTTCGCGTCGCATGTCAAGCCATTGATTGTCGTGACCGCCCGACGCCGATTAGCCCTCCACACCGCTCGCGCATGGCACAATGGGTAATTCGCAACACGAGGCCTTCCCATGGTTGCTGACAGCGAAGTCGTCCCTTCAGCTGATGCCGCCGTAATTGAGCGCTTGCATCGCGTCTTCGAGGCACAGAGGCGGTCTTTTGAAGCTGACACTGATGCCGATCTCAAGACCCGTACCGATCGCATCAGTCGTGTTATCGCGATGGTGGTCAAGCATGCGGACCGTTTTGCCGCAGCCACGCACGCCGATTACGGTTCCAGGGACCCGCTGCTCGCCAAAGCCATTGATATGGTTAGCCTTGTCGATGGGCTTAAGCACGATCGCAAAACCGTCGCCCGCTTCAAACGCGGCGAGCGCCGTGCATCGGCGTTTCCACTCGGCCTGCTCGGCGGCAGATCACGAATTCACTACGAGCCGCTTGGTGTTATCGGCAATATCTCGCCGTGGAATTTCCCCATTTCTTTGTCTTTTTCGATGCTAGGCGCGGCCTTTGGCGCCGGTAATCGCGTCATGATCAAGCCCTCCGACCAGACAATGCAAACGTCGCAGGCGATCGAAGCAGCGATACGCGAATATTTCGATGAGACCGAGCTTGCCGCTTTCGCCGGCGGCCTGGATCTTGCCGTTGCGTTCCCGAAGTTGCCCTTCGACCACCTGATGTTCACAGGCTCCCCGGCCCTGGCGCGCATCATCTGCGCCGAAGCCGCGAAAAACCTGACGCCCGTCACGCTGGAACTCGGCGGCAAGTCACCCGTCATCATCAGTCGCACGGCCGATATCCGTGAAGCTGCGAGGCGCATCATGTGGGGCAAGGTCTTGAATGGCGGGCAAGTCTGTCTCGCACCCGATTATGCCCTGGTTCCGGCCGGGTGCGAGTCTGAGTTCGTCGACGCCGCGAGCAACGTCGTCAAAAAAATGTTCCCGACGATGCTGGATAACGATCAATACGTGAGCTTCGTCAATGATCGGCATTTCGAACGCGTCAAGGGCTATCTCGACGACGCGCGGGCGAAAGGCGCGCAGATTGTCGAGGTCAATCCGGCCAACGAAGAGTTCCCGGATGCATCGCGCAAGATGCCGGTCACGTTCGTGCTCGGTGTGACCGATGACATGGTCATTGTGCGGGAGGAAATATTCGGGCCCGTGCTCCTGATCAGGACCTATACCGATTTTGCCGACGCCATCGACACCATCAACTCGGGACATAAGCCGCTGGCGCTCTATTATTTCGGTAAGGACAATAAGGAGTGGCGCACGGTCCTCGAGGAAACCTCATCAGGCGGCGCCGTGCGCAATGATGTCATCGTGCACGTCATGCAACATGACCTGCCCTTCGGCGGTGTCGGCAATTCGGGTACTGGCCGCTACCACGGCATCGAAGGCTTCCACCGCTTCTCGAACGTGCGCAGTATTTACGAGCAAAGCAACTTCGCAGCAAAAGCTCTGCGGCTGGCGCTGAACTTTCCAATGCAGAACTTGCACCGCAAGATCGTTAAGACCAAGCTACAAAAATAGAACAACAAGAGGGGAACCCCATGCAATTACCTATCACCGCGCTATATGCGGGGATCCTGACAATTTTCGCCCTGGTATTGAGTTTCCAGGCAGGCAGCTTTCGCGGCAAGTCCGGAATTTCTCTGCTGTTTGGCGACCCACCGAACATGGAACTCGTCCAGAAAGTCCGTGTACATCAGAATTTTCTCGAGTATGTGCCGATGATCGTGATCCTCATGGCCGTGATCGAACTCAACGGCGGATCGATTACGTTTCTGCACGCTATCGGGGCTTTATTGATCGTTGCGAGAATTGCGCACGCGCTAGGGCTCAAACACGAGACGATGAGTCATCCGGGTCGGCTCATCGGCGCCGGTGGTACGGCGTTGATTACTCTCGTCACGGGCGTCTACACGTTGTGGATGGTTAGCGGGACCATGATGGGCTGAGATCGCTCTGTCGCGCAGAGCGATCAGGGACCATTGACGCCGCCATAGGCGATGCCGGTCAAGCTCGCCATATCGGTCTTGAAGGTTGTCAGGTCATCGACGGTGAAGTCCTGCAGGTGATCGTGACCTGCGGCCCTGGCCAATACGGTCATGAGTTCGACCGACGCTGCGAAGAATCGCGCCAGGCGTTCGGCCGCGAGATCAACGGGTAACCGCGCACGCAAATGCGGTTTCTGCGTTGCAATGCCGACCGGACAGTTGTTGGTGTGGCAGGCACGCATGCCGATGCATCCGATAGCCTGGATGGCCGCATTCGACACGGCAATGGCATCCGCACCGAGTGCCATCGCCTTGGCGAAGTCAGCCGGGGTTCGCAATCCGCCCGTGATGACCAGCGTCACGCCTTTGGCGTCACTCGAATCGAGATGCCGCCGCGCGCGAGCTAACGCGGGAATCGTCGGTACAGAAATGTTGTCGCGGAAAATCAGCGGTGCGGCGCCCGTGCCACCGCCGCGACCATCGAGAATGATGTAGTCGACACCAATCTCGAGGGCGGCGTCGATATCTTTCTCGATGTGCTGTGCCGACAGTTTGAAACCAATTGGAATGCCCCCCGTCTTGTCGCGAACCTCGGCGGCAAAGTCCCGGTACTGACTGAGTTCGGTCCAGTCCGGAAAATGCGCTGGCGATATTGCAGGCTCACCTTCCGGCAGGTTACGCACCGCCGCGATCTTGCCTTTGACCTTCGGCCCGGGCAGATGGCCGCCCGTGCCCGTCTTGGCGCCCTGCCCGCCCTTGAAGTGAAACGCCTGGGTCTTCTGCACCTTGTCCCACGAGAAGCCGAAACGTGCCGACGCCAGTTCGTAAAAGTAACGCGAGTTGGCGGCCTGTTCTTCGGGCAACATGCCGCCCTCGCCCGAACAAATGCCCGTGCCGGCCAACTCGGCGCCTTTCGACAGCGCGACCTTGGCCTCTTCGGACAATGCACCGAAACTCATGTCCGATACGAACAACGGGATGTCGAGCACAAGCGGTTTGGCGGCATTACCCCCGATCACAACATCGGTACCAACCGGCTCTTCGTCGAGCAACGGCAGCTTGTGCAGTTGGCCGACGACGAACTGGATGTCGTCCCACTTGGGCAGAAGATTTCGGGATACACCCATGGCCGCGGCCTGGCCATGGTGCCCGACCTTGCTCAAGCCGTCGGTCGCCAGGTTGCGAATGAACTTGACGTAGGGCTCGTCTGGCGTGCCCGAGTGATCCTGGTATACACCCTGGTAGGCATCGCGCTGGTACGGTTGCGGATGCGCCTTCGCCCAGGCCGATATTTCATCCGCGTCGACGAGCACCTTGCCGCCTTCAATCCAGGCATTGAATTTCGCCAGCGTTTCCGAGTGCTTGTATTCGCTAACGCCCGTATCGAGCCGGTAGTCCCAGAAATGCACGCCGCAAATCAGGTTATCGCCCTTGACGAAACCATCGGCCATCAATGCGCCGCGGTGCGCGCAGCGACCGTACATGACCGACACCGCATCATCCAGACGCACGATGACGAGATCGACGTCACCGACAAGCGCATGTTGCGGCCTACGATCTTCGAGTTTTTCCCAATCGGCAATCTCGGTTTTATTCATATTTAACTCACTCGTATTTGAAGCGACTAACCGCGAACATCGCGACGAGCAGCGAGGCCGTCAGCAAGATGGCGACATGCGGCAACACCGACGCGGGTCCGTCCTGAAAGCTGATGAGTTTGTGCAGCGCGTCCATCGTCCAGCCGGTCGGCAGCAGTTTTTGCAGGAACTGCATCCAGTCGGGCGTGATTTCGATCGGCCACCAGCAACCGCCGAGCGCGGCCAGCAAATTTGCGAGCAGGACACCGAGGCCGGACGCCTGACCCTCGGTTTTTGCAATGCTGCCGAGCAACAACCCGCCCGAGGCGCAAAACGCCGCCCACGATGCCAGCACAAGGATAACCATCGCGAGATTCGGCCCCCAGTCCATCTTGAACAGGAACGTGCCGAAGATCAGAGCAACGCCGATCTGCACGGTCGCGAGCACCATGCGACCACCCCACTTACCCGTTACGATTTCGGTCCGCGACATCGGCGCCGATGCGAGCCGGCGCAACAGGCCCTGTGTCCGCTCGACAACGAGCATCGTTGCGCCACTCGTCAACAACACGAGCAGCGTGAACATCACGAGGATGCCCGGGATCGTCTGTTCGAAGCCACTGGGAATTTTCTGCCGTTTGCCCGCTGCCGACGTCTCGAGTTGCCAGATCCGCGGTGTGGCGTTGAGATCCTGCAGCGCCTGCGCGGATAACGCACCGTCCGATGTCACCTCTGCAGCCGCAATATCCGCAAGCGCCGTGTACAGGCTGCGTTGTATTCGTATCGCCTCGAAGTCGCGTGAAATCGACGTTGCCTTTGTGTCGTAGCTCGCCGACACCGCTTCGCCGGCAGCGATGTGATCGGTGAGATTGTCGCCAAAGGTGAGTGTGCGAAATGGCGCCGGTTGTTCAACTGCAACAATCGTAGACGCATCGCGCCATTCGGGCGCGAAATCGTTGTCGCGCAGTCGAAGATCGATCTGCTGTTGCAGGAACCCGGGAGCCTCGGCCAGGACCACGACAGGCGTCACTGTGCCACCGGTGAGCCCAGTGGAGAATCCGCCCGTCACGGTGCCGATAAAGTAGAAAAAGATGGGCGGCATGACGAGCAACCATACGATGGTCCCGCCTTGTCGCAACTGGTTGCGGACGTCATGCCATGCGATAAACCATGCGTTCTTCATGCTCGCGCAAATCCGCTGCGCAGCCGCCAGGTGCAAAACGCGAGCCCCAGGAAAGTCATCGAAATCAAGATCAACCAGCTGTTCATATCAATCGACCAGGCGCCAGTCGCGACCAGTGCATTGCTCAGTCGATCCGCGACAAATCCATTGGGCGAGAGCCGGCCTATCGCCGCGATCCAGTCGGGCATTACGGCCATGGGAAAGAAACTGCCACCGGCCATGAGCAATGGGAACAACAGGATGGACGTCAGTGTGTTTGCGGCGGTCCTGGTTGCGAATGCCATCTGCAGTACCGAAAACCAGGCGAAAATGCCGACGCCCGAGATCGCCACCCAGATCAGCGACGGTGCAAACTTAACCCAGTCAACATCGTGATACACAAAACCAGCCAGCAATGTGATACCGGCAATCGCCGATACGACAACGCCGGCAGCAAGCGCCTTGCCCGCGATGAACTGGCCAAGCTTGCCCGGTGCAAACAGCATGCGCCGCAGCGTGCCGTTGCGGCGCTCGACCCAGAAGTCCGCGGCCAGGCTATTGGTGCAAAACAGGATCGCCATCATCACAATACCGGGCAGGAACATCAGCGCCAACGGCAGTCTTGGTTCCGCCGGTGGCGGCGCGACGATCTCGAGATCAATCGCGGGTGGCAACAGGTGCGGAGCGATCGCTTCAATCCTGTTTTGGATGTTCACGGCGATTGCGGCCACCAAAGCGCTGTCGGGTTCACCCGACGCATCGTTGATCTGCTTGATTTCGGGACCGAACATCTGCTGTGCGTAGAAGCCGACGTCCAGAAGTATTTCGGTAATGTCCCTGATGATCCCCGGCAATATAGTTTGTGCAGGGTTGGTCTTGAGTGTCAGCGTGATAGGAACTTCATTAATAAAAGCGTTGCTGAATCCCTTAGGGATGACAAGCAGTCCGCTCGCTTCGCCCGCGTTGATTCTCTGGGTACCCGCTTCGAGCGAGGTCTTTTCCACCGTGATGAGGTCGCCGAGCTCGCCGCTACTGTAGGCACCCGCCATAAGACCGCTGAGCAAGCTGTCGTCCTGATCGACGATCAAGAGCACGCCTCGCGGTTTCGCCCCGTCGCCGCCATCCATCAGCGTCGTAATCATACCGCCCATCAGGAACGGGATGCCGAGCCAGATCAGAAATACAGTCTTATCCTGCCACCAGCGCGTCAGGTCTTTTCTTGCGGATGACAGGATGAATTGCATCGCTTTACTCACGCAGCTCTTTGCCGGTCAACAACAGGAACAGGGTCTCGAGGTTTGGGCTGCGCAGGCTCGTCTCAGTGACGTTACCGCCGACCTCACTCACGGCCTGGAAAATTGCCGGCAGGTACTGCGAAGCCGATGACATCGTCAGTGTAACGCTGTCTTCCTCCTCAGATAGAATATCAATATCGATATTGCTGCGCTTGCCAAGCGCCTCGATTGAATTTTTCGTCGATTCAGCCGGAAAATGCCCGCTGAGCTGCAACACGTCGCGCGCACCGAGCTGTGCGCGAAGCTCCTCGACCGTACCCTGAGCGATCATCTTGCCGTGATCGATAATCGCGAGCGAATCGCAGAGTCGCTCTGCCTCTTCCATGTAGTGTGTCGTATAGACAATGCAGGCACCGTTGTCTCGCTCGGCTTCAATCATATCGAATAGTTTTGACCGTGACTGCAGGTCGACACCGACTGTCGGCTCGTCGAGCAATAACACCTCCGGTCGGTGCACGATGCCGCATCCGAAGTTCAGGCGCCGTTTCATGCCGCCCGAGAAGTTCTTCGGCAGATCCCGTGCACGATCGCCAAGGCCGACGTGCGCCAGCACTTCGCTGACGCGATCCTCGAGCACCTGACCGCGCAGGCCATAGGCCTTGCCCCAATAGCGCAGGTTCTCGATGGCCGGCAGGTCTTCGTAGAGCGCTATGTCCTGTGGCACGACACCGAGCGACCGGCGCGCGGCTTTGCCATCGGTCGCGATATTGTGGCCAGCGACCGAAATGTGACCGGACGTCGGTGGCAGCAGTCCGGATATGCAATTGATCGTCGTCGACTTGCCGGCCCCGTTCGGTCCGAGCAGGCCAAATATCGTGCCTTTACCGGCTTTGAAACTGATGCCGTCAGCTGCGACGAGGTCGCCATACTGTTTGACCAGGTTATCTACTACCAGCATTGTAATTCCCGTGGTTTTTTTAATTCGAATTGGGATCGACTGCGACAAAGATACCGACTTCCGGGACCGGATCCCAACCGAGCTTGGCACGCTCGGCGTTGATCGCATCGAGGTTGTCTTTCTTAAGCGCGATCATCCGCGGGTCTCGAGCGACGGGGGCCAGTTCGCCATTGTATTGCCAGAACCAAATCCGATTTCCGCGATCGATTGAGCGTTGCAGGCGGGCGATTGCTTCTTCGTACTCACCGCTCAGTGCGAAGTACTGCGCCCAGTTGCCGTCGTGCTCCGGGCTGTCATAGCCCAGTGCATCGAGCTCTTCAAGATTCGCGCGACAAGCTGCGAGTAACTCCGCTGCGTCCTCGTCACGACCCAACGCTTGTATAGCGAGAACAAACTCTGGCGACAGGAAATCGAATCCTGCGGACGACCACGTCTGTGGCGACTGTATGTGTTGATCGTAAAAATCGACGAGACCTTCATAGTCGCCGATATAGGTCGAACCTTGCGCGAAGGCAAATGTCAGGAAAGCATTCATCGGATCTGCATCGAGCGTTGCACGCAGTTGCGGCAAAGCCTCGTCCCACTGTCCGGTCACCCAATTCCTCAGAAAAGAGAACTGCGGCGGCATGACATCAATCGCCTGCTCGAAATCCTGCAGTGCAATCAAATTGAAACCATGCCGCACCGAGATCCCCGGTGTGTCAGGTGACAATTCGTAAGCAATTCGATAAGCGCGATGCGCATCGGCAAGTGCCCCGGCATTCGATTTCACCTCACCGTCCATCGCATGAAAAGCAGCAGAATCCTGGTGGAATGGCCGCAAACGCTCGAGGATTTCCCACGCTTCGTCAGTACGCCCGAGCTCCTCGTAGTAAGAGACCATGTTCGAATTGGGGACCAGCCAAAGCGGATCGATCGCCGTCGCCTCGACCAGGTAGTCCATTGCTTCGGCGACTTTATTCTGGGCGCCCGCCGTATTGGACAACCAGTTCCACGCGTTGGATAAAGAGGGATTGAGGCTTACTGCTCGCTGTAAGGCGGCCTCGGCTTCTTGCCACTGATTATCGTGATAGAGCATCAATCCACGCACGGCGTATGCGTTCGCAAGGTCCGGGTCGATCTCGATCGCACGATCCAGTAATGGAGTCGCGGTCTGCCGAACTTCCTCTGCACCAAGATCTCCATAGCTCAGGAACATGTCTCCCTGCAGCAGCACGACGGTTTCCGCCAGCGACGCCAGCCCCGGCGCATAATTTGGCGCTGCCGCGACGATTTTTTCCAGCAGTGCACGAGCCTCCAGCAGGCTCTGGTTCGTGCGTCCGAGAATTAACGTTCGCGCCTCGAGATATTTCTCGTAGTTTGCGACATCGATCGGAACCGGCTCTGCGCCAAGCGTCACGTCGCCCAACAGACTGCCGCGAAGTTCTCGCACTATCGCCGCAGAGATCTCATCCTGTACGGCGAAGACATCGACAAGCTCGCGGTCGTAGGTCTCCGACCACATGTGAAAACCATCGCTGACTTTGACGAGCTGCGCCGTAATGCGCAGCCTGTTGCCATCTGTACGAACAGATCCTTCGAGCACATGTTGCACGCCCAGTGCCGCGCCGATGTCTCGCAGGTCCTCGTTGCGCCCCTTGAACGCAAACGACGATGTGCGGCCCGCAACCTTGAGTGTTCTGAGCTGAGCGAGTCCATTCAGGATCTCTTCGGTGATGCCGTCAGAGAAATAGTCCTGGTCTCTGTTCGGCGACATGTCGGCAATACGGCGATCGATATTTCATCGGTCGCGACCCCGGTCGGGGTCTTGTCACTGGAACTCGGCAACAGGACCCTATCACCTACGACCAGTACGACGACAAGAATTAATGCGGCCAGGGTTACGTAGTCAAGTTTCCTGGCCGTTGCAGTGGTGATCGACACACTACGGTCGATGTCCTTTTCGCGTTTCAGGCCCTCCGGCGTTAGCTCAAACGCCCAGGCGAAAACAAGCGTTGGCACGATTCCCAGCACGAGCAGCAGAAAAATAAGTGAGTTGACCCAGTCTGGCAGGTGTAAAGCAGGAATCGCCGTATCGGCAATCTGGATGATCAGCCACGAGATAACAGCGTAGGCCATCGCGACCCGGAACACGTTTCTTCGTTTGAATTCTTGGAACAGGCTGGGCATCGCTACTCCCTGTCGCGCCAGTGCGTATGTTAGCAGCTTTGCTCTATAATCTGGTCTGCGGCAGGCGCTTCACGCACATGAACTGGGAACCAAAAAATGAAAAACTGCGCATCGTTGACTCGAATCCTGATATTCGCGATGGCCATTGTCGCGATGGCCAATCCAGCAGCCGCCGAGACGATCGCCGTCATCGGTACCGGTGATGTTGCTACTGCACTCGGGCCTGCGTTTGCGGCACAGGGGCACACGATCGTCTACGGCTCGCGAGATCCATCGCGAGCCAGCGTCGAAGAGCTCGTGGCCGTAACCGGTGACGGCGCGTCCGCGACCACACCGGCGGCAGCGGCAGCCAGTGCTGACATCGTTGTTCTCGCGGTACCGGGTTTGCTGGTCGAGGAAATCGTCAGGAGCCTTGGCGACCTGTCGGGCAAGATCATTATCGATCCGACCAATCCGCTGCAACAGTCGTCGGGAGCTTTGACACATGCAGTTGAGACATCAAATGCCGCGATCATTCAGAATGTGGTGCCCGAAGCGCATGTCGTCAAAGCCTTCAACACATTGAACTGGAGGACGATGGTCGACCCGGCCTCTGCTGGCGGGCCCGTCTCAATTCCATTGGCCGGCAACAACGCCGACGCGAAGAAGGTCGTCGCCAAGCTCGTCGAAGGCATGGGCCTCGAAGCAATCGACGTCGGCGGCATCGAGAACGCGCACTGGGTCGAAGGCATGTTGATGCTCTGGATAAACAATCGCTACGGTAATGATACTCGCCAGTCCTTCGATTTTCACCTGCGTAAGAACTAGGCGGACGACGACCAGGTCTGGGTACACGCATCGAGGATTTCCTGACACGTTTCGCCTTCGCACCGATTGGTGAAGTCATCCGGGGTTCGCAAACCGCCTGTGATGGCCAAGTTCTCTACTAGCAGCATTGTGATCCTCGTTTGTTTTTCTATGGCGGGACGGGTGAAGGCTGCGCGTATTTTATGAGCAGATGTGAAAGCGGGACCTGAAGGTCCCGCTGCGCCGAACTGATATTTGCCGCGTCGATCTTTACGGAAAGTCGACCTCGGTCAACTCCTGTACAAAGATCTCCGCCGGCTTGCCGTCAACCGGTTGGAACGTCGTTCCGTCGCAGGTGAAAGCGACTTCATAGTCGCCCGGCAACAGGTAGCCCACCGTGTAATGGTACGAGACCTGACCTTCGAGGTCGGTTTGCTCATTGACCATCGCTGTTGCAATCGGGTCCATTTCATCCACGACTTCCATGTCGATCGCGTTCGGCGTCACGCCGTCATCAAATACATAAACTGAAGGCTCGCAAGTCAGTAGTTCGAGAATCGAGCCTGTCGCGAGACCGCTGGACACTGCTCCAGTCAAGGTGCCAACTTCCACGTTGTTGACAAGGCGAATCGTGGGACGCAGTACGACGTCAGGTTGCAATCCATTGGGCGCCGTCACAGATTTCATCAGGTCGAATTCGGCCGTGAAATCGGCAGAACCATTTACTGGAACCGTGAACCCGCCAACCAGCTTCAGACCGTTGAGGGCGCTGCTCGGTACATACAGGTTGTATACGGTCCCGTCTGCCATTTCGATGTACGACTCGTCGCCCTGACATTCCGCAACACCTGAATCGTTAGCCATACCACCCGTGCCGCCGAAAACCGCGTTAACGCCCAGGCGCAGCCATTGATAATCGCCCGCCGGTAACTCCAAATCGAATAACAAGGTCGCAGCGTTCATTCCCTGAAACTCGAGAAGGTTAACGACGACGGGACCGAGGTCTTCAACAAACGACACTGCGCCGCTGTGAAATTCAATCTCGCTAAATGCGATGCAGACCTTGTTCGCGCCGTGAATGGGTCCATCGCTAACGCTCAGTGAAATCCGGCCGGTCTTATCCCCCGACCCTGATCCGGAGCCACCGCAGCCTGCGATGACCAGGAGAGTTACCGCGATGAGTCCAACGGTGGTTCGATATCTAGAAATATTCATGCTGTTTCCTTAAGTGTCGATTCTCAAAAGGCTTCGGCGCACGCCGGCCGCACTTTGTTGAATGTTAATGAACACTTTCGTCCTGCTGCCAAGAACGCCAAGCAGGCGACTATGGTTCCGCTTGTTTGACATAATTTGAGAGAAACGTGACGCACAACACTTTGAGAAGGCTTCCGATTATGTAAAATCCATGGAACGCGTGCCGTGTGTCTGACGTTAAAAGCAATCAAGCAACGCAGGAACCGGACAACTTTATGGCAAGGCTGTTGAAATTCCGCAACGCGAAATCATCGTCAGATCGCTTTGAGACCCTGATGCGCCCGCATTTCGAGGCACTCTACAGATCGGCGCGACGATTCGCAGCCAACGATGCCGATGCCGAGGATCTCGTCCAGGATGTGTGCATCAAAGCATACCTGCATTTCGACGAATTCGAGCGCATAGAACATCCGCGAGCCTGGCTACTGCGCGTCCTTTATTACACGTTTGTTGATACGCGACGTAGCCAAAATCGCGCGCCCACATTCATTGGCAAGTCGATCGACCAGGACGATGACCTGCATCTTGCGGAGAACGCGAGCTTACAGCCGGATGCACAGGCCGACCAGATAATGCGTGTCGAACGCGTTCTGGCGGCAATGGCGCTGCTCGACAAGGAGCTGTGTACATTGCTTGCGATGCACGATGTCGATGGACTCAGTATCGCGGAGCTAAGCGTGCTGACGAACCTACCGCAGGGCACTATCAAGTCGAGGTTGTTCCGCACCCGCGCGAAACTCGGTCGTCTGTTGCAAAACAAGCAACTCGGCAGAGTGAAATTGAAAGTGGTCAGTGGTGGATAATGACGAAGCAAACTTGGCAGAGGACAGAATCTCATGAAATGTGAAGACATCGTCGAACTTGCACAGAGCAGCGAATCCGGAGTTATGGACGAGACCGAGCGCCAGAATATTGTCGAGCATGTCGCTCAATGTTCCGACTGTCAGGACGCACTCAGGGCCGTTGAGGCAACGCGATGGCTGCGAAATCAGGCTGTCGCCCCCCCAAGCGATGAACTATTCAGCAAGACGATGGCAGCTGTGCTCCAACAACCGGCGTCAGTTAGCAGTCGCGGGGCAGGATTTTGGCTCGGTACGGGCGTTGGTGGCGCAGTGGCGGCGGCAATTTTTGCCGCTGTCGTTGTTCTTGGCTTGCCAGGCACACCCGTAGTACAGGATTCACGCACTGCCGAGTTCTTGGTGTCCATGACAGAATCGCGAGAATTGAACATAGCGATTGATGTCGATTCCGCCCTGCCGGACGCGACGCTCAGTGTCAGCATTTTCGGTGGTGTCGAATTAGCCGGATACGCCAGCCAGCGGCACCTGTCCTGGACGACGGATCTGGACGCGGGCGTCAACAAGCTATCACTGCCGATTATTGCGCTCGACCAATCTGGTGGACAGGTAGTCGTTCGCCTCGAGCATGCCGACAATCGGCAGGAGTTCCTGATAATACTGCAACACGAGGGTTGATTATGGAAAGATCAGGGAACCAGAATTCACGGCGTGCGTTTATTCGAATAGTGATCGAAGTATTGAGGCAAAAATCATGAAATTCAGGCAAACAATTACATTGTTCGGAGTAGCGGTTGTACTCTTCAGCAGTCCTGCATGGACGCAGGAATCAGGCAATGACGAAACGATATCTGCCACGATCCGGCTGATGAGCAACGCTGAGGCCGAACTTCCCGATGCGGTAACCAAGAAAATCAAGTTGCCTGAGTCCCTGACGGACGACTCCGAAGCCGTCGCAAATTCTACACGTGGACTTGAAACGGCGAATCAGAATCGCCTTGACGGCAACGATGGTCTTGAGCGGGCGGAAGAGGCGCAACAACATGGCGCCGAGATGGCCGAATCAGCGCAAGAAAACCGCGAGAACCAGGGTCGTGCGGACAATCAACCAGAACTACCCGACAGAGGACCTGGTTCACAGTAATCGATACATACGCCCTCACCTCGTTCTGGCGCGTTGTATGCTGCGTGGCCGAATAATAATTACACGTTGAAGATGCTGCGAATAGTCGCAAGATTTACAGTCAGAGCTTGTTGCATTTACCTGTCATTTGCCTCAAGCATTGCCTTGGCCACTGACGACACAGCCTGGGATGGCGGGCTGGCGGCGTATGCCAACGGTGAATATTCAACAGCGCTCATCGCGTTCCAGTCGGCACTGGCTGCAGGTCAGTCGGGTCCAGCCGTTTATTACAATATTGGCGTTTGTCAATTTCAGATCGAGGCATACAGTGACGCTGCGGCGACATTCGCCCATATATCGATGCAGTATCCAAAAATGCGCGCCCTTGCCGAATACAATCGTGGTCTGGTAGCGGTCGAGCAAGACAGATTCCAGTCAGCCCGGCAGTATTTCCTGACAACTTACGAGTTGAGTGCGGGCGACCAGACCCTGCGCATTCTCGCATCAACGATGTTGCGCCGCATCGAATCGAATACAGACCAGTCGAGTACCTGGACCGTTGCTTTGAGCGCCAACGCCGGATATGACGACAATATCGTCTTGCGCGACGACATCGGGTTGCCGCTCGGTGTCTCGCCCGAAAGCTCCCTGGTCGATGTTTTCGCGTCAGTACGCGGTCCGATCACAGGGATCGCAGGCCTGTATTTCAATGCCAACGCGTATCTAATTTCCTATTTGGACAACGACGATTTCGATCAGGGACAATTTAAAATTGGGTTCAGCTACGATTGGACCCAAAGAAACTGGCACGCCCGAATCGGGATCAATGCCGGGTTCAGTACAATCGGCGGTGACTCATTCGATGCCTCGCGCAACCTGGACGCTAAGCTGACCCGAGTACTATCAGCGACCTCATCATTGCGTTTGCGCTATCGGATTGCCGATATCAGCGCCGCTGATGCAATCTATGCCGGGATCGACGGGTCACGCCAGATCTATGAGATCGCGTATCAGTGGAACCAGGCACCCCGCCGATTTGATGTGGCGTATGCGTTCGAAAACAACGACCGAGCAGACCCTGGCGTATCGGCAACTCGCAATCGGCTGCGCCTGCGTTATCGATATAGCCTGAATCCGGCGTGGACGATCGATCTCGGTGGCGAGCTTCGCATCAGCCGATATACCGATCTTGCACTTGAACGGACCGAAGACCTCGTCGCCCTCAAGGTTGGTCTCAATCGGTTTTTTGAATCTGACTGGCAATTGCTGGCGCAATACCAGCATTTCACAAACTCTGCGACCGATGATGCGTTTTCCTACGACAGAAATCAGCTCAGCATTGGCCTGTTGAAGATTTTTTAGGAAATGGTGCCGGATAGAAGATTCGAACTTCTGACCCCATCATTACGAATGATGTGCTCTACCAACTGAGCTAATCCGGCTTTTACTTTAAAAACAATATGTTATATGACAACTAGATTCTCAGATTATCCTTTGGGTAGCAATACGGGTAGCAAATAGTTCGTATTTGCTGAATTTCTAGGGCCGCATATTACTTGAGATACCTACTGAGCCGCTAGTGGTTTTGAAATCCACAAACCACTCAGTGCTAAAAGTGACAGAACCCCGGCTTCGTCATGTCAGCGTACAGTCAGGGGCGAGTTCACGTAGAATGCCGCCCCTGAAAACGCTGGAATTTAATGCGGCACTGGGTGATCTCCAGCCGTACCCTTAACTGTATCGTGTCCCTTACCGAACTTTGGAATCAGCATCGGCACTTTTCCGCGATACCTGGCGTAATCATCGCCGAGGAATTTCACCAAATCGCGTTCTTCATAACGAATCGCAATCATTATGTACGCCGTCATGCCGACCGCGAACATCAGATGACCCAACGTCATCCGCGGTGTTCCCCAGAACGACATTATCCAGCCGACATATAAGGGATGCCGGACAAACTTGTAAAAGAACGTGACTTTGAAGCCGGAAGAC
>JADFNV010000006.1 GCA_022563195.1 Pseudomonadota bacterium
CGTGAAAGAACTCATCTCGCCACCGTACTTCACCCTGAAACCAAGGGCGCGATAAAATGCCAGAGCGCGCGCCATATCGCTGACCGCGAATGTCACCGCGGAAATTCCGGCTATCGCCACAACCCACTCCCTTTTCGTAATAATACCGACTTGGCAGCTTTTTCGTTTTTCGTAAAGGCCCCCATCCGCTGGCTGATAATAGCGGTAGGGGTGCGGGTGGATCTGGCAGTCTAATTTTCCTGTTGTGAGCAAATACGTGCGAGCGAATGAGGATTAGATCGGAACGACCTTAGTAGCCGCGCTTCTGATGCCTTTTGATTCGTAGTATCCAGGGTGAAACAGGATTAGGTTTCACAAGCACTCGCTGTGAACTGAACACACGAACTGGTTTCACCAGCTACGGAATAAACACCCGGTCATGCGGCGCGGGAAGCTACGGGACCCCGACCTGCGAACCAAGGGCGCTGACCGACGCTGACAACACACCAGGAAGGGAGGCGAGCAGCGGGTGCCCCGCGCTTGAGGCAACTCTGGTGCATCCTGTTCTCCCCGTGGAACGGAGGATCGCGTGATGAACTATGCCTTCCACTGCCGAAAATGTGGCGACCATTTCGATGTCTCGGAAAGCCTCGCTGAGCACGAGAAGCACCAGGAGGAGTGCCCGAAGTGCGGCAGCACGGACATCCGTCAGAAATTCGACCAGGTAGTAATCAAGACCAGTAAAAAGTCTTGAGCGCCGCCTCAAAATAGCCCGCCTCTCCGGGCTGTCACACCACTACAACGTACTCGTCAGTTCGGCAGGTGTCGCGGAATCTAGTATGCTCCAGGGTCCGCATAATGCCTGTTAAGCGTCTTAGCATCGTGATCCCGAGAATCCTATGCTAAAAACCCAAGGTTTGACCCACATTCATCTATTGGTCAAAGACCTAGATCGATCTATCAAGTTCTACAGCCAGGTATTTGGTTTGAAGGAACGGTTTCGAGACGGCCCAAAAATGGTTTTTCTCAATACTCCTGGCACCAACGACTTGATCACGCTCAACGAAGACGATAGAGAACGCCAAAACGTTGGAGTCAGCGGAGGCATCGCACATTTCGGTTTTCGCCTCGAAAACACGGAAGATCTAGACTCCGCAATTGCACTTGTGCAGGCTTGCGGCGGCAGCCTCGTCAGTAGGGGCGAACACCAACCAGGCCACCACTACGCCTATGTAAAGGATCCAGATGGATACGTTATCGAATTATAGTCAGTGTGACGTTAGGCGTCGGATGGAAAACCAATCGTTGGAGCGCGAATTCTATTAGGTCGCCACTCATCACTAGGACGAGTTTAGGCACGAACTGCACTGTAGGCACCCTGGGGAGTGCGATTGCATGGTACACCCGTTCGGGAGTGTGTTTGTAGGAGATCAGTCATCGCCAGTGTCAGCTTCCCCTCTCACACATCAACCAGTCCGAATTTGTCGCATTCTGTAAACAAGTCAACAGACAAGCCCTCTTGAACAATAATCGGTAGTTCAAAAACCGCATCGGTTTACTCAACCACCTGTGATGTGGGCGGGCGCGATCCTGAGCCTATCTCGATCTGGTAACCGGGCAGTGTCCTGGGCCATCTGATCCGGTGCCAAGGATCAAAAATAAGAGCTTCTATTCAGATTGAATCATCGCGTGTAGCAACAACCCTACTTCCTGACTGCTAAAACTGCCGGAAAAATTTTCTGCTCCCGGCCCGACAGCCAGCAAAGGAACCATTATCCCGGAATCGTCACCCAGAGAAACTTTGCCGGATGAGAGAAAGACGCGGCAGGCGTCATCGCAAATTTTCAGCGTATGGTGCGAATCGCGGATGGTGCGGGGATTCCGTCGGATACGCCGGTGGCGATTGCGAGTGCACCGATGAGATCGAAGCTCGGCATCGACAGCTACTGTTCTTCTGCCAACACACCACCGCTGAGCCCGGTGCAAAAGCTGATCGGTCGCATTCTCGATCCGTTTTTACCCATGGTATTCAAACGGATGTCGAAACGCGTCAGCGGTTCAGAAGGCTGATCGGATTTTTCGCCAACCTAGACCGTTACCGATTGGGAACTGCGCAATTGCGGAGGGTGCTTGATTTAGATAGTCAACGACAACGGAGCGTCGGGAATGACAGCCGACCCAGGTTCGCTTCTTTCAACGATAGCCGAGTTTTCTATTGGCCTTGCAGGATTTTCGGGCATCGTGGTAGTCGTTGTCGGAAACCGACGATGGACCGAGGCGGCCAAATTTAGGGCTTCCCTCCTCATTATCCTTTCCTTGTCGTCCGGCTTTCTGGCCTTGATTGCCCTTGGCATTCTGAACAGATTCGATGGCGCTATTGTTTGGCGAGTCTTGAGTGGTCTTCAAGCAATTGTTGCCGCAGTAGCCTTGGGTTATTCGTACAGAAAAACCGTCACCGCGTTTGGCATTGGACCCTTGACACGGACCGGTAGGGCGCTTTTCTCTCTGGGTGGGCTAAATGTATTGGTTCAGATAACCAATACACTTGGCTTCTTCGAGCCGAGTGCATTCGCAATTTTCTATGGCGGTCTGGTCGTGTTTGTGCTGGTTGCAGCGATCAATTTCTATCGGCTTATTTTCGTTCCCGATTCAGACTCCACCCCTAACTCGGGCAAGGCTCCTTCGAAAAAGGAATGAAGGCGGAACACCGACCTCCTGAGAACGACCAGAGCTGTCTACTAGACGATAGGGGGCACCTAAGTATTGTATTAGGTGAAAGTACAATATTGAGGAACCAGCTAGTGAGCAATTTGAAGCAAGTAAATCGCCTCATCGAACGAATGTTCCATGAACTACGTGGCCACCGAATGTATGAAGCGGATGGCTGATTGCTGTCTCGCGGAAAGTGGCAAAAAATTGTAAGCAGTAGTCATGGCAATAGTTCCGGTTGTGGCCGATTGTGTCTGCTTAAGAGCGGGATTTAGGAGGCCGCTTTTTGTTGCGGTGCGGGATATATCTATACGCCGTCACCCAGCTGGAGCCTTCCTCCAAGGCGACATCTCACGGGGAGGCGTATAACCTTTTGCCTTCGCTCTAAGGGAATCGTTTTGGGGGAAACATGGGAAAGCTCAATGACTGGTTGGGGGTCGTAACGAACGTCGGCCTAATTGCCGGTCTGCTATTGGTGGCATATGAAGTAAATCAGACAAACCTCGCTATGGAACGCGACTACCAGGCTTGGGGGACTTCCACGCAATTAGACGTCCAGCAAATGTTCGTAGATTGGGGAGGGTCAATAGCGGACAGGGACACCGCAGAACTTTGGTGGAAAGGCATAAACGACGAAGAACTCGATGCGGTGGATCAAGAACGGTTCTACCAGATCTCCGAGAACTATTTTTGGGCATATCGTAGCGCGGGCTTCGCTTGGAAAGAGATCGACGGAGGTGGTGGGGGCTTTGCTCGAGGTTTAGCTCAGAGAATGATCGAACGACCAGGTCTTCGTAAACGATTTGACCAATGGCACTCAGAATCTGGAGGGGAATTTTCCAGATTGGTTTTGGCCTTTCTGGAACCGGATCGCACAACCGACCCCACCGCTCCTGGCCGATAGGGCCGATGAAATGGTCTGTTTTAGGCGTCCGCTTTTTCGCGTCACCTATGTATCGGCTGGCGTAGCTTAGTAGTCTTGCTCCTTGACTAGTATCCTAGTCCCTTTCTTCAAAAGAGCGGAGCAAGTGGCGATGAAATTATCGACGTGGGCTGAAGTTGTTGGCGTAATCGCCGTAGTGATCTCACTGGCACTCCTCACGTGGGAGTTGAATCAAGCGAACAATCTCGCACGATTTAGTGCCTACTCTGACATTAACCATCTCTATAGTGAGATGAATCAGGAGATGGCTAGTAGTACGCAATTTGCTGAGCTTTGGGCACGACTTAAGGACGAAAATACTGACCTCTCAGAGGTAGACGTCCAGAGAGCAATGGGATTGGCATACTGGCATAGAAATATTTGGATAAATACTGAGAGGGCTTTCCTAGAAGGTTGGATTGATCACGACAAATATCAAATGAGTTTGAATGACATAGAGAGTGTCGCCCAGACATGGCCGGGTTTTAAGCCGTACATGCGGAAAGTCGTCGAATTGCTTCAGGGCGACAGGGAACTCACGCAAATTGAACAACTCATTCTGGAAAAAACCAGCTGACCATCATCCGGCGTTTGGCTGCTTGTGGCCGATCAGAGCTGGCCAACATTGCTGGCGGCGCGTCCGCTTACGGGAAAACTTCATGTAGTTTCGAGGAAACTGAGAGAGCGGACGGTTGCAGCGCCACTTGTGTACCGTCGCAACTGACCCTAACTCGCCGAATCGAGGCTGGTATGGTTGTACTTTCGAACCTCCAAGGTGGATGCGCATGGTAAAAGTCATTGAGGTAGACGGGTATGTGCTTGAGTACGAGGTAGGCGGAGAAGGATCACCCTGCATAGTGCTGCTCAGCGGAGAACGAGTTCCCATGCAATTTTGGGACAAAGCACGTGCGCTAATGGACGGTATCGGCACCGTTCTCAGCTACAACAGGCCCGGTGTAGGTAAGAGCAGCAAGCCGACGTCTCAGCAGTCCGCAGACGTTGTGAGTTCTACTCTGCACCAGCTCCTCGACAAGCTCGATCTGGAACCACCATTTTTGCTGGTCGGGCATTCCAGCGGAGGCCTGCTTGCAAATCTATACGCCAGACTACATCCAGCCCATATATGCGGTGTTGTACTGGTTGAGTCTTCTCACCCTGAACAAGTTGCCCGTCTGGAGGGTCATTTGTCGCTAATTCCCAGATTTTCCCAATGGCTTGGCAATCGCAATCCAAACAGAGATTTCCACGCCTCCGAGGAAAACGGGCAATTCATCAATGAATCAGGTCCGTTTCCAGAGCTTCCACTAATCGTGATTAGTGGTGCGAAGAAAATGTGGATCACCAGCAATTCGGCGCATTCAATACATCTAGAGAATCAAAAAGAACTAGCACAGCTGACCCAACATGGTGAGCATATAGTTGCGGAGCGCAGTGGGCATCTAGTTCCATTCACCGAGCCAGAAATTGTTGCTGATGCAGTTGAATCACTTGCAAAAAATCGCGGGGATTACTAATTCATGAGGGGGCCGGTTTTGGCCGTAATCAGGCCCGAGAACACCGAATTTGGATGGCAGCTCTTTGTTGCAGTGCAGAATATATCTGTAGTCCTATTCCGAGATGTAGCTTTTCGACAAGCGCAGCTTGATAGTGCCTGCCCATACCCGACTCTCACCCGTCTAGGATAAGCTCAAGTCATCGCAAAACGACTTAGGTGGCTTGCGTGAACCTCGCGCAAGGTGGTACTTACGAATGCAAATAGGATGATGCAGTGTGGAGTCCGCTCCAACGATTGGTTAAGCGTCGCCGTTAACGGAGTTGAGCTTATCAAGAAATTCCTCTGCGTGTTCGAGTTGAAGCAAGAGGCCGAATCCTTGCTTAGTAGGAATAAAAAGAACATGTGCGTTTTCCCTCATTACAACGAGTGCGCTGCCCTGCCTATATAGCTGAAACCAACCAAACGAGTAATTCGGAACCCTGAGTCCGTTTGTTCTCCAGAGAAGACGGTACCCTTCATGTTCTTCAAGGTCTACGAGTCTCGCTTCACTCACAAGAATACTCTCGAATGCAATGTCGCGTCCGTAGATTGGAACATCAACCTCAAGATGTTGGTCATGGAAAACTACCTTAGCGAATGGCATGGTTGCGAATAGAAAAAGTATTCCAGAATTGACGACAATAACGGCAGCTAATCCCAGCCAGGCAGAGAAAGGATGGTCCTCTCGCTTGTCCCATATGGCGGTTGCAACAAGCCCTAGAACAAGTGCAATGCCAAGCATGGTCAGTAAGGTACCAGAGGTAGGACCGACAATACTGAAGGTCATTGTGCGACGACTAGCGTAGAGATAAGCGGGCAGGCTTACCCGTCACTTTGACTGCCAATGTGTTGCCGTAGTTCAGACCCATTTCCCTCCGAATCTATGAAAGTTGCTACTCATATGTGGTACAGGTTCCCTGAGTATTAGAAGTAAACCAGCGTGAGGTAGTGGTGCCTCATCATCATGAATGGAACAGGTGGACGTAGTCGAGGATCTTGTGAGTGAGGTCAGGCTCAGTGATAGCCGCGATGACGCGTAGACGTCCGCCGCACGATGGCCCCCAACAAATACGTACAGGGCGAAAGCAATGTCCAGTGCAAGAACGTCAATATTGAGCGCGTGGGGTTTGCCTTGAGGTTGGCAATATATAAAATGACAGATGCGCATGTCTCAGCTTGTCTCCTCGGAAAGCGTAGGTTGGCCTGGATGAGTAGCTGCTTAGGCTCGCAAAGGAACCAAGCGGTATCTCAGCAGTCCAGAACTTCTCAAACGCTCGTCTTATACAGTCTGACCCTAAGAAGGGAGAAATTGAATCGATGGATGCTAATCATTTTCACAATGACAAGTTCGAAATGTCCGCAAAAATTGTTCACGCTTTGAGAATAGCGCTTCTGGTTCTTGTTCTGGTTCCGCTAACGTCTTGTATTTCGCTTGGGCCACCCCGGGTAGATAAACCCGAACCGGGCAAAAATGACGATTCGTTGGTTGTGGAGTATGGGCGGGAGCTGGTTCAACAATTGATGAAAAAATATGACGTGCCTGGTCTAAGTGTCGTGCTTGTCGATCGGGAAAAAGTGTTATGGGCGGAGGGTTTTGGCTGGGCATCGAAACAAAACTCTCAGCCGCTAACTGCAGACTCCGTTATGCAGATGGGTTCGATAACCAAAATATTCACGGCAATTGCAATTATGCAATTGGTAGAAAAGGGCAAGGTTGATTTAGAGGCAAAGCTGACAACGTATCTACCAGAATTTCGTATCCAATCTCGATTTACCGAAAGTGATTTCAGCATTCGTCAAATGTTGTCGCACCATTCAGGGCTTCCTTCTGACCTGGCACTCGGGTTCAGGTTCTATCTTGGCGAACAAACGACACCTGATGACTTGTTGGCTCAGTTTGAGAATGTGCCTTCCGCCTTAAATTCATCGCATATGGCTTCACAGCCTGGCGAGGCGTTTAGTTACTCCAACTTGGCTTATAGCTTGCTGGGTTCTGTTATCGAGCGAACCAGCGGCGATACATATGCGGACTATATTGTTGAACATATATTGTCTCCTTTGGGAATGAAGGACTCAGCAATACTATTGCCAGAGCATGTTTCTCACTTAGCACTCGCCAATGGTTTCACTGAAGAGGGGGAAATTAAAGGCAGCTATTTGCGAGATCTTTCCGCAGGTGCATTAGCAGCTAGCGCGAATGACATGGGTAAATTTCTACAACTATTTCTTAACAACGGAAATGCGGTGTTATCCGACAATTCACTGCAATTGATGTCAACCGCTCAGAACGATGATGTTGAATTGGATGGCGATTTCAGGTTTGGATTGTCATTTTTTATGTCAGGGCTTGGACAAGAACCCTTTCTGATCTATCACGGCGGTGATATACCTCCCTACCATGCCACCTTGAGAATTCTTCCCAGAGAAGGGTTGGGAGTCGTCATGATGGTCAACTCAGATCTAGGTGGGGGTGTGATAAATTACGCTTCCTCTCAGATCCTTGACGTTGCGTACCGATCTAGATTCTCCACTGATCCTGAATTGACAACCCCAGAAAGATTGCCTTCTCGAGGTATTTCGCTGAGCGAAGAACAAGCTGAAAACTATACGGGTCTGTATTACGCAGGAACATCACTGGGTTTTGTTGACATCGAAAACAAAGGTAGTGAACTGACTTTGGAATTCTTGAATACCGGCATAGCTACGGTAAAAATGGTACCGCTTGAAGATGACAAATTTGACATAAAGTTACGCCTGTTTGGATTCATCCCTTTGTCACTGAACTTTGTTATGTTTGGTGCTGAAGTCCCTCATTTCCAACTTCAATTTGCAGAAATTAAAGGAAAATCCTACTTCTGGCTGACGGCAGATGGTGTTAGTGGTCCTCTCGCCTTGCCTGTTAAAAGAAGCGCAATACCCGAAGCTTGGCTAGAACGTATCGGGACCTACCGGGTTGCTGAACGTAACGAGGCGTTTTTCGAATCGGCAGAATTGTCTTTTAACGATAAAAGCGGATTTTTGCAGATCACCGTGAAAAATGATCCCCAGCCACCACTACGTTTTCCGATACAAACGATTTCAGATGATCAGGCATCAATTCTCGGTATCGGGCGATTTGGCGGAGAGATCATTGATGCGTTCCCTAATAGAACTATTCGTTACGGCGGCATAACATTGGAGCGTGAATAGCAATCAGCGTTCAGTGTTTTGGCGGTGGATAGCTGAGTTCTTCTAGAATCGATAGCGGACGAGCTGCGGTCAGATAGAGTCCAGAAGTGCCGGGGTGGTTCGGTTCGGCTTTCTCTAATACGAGCTGCGCCATAACCCACGCTATTAGAACGAACATAGATGGACACCCATCCGCCAGTTCCATGGGACAGAAATTCTCGTGTTTCATAGGAGAGGCCTACCTTGGTTGTATGCTCGAGTCGGTATTGACAAGTTAAAGCATCAAAAGCACAACAGAAAGACGATATTTCTCTATACCCCAACTGCCTCAGCCCAAGTTTCAAACGCACATTCTCTAAGAGATCGATAGTGCTCTGCTGAAACCTGATGGCGACCCAGATTGAATAGATTGTATACAGCCGCGTGTACACTCAAGAATCGTTGGACTTGTCGTGTTGATTTGAATCGACGCATTCCGCGCTCTCTCACTCTAGTCGGTTGATGCGAAACCTCTGCACGATTGTTGGCATATTGGCTGTTATCGTGAATCACGTCCGGCATCAGTTCTCGATGCGCAACTCCGTAGCTCCTCAATTTATCAGTCACGATTTTCCAAGGCATATCCCCATGAGACTTGAGTAGGCGTTTGAAGAATCGCTTTGCTGCCATACCGTCTCGACGCTCCTGTACGAACACATCGACTACATCCCCGTCCTGATCGACCGCCCGCCACAAATACTTCTGTTTGCCGCCGATCTTCACAAATACTTCGTCAATGAAAAACGTGTCCCCGAAACCCCGATGTTTACGCCTCAGCCGTTTGGAGTATTTGGGTCCAAACTTGTTACACCACAGCCGGATTGATTCGTAACTCACTTCGATGCCGCGTTCAGCGAGCAAGTCTTCGATGTCGCGTTGACTGAGATTGAATCGATGGTAGAGCCAGACGGCATATTGAATGATGACAGGCGGAAATCGATGGTGTTTATAGAGATTCTTGGGATTATTCATCCAACAATTGTCGCCTGGACACGCTTAACTTGTCAGTACCAGGCGTTGGAACTGAGGACATTTTGCGTGTTTTGTCCCCAGTTTGAATGACAGCTTTTTCTAAGACACACTCATGGGTATCCTACAGAGCGGTTGCTCGATTTAGGCCTGGGAACGTCTGGAAAGTGCCGAAGCTGACAGTTTGTAAGCGCTGCTGGGACTTACGGATTGGACGTGCGCTGAGGTTGTTCCGTCTGCGGTTGCGTTCATTTGACGTTCAGTTCTTTGTCCATATGCTTGTGGTAGGGAGGTAGACGTTTTATGTATCTAGCGAAGAATACAGACAAGACGAACCATCGCGGGTGGGTAATGACATCACTAGTCTTCTGCTACGTAGCTCTCGCCGGATGTGATCGAACAAGCCCAGTGTTTCTCGACATAACGACGCCGCACAAACCCCTCCAATTGTGTGCTGTTGATAACTGTCGTCTCCCAATTCTGATTTGTATCGTGGTGAAAATCGTTGGCGTATTCGACGATGTCTCGAAGCTCGTCAATATCAGGTTGGGACAAGATCTCCCGCGCTGTACCAACTCGTTGATCACAAATTGCCCGGAATGAGCCGAGATACGTTCCCGGAGGAAAGTATTCAGGGTAAGCAACGCGAAAGAACGCCTCCAACAAGTGGCGAATTGAGCTGGCAATTTCCCTCTCGTTTTGACCTCCATTCGCTAAGTATTCACGCAATGTAGCATGTCGCCGATCGTTCTCAGTAATCGAGTCCTCGTCTCCGTCCCAAGACTCGAGTGTTGATCCGGCCCCATCCCGCACAATATGTAATGCCGCACGGCCCATCGGATCAGCGTTCTCCCAAATCCTACAGAGAAAAGGTTTTGTGTGAGAAAGCACGATCACTTGAGAAACCTGACTTGCTAGACGGCGAATCTGCTGCACCGTCGTGAGAGAACGATGCTCGTCGAGACTCGATACAGGATCGTCGATTACAACAATCTTATTCGCCCGATTAGAATCCAGTTCCAGCGAAGTGAGGAAAAATGCGAGAGCGAGAGCGTTTCGGTCCCCGGCGCTCAATACGTTCCTGAATGAGTGTTCCCCTGGCCGGGGGTTTCCTCCACCTACGGCGATGGCCGTATTATTAATTATGACGTTGTAGGTGCAGGTTGGACCACCACGTGTGTTGGTGGCCGTAACGCTATCAAGCCGATACCCAACATTGAATAGATCTAGGTAGCGATTAATTGCGGCTTCGTAGTTTGGAAAAACATTTGTTCGATATTGATCCAGCGCCGCACGAGCCTGGTTACGTTGTTGCTCGGTGGCAGCCTTCGCCTGCTTTTCAGCCAGATACGCATCGCAAAGCTCAGCGGTTGCTGGCGTGTACCGTGATTTCACAGCTTGGAGACGAGATAACACTGTTGTAAGGACCGCTGGGTTAGCTGTCGCTGCCCGCTCCTTCACGTTCGCGATAGTCTGGTTCGCTAGAGTGAGCTCTTGGTTCAGCGTAGTGATGGCGTCACGGTGAGTTTCGTAAGCAAAAGCTGCAGCACGAATATCATCTGGGATTTCAATCGAATCGAGTGGCGCAGCCTGTTTTTGATTGAGCAATGCAGCTACTCGGTCGCGAGCAAGAGTCCAGTCGTCTATGATTGCTGTTGAATCGATTGCCAGTTCGGTAATGTCTGCGAATCGTGACCAAAATTGGCGACGCTCCATAAGCACCCTCACCGCGCGTTCGAAGGTTACCGCCGCATCGCCAGAATGATTACGACTCAAGGTCGAAGAGGCATCACGAATATCTCGCTGCAAATCCCGGTAGGCGTCGCTAAAAAACGCGCGATAGTGTGTGATCACTGGAGAACCCGTTAGGTCTTGGGCGCAGAAGACACACTGGTTATCTACTTCTTCAGGCCTCTCATCCTGACGACGCATCCCACTAGAGACCCACTCCTCTGCTCCCGCACCGGCCGTGGCCAAGTGCGCCTGAACGCGGGCTACCGCTGCCGCGTCCAATGCAGGGACACCAGCTTGAAGGACCCGCTCGATTGGAACCAGATCCAAAGACGGGAGAGTTAGCAGTTCAAAATTTGGAGTGTTACGGATCGGGTCCTGCTCGCGACTTGCCGCGAGGTTCCGCTCTGCAGACTGTATCTCTTGGTCAACGTTCGCATTCTGTTGAAGTTCACAAAAATCGCCTGCAGAGAGGTCGCCGCGCTCATTGGCAGGAATGGCAGTTCCCAGGCGCCGCAAATCCGAATTGTGGTTTTCCACCTGCGTGACTAAGGATTGCAGTTGCTGATTCAGGGCCACCCCCTGACCGCCCAAGATCAGTTCATGTAGATTCTGCCGATGGTCACTGCCAACCACCAATCCCGAATAAATGTTTTCGTCAACAAAGACATCGTCAAATACCACCATTTCGGACAGCGTCCGATTCCATGCTCCATTTTGGAACATTGCATCGGGCGGGCCACCAATGCACGAGATGATCACGTGTGGCGGGTGTTGAGCGGCGAGGCGCCTCCTTTCGACAATTGGGATCGGATCGCCTGTGGAAAGAGATCGTAGGATTGCAGCAAGGGTGGTCTTGCCTCTCCCATTCTCAGCGTAGAGCAGCGTAAGGCGAGATAGCGGAATATTCGCTGCTGCAGCCACAGAGTCGAAACATCCAATATTTCGAAGGAGCTGCAGTGTATCAATCATTAGTTCGCAGCCAATTCTAGTCTGGGAATCTCCAAATCATGAACGCGCGTCTTCGCGGTCATCAATTCGTGAAGGAGGGTGCGGAAGAGCTCTTGGAGCGCGGCTGTCTTGCGACCTGCTGTTGCGATCTTCGATTCGATCGCCTCAAGTGCGCCTGCGATTTCTTCTTGCTCTACCAGGGACGGCTTGGGGACGAGGATTGATTTAACATCACCTTGGTTAATGCTCGATTGAGCAACGGCTCGCTTCGCGGTTCCAACGATTTGTTTTTTTGTAACCGGCGAATTGAGGAACTTGAAGACATATTGCTTTCGTACTTTTGCTTCATCTACCGAGAACCGCATCATGTTGGATTCAAAGACCATCTCACTGCGAATCTCTCCGATTAACGCTGTCTTCCCCAAGTGAGACAGACTGTTCACACGATTGATGACGATGTCACCTGCTTCGAGCCCATAGGAGTCGATCTCGTTGGAGCTGAGACGAACAAGGTTTCTGGCTTTCGTGACCACGTCACCGTCGTTGCCGAAGTCGTCAATTCTCAGAATCTGAGTTCCTGTTCCATATTCCCTCTTGTGCTTATAGATTCCATTTTGTGGCTCTTTCTGGAAAATTGTTCCCAACTCCACCACCTCCCAGCTTTCGGGGATGAGCCCGATTTCGGTTTGTTTTTGGGGTTCGTTGTGGAGGCCTTCGGTGAAGAGCTTTTGCATGAGAGCCTTTTTCAGCTCGGTGGTGATTTGAATGATCCGTTCCTGCGTTTCGATTGCACGCTGTACCATAGAAAGGATGTGCGCGATTTTTTTTTGCTCAAGGAGTGGGGGAAGAGCGATCTCAAGGGACTTCAATTTTCCCTTGTTTAGGGTCTGTCCCTTGATCGCCGTGTCTTGATAGTCCTTGTAGTTGATCTGGGATAAATAATACCTAAGAAAGTCGTAGTTGACCGATTCGCAATCAGGACGAAATGAAATTATCGCTTCGTTGTGGAACGCCGGTATTCCAAGTTGTGAGACGCGCCCGATCGTCAGTTTAAACGACATCAGTAGGCTGCCTTCAGGAACCAGCTGGCCACGAAAGATTTTATCGTAGGCTTCCTGTGATACTTTCTCAGCGGTTTTCATGACGACGCCGTGAGGTGTCATATCCGAGATACTGACCCACGGATATTTTCCGTTCTTCCAATAAATAGAGCCTGCGCGAGGTGGTGTTTTTCCAAGCTTGAAATCAACGATATTGCCGAACAGCTCTGCAGTCCATTCGGTGGGCAGAGATTCTGTATCTAGATGTTTAAGATCGAGGCTCATACTCCGATCTTCTCCAAGATCGTCCGCAACGCATTATCTACGTCCCGCGCTTCGATCTCTGTCGCGTCGAGTTCGGCAATGATTTCCGCGATGGGGCGGTAGGTTTCCGCGTCGGCCGTATGAATGTAACGACTGGGGGAAATGTTGTAGTCGTTTTTCTTCAACTCCGCATGCTCAACTATGCGGCTGAGTTTTTCCTCCTCCTTCCAGTTAATCAGGGTATTGACGATACGATCAATACCCGTGTCCGGAATGAAATTCTTGGGATCACCCTTCTCGAAAGCCTGGCTGGCATTGACCAGGAATATCTTGCGCTGTCGGTCCTTTGGC
The DNA here is from genome assembly GCA_022563195.1 of Pseudomonadota bacterium. GTDB lineage: Bacteria > Pseudomonadota > Gammaproteobacteria > Steroidobacterales > Woeseiaceae > UBA1847. The sequence continues at coordinate 13,658 of JADFNV010000006.1, forward strand.
TTGGCCTTGTTCAGGAAGAGAACGATGCCCGGTGCGCTTGTATTGTAAAAGAGGTTGTCGGGCAGGTAGAGGACACTCTCAATCAGGTCGTTGTCGACAAACCACTGGCGGACGGTCTTTTCCTTGCTGATGCCGGCATTGCCCGACCCACGAGAGACTGCGCCGGTGTCGAGGACAACGGCGGCGCGGCCGGTGGCATTGAGACTGGCGCGCATATGCTGCACCCAACCCCAATCCGCGGAGGATTTACCGGGGAACCCGGCCCCGGCGGGGAAACGGTCAAGCTCATCGTTTTCGTAGTCAGCTGCGGTGTACCAGTCCTGATTCCACATGGGATTAGCGACGACGCGGTCGAAGGTGCGAAGCTTGCCGCCCTTACGAAATTTCGGGTTCTTGAAGGTATCGCCAATCTCGATCTCGCCCTCCATGTCGTGGATGATCATGTTCATGTTGGCCATGGCCCAAGTGTCGGCGATGTATTCCTGCCCGAAGAGTTTGAGGGGGGAGACGGTGCGTTTCTTTTTGCCTTTGGTCTGCTCCTCCATGGCGATCTCGCATTTGATCAACAGGCCGCCGGAGCCGCAGCAGGGGTCGTAGATCTCCATACCGGGTTCCGGCTGCAACACCTTTGACATGATCGTACCTACCTCGGGCGGCGTGTAGAACTCGCCGGCGCTTTGGCCGCTACCCTCAGCGAATTTTCGGATAAGGTATTCGTAGCTCTTGCCGATGATGTCAGCCTCGACATCGTCCAGCCCCAAACGTTTGGTGCTGATGGCTTCGATGAGATTGGAGAGGCGGTCGTCGTCGATGTCGCGCTGGCCGTGGGTGGTAGCGTTGAAATCAACGCAGTCGATAATGCCCTGGAGACGCGGGTTTTCCCTGGCAATGGCCCGCATGTGGGTAGTGACGCCTTCACCGATTTGATCCGATAGCTTGCGGATGACAGACCAGACAGGCTGCTCGGGATCGTCGGGCATGAGGGGAAGGTAGAAACGGACCATTGCTTTGCCCTGTCCTGCCTTTCGCCAGTCTGCCTTCGTGAGCTGGAAAGCCTTCTTTCTTGAACCGACTTCCTTCGCGATACGATCGACTTCGTCATCAAAAACATCGCAGAGCCGCTTGGTGAAGATCAGTGGCAGAATGTAATCCTTGTATTTGGCCGCATCCTTCGCGCCGCGGATGGAGCAGGCAGCATCCCATATCCAGGCTTCGAGGGATTTGTCTTTTTCTTTTGCCATTAGAGTTCTTTGTTGTCCTTGAATTGATCGGATTAACCACTTAGTACAAAACCAATGCCGTCCCGAAAACCGGCTAATAGTTTCAACCCGCTTGCTGCCTTGTCCCCTAGCTCCCCCACCAAGCGCAAGTTTCCATTCGGGTCTGCCTCGTCGCCAAGCACTTTTTCGACGGCGTCAAGAACACGATCTGGATATTCGCTGTTGTTGCCAATACACTCAGCTGCATCGTATCCGGCTAGCCAGGCACCGGCCACCTGGTAATCGAATTCATCACTGTCGAATAAATGTGTTCCGACGTCATATAGTCTTTTTGTGTTGTCGTCGTTCAAGTAGTTTGAAAGCACTAGAAATAGATCACTTGCATCTTTTCTTGGTGTATACGTGTGTCGCTCTGACCATGCCATGAGCTTCAGAATTGCTTGCATCGGCAGGCAGACGGTTGCGACGTACTGTTTGTCTGGCAATATGATCTCAACTGCAGTCGCACGAGCCTCCCCGTATCCCAGTACTCCCATCACGGAGTTGTCTTCCGGCCACATGATCGTGCCATCGTCGCGCTCAACACCACCAAATGGGATAAGGTCGAGCGGGATACCGCCGCGATGGATAAGCCGGTGATTGCCAGGCCGGCCGGGTGTGAAGTGCTCGGAACTCAGAATTGAGTCGCGTAATTTTTGGAATTCGTCCCAACCAGCGACGGCAAGTCCGAAGTCGATGTCCGTGGTCGCACGAGTGATTGGCACACCGTAGCCATAATGAAGCAACAGATCGCGTGCCATTGCACCCACGACCAAAAAGTCAGCATCGGGAGCTACGTCTCGCGCGTCAGACAGGATCGCTGACAGCCAGCGAAGTTCGACTTTATCGCTTAAATCCATCAATGATCCTTTCGTAGATGATATCTGCTGCTTCGAGGCAGCGAGCATCACCGATGTTTAGCAAATCTGCGTAAATCAAAGGGCAAGGCGTTGTGTCTTTCTCAGCCGTAGGAAACGCCCAAAATCGTTGCAGAATTTCAACCGGACCATCTGGGTCCTGCTGTAGCTTGTGTTCAATCAGCAAACGTGGATCGGTTTTTTCTCCATAAAAGGTAACGGTTTCCGGCCGTAAGACCTGTGTTAAACGTTCCGCAGCCACCTCCCCACCAAATACAAGGTTGTACTTGGCTGGATTCAGGTTTGCCCACCATCGTGTCTGGTCGGTCTGGAATCGCCCCATGATGAGCTTTGGCCGTAGCGTGCGCGCGTAGGCCTCTGCCCAGCGTTTCAGGAGCAACTCGGGCTGAAGGAGTCTTCGCTCACCATTGATTTCTGCGATGAATCCCAAGGTTGGCAAATCCGCCATGACCCAGCCAACCGTGCCATGAGCCACTCCGGCCAGTCGTGCGATCTCCCGATACGGTTCGGCCACCCACTCTGGATGGCATAGCAAAGCAAACAGTACTTTGAGGCCGCTCGCCTGGAACGCGCGTCCCGTGATCTTGTGGGTCGTTGTCTTTTCGTTTGGCCGCTCGCCCTTGATCCAGACAAGTATTGGTGGTTGATTAATATATGCATTGCCGGCCGCATCGAGAAACGCAATATTTCGGGCCTTGAGCTTGTCAGCCAGTGGAGGGGTTACGTAATCGGTAATCAAAAGTGGGGGCTTTCCGGCTTGTTCGATTTGATGGAGCGCTGCCCCGAGTGTTGCCGGACGGAGGCCTTTTTTGACTTCTACGGCGTAGGTTCGGGTGTGGCGGCCATGGCCTATTCGCACGAACGCGTCCACTCTGCGGTCGCCGACTTTCACGTCCCGTTTTTCGATCTCAGCGGTAATACCGAGTGCCGGCGCTATGGCCAGGACGGTATCAAGTAGTTGGTTTTGAGTATATCTGTCCATTTATCTGCATTGTCCACGTTACGTGGACAGTAGTCAATAGTGGACAACCTGCGCATTCGCCGAGTCACTACCAGAAGCGAAGCGCTGTAGTGACGCGGCGCTCTGAACCAGCCACGACGCGCATTCTGGCGGGATTTTGCAAGTTCTCGGTGAGTGACGCGGACTCAAATGCACGTTCTTGCCTTGATGCGAACGGACCTCCCTGCTCACGATCGGACGCCTGTGGACTGGTGCGAATAACGCCCGCACCGACCTAATGAGCCTTATATGTGGACAATAGACCATATTCGGAGTAGTGTGATCTGCATTGTACGTGGCCGTTGCGGAAAAACGGTACCTAGGCAGGGGTGAACCTGCCCGAAGTCGAGGTCTGATTTTCAGGCTGGTCGGCCCAGGACGTTTCGGCGTCCTTCTACTCAGTCGGGCATCAGTCCCGGCATCTTCGACTTAACTGGGCATCTCTGCCCGGCATCTTCATGCATGGCCGGACTTAATCATTCGGCTACGTTTTCTCATACGCCTATGGCGTTTCTTTTACTCAACCCCAAAGGAGGTAGATATCCACTCGTTCTGTTTTTGGATCGAGTGGCCAACTGGTGGTCCCCGGTGGAACTTCACAAAGATCCCCCGGCGAACCTGATTAAGGCTTCAGGCCTTAAGGGACTGGTGTCCCACGACCGTTTCCGATCATGAATCGGACCTCGTATGCCCTAAGGCTGCGAGCTGGTCATCCAAACTAACCAATGAGGCAAGACGCACCATGAAAGACCTGAACTACCAGTTAAGCAAACTCTGCCGTGACAACCGTGACGGCGGGTTTTCGACTCAAGCAACCCGGTCCCGGATATTGGACCTGATTGCCAATCAGCTGTTGGCGTTGGGATTCAGGCGCATGCAGGCGAGTTCACTTAAACCGAAGCATATTGATGCCCTGCTCGCAAAATGGTGCGAGCAGGGCATCAGTCCCGGGACATTGAAGAACCGCCTGTCAGCGCTTCGCTGGTGGGCGAAGAAGATCAACAAGCCCAGCATCATTGTCCGGGACAACCGTGTCTATGGTATTGGCAAGCTGCAGAACGTCGCGAAGGGATCCAAGGCTCTGAAACTGGACGATATGCAACTGTCTGGGATCTCGGATCAATACGTCCTATTGAGCATCCGCTTACAAGCAGCCTTTGGTCTGCGCCGTGAAGAATCGATCAAGTTCAGTCCGTCCTATGCGATGCAGACCGATCACATCAAACTCAAACCGAGTTGGACCAAAGGCGGGCGAGCAAGAACGGTCCCGATCCGGAACGAAGATCAGCGCCAACTGCTGCAGGAAATCAAGGCATTCGTCAAAGGCGGCTCTTTGATCCCGGCAGAACTTAATTACGTACAGCAATTGAATCGTTACCAGCGACAGCTTCGCAATGCGGGTCTGTCGAAGCTGCACGGTCTGCGGCATGGCTATGCGCAGCAGCGTTATTTGGAGCTCGCCGAACGGGTTTGTCCAGTGGCGGGTGGGTTGCCATCGAAGGAACTGGACCCTGCACAACGAGCGCTCGACCATGAGGCGCGAGCCATCGTCAGCAGCGAACTTGGCCACGCTCGAGTTGAAGTAGCAGCGGTGTATCTCGGCCGATGAAACCATCACGTGCATCCATCACTTTGTTACCGCGGCTCGTACGCTTTCGCGATGCTCCAGCCTATCTCGGCATGGACCGCAACCGCTTCAACACCGAGGTCCGGCCCTTTCTCACCAACATTCCCATCGGTCAACAAGGCATTGCCTTCGACCGACTTGAACTGGACGCCTGGGTGGAAGACTATATCTCCCACAACGGACGTCCCGGTCTGCCGAAAGGAGACAGGATATGGGACGTAAAAGAACGCCAGGGCTCGTCAGGAGACAAGGGCTCTGGCATATCGACAAGCGCATCGGTGGGCGACGCGTTTGCCAAAGCACTGGGACGGCTAAGCTCGAAGAAGCGGAGTTGTTCCTCGCCAGGCAAATCGAAGAATCCCGCCAAGCGCAAGTCTATGGCGTTCGGCCGGCGAGGTCGTTCGAGTTAGCTGCTGTAAAGTTTGTTCGCGAGAACCAGCACAAGCGCACGATTCGAAATGACATCGCTCAGCTGAAACGGCTGATGCCCTGGATAGGGTCGCTTCCTTTGAAGCGAATTCACATCGGGGTATTACAGTCGTGGATAGAACACCGACGTAAGGAGGGAGTAGCCACAGGAACCATTAACCACGGGCTGAAAGTTGTTCGACGCATCCTGAATCTCGCCCAAAGCGATTGGCTGGATGAGAACGGACTGACCTGGCTCGCGGCAGCACCGAAGATTAAGCTGTTACCGGATACCAAGAAGCGGCAACCTTATCCGCTGAACTGGGAAGAGCAACAGCAATTGTTCTCGGCGTTGCCAGCTCATCTAGCAGAAATGGCCTTGTACGCAGTCAACACTGGCTGCCGCGATGCGGAGATCTGCAACCTGCGATGGGACTGGGAAGTGAAGGTATCCACTCTTGAAACGTTTGTGTTCATCGTGCCGGGAGAGTTCGTCAAGAACGGTGACGAAAGGCTGGTGGTTTTAAATGACATTGCCCGATCAGTAGTGAATGCGCGCCGAGGAAAACATCCGACGCATGTGTTCGCCTACAAAGGCAAACCGGTTACGAGGTTGCTGAACAGTTCCTGGTGCCGGGTCAGAAGAAACTTAGGCCTTGAACAGGTACGAGTGCACGATCTGAAGCACACGTTTGGTCGGAGGCTTCGTGCCGCCGGGGTGAGCTTCGAGGATCGGCAGGACCTGCTTGGTCATCGGTCAGGTCGGATGACGACGCACTACTCCGCAGCAGAGCTTTCGAAGCTCATTGAAGCGGCGAATAGTGTGTGTGAAAGAAGTGGTAACAAGCCCGAATTAGTCGTTTTACGACGAATCGGCGTCAGTTAGGTCACGCAAAACTCACGCAAGGGCTTTTTTGGAAAAGCTTGGAAACGACGCAAGTTGTTGAAAAGAATGGTGGCCAGGGGCGGAATCGAACCACCGACACGCGGATTTTCAGTCCGCTGCTCTACCAACTGAGCTACCTGGCCCTCAACTCGGCTAACTATTCCGGACGCGGATTTTCAGTCCTAGCCTACCCTGTCGCTACGCGACCCCGCTACACTGGCCCCGCTACGCACCCCGCTGCGCTGGCCCCCCACAGGGCTCTCCGAAGAGCGGGGTATTTAACCGACGCGCCGGCGGTGAGTCAAGGTGAATGTTCAGAATCAACGCTATCTTTGGGCCTCGCGCATGGTCATGCGGTCACGATCCGGGCCAGAGACTTATGGCAGTTCCACGACTCTCTGCAATAAGGTCTGGCCGATTATTCCATCCCTATAAAACCAGATGCCAACACCGAGGCCGGCGGCCAACAATCCACCGTGGATCCATGACAGGGTTTTTGTGTCGTGCCCGTCGCTGGCCTGCTTAATGGCCGCGAGCGCCGGAATCATCGCGAGAACGGGCATCGTTTCATCGATTGCACCACTGATGGCAAGGCCAATCGCTACCGCGATTGTCCCCGCAAGCAGGTGTTGGTCGCTGTGATTGCTGCCGCGAGACCAGTTGAATCTGCGTCGGTTTAATTCGTAAGCGCCGACTACTGCCATGTAGCTCCAGATGGCACCAAAAAACCCCGCAACCAACTGCTCTCCGGTAACGACGCCGGCAACGCCATAAACACCAATGAAAAAACACGGGACCCCCATGAGCACAGCAATAACTGCGCCGGTATTAACGAGGGCATTACCGGTCGATAGAGGTTCGCTGCGCTCCGAAAGTTCGTTGATGTGCGAGATCCCCAAGCCATATTGCTTCGGCTTTGTTAACTAGGAGATGACAGGATCGCCTTTATCACTACGACTCGCGACTCATCTCCCATTTTGAATACACGGGGAACCGCCTTGCCAGGACTATTATCGTTGCCAGAAAGCCCGCCAGGAGTCCAAGTGCCAACGCGATGTCGACCCAATGATCAAATGGTCGATTGTCGGGCGACATAACCGGCATGATCATCAGGTACTTGTTGATCCAAATCCCTAAATTTATGGAGATGGCGATGACGCTCATAGCAAACACCGATCGCTTGACGATCGCAAACACGAAAGCGACTAATGGCAGTGCAAAGCAGCCTATGATCATGGTCCAGAAATAAGGAGCGTAATGACCGTACATCTGTCGCCACAGGGGCTCGGTTTCGTGCGGCAGGTTACCGAACCAGATTACGAAGAATTGTGCCCAAAAGAAATACAGCCACAGCAGGGTGAATGCGGTAACCAGCATTCCAAGGCTTTTGATCTGATGCGGTCCGAAATGCGCGCCGCCATCTACCCGCCGCATGACAACGGTGATCGCAATCACGGCGGCGAATCCCGCGAACATATTGCCAAACCAGTAATGAATCGGGAACACGCTGCTGTGCCAGTGCGGGATTATCATCATTGCAAAATCCCATGCGATGAACGTATTGCAGGCAACAAACGCAATGATCACGATCGGTGAGAGCTTGTACAGTTGATCCTCAACTTCGTCTTGATCGATAAACAATGCTGCATCACCGCTGGCCATATCCACGCGCAGACTTTTTCTCGCATAGAATGCTGCCAGACCATAAAACAACAAGAGTCCGCCTAGATTTCTGATCACAAGCCAGTTGATGTCCAGCCAGGGGCTAATGTGTTCGTCAGGCGATACATTTAGCCAGTAAAAAAGATCATCGCGCGCAAAGTAAACGATCAACAGAAAACCAACGATCGCAAATGGAAAATACGCCAGCGTCGAGAGTTCGGCCAATCGGTACCATGGTTTTCCCCAATCGGATTCAACGATGCGCAGCAGAGCTGTAAACACGACGCCAACCTGGCTGATGCCGAGCAGGAATAGAAACGAGACGGTGAACAAGGGAAAATCCGGCTGCACATCTGCATTTGTAACGGCGAAAACCAGGCTCGCGACACCTATCAGGAATATCGCGATCAATAAATTAAATACGATGCCGCCGCGCTGTGATCGCAAACCCATCATGTCTCACCAAACTCGTTCTTGATGTAATTCACGAGATGCCAGCGATCTTCGGTTGACATCGCCTGTCGGTAATACGGCATCGCAATGCTGCCGTGGCTGATCGTATAAAAAAGCTGACCGTCCGGTTGCAGTTGCACATAGTCGAGATTCAGTTCCATGGGCTGAGGTACAAACTTTTTGCCTACGGGCCCATCTCCGCGGCCCTGCTCGCCATGACAAAGCTGGCAATGCCGTTCATACATCTGCCTGCCCTTTTCGAATGAATCGTCATCCTTGGGATTAGGGTTGACCAGGACACGGCCTGCCTCCAGCCTGGCTAGAACCAATTCGATAATATCCTTTGGCGGAGGAAACCGATCCCTGCCATTAACGGGCACCGTTCTCTGGTTAATCTCAATTACCGAATCCTGGGGCTTCGGCGAAGGCTGATCCTGCATGTCCTTGTCCCAGGGCAACGTCAAACCGGCGCCCGGTATTGCCAGAAGGCAAATTACGCACGCCAGATCACGAAGCTGCGAGCTCTTCACTGGCTTTCCTCCACATGCTGAATCTCGTCCGCCCCGGCGTCTCTGATGATGGCTTCGGCCCTGGCGATCTGATCTGCCACAGCGCCTTCCACGACGATGACGAATCGATCGACACCTGCCGATGACAGGTACGGTTTGTCATGCCATGCCGGCAGACCCGAGACGAAATGGAATCCTAATAATGTGAACAGGACGCCGAACAGTATCGTCATCTCATAGGTAATGATGAGAAATGGCGGTATTGAGAGGATAGCCCTGCCGCCAGTCGGCAGTATGAACGCCAGGGACGTGGCGACCACCAATGCGATTCCAGCTATGGCCCCGAAGATGGCGCCCGCCAGCGAAAAATGCCGGACACGCGACTTGCCGAGTCCGAGTACTTCATTCGCCTCTTCAAGGGGAATAGGCGACAGCAGCGAAATATTATCGAATCCCGATGACTTCAGGTTCTTTGCGGCGTCGAGAAAATCTTCTTCGAACGCGAACGATCCCAGAACGGCCATCAGGCATTCCTCCTGAGCGGCTTGAGCGTTTCCTTGACCTCATAAATCGATATTGCCGGCACCCACTTGATGAAGATCAGGAATAAGGTCACGAAGATCGCGAACGAACCGACCGAAATCGAGATTTCGATCCAGCTCGGGACATAATAGCCAAACGAGCCCGGCAGGAATTTGCGTGGCTGCGAAGTGGCTACGATGATAAATCTTTCGGTGAGCATGCCGATGTTGATCAGGATGGAGATCAACAACATCTTGTTCCAGGACAAGCGAATCTTCTTGAACAGCATCAACAACGGCACGAACGCGCAGAACAGAAGCATCTCCCAGTAGAGCGGCGCATAGAACCCGGTCAGCTTGAAGCTCAAGGCCTCGAGTTCAAACGATGTCCCGCCGAACCAGGTGCTGAAGAGCTCAAGAATGTTGATATAGCTCCATATCAGCGATAACGCGATCAGAAGTTTGCCGAGACTGTCGAGATGCACCTGGCCGATGTAACGCTCAAATCCGAGAAACTTCCGCAGGCAATACATCACGGTCACAATGCCCGCCGTGCCAGAATAAATGGCGCCGCAGACAAAATAGGGGGCGAATATCGTGTGGTGAAATCCGGGGACGGCTGACAACGCGAAATCCCAGGACACGATGCTGTGCACTGACACCGCCAGCGGAATAACAAAGACGGCGAAGAAGGTATAGGCCCATCCAAGCGTATGCCATTCCTTGGCCGTGCCACGCCAGCCGAAAGAGAAGATTGTGTAAAGACGGCGCCTCAATCCCGTGCTCGCGTCGCGGACCGCGGCAAAATCAGGCACCGACCCCATGTAGATAAAAATCGAACTAGCGGTCAGGTAAGTCGTAATAGCCATTACGTCGAACATCAGGGGCGATCGGAAGTTCGGCCACAAGCCCATTTCGTTGGGAATCGGGAAGCTCCAATGTACGAACCACACGCGGCCAACATGCACCATGACAAATAATGCCGCCGTCATCAGTGAGAACAGCGTCATGGCCTCTGCACTGCGATATATAGATTTGCGCCAAGGACTGTTGGTGATATGCAGCACCGCGGACAGCAAGGTGCCGGAGTGGCTCAAGCCGATCCAGAAAATGAAGTTGGACAGATAGCTGCCCCAGACTGCATTGTGATTCATGCCGGCGGCACCTACGCCCACGAACAGCTGATAGATCCACGGCATGAAGAAGCAGATTCCCGCCACACTCATTGTCATGCCCAACAACATCCAGTACTTGGGGCCGGTCTCCAGCATCGTGGAGAGGATGTCCTTGTTGACCTCCGCGTAACTTGGCTGTCCGTGATCAAACATCGCTTGTGATTCTTCTCCGCTGGGTAAACTTGAAACTGTTATCGAATTAGGCGTGCACTTTTTTCAAGTAGACGATCGACGGTGTTGTATTGAGTTCTTTTAGAACGGCATAGCCCCTGGTGTCTTTCATCATCTTCGACACCTTGGCTTCCGGATCTTTGCTATTGCCAAACACCATGGCCTCGGTCGGGCAACTTTGAACGCAGGCGGGAATGACCTCGCCGTCACGAACCCGGCGTCGGTTGTCATCCTTTGCATTGTCTTTGGCAATGCGAATACGCTGAATACAGAACGTGCATTTCTCCATGACGCCCTTTTCGCGCACGCTGACATCCGGATTTAATTGCTGCTCCAGCGGTTCGTCCCATGTGTAGGTGAACCAGTTGAAATATCGCACCTCGTATGGGCAGTAAACAGCACAGGTCCGGGTGCCGATGCAACGGTTATAAATCTGTGTGTTCAGTCCATCTTGATTGTGATATGTCGCATACACCGGGCACGCGGTCTCACAAGGTGCGTCGTCGCACTGCTGGCAGAGCATCGGGATAAATCCCATCTTGATGTTGGGGTACTCACCCTCCCAGTAGCGCTCGATACGAATCCACTTGATCTCACGGCTCTGGGCGAAGCGGTCTTCACCGACGATAGGAAGATTGTTTTCGGCCTGGCAAGCAACGACACAGGCCTCACAACCCGTGCAGCGATCCAGGTCGATCGTCATCGTCCAGTGATAATCGAATTCGTCGTAATAACCGGGTTTACTGTAAGCCTTAAGCTTTTCAACGATGGTACTCAACACGGCTCCTTAATCATTACGTATGACCGTTCCCAGGTCCCAAAATTTGACGGCCCAGGGTGCGGGTTACACCGTCGGTCTTGACTATCTGCAGACGTTCGCCGGTGTTAGTGACTTTCACACGCGTCGCCGCCCAGGCCAAGTCGCCTGACTGGTCGTCCATAAGCGTCTCGACGATATGAATTGGATTGACGCCCCGGTCCTTGGCATAACGACCGTAAGCTGCATGGCCCTGGCCAATCGGTATCGCAATTACGCCGGGCCTGATCGCCGGGAATATGAACGCCGGAACACGAACTGAGCCGACCGGTGATGCAACGATCAGCACATCTCCCTCTTCGATGCCAAGGTCCCTGGCCGTCACCGGGTTTAACTCGGCCCAGGACCCATACACGACGCTAGTCATCGGATCAGGCAACTCCTGCAACCACGGCAGATTGGCTCCCCGGCCATCCAGGAAAGTTGCGGTCAGATATGGATGCAGTACAAACGGATAGTCGGCCTCGTCGCCGGCAAAATTCGATACCGGGTCCGCGATCGCAGCGATCGTCGACGAACTCGAAACCTCGGGTTGCTTGCCGGCCGCCGCACCAGGTTGCCCCCACACACCCGCTTCGAGCACGGCCTGCCAGAATGCCTCAAATCCCTGATCTTGCCCCTCTGACCCGCGCTCATCATATTCTTCGCGCCAGCGATCCTTGATGAACTCTTCTATCGTGGCCCAGGGCATGTGTATCGGCAGCTCACCGCCAATTTGCCGCGCCAGCGACAACATGATGTCGCCAACGGGCAGCGTGTCATACAACGGTGCCACGACCGGCTGGGATAACGAGGCTACCGGGAAGCCTACACCGGGGTCCGGCATATCATCGCCCCAGGACTCCAGATACGTGTTGGTGGGCAGGATGAGATCCGCCATCTCGGTCGTCTCATCGTGGAAGCTCGACAGTGCGATGATTAATGGTACGTTTTCCATCGCTTGCCGGAATCCGACGTTGTCAGGCAGAGAAAATGCAGGATTGGTGTCGTGCACGAGCAATACTTCTACGTCGCCAGCTTGCATGGCCGCGACGAGATCGAGTGCTCCCTGAAGGCCTGCCGGACTGGAACCCGTCGCAGCCGGGAACGCCTGTGCGGAATTGAAAATTACCCCGCCCGGTTTACCTAAATTGCCGGCGAGATGATTCAATGCGTTGACCGCGACGACACTTGCCACGGCATTCGTACCTGCCGCAGTTGCACCACCGGCGATAGCGAGACTAGCGGTACTCGCGCCGAATTCCCTGGCAATGCGGGCGATAGTGTCTTCACTGACTTCGGTCTCGGCAGACACCACAGACGGCGAATACGCCTGTAGTGCACTTGACCACTCGTCCCTGTCGTTGCCGGCATAGCTGCCTGAACTAACAAGCACATGGGCTATCCCCAAGGCGAGCAAGCCCTCTGTACCCGGTCGCGCCGCGATCCATTCATCGGCAGCGGCGCCGCTTAGCGACATTCGCGGTTCGACCTGTACCGTCTTTCCGCGTTGGCCCTGTCGGCCCTGGCGCAATTTTCCGTATGCGAGACTGTGGTGAACCGGAGAGAGCCAGGTGCCTAAATAGTCAGCTCCGAACGACAGCAGAAAATCGGTATTTTCTATGTCGTAGTACGGCAAGACGTCTGTACCGAACGACGTTTTGTTGGCGGCCGCAAGGGCTGACGGATAAGTAAAATCGTATTGCTGATAATGCTCTGATCCGAGCAAACTCATAAACTGCGCAAACAGTTCATCGAGGTGCCCCCTCGTTCGACCCGTTAGCAGCCTGATGCGATTGGCATTGCCCTCAATTTTAAGCCGGCCGATACGACTGCCTATCGTCGTGAGCGCGTCATCCCAGCTTATCTCTGCAGTGTATTCAGATCCGCGATCGGTCCTCTGCAACGGCGTTCTGATGCGATCGGGATTGTACAAAACATTCAATCCGGCTTGCCCCCTTGCGCACAGTCGACCCCGACTGACCGGGTGCACAGGATTGCCTTCGATCTTTTTTGCTTTGCCTTCGCGTATACGCACGGAGATTCCGCAACCGGCAGAACACTGATTGCAGACCGTGTTGTACCAGGTCGCAACTCCCGGCGAATAATCTTCCGGCGGAACCACTTGCGGAATCAGTAATTCGACATCTCGTTGCACCGCCTCGCCGTACAGAACGCCACCAACGACGCCGATGCCCCCGGCCCCGATATATTGCAGCAAATCTCTACGGCTTACCTTTGACATGGCTATTTATGGCAAGTCCAGCAGTCGCGACCATGTTCTACTTCTCTTTCTGTGTGGCAATCGACACACCACGGCATTTTCATCGTCGCTACGCGGGTAATACGGTCCATCGTCTCTACCGGACCGTGACATTCCTGACACGAGAGGCCTGCCTTGATGTGTCGCTTATGCGTAAAGTGAACAAAGTCAGGAAGGTCGTGAACTTTAATCCACGGAATCGGTTCACGATTTTCCCAGTAAGTGGCCAGCTTCAGGATCTCCGGACTTTCGCGAACGCTCGGTACGGATTTGTGGCATCCCATGCATTTGCTAACGCTGGGTACGCCGGCAACCGGCGTTCGCTCAGCGTAGATGTGACAGTGCTGGCACGGAATCTCGTTATCCGTGGCATGTATCGTGTGACTGAATTCGATGGGCTGAATCGGACTGCGATCGGAAAAATATTTGCCGTGTACCCATGCGCCGACAAACAGTCCGATCACAAGCACAAGCGCAAGCAAGGCAGGCTTCTTCGCGGGCTGTAGCGCATCAAGAACAGAGATAGACAAATTTCGATCCCTCTTTTGGGGCGAGAGTTTGCCCGGAAGCCGGGCAAACTACAAATTTCAATTGCACCGCGGCGGTGACTTCGGTACGTTTGGTCACGCTTTAATCGCCCTGAGGCGCACTGAAACGAATCATGAAGACTCTCATCCCTTCGTTATTATTGTTGATTGCCGCTCTTGGCTATGGACCCGTTGTCGAAGCGGCTGGCGATGCTGAAAAAGGCAAAATGCTGTACACCATTTGTGCTGCCTGTCACGGAACGAATGCTGAAGGCAAGGCTGCGCTTAACGCCCCGGCCAACGCCGGCCAGGATCCCTGGTACATGACCCGCCAATTGAAAAACTTCAAGGCTGGTATTCGTGGCGCCCATCCGGACGACACGTTTGGCGCACAGATGCGGCCAATGGCGATGGTGTTAGCCGATGATCAGGCTATTGCGGACGTCGTGGCATACATTTCGAGCCTGGATTTGCCCAATCCTCCGCAGACCATCGACGGCGATGTCGAGCTCGGTAAGCAGGCCTATGAGACCTGCATTCCCTGTCACGGTGAATTCGGTCAAGGGGCACAGGCCCTGGATGCACCGCGCCTGTCCAGGCAACATGACTGGTATATCGTCCGACAACTTGAGAATTTCAAGAAAGGAATTCGCGGTAGCCATCAAAACGATATTTACGGCGCCCAGATGCGCATCATGTCGCAGATGCTTGAATCGGACGAACGGGTGCGCGCCGTCGCTGCTTACATCGCCACGCTGCAGCGTCCGCCGATCAGTGATTAATCGTGGAGCGGTTTACTGGTGATCACTCATAACCGCATCAGGTGCATGGACGGACCTGCCAATTCAGTGCCGTTGATATTGATCCGAACCCGGTAGTGTCCCGGCACCGGAAACATCACTTTTTCGAGAGGCAAAATAAGATGCGTTTTTGCCGGCGCCTTCGATTCTGGCCGGGCCTCCACGTCGGTATGACCTTCGATAAAGAAGATTGACTTACCGCCGGGATCGGTGAGATCTGCAGTAAATGGAATTCGGCCAGCCAGATCGTGCGGCCATTCTACGATGCCGACGAGAACCATCCTGTCCTGACGCGCCGGAAAGTCGGGCGCATGCAGCTCATTAAATATGCCGTGAATGTCAAGCTTGCCGTCCGCTCCGACACCGGCGTCCGTGCAAAACAAAAAAACCGCGTCCATTTTCAACTTATCCTCCGCTCTGTCGATAATACAGATACGGGACAGTCTAAGCTGTGGAAATCGGTTACTGAATACTCTATTCTCCGCCTTGGAATATGCAGGCTGACTACATTTAGATATCCGACAGCAATCCCAAATCCGATGTGGTAGCGATTCGCCGCGCCGGTCACGATATTAAAGGATGCATAACATATGCCATTAGCAATTGTATTGATTCTTTTGGTTGTAGGTTCGATCATCTTTCACTTCGTCAGTCCGTGGACGTTTACGCCAATTGCTTCGAATTGGGGAGCGATCGACTTCACGATCGATATCACTTTGTGGGTTACGGGATTCGTATTTGTCGCCGTAAACCTGTTCATGGCCTACGTGATTATTCGCTATCGCCATCGGGAAGGTATCAAAGCTGACTACGAACCCGAAAACGCGAAACTGGAAGCCTGGCTCACCGTTATAACGACGATAGGGGTCGCCGCGATGTTGGCACCCGGCCTGATCGTCTGGGCAAAGTTTGTCGCACCCCCGGAAGACTCAATCGAAATCGAAGCTATCGGCCAGCAATGGAAATGGACCTTTCGCCTGCCGGGCGAGGACGGCGATTTCGGACACACCGATTCCCGTTTAATCACCGTAGACAATCCGTTCGGCATCAATCCGGATGACCCCAATGGACAGGATGACATTTTAGTCGATGATGCCATCGTGCACATTCCAGTCAATGAACCCGTCCTTTTCTGGTTGCGCTCCAAAGACGTATTGCATAACTTCACGGTTGCACAATTCAGAGTCAAGATGGACCTGGTTCCTGGCATGGAAACTTATATGTGGCTGGAACCGACTGTAGTTGGCGAATATGAAATTCTTTGCGAGGAGTTGTGTGGTATTGCGCATCACGCCATGCGCGGCAGGGTTGTTGTGGACGAGCCCGCGGACTACGAAGCGTGGGTAGCGAGCCAACCGACTTTTGCCGAACTCCAGGCGAGAGCACCCGACCCTGCGCTAGGCGCAGCATCGTATGCCGTGTGTGCCGCATGCCATGGTTCGCAGGGTGAGGGCCTGGTAGCTCTGAACGCGCCGAAACTCAGTGGTCAGGATCCGCAGTACCTGAAACGACAGCTACGAAATTATAAGTCCGGCCTGCGCGGCATTCATGAAGATGACGTCAATGGACGCATAATGGCACCCATGGCGGCTACGCTGTTCAACGATGCAATGATCGATAACGTCATCGCCTATATCGGCACCTTGGACGATATACCGGCGCCAGCTACGATCGATGGAGACGTCGCTCATGGCGCCAGGCTGTATGCACTCTGTGCCAATTGCCATGGCAAAGACGGGCAGGGCATTAAGATGAATGCACCACGGCAAGCTGGTATCAACGACTGGTATCTTCTGAGTCAGCTTAAGAATTTCAAACAGGGGCTGCGCGGACATCATCCGGAAGATCTCAGTGGCAACCAGATGCGGGCTATGGCCCTGACACTTCAGGATGAGCAGGCGATGCGGGATGTCATCGCTTACATCAATTCTTTATAGACGACGAATGCGAGACATCAGCATGGTCAACTTTTTAAACTACGGCTCAAGCGCGAGGGGATTTTGATGGCATACGTTGCAATTGCTGATCGCGATCACGAAATAGAGCACCACGATCCGACGACATTTATCAGCAAGTACGTCTGGAGTCAGGACCACAAGGTCATTGCAATTCAGTACGGCATTACGGCGATGTTCGTTGGTCTGATCGCGTTGATCCTGTCAGGAATGATGCGCCTGCAGCTTGGCTTTCCGAATAGTTTTTCGTTTATAACGCCGACCGAGTACTACCAGTTCATTACGATGCACGGGATGATCATGGTCATCTTCCTGTTGACGGCGCTGTTCCTGGGTGGCTTCGGCAATTACCTCATACCGTTGATGATCGGCGCGCGGGACATGGTATTCCCGTACATGAACATGCTGAGCTATTGGCTATATCTCGTGTCCGTCATCATTCTGCTGTCGAGCTTTTTTGTCACCGGAGGGCCGACCGGAGCGGGCTGGACACTTTATCCACCCCAGGCCATCCTTCCCGGCACCCCAGGCACGGACTGGGGCATCGTGCTTATGCTGGGGTCGCTCGCCGTGTTCATCGTGGCATTTACGATGGGCGGCCTGAACTATGTCACGACCATCCTGCAGGCGCGTGCGCGCGGCATGACGCTGATGAGAATGCCACTGTCGCTGTGGGGCATTTTCGTAGCAACCATTCTGGGCCTTCTGGCCTTTCCGGCCTTGTTCGTCAGCGCCGTAATGATGACGCTGGACAAAGCAGCCGGCACTAGCTTCTTCATGCCCGCCATCATGTCGATGGGGGAAACAATGAGTCACGAGGGCGGCAGCCCAATACTATTCCAGCACCTGTTCTGGTTCTTCGGCCATCCTGAAGTGTATATTGTCGCACTGCCAGCATTTGGTCTGGTCTCGGACCTTCTCAGCACGCATGCGAGAAAAAATATCTTCGGCTATCGCATGATGGTCTGGGCGATACTCGCAATCGGCGGACTCAGTTTTATCGTCTGGGCTCACCATATGTACGTCAGCGGCATGAATCCTTATTTCGGATTCTTCTTTGCGACAACGACATTGATCATTGCGGTGCCAACAGCAATCAAAGTCTACAACTGGGTATTGACTTTGTGGAAGGGAAATATCCACCTGAACACACCGATGCTGTTTGCTATCGGCTTCATATTCACTTTCACGCATGGTGGACTGACCGGCATTTTCCTGGGCAACGTGGTTGTCGATCTACCGTTGTCCGACACCTATTTTGTCGTCGCACATTTCCATATGGTGATGGGTGTATCGCCCGTGCTGGTCGTGTTCGGCTCGATTTACCACTGGTATCCGAAGATCACGGGCAGGATGTTCAACGAGACGCTCGGCAAGTGGCATTTCTGGCTCACGTTCCTCGGCACCTATGCCATATATTTACCGATGCATTATCTTGGTTTCCTAGGAGTACCGCGGCGCTATTTCGCAATGGGCGACACTGAGTTCATACCTGAGTCCGCGTTCGTGTTGAACCAGAGTATTACGATATCGGCTCTGTTTGTCGGCGTAGTTCAGCTGCTGTTCCTGTACAACATGATCGTGAGCCTCAAGAAGGGCAAACCGGCCGGACCAAACCCGTGGCGAGCAACGACACTCGAGTGGCAGACTCCTGATACGCCACCGAAGCATGGCAACTGGGGCCACAGTTTGCCAGTCGTACATCGCTGGGCATACGACTACAGCGTGCCCGGTTACCACGACGACTTTATTCCGCAAAACGTACCCGCCGACGCAGCGCCGGTGACGGAAGAGCACGGACCTGATACATGACGATCATACTCGTACTTCTCGCCATCATCATGGCGACCGTTATCGGGTGGCTGTTGCGCCAGTCTTTGAGCTCGGAGCCGTGGAACGCGAATGATCCTGTTGAAAATCAGCCGGGCCGGGGTGTCTTAAATGTAGATCCCGCAAAGATCGGCTTATGGTCTTTTATGGCGGTGGTCACATCGTTGTTCGCGTTATTCATGAGCGCCTACATGATGCGCATGAATCTCGGCGACTGGCGTCCGCTGACTGAACCTGTGTTGCTCTGGGCGAACACCGCGGTCCTCGTACTGGCCAGTTTCGCCTTTCAACTGGCGCGCAATGCTGCGACCAGGGGACAGCTCACCGCCGTAAAAACCTGGCTGCTCATAGGCGGAGTGAGTACCGCATTGTTTCTGTTGGGCCAACTTGTCGCATGGCAACAATTGAACGCGGCCGGATATTATTTGACCAGCAACCCGGCCAATGCCTTTTTCTACCTGCTCACCGCGCTGCATGGACTGCATTTGCTGGGTGGCATGTGGGTCTGGGGCCGGACGACAATTCGGGCTTTGAGCGGTGCGAATGTCGAAAGTGTGTGCTTGAGCGTCGAACTGTGCACCGTCTATTGGCACTATTTACTACTCGTCTGGATCGGATTGTTCGGTTTGCTGTTATCTACGTAGAAGGATAAGGACATATGTCTGAAGCTGTATTGACTGAGACCGGAAGTGGCACCGTAGCCGACTTCTCTGCAGATAAACAGACATTTCATGTGCCCTGGGGCAAGGCCATGATGTGGTTCTTCCTCCTGAGCGATACTTTTATCTTCGGCAGCTTCCTGACCGGTTACATGACGGTACGAATGTCTGCCAGAGACGCCTGGCCCGTTCCGAGTGAGGTGTTTGCGCTGTCATTTGGCGGCGAACCCATTCCTCTTATACTGATCGCAATCATGACGTTCATCCTGATCTCATCGAGCGGCACGATGGCAATGGCCGTCAAAATGGGCTATCGCGGGGAAAAGAACAAAGCATTCTGGCTCATGCTGGCCACCGCGGGATTCGGCGTGATGTTCGTCAGCATGCAGGCGTTCGAATGGACCAAACTGATCGTGGACGACGGCGTGCGTCTCTGGAGCAATCCGATGGGTGCGTCCCAGTTCGGCTCGACCTTTTTCATGATTACGGGGTTTCACGGGCTGCATGTAAGCGTTGGCGTGATCTACCTGATCGTCACTGCCCGTAGAGTCAAATCCGGCTTCTATGACAGAACGCGCGGCAATTACGAAATGGTGGAAATAACCGGGCTGTACTGGCATTTCGTCGATCTCGTCTGGGTTTTCATCTTCGCGTTTTTCTATCTTTGGTAGGTTTCCGGTAAGAGGTTTTTCACATGGCGCAGGATAGTGGACAAGAACACCCCCTTAGTCTTTATTTCGGCATCTGGGGACTGTTGTTCGTATTAAGTTTTTTCTCTTACATGGTGGACTACATGAATTTCCAGGGCGGCCTGCGCTGGACCTTGATTCTCATCTTCATGTTTTTGAAAGCAGGGTTCATCGTCGCCATTTTCATGCACCTGGCCTGGGAGCGGCTGGCACTGAAGATCGTAATTCTCGGTCCGCCGGTTGCCTTGATGGTTCTTGTCCTGTTGATGACCTACGAGTCGGACTATACGTTTAACACAAGGCTGGAGTTTTCCGGTGCCAGCACTATGCAGCCAGTTCACCACTAGTACTCCGTCGAGGTGATATTGATGGGCAAGCTAGCGAATGCGAAGGGCTGGTGTTCTGTCTGGGTCCCCAAGCCCTAGAAAATTGTCTCCGCCATCGCGAGTATAACCATAGCAACAAGAATCAGGACCGGGACCAGCGTCCAGATAAATTCGATCAGTGTGCTGCTGGCAAATGAAGCCGGTGCGGGATCTAATGATCGCCGATGGGCAAACATCGTGTAAAACATAGCGGCAATCACGATAATGCCGACTACGACGCATACCCACAGACCCATGGTGTGAATCTGCTGCAGGCGCACACTGATATCAGTGACGCCCGGGCTCATGCTCGCCGCGCTCTGCTGGAGGATTTTTGCAAAGTTTTCTCTTCGTTTCTAAGTGTATTGCCTGTAGCCATGGCCGCTGGTGCCACCGCCATGCTACCGCAACGGTCAGGCCACCTTCAAGGCGTCCTCTGACGGCAGGTATTCATAACCGAGCTCGTGAGCGACAGCCTCGTGATTGATACGCCCGGCATGAACGTTCAGGCCATTGGCCAAATGCGGGTCTGCGATCAGCGCCTCGCGCCACCCCCGGTTTGCCAGCGCCTTGACGAAAGGCAAGGTCGCATTGGTTAGCGCAAAGGTGCTGGTACGCGGTACCGCGCCAGGCATGTTGGTGACGCAATAGTGCACGACATCGTCGACGATAAAAGTGGGTTCCGCGTGTGTCGTTGGACGACTGGTTTCGAAGCATCCACCCTGGTCAATCGAAATGTCGACGAGTACCGCGCCCCGGTGCATGTCCACAACATTTTGCGCGGTGACGAGCTTAGGCGCAGCGGCGCCCGCCACCAGGACGGCGCCAACAACGAGATCCGCTTCTGGAACGAGACGATCGATTTCGTGCCTGGTCGAGTACACGGTATGAATACGCCCGCCCCAGATATCATCGATCTCGCGAAGCCTCGGCAGGGACCGATCGAGAATGGTCACGTGTGCGCCGAGACCGATGGCCATGTGTGCGGCATTGGTGCCAGCGACACCACCGCCGATGATGACGACCTTGCCCGGCTCCACGCCCGGCACACCGCCAAGCAATACGCCGCGACCACCGTTTGCTTTTTGTAATGCGAACGCGCCGCTCTGAATGGCAAGCCGTCCCGCAACTTCGGACATTGGCGTCAATAGCGGTAAAGAACCGTCGCCCGCCGTTACGGTCTCGTAAGCAATCGCCGTCGTGCCGGCATTCACGAGCCCCTTGGTCTGCGCAGGATCTGCGGCCAAATGCAGATACGTAAACAATACCTGGTCTTTCCGAAGCATCGCGCACTCGTTAATTTGAGGTTCCTTAACCTTGACAATCATGTCAGCAAGCGCAAACACCTCCTCGGGCCTCGCTAACACTGTTGCGCCAGCGGCCTCGTAATCTGCGTCGGTCATGCCGATGCCCGCGCCGGCATTCGTCTCCACGACTACTTCGTGGCCGTCGTGCACGAGTTCGACAACACCCGCTGGCGTCATGCCAACGCGGAACTCGAGTGTCTTGATTTCTTTGGGTATCCCGATCTTCATGAGCTCTCTCCCTTTCTCGCGATCCTTGCTGCCACAATACCGCGGTAATTACGCTATTTCCGTGCATTATTGATGACTTATGGCTATAAATATGGCATTTTCCTCGGTTATATGATGCTTTTGAGCAATATTCTGCTATGACGCTTGACCGATTTGATAAGGTGATTCTGGAGGCCCTGCAACGCGACGGCCGCATTAGTAATGTGCAACTTGCCGCACTGGTGAACTTGTCGGAGTCGGCCTGCCTGCGACGCGTGCGTGCGCTCGAGGACGACGGTTTCATCGATCGATATGCCGCTCTCGTCAGTCAGCGAAAAGCCGGCCTGCCGGGTAATATTTTTGTCCACATCGGTCTGCACCGCGAAGAACAAAGTGAGCTCGACGCTTTCGAAGAAGCCGTCAGGAACATTCCCGAGGTCATGGAATGCTACCTGATGACGGGTGAGTTCGATTACCTGTTACGCGTGGTCGTGTCGGACATGGCCGATTTCGAACGCCTGCACAAGGAAGCACTGACTCGCTTGCCCGGCGTTGCCCGCGTGAATTCGAGTGTTGCTATTCGAACAGTGCAGAAAAAGACAGAATTGCCGTTGCGGTAGAGTGTCAACAGACGCGTAAACGATGACAGACGATGACGCACTGCGCGAGATTATTGAAGGCTTACAGCAAGCCGAGAAAATGATCTCGCCGAAATATTTTTACGATGAGCGAGGTTCGCAGCTCTTCGATAAAATTACGCAACTCCCGGAGTACTACCCGACCGAAACCGAACTCGGCATCATGCGCGCCAACATCGATGAGTTCGCACAACTCATGGGACCGCAGGCAAGCCTGATAGAGTTTGGCAGCGGCTCCAGTCGCAAGACTCGTGTATTGCTCAAAAACCTGATCGAACAGGCCGTCTATGTTCCCGTCGACATTTCGGAACAGCACTTACTCGAGTCAGCGCGGCGGTTGCGATCTGAATTTCCCGACCTGGAGATTCTGCCAGTCGTCGCGGACTTTACGCGGCCGTTCGAACTGCCCAGTCCAACTGTCATGCCGCTGCGTAACATCGTTTACTTTCCTGGTTCGACGATCGGCAATTTTACGCACGACGCAGCGATTGAGTTACTGAAAGTCATGCACCACGGGGCCGGAAATGGTGGTGCGATGCTCATCGGTGTCGACCTGCAGAAAGACCCAAACATCATAGAGCGGGCCTACAACGACAGTGCCGGGGTTACCGCGGAATTCAATCTCAACGTATTGCGGCGACTCAACCGGGAGTACGATTCTGACTTTGACCTGGACGCCTTCACCCATAAGGCACGCTACAATTCGGATGCAGGCCGAATCGAGATGCGCCTCATCAATTCGTGCGACCAGATCGTCAATGTTGGCACGGAAGTCATATCGATTACCGCGGGTGAAGGCATACTGACGGAGTACTCGCACAAGTACACGCTGGATGGATTTGCGGCGATGGCTGAAAGCGCCGGGTTCAGAGTTGCGAAGGTCTGGACCGACGCCGACGAGTTATTCAGCATCCAGTATTGTGTGCGCACCTGACCTGTAGGGATTGAGCCCCTGTAGTTAGTATTATCCACGCCGCAACGAGATTTGCTGTGGGCATTGTCACAACCTCAGCTGTGAATACGTCTTTGGTATTTACATATTCTACCTACGCGAAAGAACGTGAGGGCGAAACCGTCCCTAAGGATATACCTCGGGCACAAAGGTCTGATCCGACAACGGCGGCCGCACATAGCTCGCTCCCGGATCGCGCTCGGGCAGCTCTATCGCGGGCGGCGTGAGGTCTTCGTACTCGAATGACTTGAGTAGATGGTGGATACAATTGAGCCGCGCGTGCTTTTTGACATCCGCGTTGACTACGTACCACGGTGCTTGCTCAATGTCGGTGTGCACGAAGTTTTCGTCCTTTGCGCGCGAGTACTCGACCCAACGCTGGCGTGACTCAAGATCCATTGGGCTGAGCTTCCAGTGCTTGTGCGGCATATCGATGCGGCCCTGGAACCTTTTCTCCTGCTCCTCGTCGGACACGGAGAACCAGTACTTGATGAGGACGATGCCGGAGCGCACCAGCATGCGCTCGAACTCCGGGCAGGATCGAAGGAATTCGTGGTACTCGTCGTCGGTGCAGAAGCCCATAACTCGCTCGACGCCGGCGCGATTGTACCAGCTGCGATCGAGCAGGACGATTTCGCCCGCAGCGGGCAAGTGCGCAACGTAGCGTTGAAAGTACCACTGCGTCTTCTCGCGCTCCGTGGGCGCGGGCAGCGCGACCACGCGACAGATGCGTGGGCTGAGGTGCTCGGTGATCCGCTTGATGACGCCGCCCTTGCCGGCAGCATCCCGGCCCTCGAATATGACGACCACCCTGAGCCCCTCGTGGACGATCCAACGTTGCAGCTTGACCAGCTCGAGCTGCAGGCGGAACAGCTCCTTCTCGTAAACCTTGTTTTTAATCTTGCGGCGTTTTTCAGGGGCGGCTGCCGGTTTCGTCCCATCTCGGCTCTTTACTGCTTTATTCTTTTTCGAGCGGTTCTCCTTGGCATTTGTCATCGTCGTTGCTCCTACGACTTTGGGGGCACGTACTCCTTCGGTGCAGCCGAGCCTTCACCGAAGAAATACTTTTCCATTTCTTTTTCGAGAAAACTGCGCGCTTCGGGTTCGATCGGCGTCAATCGATATTCGTTAATCAGCATTTTCTGGTGCTCGACCCAGCGTTGCCATGCCTGCTTTGAGACATTGTCATAAATACGCTGACCCAGTTCACCTGGATACGGCGCATAGTCGAGACCCTCGGCCTCCTCGCCCATGAGGGCGCAGTTAACTGTTCGTGACATGTTGTTCCGCTCTCAATTGATCGATCAGCTTTCGCACCGGCGCGGCGATGCCGCCCGGCGGTTTTTCTTCCAGGCGATACCATCTGACGTCCGCTGTGTCGGCTACTCTACGCGACGAGGCGTTGATGCGCACAACAATGGGCCGAATATCGAGATCGTAGTGACTGAAGCTGTGCCGCAACGTGTCCCGGGGTTCTACGTCACAGCGGCTGTTTTCCAGGTTGCGACGGCACCAGTCATCCACACTGTCATCGTCCATCTCAGGCAAGCTCCATAGTCCGCCCCAGATACCTGCAGCCGGTCGTCGCTCAAGGTAGATCGAATCGTTCCTGACGGCGAGCACCATCGTTGTTTTCCTGAGAGGTTTGTCCTTTTTCAGTTTTATCCCCGGATACTGGCTGATCGCATCGCGCAAGCGCGCACTGCAGTCCGCGCGTACCGGACACTCATCGCAAAGTGGCCTGCGACGCAGACAGATCGTCGCGCCGAGGTCCATGATGGCTTGTGTATACGCCGCGACACGACCATCCGGTGTGTTTTTTTCCGCGGCATCCCAAAGCCGCCTGGCTGTGGGGGTGTTGCCGGGCCAGCCTGCAATCGCGTTATGGCGAGCCAAAACGCGTTTGACGTTGCCATCGAGAATAGCGTGACGCTGCCCGAACGCCAGCGACAGGATTGCGCCAGCGGTGGACCGACCGATACCCGGTAGCGCTACTACCAATTCGAACTGATCGGGAAACACGCCGCCGTGTTCGTCTCGCACCGTCTGCGCGGCCTGGTGCAGGTTTCGAGCGCGCGCATAGTAGCCGAGGCCCGACCACTGGTGCAAGACATCGTCTAAAGCCGCATCAGCCAGACTATTGATATCCGGAAAGCTCTGCAGGAACCGCCTGTAGTACGGGACTACGGTCTGCACCTGGGTTTGCTGCAACATGATTTCCGACACCCAGACTCGATATGCGTCCACTGGGTGTTGCCACGGCAATTCTTTGCGGCCGTGCTCCTCATACCACAGCAACACCCTGCTGGCGAAATCACTCATCGCTGCCATTCCTGCGCGATCGCCTCGATACGATCAATTGCCCCGCCGCCATCGCGGTGCAGTTTTCGCTTGATGATATAGGGACCGATGATGGGGGGAACCCAGAACTTCGGCTCGAATTCGAGATCATAAGTCACTATCGTACCCGATCCTTCCGTGCGAAATTTCCACATCTCTTCGCTAATATGAAAATCGCTGAGCTCAGGGTTGGCTATCGCTCGAATGAATTTAAAGGGCTCATGTTCGACATAGCCGCTGCGCTCAAACGACGTGCAGAAGAACAGTACACAACCACGATTGCGCGTGAAAAATTGCCGCCGGCCGTTGGCGTCAGGCTCGATGTCGCGCGATTCAATGATCGCTTTGGAAAACTGCGTCGAGACGTCCCAGTCCAAAAACACGGCATACAATGACTCTATGCTGACAGCAAACCACACCTCGGAATGCATGACATAGCGATCATCGACGAGCTCGACTTCGATGCTGCGCATCTCGGCAGCTCCGGCCGAAAACGAGAACAGCAACAGACATAGGCAAGTTCTCCACATGTCGTCAGAGCTTAAAAAGATCTCGTAAAGAATCTTTCAATTTCTCCTCGATGTCTTTTTCCTCTTGCGGTTCGTCGGCATCGTCCCCGGTGGTTTCCTTGTCGCGGCCACCAAGCAATTTGTCCAACAGTTGATTCTTGATTTCCTCCTTGATGCGCTTCTTGAACATTGCCTCGATGTCCGGCTTAATCGACGGCGCAGTCAATGGGCCTGTTATGCGCAAGGGTATTACGGCTTCGGTAAACTCCTCGAGTTCTTCGGTGGTCGCGTCCTGCGCGAACTCCGGTTTCTCAAGCACGCGTGCGTTCATTCGATAGTCGATTGTCGCAGCGGCAAAGTCGACAGTGCCATTACCGGTCAACCGCATGAACGGCAGCTCGGCCAGCAAATCATTGTTTTTGAACACGCCTTCGCTCACCGGGCCCGATGCCCTTACCGTACTAAACCGGGTTCGGGCCGGCAACACGGGGACAGGTGCCGGTTGTCCCTTGAACGCCGCACGCGCACGGCGCAGTTCATGCCAGACGTCAATCCCCTCAAAAGCACCGTCCAGAAGCTCGAACGACATGCTGCCGGCGAGACTGCGTTGAATCGCAGCCAGGTCGTCGCCGCGCCCGTTTAGTTTGAAGGTGCCGTTGATCGTGCCCGTCACATTTTCCTGCTCAAACATGGCGATCGCCAGGGAACCGAGTTTGACCCCGCTGATTTGCTCATTGACCGATACGACCGGCATCTTGCCAGAAACATCGATTCGCACATCGCCATTGTAGGTGCCCTCGAAGAACGTCGCGGTTATGGGATAGATGCGCAGCTTGCCGTCGGCAATATTCAAACCAAGATCCACATTCTCGAATTTCATCGCTCCGAGGAACGCTTCGCTGACCGTCAAGCTGCCGCGCGCATTGATTGGTCGAATCAGTTCGGATGGGATTTCCACCGGTATCTCATCGGCACCGGCAGCCACTGTCGTCCCACTCGCAGGTGCCATGTAGCGGTTCAAGTTGATGGTGTCAGCCGCCAAATCAAACCGGTACGCACCGGTTGCTTCGCGGGGCACGGACAGCTCGCCGGTGAAGGTCGACTCATCGAGAATCAGTTCAACATTGGTCAGCGCGATTGCGCTGGCCGATACGCGCACTTTCGCATCGATGATGACTTTGCCAAGCGCATTCGGGTCTGCCGTTTCGGGCACCTCAATATTGAGGCGCTGCATCAGGCTGCGAGGCGAAAACGCATCGACCTGGATCATCGCAACGGGGGCCGGACTGTTCGCGTATGAAAAAGGCTCGACGATTGCCGTGATGCCAACACCGAGCACGGACATTCGGACCGCATCGAGCGTTATGGTCTCATCTTCAATGTTGACCATGAGACTCGACGTCAAAAACTGCAGCGTCGTCGGCACCTCGGCGACGCCTTCAATCAGTCCATCGACAGACAACTCGTCAAAACCAACCGTACCGGTATCGGTATCGAACGTTATTTCGGTTTCAATCTCAAGAGCGCCGAAAATGTCGTCCGGCTCCAGTTCGAAGTCGAAAGATGCAACCAGCGGCACCGGTTCGCCGGGTGATACGCGGCCCGATGTCATATTGACACTCGTCAGTCGGTACGTTTCACCAGAGGGTGCATCATGGTAACTGATCGACGCATTGCGAATCACAATGCTGTCGATATCGAGAGAGGCAGACATGCCATCAGTATCTGCATCGGATGGCGCTGCCTCGTTCGCATCGATGAGGTCCTGCCAGTTGCTACGACCATTGCGGGCCACGGTCAGGTTGAGATGCAAGGTCTCGAGCTCCGCGGTGCCTATGGAAACTTCGCGGCTAAGTAACAACGGCATCAAGCGAATGCTCAGCCGCGCATTCGTAAAGCTCGCGAACGGCTCATCACCAAATCCTGCCGCGTTGCCGAGACTTGTCCGGCCCAGCTCTATGGCCAGCCATGGAAACAAGCTGACTTTGAGATCGCCTTCGATCAGCAACTCACGTCCCGTCGTCCGTTTCACTTCAGTCGCGATATTGTCGCGAAAGTCGTTGGGATCGAACAGCAGCAAGAAGCTGATTGAGACGATAATGAGCAGCGCCGCAATCCCGGCAACAAAATAGAGAAGGATTTTCAATAGTCGGCCCATTGATCGGCTTCCAGCTTGCGGGCCGTCAAGGGTAACAAATTGTGGGGTCAGATTACTTGAATCCATATGGCCGCGAAGCGGCTCATGAGGATTAATTCTTGTTACAAATACGTACGCTGCCGTTCAGGGTTTCGATAACGACACGACCGTCGCCATCCCCTTCGGTGAAGCTGAGTTCCAGCCCCGGTGAGTAACGGCTCGTCCGCTGAGGCTTCGGGCCGAAACAGACCTTTATGCTGCCATTGAAAGTCTCGATGTCGAATCGGGCCGACACCTTACTAGTAAATTCGACATCAATGGTGCCATTGATCGATTCCATTGCCAGCTTTCCACCAGAACGCAATGCTGATTCGAACCCGAGGTCGCCGTTAACCGTCTCGAGATAGGCGCGGTCGAAAGAACCATCGACAACAATCACATTACCGCTCACAGACTCCGCCTCAACACTTCCTGCAAGCCCTGACAAAGTGACGTCGCCGGATACGGTCGCGGCCTCCGTCTCTGAATTTTTGCCTTTGCCAGATATATCAATATCACCGCTTACCGATTCCGCTTCGACGTCGGCTTCAACGGCCGTCGTCTCGACATCACCGCTAACGGTAGACAGAGATTGTTCACCTCGCACTTTATCGACTTCGATGCCGGTGCTTACTCCAGAGACCTCGATCGAACTATCTTGCGGCAAGCGTATAAGCAGTTCGCTGCTGATATCAACATGCCTTCCGTGGCTGCTTGGAGCCTTGACCTTAATCAGGATGTCGTCGCCGTCGCGCTCGAAGATAAGCTCTTCAACATCGTCGCCGAGTGTTCCGGTCACCTGAACGCTGTTTCGCGACCAGCCGACGACCTTAATGGACCCTGCGGTGTTGCGGATATCTACATACCCATCCGCAGCTGCATCCATAATCTCATTGACGTCTTTTGCGAGTACCGCTGAACTCAGGAGCCCGCCGAGTGCTAGAGCCAAAATTCTTTTCTTCATCTTACTCATCCTCTTTGCGCGGCAATGCAACCGCGTTCTAAATGTCCTGCCGTGACATGAGACGCCGAGTCAAGCTACCAACCCTGTTCATTATCACCAGTTCATCTCGGTACGCTTTTGCAAGCAATCCCTGCAACAGCGCATTATCGGGTTCCTTCGCAAGTGCCGTGTTGATGTCTCCCATCGCCTGGCGAATCACTGCCAGGTTTCTTTCGACATCCGCTCTGACTTCGGGCGAGAGCTTTCCGAGTTCACGGTCCAACTGCGCAACAACATTCCCGCGCGCTTGATGATATTCCTGACTTAGGTTGCCGTACGCCGTCTGTTCAAACAAAAGATCAGGGCTAATTGTGACCTGAAAGGACGGCTGATAGTCATTGCCAGGCCCATCATCCTTGACGGCCAGGTAAGTCACCATTGACGACGCGCCAACCAACAGCACAACAGCTGCGGCTTGCGCGAGTCTCGGCGTCCACCGGGAGCGCTGTGATCTGTTGATGGCACTAGCAATTTCAGGCCACAAGTCACGTTCCGGGCTGATCTCGGTCGACAGTTTGCTCGCCGCCGCAATCAATTGATCATCCGGTTTCTCGTTCATACCTCGAATCCTTGCTCTTGCAGCTGTTGTGTTAGCAGTCGACGCGCTCTGTGCAATTGCGCCTTGCTGGTTCCTGCCGCTATGTCGAGCATTTTGCCTGTTTCCTCGTGGCTGTAGCCGTACACGGCATGCAGCACAAATACATGTCTCGCCCCTTGCGGTAACCGGTTCACCGCATCTGCCAGGTCCTGTAACTCTCCGGTATCTGCTTCCGACACTCTCGATATAGCCATCTCAGAAACAACCTGGATGCGGTCCTGCTCCCGCTTGAACTTGCGCATCCGTCCCAGCACCGAGTTAACGGCGATGCGATGCAACCAGGTGCTAAACGCACTATCGCCGCGAAACAGGTCGAGCTTTTTCCACGCCTGGATAAACGCTTCTTGAGTACAGTCTTCTGCCTCACTGACGTTGCCCGTCATGTGCAGACAGAGGCCGTAAACCTTGTCGACATGCAGCCGATACAGGGCCTCGAATGCCTTCGCATCCGACCGTTGCGCACGAGCTATCCAGTCTGCCTCGTCCGTCAATCCAGGCTTGTTCAAGGAGTCCATCTGAGGACTATAGTCGCTCAAAGGTACCGTCAAAAGCGCTTCCAATGGCCATATCTCCGCTTCTTCTGTTACTTGGATGCCCCCCTGTCCGGAATGGTTTGAAAAGTCCCTCAGTACGGTGAAAACGGCGCTTAAGGGCTTGTGTTTCCGGTGATTCTGCTATTATGCCTCTGGCCCACCGGCCACCACAGCCAACGGCAGAACGAAAATAATCTATGGCAGGGCACTCCATCCTCTATCTTGGCCGCGGCGAATTTGCTGCCGAGTATCTTGGCGAACTCGAAACCCTGCCCTGCTGTGTACTGCTGACGCGCTCGACGTCTTTAAAAGTGCCTGTCGACGCGCCGTCTATCATTGACCTGGTGCTGCTCGAAGCCGGCCCGGCAATCACCCGGTCCGGGCAATCAATTGCTGAGCTTATTGGTTCGTTCGACAGACATCCCGTCATCGCGCTAACGACCAAGGCTCGCGAACATCGAGGTATCGCAGCCATCCGCGCCGGCGCGCAAGCGTACATTTGTATTGATGATATTTCTGTTGATGGACAGAACGCTGTCTTCGATCATGCCGTGCAACGTCACCAACTGCAGAAACGACTGTCGGACACTGACGTAACCGTGTTATCCATTCTTAGAAACATCAATGACGGCGTAATCGTCGTTGACAGCCATGGTCATGTCCTCGACATCAACCCCGCAGCGCGCACGCTGCTCGGTCTCGGGCCACGAATGCAACCAGATTCAGGCTGGGAGCAGACGTTTTGCTGTATTGATGGCAATGGCGATAATTATCGAAATTCCGCAGATCTGCCACTTGTCAGGGCACGCAAGGGCGAAAAGTATGCCAGCCAGATCGCAATTTATCGCATGCCCGAACAACCAGACATAATATTGTCAATCAATGGCCAGGGGCTCTATGACGGCAAGCGCAAATTGATCGGCGGAGTTATCACGTTTCGTGATTTTACCGACATAAGCAAAAAGACCCGCGAACTGCAGAAACTCGCGCAATATGACGAACTCACCGGCCTTCCCAACCGCAGCCTGTTTACCGAGCAACTCGCAAGGGCCATTGGCCGCAGTCAGCGCAAGTCGGCACCGCTCGCCGTGCTCTTCATCGATCTTGATCGCTTCAAGTCGATCAACGATACCCTTGGTCACGACGTCGGCGATTCCCTGCTGAGACAGGTCGCGGGACGCCTGCGCAATAACCTGCGCATTGGAGATGCATCCGGACGCTGGGGTGGCGATGAGTTCGTCGTTTGCCTCGAGGATTTCGGCGAATCGGAAAATGCTGCTGCCGCTGCGCAGAAATTGGTGCTTGTTCTCTCCGAAAAATACGAAATCGGCGACAGTGAAGTCTACGCGACGCCAAGCATCGGTATCAGCGTGTATCCCGAATCGGGTGACACCGCTGAGTTCCTGATAAAGGCTGCCGACCTGGCCATGGTCGAGGCAAAGAAGCGTGGCGGCGGCAGGTTCCAGTATTACTCGGACGCTCTTAACAAGAAACTCGCGCAGCGCGAAGAACTCGAGATCGGCTTGCGTCATGCACTCGTTCGCAATGAATTCGTATTGCATTATCAACCGCGCATCGACCTTCCAACAGGCCGCCTGATAGGTTTCGAAGCATTACTGCGCTGGCAGCATCCTCGATTCGGCCTGCTTGCGCCGCCACGATTCCTTCCAATTCTCGAGAGCAGCGGCCTTATTCATTCCGCAGGAGAATGGATTATCGCAACGGCGTGCCGACAACTTGCTGCCTGGCAGCGACAGTTCGAACTGCCCGACCTGTCAGTCACGATCAACCTGTCGCCACAGCAACTGATGCACGAGCGCCTCATCGATGCCGTTGCCGAGTCGCTGGCTAATACGGCGATCGATCCGGGCTGTATCGAGCTTGAGATCGGTGACGGCGATATCATCCGCAAACGCACCACCGAACTCAAAACCCTGCATGGATTGCGCAAACTCGGCGTTCGCATATCCTTGAGTAATTTCGGTACGCGCGACGTGTCATTCGAGTCGCTCGATACTGGATTTATCGACACCTTCGTGCTGGATCAATCGCTGATCGCCGATGTCGAGGAGAACAACAGTCATCAGCGCATCATTCGTGCCGCCATCGCAATGGCGCAGGGACTCGATATCGAAGTGGCAGCCGAAGGCGTCGAAACGCTGACACAACTCGAGTTTCTGCGCAGCTGTAACTGCGATCTCGTGCAGGGCTTCCTGATCAGCCGGCCAGTGCAGTCCGACAAAGTTGCTGCGATTCTTCGCTCCGAAATCGCCGGCACCAAGTTGCTGGCCCGCGGCATGCCTTGAGTTTCTGCCTGTAAAAGCGCGCCATGACTATCACACGGGCACGCCCCCGGGTATTTGCTCGCGCTTAACCTCACTCGGCATCCTGCCTCGCTCGCATCGGCCTGCGCTTGCTTGGGCGTCCTGCGTCGCAGCGCTCCGGACGACGCGCGAGCAAACACACCGATTACGCGCCCCTGCCGAGTTTTGCGAGGAACATCCGGCCCGACGAAGATCGGAGGGCGAACACGATACGGTGGCTCGTCGAGCGTCGTCGAAGCCGAGCAGAGCAGGGACAGCGAGAGCGAGGATTCGCGGATTGGAGCGAGACAGGGATGTCGATGCGACATTAAGCTCGAGGAGCTACCGTGTCGGGGCCGCCGTGTAAACACCTTGGAATTCGACCGTGTCGCGGGCTCTTACAGGTTTTCTCCGCAGTTCCAGCAGGCGGCGAACTGGCCTTCGTTGTCCTCGCCACAGCGTCGGCATTTCCAGGAGGGTTCCTGACTCTCGTCTGAATTTGCTTCGTCTATCAACTGCTTCGCGCGATCGGCATCGAGGTCATGCTTCACCCAGAGTTCGGGCCAGACTTCGACGAAGGGCATTTCTCCAACAATACCGCCGAGATGCTCGTTGCGAATTTCGCAGGTGATGTCCTCGCTCTCAAGAATATTCTTGTAGTGATTGATCGTGATCAGCGATTCGGAAGAGGCGACTTTTTTCACTTTTCTCGTAACGCTGCCAGGAATGCGGCCGGATCGCCATCTTGCTCCAGGACCTCGACGAGAGCGGAACCAACAATAGCGCCGTTCGCATGCTTGCCAACATTGCTGACGTCACCCGCTTCACGAATGCCGAAGCCCGCACACACCGGCAATTCCGATGCCGCCGTCACCTTGTCGAGATAATTCGCGAGATCGTCGGGCAGGCCTGTGTCGCCACCGGTTATCCCCGTAATCGTCACGGCATACACAAAACCACGCGAGGCCGCACAAAGTTTCTCGAGTCGCCCGTCTGGCGTTGCCGGCGTCACCAGCTGGATCAGGCCGAGGCCTTGCTTGTCCAGTGCGGCTCGCAACTCATCGCTTTCCTCAAACGGCAGGTCAGGAACGATGAACCCACACACGCCCGTCGCGAGCGCGCGTTCCGCTAAATGCTCATAACCGAATGCGAGCAGGGGGTTTAGATAGGACATCATCACGAGCGGTGCATCGATCGTGCCGCCAGCATTATCGAGTTCGTCGAAAATCCATTTCAAGGTGACGCCTTTTTGCAATGCAACGAAACTTGAGCGTTGAATTGTCATGCCGTCGGCCATAGGGTCCGAAAACGGAATGCCGACTTCCGCTACGTCGCCGACTTCGGCAATTGCTGTCAGCGTGTTAATGAAAGATCCGGGCTCAGGGTATCCGGCCGTAATAAACGGCACGAGCGCGGTCCGGCCACCGTCGTTGGCAGCCCTGATCGCCACGCTTATTCGTTCATGCGCTAGCATCGGTACGGATCCTCGGCGGGTACTGTGTCAGTGTTGGCATATCCTTGTCGCCGCGTCCCGAATTACCGATTAAAATGCGCTTGCCTGGATTATCCTTCGACCATTCGCGCGCCGCGGCATAAGCATGCGCCGTCTCGAGTGCGGTCAATATACCCTCCGCTTCACAGAGCTCCGCAAGCGCCGCAAGCGCCTCGTCATCGGTCGCTGATATATAAGTCACCCGGCCCGTTGCCTGCAGCAGCGCATGTTCGGGTCCAACGCCCGAGTAGTCGAGGCCGGCCGAGATGGAATGCGTTTCCTGTACCTGGCCGTCATCGTCTTGCAAAATGATTGTGTATGACCCTTGCAACACGCCGGGTGTGCCCGTCGCAAGCGTTGCCGCATTTTGACCCAGCCCATCTCCGGTACCTCCAGCCTCTACACCGATCAACTCGATGTCGTCACCGAGCAATGGATAGAAGAGACCGATCGAATTTGAGCCGCCGCCGACGCAGGCGAACGCGACATCGGGCAACCCGCCCGCCTGGTCAATCATCTGTTGTCGGGCTTCTTTGCCGATTACCGACTGCAGTTCGCGGACGAGATACGGATACGGATGCGCGCCGACAGCGGAGCCGAGCAGGTAGTAAATGCCGGAAGGATCGGTTACCCACTTTCGCATCGCCTCATCAATGGCCGCGCGTAGCGTCTTGTCGCCGGTTTCCACGGCAACGACCTCCGCACCGAGGCGTTCCATGCGATCCACGTTCGGCGCTTGTCGTTGCATATCCACGGTACCCATATACACGCAGCATGGCAGTCCGACACGAGCACAAGCCGCGGCCGACGCAACGCCATGCTGCCCTGCACCTGTCTCTGCGATAACGCGTTGCGCGCCAAGGCGCTTGGCGAGCAAGGCCTGGCCGATCGCATTATTGATCTTGTGTGCACCCGTATGTGCCAGGTCTTCGCGTTTGAGCCAGACCTCGGTTCCCCATCGTTCGCTCAATCGCGGCGCATGCGTCAACGCAGTTGGTCGGCCAACCCATTCACGCAGTTCTCTTTGCAAGTCCTGTTGAAACCCGGCGTCATGCAAGTGTTCGCGGACGCCAGCCTCGAGGCGTTCAAATGCCGGCACGAGTGTCTCCGGCACATAGCGCCCACCGAATGGTCCGAAGCGACCGCGCTCGTCCGGCAGTTCTCCGCGTATGGATGCGTCGAGAAGCGCCTGCGCCTCGTCCGCCTGCAACAGGGGCTTCATAATTCTTTCTCCGCAGCGCGAACTGCTCTAACAAACCGTTGTATTAACTCATGATCTTTACGGCCATGACTCGACTCGACGCCGCTCGACACATCTACGCCCCAGGGTCGGGTTGTTCGAATGGCTGTCACAACGTTTTCGGGGCCCAGCCCACCGGCGAGTATCATGCGTCCGCGCCGCGCAAACCTCGCGGCACTGGCCCAATCCACTGTTTCGCCACGGCCACTGTTGCTGCCTTCATAGAGGAACACGTCCGGTAAATCCATTGCAGCAGCGCCCTCGCGAATCACGGGCCAGCGTTCAATATTGTCGGGAATATCCAGGCCTGCAAAGTCATCGGCGTCCGCTTGCACTACGTCCGGTTCAAACTCTTCAAGGACCGCCCGACATTGTTCTTTCGATGGATGACGCATCACGGCCACGCGTTGCACATCGTCCGGCAGATCCAGTGCGGCTGATCTCGCCTGCTGTGGCGTAACCCTGCGCACGGAATCCGCAAATACGAAGCCCACAGCATTAGCGCCGGCCTTTACAGCTGCTGCCACGTCAGCTGCATCGCACAAGCCGCAAATTTTTACGAACACGGTCACGTCGCAAACCTGCCGCGACCGGCGCAGCGCATATCGGCGACAAGTGCTGTCGGGTCGTCACTGCGCATCAAAGCTGTGCCGACCAGCGCCAACCGATATCCCAGGGCAGCGGCAGCGGCTGCGTCATCGGCGCTTTGCAGTCCGCTCTCGGCAACACATCGTGCCGTCGGTAATGCGGAAGACATTTCTTCGAGACGATCTTGATCGACCTCGAGAGTGTGCAGGTTGCGCGAATTGATGCCGACGAGTAATTGCCCCTTATCTGCTTTTTCCTGGTGGACTGTATGTTCGAGAAGTTTCCTTGTACGCGCCAGGTCATCGTGATCGAAAGATTCAAGCAGAACGAACATGCCGTGCTCGTAGGCACATTGCAGCATGTCGCCCAGCTTGTCGTCGGAGAGTATCGCTGCGATGAGCAACACTCCACTTGCTCCGGCGTTTCGCGCTTCCACAATCTGCACCGGCTCAACAAGAAAGTCCTTGCACATGACCGGAGTGTCGGGCACGGCGCCTGCGACCTCTTCGAGGTGCTCGAGCGCCCCTGCAAAGCGGCTCGGCTCGGTCAGCACCGATATCGCCGCCGCACCACCAGCGACATAGCGTACCGCCTGTTGTTTGCGATCGCTGTCCGCCGACGTCAGGTCACCTGCGGAGGGTGAACGGTCCTTGATTTCTGCGATGACGTCAAAGCTGCCTAGCCTCAGTGGCACGGTGGCCTTGTCGACGCAAGGGCCTCGCGTTGCCGATGGTGCGGCCGCTGCTCTTTGTGCGCTCAACGCTGCCATTGTTTGCAGAAAATCACTCATTGGCCGGCGAACTGCTGTCGCATGCGTTCAAGAAGTAACGATGCATCACCATTGTCGAGAGCTGCGGCAGCGGTTTCTACGCCCTGTTTAGGATCGCGTGCGCTCCCCAGTACCTCGAGTACCAGCGACGCGCCCATCAGTAACGCATCTCGATGCGCACCCTTGTCATCGCCATTGAAGACACGAATTAGTTCGTCTGCATTGTGTTGCGCATCACCACCGGCCAGGTCCTCAGGTGTACAGCGTTGCAATCCGTATTCTTCGGGCGTGCGCACCGTTTCGGTGACCTTGCCGGGAACGACATCGAACAGGGCGAACTCACCAATCGGTGTCGCCTCATCCCAGCCTGGCGTGCCGTGGACGACAAATGCTCTCTCGATCGGCATCCCTGACAAGGCCTCCGCCATAAGCCTCGCCGCGTCGTGACTCCAGGCACCGATCAGCTGGAATGGTGGCGCCGCCGGATTCGTCAACGGGCCAAGCATGTTAAAGACCGTGCGGACGGACATTGCACCACGCACAGGCACAACGGCCTTCATCGCGGGATGATAGGCGGGCGCGAATAAAAATGTGAAATTCGTTGCCTCGAGACAACTGACTGCCGCAGCTTCGTGCAGAGGCAACGGCATGCCCAGACACTCAAGCATGTCGGCACTACCAGAGCGACTCGATACTGAGCGGTTACCATGTTTGACGACTCGTGCCCCAGCGGCGGCGGCCAACAGCCCCGTGCCGGTCGATAGATTGAGACTCCCCGAGCCATCACCGCCAGTGCCCACAGTATCGACGGTGGGCGCACCTTCGGGGATTTTCGGGTGCACGGCCAGCTCGCGCATTGCTGTCGCAAAACCGCGAATTTCATCGGCCGTCTCGCCTTTGGCTCGCAGGCCGGCAAGCAATGCACCGGCTAAAGCGGCTGGCATACCACCACCGGCAAGCTCATGCATGAGCTTATGGGCCTGAACTTCGGTTAGTGAATTGCCGTCGAGAAGCCCGTCGAGCATGGCACTGAATTCCTTGCTCATGATGTGGTCAACCGTAAAAAATTGGCCATCAGTTGCTCGCCTTTCGGCGTCAGCACGCTCTCGGGATGAAACTGCACGCCCTCCAGCGGTAATTCCTTGTGACGAACGCCCATGATCTCACCCCTGTCGGTCTGCGCCGTTACTTCGAGAACATCGGGCAGTGACTTAAGTTCGGCGCACAAAGAATGATAACGCCCTACTTCGAAAGGCTGCGGTAATCCGTCGAATATCGTTCTGCCATCGTGATTCGTCATTGATGTCTTGCCGTGCATAAGTCGTTCGGCACGTACGATGTCGCCGCCGAAATGATGCACAAGACACTGGTGGCCAAGACACACGCCGAGCACCGGCACTCTTTCCGCGAACGTCGCAATCATTTGCAGGGAGACACCGGCATCCTCGGGACGTCCCGGTCCCGGTGAAATGACAAGATGCGTCGGTTCGAGCGCGCGGGCTTGCTCAACGCTTATCGCATCGTTGCGGTGGACGATGACGTCCGCTCCACATGCCGCAAATGCCTGCACCAGATTGTAGGTAAAGGAGTCGTAGTTATCGATCAGCAACATACGCACGTCGTTGAAGGTCTTGTCATCCGCCATCACAAACCCTCCCCCGCAATTTCCAGCGCGCGCCGCAATATCGCACTCTTCGCCAGCACTTCGCGGTACTCCCGAGCCGGCACAGAATCCGCAACGATGCCGGCACCGGCCTGAAAACTGTACTCATCACCCGAAAACACGAGGGTCCGAATCGTGATCGCCTGATCCATGTCGCCGCTCAAGCCAAAGTAACCTGCCGTACCGGCGTAAAGCCCGCGCCCCACCGACTCCATTTCTTCGATGATTTCCATTGCCCTGACTTTCGGCGCTCCAACCAACGTTCCCGCGGGAAAACTCGCAGCGAACAAGTCGAACTGATCATACGCGTCGGCCAATTCGCCCTGCACGCCGCTGACAATGTGCATGACGTGGCTGTATCGCTCAATAGCCCGGTAAGGCTCGACATACACAGACCCGGCCCGCGCAACACGCCCCAGATCATTGCGCGCAAGGTCAACGAGCATGACATGCTCGGCCCCCTCCTTGGGGTCGGCAAGCAACGCTTTCTCATTCGCGAGATCTTCTTCGGGGCTCGCACCGCGCGGCAGGGTTCCGGCGATGGGCCGCAAAGATGCTTTCTTACCGTTAAGCTTGACGAGCGCCTCCGGCGACGAACCAACAACCTTGAGATCACCAAATTCGAGGAAAAACATGTACGGCGACGGATTCAACAAGCGCAATGCCCGGTAAACCTCAAACGGTGACACATCTGACCGGCCGCAAAACAACACAGACATCACAATCTGGTAGATATCACCCGCCGCAATGTATTCTTTGCACGCTGCCACGCGATCTGAAAATTCATCCTCCGTGAAGCTCGCCGTGGCTGCAGATATTTTCGTGACCCCATTTCGTGCCGGTATTGCACCCTGCAGACGATGAATGACGTCCTGACGCAGCTTTTTCCGCTCGCGTTCTGGACCATCGTGCAGTAACGCAACACGACGCGTAAGGTGATCGAAAACCAGCAGCGATGCGGGCGCTACGAATGCAGCATCCGGAATGCTGCTTTGCGGCGCTGTAGCTCGCGGCAGTCGTTCGAATAATCGCACCACGTCATAACCAGAGACACCGACTAGCCCGCCTGAAAAAGGCAGCCCGTCAACATCGGGCCCCGGTCGAGGCGCCGCCGACAGGGCATTACGTAACACGTCCAGATAACCTTGTTGATCAACAGGGCGCGGCTGCGTCTCACCGTTGACGCGCAAACTATCGGCATCCATGCGTACTTCGAGTGCATCGCCAAAGCCGAGAAACGAATAACGCGCAAGCCGCTCACCGCCCTCGACACTTTCAAGCAGAAAGCGCGGATTGAGATCATGCAGCTTGAGATACGCCGAAACCGGCGTATCAAGATCTGCGGCTATGTCGAATGGTGCTTGCATTGAATACATCGGCCCATAAAAAAACCCACCCCCACGTTGGCGGAGATGGGCATCTGATTCGTTGTAGCTCAGCTAATAGTCAGCCAGCCGCCCTCTCCTTTTGCGGCAGCCAGGACCAGTGATTGATGCGCTGAGTAATCATTGGCCGAGTATTACTGTCGCTCATACCGGCGTCAAGTGCTTTGCGTTCAATAGGTTACGCGTGCAACCATCATAACCCTCGTACGGCCGCGCTCTCGTCAAGCGGAATCGAGACATGTGGACGATCACCTCGATATCCGAACGGCGGCCCCGACACGGCAGCTCCTCGAGCTTAATGTCGCTTCGACATCCTTGGTCTCGCTCCAATCCGCGAATCCTCGCTCTCGCTATCCCTGCTCCGCTCGGCTTCGACGACGCTCGACGAGCCACCGTATCGTGTCTGCCCGCCAATCTTCGTGGGGCCGGCGGGCGGGATGTTCCTCGCAAGACTCAGCAGGGGCGTGGCATCGGTGTGTTTGCTCGCGCGTCGTCCGGAGCGCTGCGACGCAGGACGCTCAAGCAAGCGGAGGCCGATCCGAGCGAGGCAGGACGCCGAGCGAGCTTAAGCGCGAGCAAATACCCGGTGGCGTGCCCGTGTGCTTGGACTGCCGGCCGTGTGCTAACTAGGGCGAGCTGCAACGAGCGGGCTCCTATAGATCGTACAGCACGGGGAGGATCAGCGAGAAACCCACCCACATTATGATCGTCAGCGGTATGCCGACCCGCAGGAAGTCGGAGAACTTGTAGCCGCCAGCACTCAGAATCAGCAGGTTGGTTTGATAACCGTAAGGCGTTGCGAAACTCATGTTCGCGCCGAAGAGTACTGCCAGAATGAATGGTTCCGGACTGACGCCAAGTTGCTGCGCGATACTGACGGCAATCGGCGTACCAATGGCCGCAGCCGCGTTGTTCGACACCACGTTCGTCATCAAGGTCATGAGCAACAGAAATGCACTGAGGATCATCGGTGTCGGTAATCCAGATGCAGCGTTGACGAAACTTATGGCAAGGAAATCGGCCATGCCCGTGCCCACGAGCGCCTTGCCCAGGGCGAGCGCCGTAACGATGATCATGATAATGGGCACCGACAATGAGGCCGCTGCGTCGCGCCAGCCCAGGCAGCCCGTTGCGATCATCAGCCCCAATCCAACGACTGCACTGACCGCGATCGGCATGATGCCGAGTGCGGCCGCAAGGACGACAAAGCCCATGATTGCGAGTGCACGTTTGGCATTGTGAGTGTGCGGCAGGTCGGTTGTGCCATCGAGTACCAGCATGTTGCCGCTGTCTTTGAGATTGCTGATTGCCTCACCGGAACCCTGAACGAGCAACACGTCACCGGCCCGCAATCGAATCATGTTGAGGTCACCCGTGACCTGCGAGCTCGGCGCTCTTGCGCGATGCAAAGCAAGCGGCATCAGCCCATAGCTGCTACTGAATCGTGCTGCCGCAAGACTACGCAAGTGCAACGGTGATCCGCGCGTAATGACAACTTCAGCCAGCTGCTGTCCCTCTGCACGCAACGGTGTCTCTTCGTCAACGGGATGCTCGACATCGGAAATGTTAAACAGCGTCGCCCCCAGTACCTGTTCATAATGTTTGAGATTGTCCGGTGTATCTTTGACGAACAGGCGATCGCCAGGCTGTAGTTTTACAGAAGGCAACTTCGCAAGGAACAGCGATTCACTGCGCTGTATCTTGTCGATACGCATCATGCCGTCCGCTTTCGCCAGGACCTCGGACAGCGATTTGCCGTCGGCAAATCCGCCTTCCTTGACATGCAGCTGAGCACTGAAGATTCGTGGCGATGTATCGGCCATCGGCGGCGTGCGTTCTGGCAACAATCGCGGCGCGACGAGCCAAAGGAATAACAGGCCAACTCCGCCAACAATCGCGACCGGTAACACCCACTCGAACATACCGAATTGATGCATGCCGAGATCTTGCGATATGCCGACGACAAGCAAATTCGTCGAAGTGCCTATCGCCGTGGACATACCGCCAACGATCGTTGCGAGACCCATGGGCAGCATGACTCCGGATACCGAGAATTTCGAACGCAGCGATGCACCGACAATAATAGGCATCAACAACACAACGATCGGCGTGTTGTTCATGAATGCGCTCAATACGGCGCCTGCACACAGCGTTATCAGTAATGCGAGTACGGGTCGTGTGGACCATGCGCGTC
Source organism: Pseudomonadota bacterium (assembly GCA_022563195.1). Classification (GTDB taxonomy): domain Bacteria; phylum Pseudomonadota; class Gammaproteobacteria; order Steroidobacterales; family Woeseiaceae; genus UBA1847. The sequence continues at coordinate 55,988 of JADFNV010000006.1, forward strand.
CGACAACGGCCACGAGGGGTTGCAGTGCCCCCGTGGTTTCGAGCGCCTTGCCGACCATCATCAAAGCGCAGATCGCAACCAGCGCTTCGTTGCCGAAACCGGCAAAGAAATCGCTGGCCTCCAGCAAAGTGACGCCATCCTTCTCATATGGAAAGAGTTCAAATCCTGTGACAAGGACGATGAGAATTGCGAGTGCTGAGGATTCGAGCGGAATGCGGTCGCGTGTAAACAGAAACAGCGCAACCACCGTGAGGATCAATACCGCAATTCCATGAACGTCAGGAGTTATCGACTGCAATACGCCCTCTCCGTAATTGGGACTGTACACCGTATCCTAGTTCATACCGGCTCCGCAATCAGCTGGTGAGCTTCTTTTAGCTCGAGCACCGCCCACGCCCTCTGGTGTAAGATTTTGAATTGATTGATATTCCAGTGCCCCAGAGGGGGTGGGCCCGGGAACGCACAGGCATCCGCGAATTCAAGCAATGGGAGTAAATCACAGTAACGCGGATCAGCAGGTGAATGCTCGGGAAACATCGACCAGGGTGACAGCACGATCAGGTTTCGATGCCTGATCGCATTGAGCTCAACAGCGCGATGCCAACGCTCTCGCCAACCATCACGTGCGCGCCCGCCGGGTAGCGTATGCGACGGATCGCAGAGATCGAGCGCCGGCAGGTTTTCATTTTGCACCGCAAGGTAATGTGATCGTGACCGCAGGATCGATTGCGTCCAACGCAATACGTCACCGAGATTTTGCAAACATGCGAACTGCTGCGGATCGAGACGGCGCTGCCGGGCCAGATCACCGAGGCCCGTCAGCACGATCGCGAGACGACGATTCAGCCAGGAATCATGTCGCATTCGCACGGTTGGCCACATCACGTGATCGTGCAGTGCGTCGCCCAGGTCGACACAGCAATGCAACGCTTTCTGCAACGCATTTTGATGCAATGAGCCGCGATCGTCGGCAAATCGCGCGATATTGAGTTTCATTGTGACCCACGCAGATCCTTCCGGCACCTGTATACCGATCGATGGCAAAATCGCGCTTGCCGCTTCAGTGCAAAGCAGCGGGCACTGCGGCGTAACCATTGGTGCATACGCAGTACGTACCAACGCACCTTCACGCAAGCACCAGAGCTGTAACCAATATCGATCATGGCGATCGCGCGCGCTGCGACCGCCGTGCGCTCGCATTTGTGTGACACCAGCAAGCAAATACACGGGACCGTTGCCCAGCAATTCACGACGCTTCAGCCACGCAATCTCCGGAGTGAGGGTGTCAGCATCAATGACGATCTCAATGCTGGCGGGATTAACCTGTACAGTGGATGCGATCGAACACAGGACCTCACACAAGTGGCCAAAGCGGGTAGCTGCCCAGGGCTCCGGCCCCAATCCTTTTATACCCACGGAAAGCGGCAGGCCACTCGTCAATACATCAAAAACCCGTTCACGAAACTGCTCCATGGCAGGCGCGAATGTGAGCACGGTTCCTGCATCGACTGCCAGCGTTACCCCGGTCGTCAATAGTCCCTTATCGATGACCGGCAACATCGGCTCAACGCCCACGTCCTCCAGCTCGAGACAAATCTGCGCAACACTACTCGCATCGGTGCGGTTCGACGCAGAGCCATCGCCATCGGCCGCAGGCAGCTGGTGCGCTGTTGTGGAGGTTTTTGGCATGACGTTCCTTCCCTGGGCGCCGTGATTAGTGGGCACATAGTCCTGCGCCCTCGGTGGCATTGTCGGCGCTGGGTCTGTATCGTGCCCCGATCCAATCTGGGCAGCTTGGGGAGATTATGTTTTTGCGACACCGACTGGATTACACTTGCACCACACCGACCCAGCGAGACTCTGCATATGCCTTCTTTTGACGTGGTAAGTGACTTTGACGTTCACGAAGCGAGCAATGGCGTTGATCAGGCGAATCGCGAGGTCAATACACGATTCGACTTCAAGGGCACCGGATCGAAATTCGAGCTCGACCAGCAGATCATCACATTGACAACGCAGTCCGATTTTCAACTCAAGCAAATGCTCGACATCCTGCGGCAGAAGCTTTCCAAGCGGGGCATCGATATCGGCTGCCTGGAGGAACAGGAAGCGCAGTTCAACGGCAGCGAAGCACGACAGACTGTGCTGATGCGCAAGGGCATCGAATCCGATCTGGCCAGAAAGCTCGTCAAGAAGATCAAAGGCAGCAAGCTAAAAGTGCAGACAGCCATTCAGGGCGACAAGCTGCGCGTCAGCGGCAAGAAACGCGATGATCTGCAGGCTGTGATCGCATTGCTCAAAGATGCCGATGTGAATCTGCCACTGCAGTACGAGAATTTCCGCGACTAGCACTGATAGTCGACGATCTGTATCGATGAGTACCGGGGTACACAAGTCCTTGCGCCGTCAGGACATCATGTTCGAGGACAAGGATCAGGCCTTGCGTGGTGATGTGCACAGGCTGGGCGCGATGGTCGGCGACCTGATTAAAGACCAGGGTGGTGAAGAGCTGTTCGATTTTGTCGAGAACGCCCGACTGCGCGCGATCAGGCGCCGCGAAGATAACGAAAAACCGGGCGAAGAGCTCGCTGCGCTTGTCGAGAATCTCGCGCCGAATTTTGCGCTACAGGTCATTCGCAGCTTCTCGACCTATTTCCAGATGGTCAACACGGCCGAAAAAGTTCATCGTATTCGGCGCCGTCGCGAGTACCTGCAGGAAACCGGTAACTATCAGCCGGGTGGTTTTGAGGACACGCTTGTCAAGCTCAAGGCATCGGGCATGGGCGTTGATGACCTTCAGAAACTGATGAACTCGCTGCACATTGAACCCGTCTTCACGGCCCATCCAACCGAGCCGACACGGCGCACGATGCTGCGCAAAGAGCAGAATATCGTTCGCCACCTCATCGATCTGTTGAATCCGACGATGACCGCCCAGGAAACTCATGTCGCGTTGGAAAATATCCGCCTGCTGATTACGACCGGCTGGCAGACTAACGAACACCCTTCGGAGCAAATGACGGTCGCCGACGAACTGGAGCACGTACTGTTCTTCCTCACCGACGTACTGTATCGAGCGATGCCGCCGTTTTACGAAGACATCGAGAACGCGATCGTGCGTATTTACGGTGAAGAGGCCGCGCAATTCAATGTGCCGATCCTGGTGCATTTCGCTTCCTGGGTTGGCGGCGACATGGACGGCAATCCCAATGTCAACGCGAAAACGATACGTGCCACGCTCGCGCGACAGCGATCGCTGATTCTGGATCTCTATTTCAACGAATGTGCATCACTCTCTTCGAAGCTCAGTCAGTCGACCAGTCGCATTGGTATCGATGACTCCATCACTACGAAGATCGATGAGTATCAACACGTATTCCAGCCGGCTTATCACGAAGTCCCGGCTCGCCATCGCGATATGCCCTATCGGGTTTTATTGCGACTCATACAACAACGCCTGCAGTCGACCTATGACGATGATATTTTCCCTTACGAGAACGTCGGCCAGTTTCACAACGATATCCAGCTCATTGCTAACAGTCTTGAAAATAACTGTGGCGATCATGCCGGCATGTTCGCGGTCAATCGTCTTGTTCGGCGTATCGATACTTTCGGTTTTCACCTCGTCACGCTGGACGTGCGGCAGGATGCTGAGGTGCACCGCCGCGTCATCGGAGAATGCTTGGGCGACGATGACTGGCTCGATCGATCCGCCGAGGATCGTACCGCGCGAATCATCGAGGCAATCAGCAGCCGCGAAGGATTACCTGAAAATATCAGTACGCAGGCACGCAAAACAATTAGTGTGTTTCACGCGATCGCCTCGTGTCGCCGCAAGTACGGGCCCAGAGCCATCGGCCCATTCATCGTAAGTATGACGCAAGGTGCCGACGACATTCTGTCGGTCTTGTTGCTGGCGCAGTGGGGTGAACTGCATGATCGTCGCGGTGACGCGCCACTCGACATTGCGCCATTGCTGGAAACGGTTGATGACCTCCACCGGGGCCCTCACATTCTCCAGTCACTCCTGTCGACCGACATATATCGCGAACATCTTGCCCGGCGAAACAATCGCCAAATGGTAATGATCGGTTATTCGGACAGCAATAAGGACGGCGGCCTTGCATCGGCGCGTTGGGCATTGCAGATCGCTCAGGAAACACTCGTCGAAACCGTTGCGGCCGAAGATGTCGAGCTAACATTGTTCCACGGCCGCGGCGGCACGATCAGTCGTGGTGGCAGCAAGACACACGTCGCCGTACTCGGTGCGCCACCGGGAACGGTTAACGGCCGACTGCGTGTCACCGAACAAGGTGAAATTATCAACGAGAAGTACGGCTTGAGAGGCATCGCCTTGCGTACACTCGAACAGGTCACGGGCTCGGTAGCGCTCGCGACGGCGATGCCCAGGCATCGTGGCAATGACTTGCCGGACTGGCACAAAATGATGGACGTCATCGCTCACGAGAGCCGGCGCGCCTACCGCAAGCTCGTTTACGATACACCGGGCTTTTACGACTACTTCCGCAAGGCCACGCCTATCGATCTGATCGAGCGCATGCGCATCGGCTCACGACCATCGTCACGACGTTCGCAGTCGAGCATCGAAGATTTGCGTGCAATCCCCTGGGTATTCTCGTGGACGCAGGCGCGATGCATGTTGCCGGGCTGGTACGGCCTTGGCACGGGGCTCGCCAAAGCCGCGGAACAATTTGACGAAAAACCGTTTCAGGCAATGTTCCTGGAATGGTACTTCATGCGCGCCCTGACGGCCGATGTCGAGATGGTACTGGCCAAAGCCGATCTCCGCATAGCACGCCTCTACTCTGAATTGGCGGGCGAATTACACGACAAATTCTTTCCGCTTATCGAGAAGGAGTATGAGCTGACACGTGAGCTGATTCTTGACTATTCAGAGCATGATGCCTTGCTTGAGGGCGACCGCACCTTGCAACGTGCGATTATGCTGCGCAATCCCTATGTCGATCCGATGAGCCTGATGCAGATTGACCTGCTCGCACGCTGGCGAGAATCGGACTGTCAGGACGGGGAAGTATTCGATGCGTTGCTCGCGAGTGTTAATGGCATCGCGCAAGGCTTACAGAACACGGGCTAATTACTTTTCATATGTACAGCTTTTGTCAAAAATTTCTGCTTGCCGCGATCGTGCTAGCCCTTGCGCCAGCCGGACTGTCAGCAGACTCACCAACAGCATTCGCTCGAGTCGCAGTCGATGCACAGAAAAAACCAACTGCCTTGCAACTCGCCATCGTTACTTACGTACCCCAAAGCGACAGCAGACAATACAGTGTTGACCTTGTTAGTGCGATACACGTTGGAGACGAAGCTTATTACGCGGAGCTAAATGACCGGTTCGAAAACTACGACGCATTACTTTACGAACTGATCGCCCCGAAAGACACAATCGTCGACCGAACCGCCGAAGAACGCGAGGGATTCATTTCCAACGTTCAGCTTGTATTGAAAGGCGTGCTGGACCTGACGTTTCAGCTTGATGTAATCGATTACGACAAAGCCAATTTCGTGCATGCCGATCTCAGCCCGGCAGAGTTGTCGCTAAGCATGGACGAGCGCGACGAATCCTTGTACGTCTATTTTTGGCGCGTTTTCTACGCAACCATGGAGGAACATGCCAAAGACCCACTTGGCTTGCGCGACTGGCAAATATTGTCGGCCGTGTTGTCCGCGAACGACGATAACGCTATCAAAATCATGATGGCCTACGAAATGACTGATCTAAAACAAATGCGCAAGATTCTTGGCGACGATTCAGATTCGGCTGTCATCGGCGCCCGCAACGAGCGCGCGATAGAAGTATTGCGGAGCACACTTGATATGGGCACAGACAGGATGCGCATCGGCATATTTTATGGTGTGGCACATATGCCGGATCTCGAAGTACGACTGCTGAATGAACTGGGGCTGGTACGCCAACAAATCGTCTGGATCGACGCCTGGAAGCTGGGCCAGCAGCCCGTTGACGCCGCCCAATGATCAGGCAGTTTGCCTCGCTGGGCTCCTACAGGTCGATGAAGCTGGCGAACTCTTCCAGTTCCTTACGGGTGATGTCGGGTACCTGGGCATCATCCGCAGGGTAGCCCGTCACGAGTAAAAGGAACGGTCGCTCGCTCTTCGGCCTGTCGAGGATCTCGTTGAGGAACTTCATTGGGCTGGGTGTATGCGTCAGGCACACGAGTCCTGCGTGATGCAATGCGGTGATCAGGATTCCTGCCGCAAGCCCGGTCGACTCGGTCGGGTAGTAGTGCTTTACCTTGCGACCATCGGGAAGCACGCCGAATTTCTGTAAGAAGACGGCGATCAGGTATGGCGCCGTCTCGAGGAATGGTTTGTCTGAGTCCGTGCCTAACGGTGCAAGTGCGTCCAGCCACTCGGCCGTGGCGCGATGTTCGTAAAACTCGCGTTCCTCGACTTCTGCTGCTTCACGAATTTTCTTCTTTGTCTGCGGTCCGCTGATAACAACGAAATGCCAGGGCTGCAGGTTCGCGCCGCTCGGCGCTGTGCTCGCGGCTTTTAGTGCTGTCTCGATGATGTCTCGTGGCACGGGCCTGTCGGAGAACTCGCGAACCGTGCGCCGACGGTTTAAGTCGGCATAAAACTCCTCGAGCCGCTGCCGCATTTCTTCAATCGGGTACTCGCGATAGTCCTTGAGTGGAATCGTCGGGTAGCTGCTCACAGGTCTCAATCCTTTCGTCAGTCCGGGTCGTTCAGCCTTTGCAGCACAGTGTATTCGGTAGTGTCGTTTTCCGACACCATGTAACCGCGCATGGATATGCCAACCTCTTGCACAGACTCCGGCCTGCCGGTGATCAATGGATGCCACTCTGGAAGATCCTGCCCATTGGCCAGGCGACGATAGGCGCAACTTGACGGCAACCAGCTGAATTCCTCAGTGCGATCGGCTGACAGCTTAAGGCAGTTCGTGACGATCTTTGTCCGATTGGCATAGTTGGTGCAGCGGCAGGTTTTGATGTCGAGCAATTTGCATGCGACATCGGTGTAGAAAACCTCGCCCGTGTCCTCGTCTTCGACTTTGTGCATGCAGCACAGCGCGCAACCATCACAAAGGCCTTCCCACTCCTGTATGTTCATCTCGGACAGTGTTTTATGTTTCCAGTATTTGTCTTTCATCGTCAGGCGCCGATAATTTGCCTGGCCCATTGCACGACGGTGCGTACGCGCGGCGATGACAGGTCGTAAGCCTCGTCAAAGCTGACCCAGCGCCATTCATGATGCTCGGGGACACCTGTCTCGGGGGACGGACCCATGACGATGTCTACACAAGACGTCTTTCCCAGGTAGTAGCGCGCTGTCTTGCCGCGGCTGTACGGCCCCGTTTCTGTATAGCGTTCGCCCCAGTCGAAATCGATCTTTGTAATGCCCGTTTCCTCACCAACCTCTCGAATCGCAGCTTCAAGTGGTTGTTCGCCTGCTTCGCGCAAGCCCTTCGGAAAGTCCCAATTATGATAGGCGCGCAACATCAATGTCAGCCAGCCTGAGTCGGAGGTCCTGGCCAGCACGATGCCACAGGACAGCGTTGTTGCTTCACTCGCACTCATGCTGTCCTCAGGACCTCAATAGGTGGTGCATTAATAGCGCCGCGCGCTGCGACAAAACCACTGACACACACAAGCAGAACCCCCGCTCCGAGGCCGGCCGCCCACAGCAGCGGATTGAACTCATAAGGCAGTTCAAACAGTTGCACCGCAACGATTGCCGCCAGAATCGATGCCCCCGCCGACGCCAGAAGACCGGCAGCAATGCCAAGCACGGCAAACTCTGTCATGACCCCGGCAAACACCGTGCGCTTGCGCGCACCCAGGGCGCGCAGTATCGCGCTCTCGAATCGTCGCTCATCGATAGTTGACTGCACGGCAGCGAACAACACGACAACTCCGGCCGCGAGTGTAAATACGAAGACTGCCTGTACCGCGAGGCTCGCCTTTTCAATGATGCCGCGGATCTGTTGCAGAATCGCGTCGATATCGATCACCGAGATACTAGGGTGTGTTCGTACGAGATTAATCAACACGGATTGTTGCTCTCGTTCCAGTCGCATACTCGAGATATAGGTCATTGGCATGCTGTCGAGCGCACCTGGCGACAGCACGATGAAGAAGTTCGGTTTGAACGAATCCCAGTTGATACTGCGCGTACTCGCGATCGTCACCTCGAGCTCACGACCTGCAATCACAAACACGATGCGATCACCGATGGCGAGTCCAGTATCGAACGCCGCCTCCTCTTCGATCGATGCCAGGGGTGGCCCGGCATAGTCTGCCGGCCACCACTCGCCATCAACGATTTCATTACTGGCCGATAGCGTTGCCCTCCACGACAGGTTTGCCTCGCGATTGGCGAGCCAGCTCCCGCCTGGATCGGGATAGCTGCGCGTCTTGACTGACTCGCCGTTGATCGTGGACATCCGCGCCCGCACGAGGGGTACGAATTCGGGCGTCGCTATCCCGGCCGAGTCGAATATCGCCGCCACCGAATCGAGTTCATGCGGCTGGATATTGATCATGAAATGATTCGGTGCGTCTTCGTCGATCGTCTTGCGCCAACCTTCGAGTAAATCCGTGCGCACGATGGTCAGCAATAACAAAACCGTCAGCCCGAGTCCAAATGCTACAACCTGAACGGCGCTGCTGCGACCCCGGCGTGCGACATTTGCGAGACCATAGCGCCACGCGACTCCAACTCCCGAGCGAAAGCGACCCATTAACGCAACCAGGCCGCGCCCGACCAGGTACAGCGCCGCCGCGATGACGACAATACCGCCAAGCAGCACGACGAGCATGCGCGCATCACCAACCGATCGATACAGCAATGCTGCAACGGCGGCGAGAGACAATCCCGTGACGAACAATCGAGACGATGCCGGCGGCATTATATCGTGGCGCAACACGCGCAGCGGCGGCGTATTGCGTAACTGTAAGAGTGAAGGCAGAGCGAAGCCGATAAGCAATACGAGCGCACTGCCACTGGCCAGGATGACCGGCATCGGCCCGGAATCAGGCAGGTCGGCAGCGATAATGTCGGAAAGAATCCATGACAGCACTTCTTCCGCCGCAAAGCCGACGCTGCTACCGGCAATGACACCGAGCACACCGAGCATCATGAGCTGCAGTACGGCGACTGTAATGACAAAGCCCTGTGTCGCCCCAAGACTTTTCATCAGCGCGACCGTATCCATACGCCGGTGAGCGAAGCGCCGTGCTGACATCGCCACAGCAACCGCGCTGAGCAAGAGGCTTATAACAGCAGTCAACGACAAGAATCGCTGTGCGCGATCGGCCGCGTTGTACGCGCGCTCACTACTCTCATCGCGATTTGATGCCCGCACCGAGTCGGGCAATTGGTCCTGTATCGCTTCGTTAAACCCGCTGATCGCGCTGTCATCGCCCGCGACGAGCAATGCGTAGCCAACGCGGCTGCCCTCACCGATGAGTCCGGTTGCAGGAATATCGGCAATATTGACGAGCAGCGATGGCGCCAGCGACGCAAAACCGATTGACTGGTCGGGCCTGTACGTCAGTACTGCGGATACGAGCATGTCTGATCCGCCGACCATGACTTCATCGCCGACATCGGCGCCAATCCTGGCCAACAGGGCGCCATCAGCCCACACCTCACCGCGCGGCGGTACGCCTTCGACTACGCGCTGTTCGCCGAATAGCGTATCCGAAATCCTGATCGCGCCCCGCAACGGATAGCTGTCACTAACAGCCTTGATTGTTGCCAGTGCGCTCAAATCACCTGCGAACACTACGCTTGGAAACGTCTGTGTCTCAGCTGTCTGCAGGCCGTACTCTACTGCCGTGGCACGCCAGGTGTCCGGGATGGGCTCCTGCGAGCGCAGACGGAGGTCGGCGGCCAGTACTTCGTTGGCCTGGCGCGCAACGGCCTTGCCTATGCGGTCCGTCAGGAACCCTACCGCCGTCAGCACGCCCACAGCCAGCGCTACCGCTGCCAGCAGCACCATGACTTCGCCCGATCGCAACTCGCGACCGAAGCTTCTTAGCGCAAACGTGATGGCTTTCATGCAGACACCGCACTATCGCTGACCAGGAGGCCGGCATCGAGACTGAGGATACGGTCGCAGCGCTCGGCGAGTGACACGTTGTGCGTCACAAGGATGAGCGTTGTCGATGACGTATGGTTCAGTTCGAACATGAGGTCCATGATGTTCAATCCCGTGCGTGCATCGAGATTGCCAGTCGGCTCGTCGGCAAACAGCACTGCGGGTTCCGTCGCAAACGCACGTGCAATTGCGACGCGCTGTTTCTCTCCCCCGGACAATTGTGCCGGGTAGTGCCGCCAGCGATCGCTGAGACCCACCTCGTCGATGATCGCATGCGATGCCTCGCGCGCATTTGCAGCGCCTGCCAGCTCAAGTGGCAGCATGACGTTTTCCAGAGCATTCAGGGATGGTACGAGGTGAAACGATTGAAACACGAAGCCAACATTGTCGGCACGCAAGCGTGCACGGCCGTCCTCGTCAAGCTCGCCGAGATTTGAACCGTTCAATGTCACATGGCCTGTCGTCGGCAAATCCAACCCTGCCAGCAGCGCAAGCAACGTTGATTTTCCTGCACCGGAGGGCCCGACCACTGCGACAGATTCACCCGCGGAGATGCGGAAACTGACCTCTGAAAGAATGGTCAGACCACCCTCGGGGCTGCTAACCTGTTTGCTTATTCCATGCGCTTGTAGAACGGCTGTGTTATCGGGTGACTGAGTTTCCATGCGTCGATATCTTACCTTTGTCTTTTTGTTAGTAACTGCGACTGCACACGGTGCTGATGCCCCGACCGTGCTCATTTACGGCGACAGCCTTAGTGCAGGTTATGGTATGGAAGTTGACCAATCCTGGGTCGCTTTGTTGCAAACAAGGCTGCAAGGCCAAGGGTACGAACATCGCGTGGTTAACGCCAGCATCACCGGCGAGACGACCGAGGGCGGCGCCGCGCGAATCGCGCAGGCTCTCAACACCTTCACGCCATCGCTGATTGTTCTCGAGCTCGGCGGCAACGACGGCCTGCGCGGCATTCCACCAAACCGGATGAAGGCTAACCTGCAGACGATCATCCAGTCCAGCAGGTCGGCCGGCGCCACCGTCATACTACTTGGCATTCGCATTCCATCAAACTATGGGCCAAGGTACATCGAGGACTTCAATAATGTCTATCGTGAGCTGGCAAGCGAACTCAACCTGCCCTGGATCGAGTTTTTTATGCAGGGGGTTGCCTTGAACGATGAGCTCATGCAGGCTGACGGAATTCATCCCAATGCCGCCGCACAACCGCTATTGCTTGATAATGCCTGGCCGATTATCAGCACGGCACTCACCTTAACGGAGCACTAGTGGAAAAAATCTGGCTCAAGTCGTATCCGGAGGGGGTCCCCGAAGAGCTGCCGCCGCCGCCTTATGGCTCTGTACGGGAAATGATCGAGAAAGCGTTTGAGTCGTATCCGGATCGACCGTCGTTCACCAATATGGGTACGACGTTGACATACGGACAGATCGACACCTTGTCGATGCAATTTGCGTGCTATTTGCAGCAGTCGCTTGGCCTCGTCCGCGGCGAGCGTGTTGCGATCATGCTGCCTAACATTCTGCAGTTCCCGGTGGTAATGACCGGTATCTTTCGCGCCGGCCTGGTTGTCGTCAACGTGAATCCACTCTATACCGCTCGCGAGCTTGAACACCAGCTAAGTGATTCAGGTGCTAAGTGCATTGTCGTGCTCGAGAATTTTGCGCACATACTCGCAGAGGTCATCGACAAGACCGCTGTTGAGCACGTCGTCACTACCAGTGTCGGGGATCTGCTCAATTTTCCCAAGGGCCTGATTACGAACCTGGTGCTTCGATATTTAAGAAAGTCTGTACCGCATTTCAGCCTGCCCGGCAGCGTTGTGTTCAGGAATGCCCTCAATGCCGGTTCGAAGGAGGAGTTGACGCATGTTGAACTCGGCTTCGCCGATATCGCTTTTTTGCAATACACGGGTGGCACAACGGGTGTTTCGAAAGGAGCGATGCTGAGCCATCGCAATATGGTCTGCAATGTTCAGCAAGTAATCATCTGGCAAGGCAATGCATACCTTGAGTTTGATTCGATCATCGCGATCACGGCGTTGCCGCTCTATCATATCTTCTCGCTGCAGGGAAATTGCCTCACCGTCATGGCACAGGGCGGTCTCAACGTATTGATCACCAATCCGAGAGATTGTGTCGCGTTCGTCAAGGACATCGCCAAATTCAAGTTCAACATGCTTACCGGCGTGAATACCTTGTTTGCCGCGCTCATGAACACACCCGGATTCAGCAACGTCGATTTCAGCGATCTGCGGGTCTGCATCGGTGGTGGCATGGCAGTGCAAGCTGCGGTGGCGAAGGAATGGAAGGCATTAACGAACAACTCGATCCTGCAGGCCTACGGACTGACAGAAACGTCCCCGGCCGCAATCGTCAATCCGATTCCCAGCGAATTCACGGGCGCGATAGGCCTGCCTCTGCCATCGACCGATGTCACCATTTGTGACGATGATGGCAACGCGCTTGATACGGGCAGCATTGGTGAAATCTGCATCAGGGGGCCCCAGGTCATGGAAGGATACTGGCAGCGGCCGGAAGAAACCGAGGAGGTCATGCTGCCTGGCGGTTGGTTGCGAACAGGTGACATCGGTCGTATGAATGATGACGGCTTCGTTTTTATCGAGGATCGTAAAAAGGACATGATCCTCGTCTCGGGATTCAACGTGTATCCCAACGAAATTGAAAACGTGATCGTCGAAATGGATGGCATTCTCGAGGCGGCGGCAATTGGCGTACCCGATGATCACTCGGGCGAAGCAGTGAAAATTTTTGCGGTTCGCAAGCACGACGGAGTCAGCGAACAGGACGTAATCGACTACTGCCGCGATAAACTGACAAACTACAAACGCCCGAAATCTGTCGAATTCCGCGACGACCTGCCGAAAACCAATATCGGCAAAATACTGCGCCGCGCACTGCGCGACGACTAAACGGTGGGTGCACGGCCGGCAGTCCGGATGAATGCGTCGCAAGGGCACGACACCGGGTATTTGCTCGCGCTTAACCTCGCTCGGCGTCCTGCCTCACTCGCATCGGCCTGCGCTTGCTTGGGCGTCCTGCGTCGCAGCGCTACGGACGACGCGCGAGCAAACACACCGATACCGTGCCCCTGCTGAGTCTTGCGAGAAACTTCCCGCCCGCCGTTCCCACGAAGACCGGAGGGCGGCCACGATACGGTGGCTCGTCGAGCGTCGTCGAAGCCGAGCGGAGCAGGGACAGCGAGAGCGAGGATTCGCGGATTGGAGCGAGACAGGGATGTCGAAGCGACATTAAGCGAGAGGAGCTGCCGTGTTGGGGCCGCCATACAGACATCGCGGAAATCGCCCGCATGTCTCGATCCCGCTTGACGGGAGCGGGCTCCTACAAGTGATACGCCGGGCTTAGCTCGTGCACCGCATCGACGAGCACGCCCAGGTGCTCGGGATCGACATCGGGTGTAATGCCGTGACCGAGATTGAAAACGTGTCCCGGGCCATCGCCGTAACTGGCGAGAACATCGGCAACGCCCTCGCGTATTGTCTCGGGTGATTCGAGCAATGTCGCCGGATCGAGATTTCCCTGCAACGCAACTTTGTCGGCAACATGCTTGCGGGCCGTTGCGAGATCTGTGGTCCAGTCAACGCCGAGTGCATCGCAGTCGGTTTCAACCATGTCGGTGAGTAACGATCCCGCGCCCTTCGTAAACAGAATTACGGGAACACGACGGCCGTCGTTCTCGCGTGTGAGGCCGGCCACAATCTTTTGCATGCTCGCCAGTGAATAGCGACGATAGTCATCGCCGGCCAACGCAGCACCCCAGGTGTCAAACACCATAATGGCCTGCGCGCCCGCCGCAATCTGCCCATTCAGGTAGTCGATTGTCGTGTCGGTCACTGTGTCGAGCAGCAGTGTCATCGCCGCCGGATCGTCGGATATGAGTCCTTTGATCGTCGCGAAGTCGCGACTGGATTGCCCCTCTACCATGTAAGTCGCGACTGTCCAGGGGCTGCCGGCAAAGCCGATCAGCGGCACATCACCGTCAAGCTCGCACCTGACCGTCCGCATGGCATCGAAAACATAGCCGAGATCCGTTACAACGTCCGGTCGTTTGAGATTGCGAATGTCTACCAATGTTCTGACCGGCCGCTCGAAGCGTGGGCCTTCGCCCGACTTAAAGTACAGGCCGAGCCCCATCGCATCGGGAACCGTCAGAATATCCGAGAATAAAATCGCCGCATCGAGCTTGAAGCGCCGCAATGGCTGTAGCGTCACTTCACAGGCGAGTTCAGGACTGCGACAGAGACTCATGAAGTCGCCGGCCAGCGCGCGCACCTCCCGGTACTCCGGTAGATAACGTCCCGCCTGCCGCATGACCCAAACCGGCGTACGCGGAACAGGCTCGCGCAGCAGCGCTCGCAGTAATAAATCGTTCTTGAGCTCTGCCATCAAGCTCCTGCCTGCGCGGCTATCGTCACCTGAATCGCTTCAGCTGCAGCGCGCGGACTATCTGCGTCACGAATCGGTCGGCCTACAACGATATGATCGGCGCCGCTGGCGAATGCTTTTTCAACCGTCACAACACGTTTCTGGTCACCTTCTAGTTTGTTGTCAACCGGGCGAATACCGGGTGTCACAACGAGCAACTTCGAATCCAGATGCTCGCGGAGCATCGCGACCTCAAGCCCTGACGAGATGACACCATCGCAGCCAGCTTCGAGCGCCCGGCGCGCACGCGACAGCACCAGCGCTTCGACATCACAATCGAATCCCAGGTCATCCAGGTCCCCGCGATCCAGGCTCGTTAACACCGTAACGCCGAGCACCTTCAGTGAATCACCCTTGTTCTCCGCGGCCGCCTGCATGATTGACTGATTGCCATGCACGGTCACATAAGTCGCACCCCGATCTTTGAGCTGTCGCACCGCGGAACCGACCGTTGCGGGAATATCGAAGAATTTCAGGTCACAAAAAACTTTCTTTTGCCTGGCGAGCAACCATTCAAGCAAATCGAAGTAGCCGCCGCTCATCATCAGCTCAAGACCAATCTTGTAAAACGTGATGGCGTCACCGAGTTCCACAGCAAGCTCACGCGCCCGATCACAATCAGATACGTCCATTGCGAATATCAGTCGGTCCTGCGATGGAATGGACTTGTCGCTCACCGTTCGGCCTCTCGCTTGATGCGCCGGACCACGTGCCGGCGGCGCATTCTATCAGGCCATGATGCGTTCGTGTTCGGCAATCGCGTAGCGGTCCGTCATTCCAGCGATGTAATCAGCAACAATGCGGGCGCGGCCTGATTCATCCTTGTTCACCGTGGCCTGAGAATATTGCAATGGCATGCGCTTTACATCTTCCATATACGCGGCGAACAAGTCGGAAATCATTGCCTGCACGCGCCTGGTCATTGCGAGCTTTTGCTCATGACGATAGAGATATTCGTTAAGAAACCGCTTCAAAGAAACATGCTGTTCATGGATATTTTCCGACATGACTACGAGCGTCTCGCCAAATTTACGTACATCGTCGATGGACTGCGGCGCTGCGGCATCGATGGCGCGTCGCGTGTTGTCGATGAGGTCCGTGACTACGGTATTGATCATGCGACGAATAATCTCGTAAATTAACCGTCGATCCTCGAGATCTGGATAACGTTCGTGCACCTCAATGTATTGCGATTCGAAAAGCGGCTGTTCCCGCAACTGCTCGAGGCTCAGCAGGCCTGCGCGAAAACCATCGTCGACATCATGATTGTTGTACGCGATCGCATCGGCGAGGTTGGCAATTTGTGCCTCGAGCCCGGGTTGTTGCCGTTTCAGAAACCGCTCCCCGACATCACCGAGTAACCTGGCGTTGCGCGCCGAACAATGCTTGAGAATCCCCTCGCGCGTCTCAAATGTCAGATTGAGGCCGGGAAAGTCCGCATACTTCGACTCGAGTTCATCGACCACACGCAGTGACTGCAGGTTGTGCTCGAATCCTCCGTAGTCACGCATGCAGGTGTTTAAGGTGTCTTGCCCGGCGTGTCCGAATGGCGTATGTCCGATATCGTGCGCCAGGCAGATCGCTTCCGTGAGCGGCTCACTAAGCCGCAATGCCACGGCTATCGTTCGCGCAATCTGCGCCACCTCCAGAGAATGTGTCATCCGCGTGCGGTAGAGATCGCCTTCGTGATTGACGAAAACCTGGGTCTTGTAAACCAGACGACGAAATCCCGTCGAGTGAATGATGCGATCGCGATCCCGATGAAACTCGCTTCGATAACTCGCTTTTTCTTCCTCGTAGCGCCTGCCCCGGCTTCGCAGTTCGTCGGCCGCGTAAGAAGCAAGTGACACGGTCTGCATCAACCGGCCGACTTCAGTATCTGGTCCAGCATCTCCTCATCGTAACTCGATGTTACGAATGCCGAACCCAATTCATTAATCAGTACGAAGCGCAGCTGTTTGTTGGTCACTTTTTTATCCCTGCTCATGGCAGCTAGGAATTTTTCTGGGTCTATTTGCGGCGGGGCGACCGGCAGCCCGGCCTGTTGGATTAATGTGCGCAGGCGGTCTTCGTCATCCGTAGCGACCCTGCTCAGCGCGGTGGCCATCACCATGCCGGCCGCCACCGCCTCGCCATGCAACCATTCTCCGTAGCCCTCGCAGTATTCGATTGCATGACCGAAAGTGTGGCCAAAATTTAATATTGCACGTCGACCTGCCTCGCGTTCGTCTTCACTGACAATTTCCGCCTTGATTTCGCATGAGCGATAAATTGCCCTTGCGAGCGCCTCCGTTTCACGGCCAATCAAGGCCTCGATGTTGTCCTCCAGCCACGCGAAGAATTCAGCATCGGCAATCGCCCCATACTTGATGACCTCTGCCAGGCCCGCCTTAAGCTCACGATCCGGAAGATGCTCGAGCGTATCGGTATCGATCAGCACAATCTGCGGCTGGTGAAATGCGCCAATCAGATTCTTTCCCTTCGCGTGATTGACGCCGGTCTTGCCACCGACCGAGGAGTCGACTTGTGCAAGCAGCGTTGTCGGTACTTGAATGAAGTTGATGCCGCGCATGTAACACGCCGCGGCAAAACCGGCGATGTCACCGACGACGCCACCGCCTAGCGCAATAAGCGTTGCATCCCTGTTGGCGCCGTCACTAACGAGCTGGTCGAGAATTGATTCGACGGTTGCTATTGTCTTGAACTCTTCGCCATCAGGCAGGCAAATCGATTCGACGTTTTTACCCGCAAGATTCACGATCACTGCATCAAGAAACAGCGGTGCGACTGTTTCATTAGTGACGATGAGGCAGTCGCTGCCCGAAACGTATTCGGCCAGGTTAAATTCGCCGCCTAATAGCCCGCTACCGATGACGATCGGATAGCTTCGCTCGCCGAGCTCGACGGTAATTGTGCGGGTCACTGACATGCACGATAGATTACCCTGTAGGAGCGGGCCGTACTATAAGTGCGCCGAAGTAATCGCCTAGCCGCAGTGGTGCTACCAGGACCCCGCGATATCCACAATGTGCGGGGCATCGCCCGCATGGCGGGCTCCTACAGTGGGCTCCTACAGGCAATCACGCGCGCGAAGCGGCGCGTGCACTGCGGATCAGAGCCTTTCTAATATCTCGTTGGCGACGGCTTTGACTTTGCGGCCGTCCGTCTCGACGGTCAGGTCGGCAATCTCACGATACAGTGGATCACGTATGGCCATTAGCTCATTGAGAATTTGTTCGCGATTACCGTTCTCGAGCAACGGTCTCTCGCGACCTCTTTGCGTTCGAGCGAGTTGTTGCTCCACGGTTGTGTACAGATATATAACGAACCCGCGAGCGCCCAGGTGACTGCGGGTTTGGGGATCGACGACGGCCCCGCCGCCGGTTGCGAGAATAATGCCGTCCATGGCCGATAGATCGTCTATGGCTTTAGCTTCGCGCTTACGAAATCCATCTTCGCCTTCCTTCTCGAAGATGAACGAGATATCGACGCCTGTCCGCGACTCGATCTCGTCATCGCTGTCGACGAATGATAAGTGCAGCATGCGCGCAAGCTGCCGGCCGACGGCCGACTTGCCGGCGCCCATCGGGCCAATCAGAAAAAGGTTCTGCGGATGTTTCATTTCGAGGACAGTTTGATTAATTGCAACAATTGGAAATCCTGTGCGTAAAGTCGGGGGAATTAAGCAATCTATCCCCAAATATGAGAAAGCCAACCCGAAGGTTGGCTTTCGTCCTCGGAAATTTAAGACATATACCCAGGGTAAAGTCCCTTGTTTCCTTAGTAAATGTTCGTACTCTGTTCAAGAATTCGCGGTGTCACAAATATCAGGAGTTCGGCCTTATTGTGGACAACTTTCTTGCTGCGAAACAGAAAGCCGACCGCGGGAATATCGCCGAGCAGTGGCACCTTGCTGATAGTCTCGCGGCGTTCCGTTTCGTAGATGCCACCCAGCACTACCGTTTGTCCGTCCGCAACGAGCACCTGCGTCTCAATAGATCGGGTATCGATACTCGGTACCGTACCACCGAGTCCGCCCGTCGAAATGATCTGACCGACGCTGTCTTTGTGAACCTTGAGATCCATGATGATGTTGTTATCCGGCGTAATCTGCGGCGTAACGGTCAAGCTCAGTACCGCTTTCTTGAACTGAACCGTCGTAGCTCCGGAAGACGATGCCTGTTGATAGGGTATTTCAACGCCTTGCTCGATACGAGCTTCCTTCTGGTTAGCCGTGATAACTCGCGGCGTCGAGATGATTTCGCCCCGACCCTCGGCTTCAAGCGCCGTCAATTCGAGGTCAACCAGAAATTCTGATTCGAGCACCGCCAGCGAGAATCGACCCGCCGCATCCGAGATCGGTACATTGACGTTGTAACGATTACTAAGGCTCGGCAAATTGATCGGGTAAATTGTGCCATTGGCCGGGTCTTGGAGGTTACTGAGTACCGAACCAATCATGGTGTCCGTGCCAATACCGGTGCCCGAAATAACGGTCACTCCGTCACTACTATTCTCGTTAAATGCCGTCACACCAAAGCGAACGCCCAGATCGCGGCTGAAATCGTCATTCACAACAACGATACGGGACTCAATCAATACCTGTTTGATTGGAACATCCAGCGTCCGCACCATGCGTCGAATATCCTTCAGGCTCTCCGCCGTGTCTTGTATAAGCAGTGTATTCGTGCGCTCATCCACCGCGATCGAGCCGCGGTCCGACAGCATCGCGTTACTGCTGGAGCCGGCGCCACTGATCAGCGCGGAGAGGTTTCCAGCCTTGGCATAATTCACTTGCAGGAATTCAGAATACAGCGGCTCGAGTTCACTTATCATCTGCTGTGCTTCAAGGTCAGCTGTTTCGCGTGCGGCGATTTCCTCGGCCGGAGCGACAATGATGACATTGCCGTTCTGGCGCATATCCAGCCCTTTCGTGGTCATAACGATATCGAGAGCCTGATCCCACGGAACATTTCTGAGCCGCAGAGTTACATTGCCCTGCACCGTATCGGACACTACGATATTTCGGCCTGATGTCTCGGCCAGCAGCTGCAGCACAGCGCGCGTTTCGATGTCCTGGAAGTTCAGCGTCAGACGTTGACCTTCATATTCTTTGGTTTCCGAGAACAGGCTCGAACCCTCTGCCAGCTCTGCGGCCACTGGATTGATCTCGATCGTGAATTCATTGTCCGACTGATAGGCAAGCTGCTCATACTTTCCTTCTGCGGAGATTATGATCCGTGTATCGCGATTTGTCCGCAGCGAATCGACTGTCGTGACAGGTGTCGCAAAGTCCATGACATCGAGTCGACGCATTAACTCGGCCGGCAAGTGCGTATTCTTGAAAACTGCAACTACGCGACCGCCTTCCTGGCGAATATCGACTGGCGTCGACGGGTCCGACAGGATTACGACGATGCGACCACCTCCATCTCTTGTACGACGGAAATCAATGCTCGAAATTGAACGGCTGTCTGAGCTTGCATAGGATCGCGGCTCAGCCGTGACAGCGCCGGCAAACTGGGTTGTACTCTCACTGTAGTCATCACCGTCGCCCAATATAATTGTAACGACATTGCCGCTGCGACGGGTTTCGTAGACGACCATTTTGTCGAGATTCAGGACGACGCGCGTACGACCGTTCGCCTCCGCAGTCAATACAGTGTCCAGAGGACCAAGATTGACGTCACGACGACGCGATGTCAGTCCAAGTGTGGTATTTGGTAAGTCAAGCGCGATGCGCGCCGGATCTTCAATCGTAAACGCAAGCGGCTCAGGGGCCGTCCCGCTCATGATCAACTTCAGTTCCACCCGATGGCCTGGCAGACTCCGAATCTGAATGTCCTGCAGTCGATTGCTTTCCTGCGCGCTTGCGGCGCAAGCTACGAACAACAGCAACACAGCCTGTGACAAGGCAGTCAGTTTACGCACCAGCCGGTGACTGACCGTCTGTTCCTTTTTGAGCATCATTCCTATTACTCCCAGTTTCATTCAGGTATCAGTCCGAAAGACCAATCGCGGCATCTCTCTCGATATAACCGCCTATCCCGTCAGAAATAATTTCAACCATGTCAATTTCTGAATCCGTAATGCCGATGATTCTTCCGTCGTTCTGTCCCATGTAGTTTCCGGGCACGACGCGGTGAATCAGGCCATCAGCTGTTCGTACGAGCGCGTACGTCGTTTCGCCGATGTACATCGTGCCGACCATGCGCAGCGTATCCAGCGGAAAACCCTCGAGGAATTCACGACTGCGGTCAAGATCCGGGCGCGTACCGCCCACACCCCGTCCCACGGTTGCCTGTGGCGTATCGGGGACAAACGGTGAGCGCACGCCTTCCGCATCCGCAATGTAGGTAAATATTTCGTAGGGCGTAATTTCCGGCAGCGGATCTATACGACCACCCGGACGCGCTTTGACCTCATTGACGTACTTATCCAGGTCATCCGTATCACCGCCACATGCGGTAAGTCCCAGTGCCACCAGCGCCATCAGCAAGCCGTTTCTAATTGTCAGAGAAGCATTCATTACAAGTCTGCCTCCTCTTCCAGATAACGGTAAGTCTGTGCCGTCACTTCCAGGCTAAGCCTGTCGAAACTGCCCTTGTCTTCCGGTGTAATGTTGATGTCGTGCAGCGTGACGATACGTGGCAATGCTGCAATGCCACTCACAAAATTAGCGATCTCGTGATATCCGCCGGAGAGCCGTATCTTGATGGGCTTCTCAGCGTAAAAGTCTTTTGGCTTTTCAGGCTGCGGCTGGAAAAGCTTCTCCTGCAAGCCCGCGGCCAGGCCCGTCTGTGAGATGTCAACGATCAGGCTCGGGATCTCGGTCTTGCCCGGCAATTGCCTTAGCATCGTGCCAAACGACTGTTCGATCTGCGACAACTGTGCCCTGTATGCATCGTAATTCGCGGCCTTGCGCTGCTTATTCTCGAATGTGACTCTGAGCGTCTGCTCGTCATTTTGAGCACGTTGCAGCAGCGGCCTCTTATCCTCGATGATCGTAAAGTAAATGCCAAGGCCGACCACGCCGGCAAACACGAGTGCAATTACAGCGGCGCGAAACGCAAGTGGCCAGCGCCCTACATCATTGACGTCCAGACTTCTAAGTTCTTCGACGACGTTCATTCCATATCCTCGTCATCGCCCGCACGAACCTGTTTCAGAAAGACGATGAACTCAGCTTGACGGGAGGCCCCCGACTGCGTTGTTTCCACCTTGTCTACTTCAGGGTCGGCCAGATAATCGGATGCATCGACCTGGCGCATCAAAGCGGAGACGCGTGTGCTTGATTGTGCGACACCGCGAATCTCAATGTTCGAACCGGTCTGTTTCAGCCCGGTAAGATACACGCCTTCGGGCAATCGCCGCGCTATCTCATCGAATAAATGCACAATCTCCGGGCGACTCTTTTGCAGTTGCTCGATTATCTCCATGCGCGCGAGCAAACGTTCTTTTTGCCGCTCAAGCCCGTCAATTTCCAGGATGCTTTTTTCAAGCTCTGAAATTTCACTGGTTAATCGCTCGTTACGTGCTTCCTGATTGTTAATCATTTGCGAATAGGCAAACATCGTTACTAATACCGTGGCGATCGCTGCGACAACGCCGCCTGCCATGGCCACGCCAAAATCGCGTTGCCGTTTCCTGCGTTCCGCCTCGCGCCAGGGGAGTAGATTAATCCGTGGCATATTAGTCAAAGCTCCTCAATGCAAGGCCGCACGCTGTCAGGAGCGCAGTTGCATCTTTGTGCACGCCCTGCGATTTAGCTTTTGATGAAATTTTCATTTGGCCGAGCGGGTCACCGATTTCTGTCGGGATACCGACGCGACTCGAGATGACGTCCGCAATGCCGGGAATGTTGGCGCAGCCGCCGCAGACCAGGATCATGTCCGGTTGCTCGCGCCCACCGCCGGACGCCAGGTAAAACTGCAGCGAACGACTGACCTGTTGTGTCATATCGTCGATGAAGGGTTCGAGAACTTCGGGTTGATAGTTACTGGGCAGGCCACCTTGTTTCTTTGCCCGACCGGCATCTTCCATCGACAGGCCATAAGTTCGCATAATCTCTTCAGTGAGCTGCTGTCCGCCGAAGTTAAAATCACGTGTGTAGACCACCCTGAGATCGCTGAGAACGCTAAAGGTTGTGCTGCTCGCACCGATGTCCACTACGGCAACTGTTTGTCCTATGCCATTGTCCGGAATTTGGTGGCTCAGGAGCCTGCATGCATTTTCGAGCGCAAATGCTTCGACATCGACCACCATCGTAACGAGCCCCGCTGCGGTAACGGCCGCTTGCCGCTGTTCGACGTTCTCGGTGCGTGTCGCAACAAGCAGTACATCCATGAGTTCCGGGTCTTTCTCGTTCGGGCCGACGACTTCGTAATCAAAACTGACTTCTTCCATCGGGAATGGAATGTACTGGTCAGCCTGAATTTCAACCTGACCCTCCAAGTCTCTGTCGGAAAGACTTGATGGCATTTGAATGACCTTGGTAATGGCCGCATCACCGCTGATGGCTACAGCGACATCAGTCGCCTTGGCACCAGCTCGTTTGACGGCTCGACGGATAGCTTCACCGACAGCATTGGCGTCAACAATCGCTTTTTCACTAACCGAGCTCGGTGGTGTAGGCTCCGCTGCATACGACTCAACGCGATAGCGTTTTCCGCTTTGGGAGAGCTCTATCAGCTTTACCGACGATGTCGTGATATCGAGGCCCAACAGGGGTTGAGTTTTTTTGCCAAATAACACGTTTTTTCCTTCTAGGTCGGTAAGTTGCAAACCAATCGTAGTCTGAACCTGAGCAACTCGATTTAACTATATATCAACAAAATGTTAAATAAAACGTGACTTTGTTCACGATCCAGCGATCCGTATGGTACTGCTCGCGCTGACACCATTCCGTGAACTGGTTGGCGGCCCGCAAGGACGACCCTTTCGATCCGATTTGAGCCGCCTGTATCGCCTTATTACAGGCGATTGCGCGACATTTCGGCCCTGATTGCGTCGATTTACCAAGCCTGACCGGGAGCTTTGCCGCGATCACCCACACTCCGTCAAGGTCATATTAACGAAGTACAGGCATTGCAGCACCGGGTCGTCGCTCGTTATCATCAGCCCCTTGGGCGCAGCCGCCCGGATCCAATGCCATGGGATTACCATATTTTTTGCACCACTCGGACACCAACATACTTACTTAATATAAACAGCCCGGATAATTCATGAATACGTTCGCGCCCTTGCTTGATCCTTGTCTGCGCGGCGCGTCTCAAAGCAGCAACAATTATGCAAAACCAGTCTAAATCGCACAGCAAGACCAGGCGCAACACGTGGCAGCGCATAGCGTGCTGGATGATTCTTCTGTCCGGGCTCGGGTTGACCGCCACCATTGGCGGCGTGGCAGCGGTAATTGGCGCCTACTACTTCGTGACTCCGGGATTGCCGGCCGCTGAGACGATTCGCGACATCCCTCTGCAGATTCCTCTGCGAATATTCAGTCGTGACGGCTACCTGATTAGCGAGATCGGAGAAAGACGCCGCATACCAATTACCTATGACGACGTTCCATCGCATGTCATAGACGCATTTATCGCTGCGGAAGATCAACGCTTTTTTGTACACCCAGGTATCGATTATCGAGGCGTCTTGCGTGCGCTGTCACAATTAATCACTAGCGGCAGTATTGCCAGCGGTGGCAGCACGTTGACGCAGCAACTTGCTCGCGATTATTTTCTAACGCGCGAGCAGTCGTTCGCACGCAAACTCAAGGAGGCCTTTCTCGCCTACAAGATCGAACAGGAATTTACCAAGCAACAGATCATGGCGTTTTTCCTGAACAAGATGTTTTTCGGTCAGCGTGCTTACGGCGTCGCTGCGGCCTCACAGGTGTATTTCAACAAGGGCCTGGACGAACTCAACGTTGCCGAGGCCGCCACTCTGGCGGGGGTTCTTCCTGCGCCGTCTCGCTACAATCCGGTTACCAGTGCCGACGCCGCGGCCCTGCGACGGGCTTATGTGCTCGGCCGCATGGAGGACCTCGGCTTCATTTCTGACGATGAGTACGATGCCGCGATGGCTTTTCCCGTTGAGTCGCGCCTGCACGGGGCGGCCATTGAGCTGTCGGCGCCTTACGTCGCCGAAATGGTCCGCCGTAACATGTTGTCGCGTTACGGTGATAGCACGTATACGGCCGGCTACCAGGTCGTAACGACTCTTGATTCTCGTTTGCAGCAGGCGGCCAACTATGCGTTAAGAAACGGTCTACTCGAATTTACACGACGGCGCGGCTATCGCGGGCCGCTGGGCAGCGTCGAGCTGACTCCTGAAATAGCAGCAACACCTTTCAACGAATGGCCCGCTGAGATGCGACAGGAACTCGAGCAGTACGCACCAGGCGGCCTGTCCATTGCAATCGTGATCGCTGTTAACGAAGACAATAGCGTCGATATCATCCTCAGAGACGGCGCGCGCGAGACAATCCCCTGGAGTGGTATTCGCTGGGCGAAGCCTTTCATCGATCGGCAGACAACTGGACCGGAGCCGGAAACCGCCGCGGATGTTTTGGCGGTCGCCAATGTTATCGTCATCATGCCGACCGCCGCCGGTCACTGGGCCCTCGCTCAAGTGCCTGAAGCACAGGCCGCTGTCGTTTCGATCGATCCCGCTGACGGCGCAATCAGCAATCTGGCCGGCGGCTTCGACTTTGTGATAAGCAAATTCAATCGCGCGACACAGGCTTTTCGTCAGCCCGGATCGTCATTCAAACCTTTCATCTACTCAGCTGCTCTCGCGCATGGCAACACAGCGGCAACTGTCGTGCTGGATGCGCCTGTCGTTATCAGCTCGAAGGAACTTGAAGCCGTCTGGAGACCGACTGAATACTCCGGTCGTTTCTACGGGCCAACGCGTCTGCGCGAAGCGCTGGTCAGGTCGATGAACCTGGTCTCGGTGCGGTTGCTGTTGTTTGAGA
This sequence comes from Pseudomonadota bacterium, assembly GCA_022563195.1. Lineage (GTDB taxonomy): Bacteria > Pseudomonadota > Gammaproteobacteria > Steroidobacterales > Woeseiaceae > UBA1847. The sequence continues at coordinate 81,562 of JADFNV010000006.1, forward strand.
CGGGCATCGGCAACGCGGTGAGACACATTGCTCGATTCGGCTTCGGTGACGCGGCGTTGCCGAGAAACGGTTCGCTCGCCCTGGGTGCCGGCTCAACCTCGCCACTCGATATGGTGCAGGGTTACGCGACGATCGCCAACGGCGGTTACGCCATAAAACCGTATGTCATCGATTCGATTTTCGGTACCGACGGAAACTTGCTATATCGCGCCGAACCACCTGTCGTGTGCGAACCTTGTCAGGCGAAGCCGGACCTGCGTTTTGACGACGCGCTGGTAGAGGAAATGTCTCCAGACCAGATGGCGGAGGTCGCGTTGGACTATCGTCCCGATGCAGCAACAGCGCCTGAGCTGTTTGCTAACGTGGTAGCCGCGGAACGCGTCATTTCAGCGCAGAACACGTTCCTGATTCAGGACATGATGCGTGATGTTATTCGGCGGGGTACTGGTCGCCGTGCGCGGATTCTCGGGCGCAGCGACCTGTCGGGCAAGACCGGCACGTCGAACGACCATCGTGACGCATGGTTCGGTGGTTTTAACGCCGACCTGGCCACTGTTGTCTGGGTTGGGTACGACGACGACCTGCCACTTGGTCCTGGCGAAGAAGGGTCCCGCACGGCACTGCCGATATGGATAGAGTTCATGCGCATCGCACTTCGTGGCGTTCCCGAGCACCAGATGGCGATGCCCGATGGCATCGTCACGCAGTTGATCGACCGTGACACAGGCTGCCCGGCCCGCGCCGGCCAGATCAACGTCGTCTTCGAAATGTTTCGCGACGGGCATGTTCCAAGTTGCGACTCGGTCGAATCGCTCCCCGACATTTTCAACGATGCGTCGGGAATCGACGCACCCGAAAAAGAATCTCTTTTTTGAGCAGATGACCAGAAAGAAATTAAATGATGACACCCGGGCGCGACAATTGCTCGCTCAGGAAGCCGCTAGAATTATTGTTGATCAGGGCATTCGCGATTATCGCCTTGCCAAGATCAAGGCTGCGGATCGTCTGGGTTTGACGCGTCGCGGCTCGTTGCCAAAAAATGGCGAAATTGAAGATGCGATTGGCGAACGCCTGCAGTTGTTCGGTCGGGATCTTCATGCAGATTATTTACGCACAATGCGCGAAGCGGCAATTTCGGCAATGGAATTACTAGTGTCGTTTACACCGCGACTTGTCGGTCCTGTTCTGAGCGGCACAGCCGACACAAATTCACCCATCAACCTGCATGTGTTCTCAGACAGTTCCGAGATGGTCGCGATGCGGCTTGCCGATCTGGGATTTTCGTATCGATCCTACGAGCAGCGTCTGAGAAGCCGGCGTTCCAGTCGATATGACGCCGACACATTCGCTGGCTTTCAGTTTCATTATGACGATACATCGATCGAGGCGACCGTGTTTCCGGTAGACGGCATCCGTCAGGCGCCGATCAGTCCGATCGACGGCAAGCCAATGAAGCGCGCCGACGCAAAAGCCGTCAGGGACCTGCTGAGCTGAAATCGCAAAACGCAAAGCACACCTGGCAATTACTTGGGCCCTGACTAGCAGGCTGTTGAAAAATTCTCAGGCGAGTGCGAGTCAAGGCAAGAATCGGCGATAAAGCGCAGTGTACGCGCCAGTACATGAGCATTTTGAGCCGATTCTTAACGCCGAATCGTGCCGCCTGAGGGTATTTCAACAAACTGCTAGCGTTTGTCTATAGTTACGTAGTCTCGCTTCAGCGGGCCCGTGTACAACTGCCGCGGCCGGCTGATGCGACCGTGCGGGTTAGAGATCATCTCGCGCCAGTGTGCAGTCCAGCCAACAGATCGGCCGATCGCAAACAAAACCGTGAACATCGATGTTGGAATACCCAGCGCGCGGTAGATGATGCCGGAATAAAAATCGACATTCGGATACAGGTTCTTCTCGATGAAGTAATCATCCTTCAATGCAACTTCCTCGAGTTCCAGTGCAAGGTCGAACATCGGTGTGTCCGTGCGATCGAGTTGCTTTAACACCTTGTGGCACATCTCACGGATGATCGTCGCACGTGGATCGAAATTCTTGTAAACGCGATGACCGAAGCCCATGAGGCGGAACGGATCGTTTCTGTCTTTTGCCTTATCGACAAACTTCGAAATCTGGCTGACGTCACCAATTTCTCCGAGCATGTTCAGCACAGCTTCATTGGCGCCGCCGTGGGCTGGCCCCCACAGCGCTGACACGCCAGCTGCAATCGCAGAGTACGGATTCGTCCCGGAACTACCTGCCATGCGCACCGTAGACGTTGAGCAATTTTGCTCGTGGTCAGCATGCAGGATGAATAACAGATCGAGCGCTTCCGCCGCGATCGGGTCGATTTCATAGGGTTCTGCCGGCACGGCGAATAGCATCTGCAACAGGTTCTCGCAGTAACTGAGGTCGTTGCGTGGATATATGAATGGCTGACCGCAGTTCAGTTTGTATGCGGCGGCGGCGATTGTTGGCAGTTTGGCAAGAATCCTATGCGCGAAAATATCGCGATGTACGGAGTCAAACACATCCATTGTGTCGTGGTAATACGCCGACATTGAACCGACAACAGCGGATAGCATTGCCATCGGATGTGCATCGTAACGAAAGCCCTTGAAGAAATTCAGCATGCCTTCATTGAGCATCGTGTGCCTGCTGATGGTCTCTCTGAATTGCTCAAGCTCAACTGCCGTTGGCAACTCAGCGTGCAACAGCAGATACGCGACCTCGATAAAGCTGGAATTCGCGGCGAGCTGTTCGACCGGATAACCCCGGTACATCAGGATGCCCTTCTCGCCATCTATAAAGGTGATACCAGACTCGCAGCTGCCCGTCGCCATGAATCCCGGGTCGTAGGTGAATACACCGAGTTTCTTGTACAGTTTGCTGACATCGATCCCATCGGGCCCAGTCGTGCCCGAGTGCACCTCCAGTTCCATTTCGGTGCCGCTGGGGCTTGTCAGGCGGAAGGCTTCCTTGGTCATCAGTATCCTTTGGCTCGCCGTATCTGGTAATTCTCAGCACGAGCATAGCAGAGCGCCGGCCATCCGGTACTTCGTCAAAGTGATATTGATGCTTAGCTAATACCGTACTTGCGACGGAATTTGTCGACGCGGCCGCCCGTGTCGACGATCTTCTGCTTACCGGTGTAGAACGGATGGCAAGAAGAGCACACTTCTATAGAAAGGTCTTCGCTGAGCGTCGATCGCGTCGTGAACTCGTTGCCGCAACTACAGCTTACTTTGATATCGCCATAGCTGGGATGGATGTCGGCTTTCATGTCACGCTCTCCAGAGCACTCGATGGTGGAAAAGGCCGCGTAGGATATAGTGAAGCGCGTGTCGCCGCAAGCCCTGACCACTAACAGACTTATCCACAAATCCTGTGGATAAGTCTGTGGAAGAAAACTGGGTGAGTGACCTAAGGTGCGGATTTTCAAGAACCGTTGTTAATTTGATTATTTAATAGGCAATTTGTTAATTTAAGTAAAAACAATGGTTTATGTACTCTTCTCCACACCCAGAGTGAATTGGAGCGTCTCTTACACTAAAAATATAGGTATCCGCAAGCTATTGTGCATAAAACTTCAGGGTAAGAACTCGGCCTGCAGGTCATTCAGGAAGCGCTGGCCAAGCCCTGTGACGCGCCAGATGCCGCTCTGAACCTCGTCAATGAGTCGCCTTTCCCGTAATCCGGCAAGCCGGTCGCCGATCAGCGAGCCTTGCAGTCCGGTTCGCTGCGAGAATAGCGTTTCATCAAAGCCATCAGTCAATCTCAGTACATTTAGCATGAATTCGAATACGCGTTCCGGCCCGCTCAGCGCCTTGAGTCCGACGTTGCTACGCCCACATTCCATGGCCTCCATGTATTGCTGCGGATTTGCGGGTTTGGAGTATCGCCAGATTTCGGTCCCAAGCGATAGTTTTCCGTGCGCGCCGGCGCCCACTGCAAGATAATCTCCGAACTTCCAGTAATTCAGATTATGGCGGCACCGTTTGCCGCTATTTGCATACGCCGATACTTCATACTGTTCGTAGCCGCTTGCCGCCAGCCGCGCCTGTCCCTGCGTCATAATTTCATAGCTCAGATCTTCATCTGGCATGTCAGCCGGGGGTCGCGTGTAAAAAACCGTGTTGGGTTCCAGCGTCAGCTGATACCAGGATATGTGTGCCGGACGCAAGCGGATTGCTTGTTCAAGATCATAGATCGCATCGCTAACGCCTTGCCCCGGCAATGCGTACATCACGTCCAGGTTGATATTAGTCAATCCGGCCGCACGCGCCTCATCGACAGCTCGCTCGATGTCGCCAACCGTATGAATTCGCCCGAGAGTTGCCAACGACTGTGCCCGAAAACTCTGCGCTCCGATCGATAGACGATTGACACCGGCCTGTCGGTATCCCATTGGATCACCGCATTCCACCGTGCCCGGATTCGCCTCCATCGTCACCTCGACATCGTCAGTAAGATTGAATTTGTTACTGATATCGTCAAGGAGCCTGCCGATTTCGTCGGGCGTGAACAGACTGGGTGTGCCGCCGCCGAGAAATATGCTGATAAGCGGTCGGCCGTCGGCACGCTCGGCTTCTGCCTGCATATCGATCCGCAACGCGTCAAGGTACCGTGACCGCGGCGCATCCCGCCCGGCCGCGTGGGAATTGAAGTCGCAGTAGGGGCACTTGCGTACGCACCAGGGTAGATGAACGTACAGCGACAAAGGCGGCGCCAGCAGCTCGTGACCCATCACACGGATCTCATTTGCCGCGCCAGCTCTTGCAGCGCTTTGCCGCGATGACTGCATGCGTTCTTGTCTGCAGTCGTCAACTGTGCCGCGCTGAGACCAATGTCGACATCGAAGAAAACCGGATCGTAGCCAAAGCCGCGGTCGCCCCGCCGCTCGCGCAAGATGATGCCACGCCATTCGCCTGTCGCCAGCAATGCGTTCGCGTCGTCAGGCATCACGAAACAGGCTGTACAATGAAACACCGCACCACGCTCATCGTCGGGCACACGATCAAGTTCATGCAGCAACTTGTCGATGTTGGACTGATCGTCCGCATCGGGTCCCGAGTAGCGTGCCGAGTAGACACCTGGACGCCCGCCAAGAGCATCTACTGCAAGACCGGAATCATCTGCGATCGCCGGAAGGCCGGTTGCGTCGGCGGCGTATCTTGCCTTGATCTCCGCGTTCTCGGCAAACGTTGTACCATTTTCTTCTGCGGCACTGATACCGAAGTCGGACTGTGGAACAACGGTGATATTCAGATCGTTGAAAATGCGCACGATCTCTCGCAACTTGCCGATATTGCCACTTGCCATGACGATTTTATCAGGCAGTGGGCACATTCTGGATCAACGCGCCAGCGCCAGATTCTGTGCAGCAACGATCTCATGCATGCCGGCCCTGGCGAGAGTGAGCATCGCCGTAAGTTCTTCAGCCGTGAATGCGTGCCCTTCGGCCGTACCCTGCAGCTCAATGAAGTTGCCTGCCTCGTTCATGACGACATTCATGTCCGTTTCCGCCTCAGAATCTTCGGCATAGTCGAGATCGAGAACTGGCGTGCCGCGATAGATGCCCACGGATACTGCGGCGACGCGCCCGTGTAGCGGGTTCTTCGCATTCGATTTTTCACCTGATAGTTTGCGCATCGCCAACGCGAGCGCAACAAAGGCGCCGCTGATCGACGCAGTGCGGGTGCCGCCGTCGGCCTGAATGACATCGCAGTCAAGCGTCACTGTGCGTTCACCGAGCGCATCGAGGTCGATGACGGCACGCAGTGAACGCCCGATGAGACGTTGAATTTCGAGTGTTCTACCGCCCTGTTTTCCCCGTGCGGCCTCGCGCCCAGTGCGCGTGTTGGTAGCACGCGGCAACATGCCGTACTCGGCAGTCACCCAACCTCCACCTTTACCGCGCAACCACGGCGGTACGCGATTTTCGACACTGGCCGTGCACAAAACACGAGTGTCGCCAAACTCGGCCAGCACGCTCCCCTCGGCATGCCGGGTGTAATCGGGGGTAAAACAAACGACCCTCATCTGGTCGGCATCGCGGCCGCTTGGACGCATCATTTCGCTCCTTTTGTTATGCAGCCTCAGGGACCAAACCACCTGAGGGCGGTTCCCGTCGTATTGTCACTATAGGGTGAGTTTGCCTGTAAGGCCTGAATGCTCAGCTGTTTGAGGTTTTCGACAAGACTATCGTCACCCGGCCGACCAATACGCGCGATTTCTTCATCGCCAAGGCCGGACCAGAGGCCATCGGAACATGCGAGCAAGACGTCGCCGGGCAGCAACGCCTTCTTCCCTGTAACGCTCATATCCGGAACCGGTGCATCACCGCCAAGGCAACACTCGACAAAATTTCGCATCGGATGATCGAGTGCTTCTTCTTCGGTAATCGCCCCCTCCTGGATCAGCACCTCGACATGGCTGTGATCCCGGGATCGCGACAATACGCTGCCATTGCGCAGTTGGTAGATGCGGCTATCACCGATGTGCGCCCAAAACGAGCCTTCCTCCTGAATGAGGCACACAGCACAAGTCGCGCGTGGCCGGAAATCGACCGCCACATCATTTCCGAGCTTGACGACGTCATCATGGGCTCGGGAAAGCGCCATGTACAAGAAGCCCTGCGGGTCGAACACGGGCAAGGGTGTGTCCATAAACAGATCCTGTACAACCTTTAGCGCCGTTTCGGCAGCGCGCGCTCCGTCCGAGTGCCCCCCCATGCCGTCGAACACAAGCATCAACGCAGCTTTATCGGCAACGACAACAGCAGCTCTGTCCTGGTTGTCGGTGCGATCGCCTAATGCTGATACCTTGGCGTATTCGATCTTCATTTCTGATTCAGGGATAGTTTACTAAATTGTTAATTCGTGACAGTTTACTAAATTGCGCCAGGACAGATCGTGATCACTGTCGCGCTCATCAATTTAGTAAACTGTCCCAGACTTGGGCGGGAGACCATTACTGATGTTACACAGTATGACAGGCTTTGCGCGGCAGTCGGCCGAGTCGTCAATCGGTACGCTCAGCTGGGAATTGCGCACCGTCAACCACCGCTATCTCGATGTACAGTTCCGGCTGCCCGACGAATTGCGGCCGAAAGAACAGGCTTTCCGGCAGCAAGTGAGCGCCGTACTAAAGCGCGGCAAGGTTGATTGCAGTTTTCACTTTCGTCGCGCTTTCGATCAACACGGCGACCTGAAAATCAATACGGAGTTCGCCAAATTGATAGGCACGCGGCTGGCCGAACTCTCCAAGTCCCTGCCGAACAGCGCGCCCGTCAACCCCATCGAGGTACTGCGTTGGCCGGGCGTCATTACTGATCCCGAGACAGATGCCGAGCCGCTTTATGCCGAGGCGATCACATTACTCGATCAGGCGCTTGACGCTATCGGCGCAATGCGCGCAAACGAAGGCGAACGCATCGCTGTGATGATTGAATCCCGCTGCGTTGACATCGTGGCACTTGCCGCGTCAGTTCGAGAGCGACTGCCGGAAGTGCTGGTCGCAGCACATGCGAAACAACGCGAACGAATCGACAAACTCGATATCGCAGCAGACCCATCAAGGCTTGAGCTTGAACTCGCCCTTATCGCGCAAAAACTCGACATTGCCGAGGAAGTCGACCGGCTTGACAGTCATATAACCGAAATTCGGCACGTGATGGCAAGTCAGGACCCCGTCGGCAGGCGGCTCGATTTTTTAATGCAGGAACTGAATCGCGAGGCAAATACGCTTGGATCGAAGTCGGCGGACACGGAGACCACGAAAGCATCCGTCGAACTCAAGGTCCTGATCGAGCAGATGCGCGAACAGATTCAGAACGTCGAGTAATGGTGGCAATGCAAGCACCACTCCCGAAGCTGTTCGTTGTCGCGGCACCCTCGGGGGCCGGCAAAACGACACTCGTCAAGAAGCTCGTAGCCCGCAGTCCAGAGCTGCGGTTCCCAATCTCCTATACGACCCGAACCAAACGTAGCAACGAGGTCGGCGGCGTCGACTACCTGTTCGTTGGGAAAAGTGACTTTGAAGCACTGCGTGAACGGGGCGAACTGCTCGAATCCGCAACTGTATTCGACAATCTCTACGGTACTAGTCGCACACAGGTTGAGCAGCACCTGAGCAACGGCCATCACGTCATACTCGAAATCGACTGGCAGGGCGCCCAGCAGGTGCGCGAATCGATGCCTGAATGCATCACGATTTTTATTCTGCCGCCGTCGCTGGCCGAGCTCGAGAGGCGCCTGCGTAATCGCCGCACCGATAGCGACGAGGTGATCGAGCGTCGACTTCGTGATGCTCGCAGCGACATGTCGCATTGGGACGAATTCGACTTTGTCGTCATCAATGACGATCTCGACAGGGCGGTCGCCGATCTGGAAGCCATACTGGCCGGCGGTGGTGAGGCGCTGGCAAGCGAAAACGAGTCGCTGCACGCCACAGTGGCTGGAATCATAAACTTATAACTTTTTGGAATAAGGGCTGGCCAAGCACCGGGGCGAACCTGTATGGTGCTGCCCTCTTTTGAATAAAGCCTCCGCAGCTCTCTAAACCAGCGCCCGGAGACTAGATATGGGACGTGTAAATGGCCAGAATCACAGTCGAGGACTGCCTGGAAAACATCGGCAACATCTTTGAGATGGTGCGTGTCGCCGCCAAACGCGCTCGCCGCCTCGCTCATGGCGCGGAGCCAATGGTTGAACTCGAAAACGACAAACCAACTGTTGTTGCACTGCGCGAAATTGCCGAGGGCCACATTACGCCGGCCATACTCGATGAGATCGACCAGCCTGCTATCGATGAATTTATGCCACCCGAAGCCAGCGACGAGATATTGCCGGTACGCGGCATTTCCATCGGCGACTGATCGCCCGGCCAGCCCTGCCAGGCGCCACCAGGCTTGGTCAGGGTCCTGCCTGTCCCCAGACCACGACACATTCCCGGCAACGCGGGGTATGATCTGGGCATGGACTATGCCGCGACATTGCTCGCCAAGCTCCCGGGTGCACCAAAGCGTGACCACGGTTTGCGACGCCTGATCGAAACGCTCGAATCCTATCTTCAGAGTGAGCAGATCGAAAACATCATGCAGGCCTATGAATTCGGCGCTGCAGCCCACGACGGCCAAACTCGCATGTCAGGCGAACCATACATCTCGCACCCGGTCGCTGTCGCCCAGGAACTTGCGGACATGCGTCTCGATTCTCAGGCCATCTCGGCTGCAATTCTGCACGATGTCGTCGAGGACACTTCTGCGTCAATCGCTGAAATCGAAGACCGGTTCGGCACCGAGGTAGCGCAGCTTGTTGACGGCGTCAGCAAGCTTGATCAGATTCAATTTCATAGCCGTGCCGAAGCGCAGGCGGAGAGCTTTCGCAAGATGATGCTGGCGATGATCGGGGATATCCGTGTCATCCTCGTAAAGCTCGCTGACCGACTCCACAACATGCAGACACTCGACGCGATGCCCGCAGACAAGAAGACACGAATCGCGCGTGAAACCCTCGACGTTTATGCGCCAATCGCCAATCGTCTCGGCATCAATCGTTTCAAGGTCGAGCTTGAGGATCTTGGCTTCCGCTACCTGCATCCGTTCCGTTACCGGGTTCTCGAAAAAGCACTGCGAAGAAGCCGGGGAAGCCAGCGACAAATGGTAAAGCGCGTTTCAGAGGAACTCAAAGCGGCGCTGGCCGCGGAGGGAATCGAGGCCGAACTCATTGGTCGCGAGAAACATCTTTACAGTATTTACAAGAAAATGGCGGAGAAAAGGCGAACGCTCGCGGACGTCGTTGACGTCTTCGGTTTTCGTATCATCGTCGACGACGTCAGCACTTGCTACCAGGTGCTCGGTATCGTGCACGCTCTGTACAAGCCGATGCCGGGGCGATTCAAAGACTATGTAGCCATTCCTCGAATTAATGGCTATCAATCACTGCACACGACATTGTTCGGCCCTAAAGGGCAGCCACTCGAAGTTCAAATTCGAACCCATAACATGGATCGCGTTGCTGAATCCGGCGTCGCATCACACTGGCAATACAAGGCGGAGGACAAGTCCGATGCTACGCCACAACGGCGTGCACGGGACTGGCTCGCAAATCTGTCCGAGTTGCAGCGCACAGAGACGCCCGAGGAGTTTCTCGAAAGCGTCAAAGTCGACCTGTTTCCTGACAAGATTTACGTGTTTACACCCAAGGGCGACATCATGCCGCTACCGAAAGGTGCGACAACGGTGGATTTCGCCTACGCCGTGCATACCGACATCGGCAACCGCTGCGTTGCCGCCAAAGTCGATCGCAAGCTCGTGCCACTGCGCTCACAGCTGCAAAATGGCCAGTCCGTTGAGATCGTTACACGCCGTGGAGCCAAGCCAAACCCGAACTGGCTGACGTTTGTCCGTACAGCCAAAGCACGAACCGCGATTCGTCACTACATGAAGACAATGCGCAGCAGCGAATCCGCCGATCTTGGCAAACGCCTGCTCGATCAGTCACTCAAGGATCTCGGTTCGTCGCTGCGCAAAGTTGGCAAGGTGCGCATGAAGACTGCGATCGAAGAACTCGGCAATTCGGACGTTACGAAGCTCTTCGAACAAATTGGCCTCGGTGAACGGCTTGCGCCACTGACTGCCCGGTTTCTGCTCGGCGTCAATGAAGACGGCGAGAGTGAGCCGAGTACTGCAAGCCTGGTTATCGCCGGCACCGAGGGCATGGTCGTCAGCTACGCAAGGTGCTGTCTTCCGATTCCAGGTGACGAGGTCATGGGCTATCTCAGCTCCGGCCGCGGCATCGTTATTCACCGCAACAACTGCGGCAACTTGGCAACGTTTCGCAAACAGCCCGAGAAATGGATATCGGTAAGCTGGGAAGAAAATGTCGACCTCGAATTTTCGAGCCAGATACAGGTCGACACGCAAAACAAGCCCGGCGTGCTTGCCGAAGTGGCCGCAACAATTGCAGACAGTGACTCGAACATTGAGCAGGTTTCGGTCCTGGGCCGCCATGAGGACTGCTACGTGCTGTCTTTCCTGCTTCAGGTCAGAGATCGAGACCATCTCGCCAAAATCATGCGTAGAGTCCGCAACATGTCAAACGTCCTGCGTATATCGCGCGACTGCGCGTAGCCGCAACACATCAATATCACCTTTACGAAGTACTACTAACAAACAGGACCATCAATGAGCAAGCAAGCAATTCTCAGCGACGGCGCACCTGCCGCAATTGGCACCTATTCGCAGGCCATCAGGTCCGGTGACCTCGTATTCCTCTCAGGCCAGATCGCACTTGATCCTGATACGATGGAAATCGTCGCCGGTGATTTCGAGGCCCGGGCGCGCCGTGTCTTCGACAATCTCAAGGCGGTCACCGCGGCGGCTGGAGGTGAACTCAACCAGATCGTCAAACTAACAATCTTCCTCACCGACCTGAGCGATTTCGCAACCATCAACAGTGTCATGGAAGATTACTTCGATCAGCCGTACCCGGCACGTGCTGCAGTGCAAGTCGCGGCACTGCCGAAGGGCGCTGATGTTGAAGCGGATGCCATACTGGCCCTGTCGTAGGAGCCGCATTCAGCGAGCTTGATTCGCTCTCCTACAGGACCCAATATTCACCGTGTCGCACGAGCAAGCAGGCCCGACATCGCCATTGACAGTGCTCCGGGGTGTCGGCCCCGCGCTCGCCAGAAAACTTGAGCGACTCGGGTTGTTTCGTGTCGACGACCTGCTATTCCTGTTACCCCTCAGATACGAAGACCGTACACAGCTCGTCAAACTCGGTGCGCTCGAGCCTGGTTCCCGTTGTCTCATCACGGGTGAAGTGCTGCTTGCCGAAGTTGTTTATCGAGGACGCCGTAATCTGCTCGTAAGAATCGGTGACGGCAGCGGTCAGATCACGTTGCGCTTTTTTCACTTTTCCCGCCAGCAGCAGGCTCAGTTTCAAGTCGGGCTACGACTCTCCTGTTTCGGCGAAGCGCGCAAAGGTTCGATGGGTCTCGAGATGATCCATCCGGAATATCGCCTGCTTCGGGAGGATCAGGACTCGGCGATCAATGAGACGCTGACAGCAATTTACCCCGCAACGGAGGGCGTCCAGCAAGGCCGGCTACGCAGCCTGACCGATCAGGCGCTGCGAATAATGCGCGATTCTCCGCCCGCCGAGCTTCTGCCACCAGACGTCCGCAAGAAGCTCGATTTACCCCCGCTGGCTGAAGCCATCTTGTACTTGCATCGACCTCCAGCCGATGCTGACGTCGCGCGCATGCTCCAGGGTAAGCATCCGTGTCAGCTGCGCCTGGCTTTCGAAGAATTACTTGCGCATTATCTGAGTCTGCTCAACCTCCGTGCACGGGCGCAGCTCCAGCCCGCACAGTCGATAAGCGGTGGCGAGAAGCAGCTTGCCCGTTTCATTGCCCAACTGCCTTTCGAACTCACGAAGGCACAACAAAGAGTCGTTGCCGAATTACTCGACGACATGGCCCAGCCGCATCCAATGATGCGGCTGATTCAAGGCGATGTTGGTTCAGGAAAAACCGTTGTGGCCGCAATCGCTTGTCTAAACGCGATCGCCTCTGGTGTTCAGGCCGCAATCATGGCGCCGACAGAATTACTGGCCGAACAGCACTGGCGAAGTTTCGCGGAATGGTTCGAGCCGATCGGCATAGACCCTGCGTGGCTAAGCGGAAGCCAACGCACCGCCGCACGACACGATGCGCTGACGTCTATCGCCGACGGCAGCGCAAAGCTGGTGATAGGTACCCACGCATTGTTTCAGGAAGGCGTCACGTTTCATAACCTGGCGCTGATTGTCATCGACGAGCAGCACCGCTTCGGCGTCCATCAGCGTATGGCACTTCGCGAGAAGGGCGTCTCTGGCCAAGGCTATCCCCATCAAATCGTGATGACTGCAACGCCGATTCCGCGCACTCTGGCAATGGCCGCCTACGCCGACCTCGACACGTCAATCATCGATGAGCTGCCTCCCGGTCGGCGACCCGTCGCAACCATTGCGCTCCCCGAAACCCGCCGGGATGAAGTCATCGAACGGGTTAGATCGGCGTGTCTCGCAGGCAAGCAGGCCTATTGGGTCTGCCCATTGATAGGCGAATCCGAGGCGCTCGATTTCGAGGCAGCGGAAACCAGTTACGACATGCTGACCCGTGCTTTGCCCGAGATTCGAGTCGGGCTTGTGCATGGGCGTATGCGTGCAGCCGAAAAAGAGCGCGGTATGCAGGCGTTCAAGGAAGGGCAGATACAGTTGTTGGTTGCTACAACGGTTGTCGAGGTGGGAGTCGACGTGCCCAATGCCAGTTTGATGATCATCGAGAATGCTGAACGCATGGGTCTTGCACAGTTGCACCAGTTGCGCGGCCGCGTTGGTCGTGGCAAGACCCAGAGTCATTGCGTGCTGGTATATAAACCGCCGCTTGGGCAGCTCGCAAGAACCCGTCTTGCCGTGCTCAGAGACACCAACGACGGCTTCGTCGTTGCACAGCGCGATCTCGAACTACGCGGCCCGGGAGAGCTGCTCGGTACGCGACAAACCGGCTTACCCGACTACCGTATCGCCGATCTTGTTCGGGACGCCGACCTCATGCCACAGGTCCAGGTCGCTGCTGAGGTGATCCGTCGCTCTTCTGATCGCGCGGCAGCGATAGTTCGGCGCTGGCTCGGCGATACCGATCGCTACGGTCAGGTATAGGAAGTCGCAGGCGCTCCTACATGAGTCATCGAGTTCTGGTAATTTTAGACGCATGAAAGCGGTCATTTCGAGATTGCTGCCCCGCGGCGTGATCAGCCAGCTGCGCAATTACGGCAAGCTCATGCGCATCGATAAACCAATCGGCATCTGGTTGCTGCTGTGGCCGACATTGTGGGCATTGTGGCTGGCAGGAGAAGGTCACCCGAACCCGGATTGGTTCGTCGTGTTCGTGCTAGGCGTATTCGTAATGCGTTCGGCGGGATGTGTTCTCAATGACTACGTTGATCGGGAAATAGACCCTTACGTCGAACGTACTCGCAGTCGCCCAATTGCCTCGGGCGCCGTTGCCCCAAGCGAAGCACTCATTCTATTCATTGCGCTCGCCTTGATCGCGATCGGGCTCGCTACTTTGTTGAACCGGCCTGCGCAACTACTCGCTATCGTTGCGGCTGCACTCACGATCGCTTATCCGTTTATCAAGCGCTACATTTCAATTCCTCAATTCGTACTCGGTGCCGCATTCGGCTGGGCGGTGCCAATGGTATTTGCTGCGCAGACCGGCGAAACATCGCAGTTAGCGTGGCTTGTCTTCGGTACGGCTCTGATCTGGGCTGTTATTTATGACACGTTCTATGCCATGGTCGATCGCGAGGATGACAAAAAACTTGGCGTCAAATCGACAGCCCTGCTTTTTGGCGATGTCGATCTGTTCGTGGTTGCCGGGTTGCAAATATTAATGCTCGCCGCGCTGTTATTTGTCGGATTGCGCGCCGGCCTCGGATTCTGGTACTACGCTTCTGTCGCCATTGCGGGTGGACTGATGACCTACCATCAGTGGCTCGCTCGTGATCGACAGCCCGCCGGTTGCTTTGCCGCATTCCTGCACAATCACTTTATCGGTCTCGTCATTTTTATTGGCATCGTATTGCACTATGCGTTCAATCCGGCCTAGGAGTCTTCGCGGTAGAAAGATTCCTACTGCGCAGACTCCTAAGCTCGAGCAATTGCAAGAACACTGACTTTTTCGGCGCCCGCTGCCAGGACGACACTTGCAAGCTGTCGACAGGTTTCTCCCGTCGTTATCACATCGTCGACGATCAGCACGTGACGCGCGATCACGCTACCCTGTATTGCAAATGCCGCACACAAATTGCGCCGGCGCTCATCGGCATCGAGACCTGATTGATAGGGGGTCGGTCGAATTCTCGTCACGTTGGCAAGTATTGGCAGTCCCGTCAGTTTCTGCAGTGGCTTGCAAAGCTCGGCCGCCTGATTGAATCCACGTATCGCATGACGTCTCCAGTGCAGCGGCACCGGCAACAACGCATCGATGTCTTGCGGGAGGCGCGCCATTGTCTGCGCGAGCATGGGGCTGAATGCCTGCACATAGTAGAGTCGACGCTGAAACTTCATCGCTTTGATCGCTGCATCAATGGGAAATGTGTAGCGGAGCGGTGTCGCCGCGGCAACAAATGGTGGTGGCCGCTGCTGGCAGTCCGCGCAGTCCACACCGTCGCGCACCGGTGGCGCCAGTGGCCCGGCGCACCGGGTACAGCGATTTTCGACCCAGGGCAGCTCGGCCGCACAACCGCAACAACAGTATGCTTCGTTGGGCTCGCACACTGTGCCACAGAACACACAGCGTCGCGGCATGATCGCCGCGTCGAATGCCCTGACGACGGTCATCGCTGATGCTACACACTTGCCTGATAGTTGATGCCAACGCATCGCGCAATTGTCTCCGCCATGGCCGCCCTTGTGCACCTCCCAATTTGACGCGATTCGCAAACAAAGCTGCTAACGTAATCGCGATGAATCCCGCTGATAACAATGCCGCGTTGCGGACCATTGATGTGCGCCGACGTTTTGATCGGGCTGCGATTCAGTTCGATGACGTTGACTTCGTCCATGCCGTGGCGCGCGACGGTCTTCTCGCACGCCTCGATCCGATAACGATCGGCGCCAGAATCATCGTTGATCTGGGCTGTGCGACGGGTTCTGCCTGTCGCCTGCTCACGCGACGGTTTCGCCGGGCGCAGATCATTGCTATCGATTTGTCGCTGCGGATGCTCGAGCAAGCGAACAGAAAACGTCCCTGGTTCGCAAAGATCTCTGCCGTACAGGCGAATGCCACATCCGTGCCGCTTGCCGATCATAGCGTCGACCTTATCTATTCCAATATGCTGCTCCCGTGGATCGATGAACCGGCGCCTCTGTTCCGCGAGGTTGCGCGCATTCTGAGAAAAGACGGCCTATTTCTGTTCGCAACGCTCGGGCCCGATAGTCTGCTCGAGCTGCGCAATGCCTGGCAGGGGGTCGATCCGAGTCCCCATGTGAATCGATTTCTCGATATGCACGATATAGGTGATGTAGCCGTGCGTGCCGGGTTGCGTGATCCGGTTCTGGACGTTGACAGGCTGACCGTAACCTACGAGAGCGCAGCGGCGATGCTTCGGGACCTGACCGCCATGGGTGGCCGCAACAGCTTGCGACACCGCCGCCAGTCCCTGATTGGCAAGAATCGTTTTCGGGCGATGACCGATGCGCTCAATGCGACGAAATCCGATGGCATCATCAGCCTCGATCTCGAGCTCGTGTATGGTCTCTGCTGGGGTTCGGGTTCGTTCGAGGGCGCCGGCGAGATCCGTATCGACGCAACACAAATCGGCCGTCGCCGATAGCTGCAGGCAAAACCAGTACTATGCCTTTCAACATTCTTGCTCGAACGAGACCATCAGCAAACTATTGTGAACTTGTCCGCTAAAAAGTTTCTGCCGTCATGGCTGCTTTTCGTCCTTGGCACCGTGCTTGTTGTGCAATTCGCTGGCCTGGGTGCGTGGCAGATAAGCCGCGGTCTCGAAAAACGAGCCCAGCGGAACCTGGTTTCTGACGAGACCGGATTCAGCTCCTGGTCGGACGGTATGGACATTCGGCCATACCAGCGTCTAAAAGCTACGGGTCTCTATGACAGTGGACACCAGTTCCTGGTCGGCAATATCATTCTCAACAATCGTTCCGGTCATTACGTGCTTACGCCCCTTGTTGTCGGCGACGACCAGCCACTTCTGCTGATCAATCGTGGCTGGATTGAGCGAAACGCTGCTGCTTTTGATGCTTCGCGCGTCGCCGTCGCAGCGGACCGCGTAACCGTTCACGGCCGGGCCGGCTCATTACCCAAGGCCGGCTACAGGCGGGGCGATGCCATTGTGCCAGGCAGCCCATGGCCGCAACACGCTGTATACCCGACCCTCGATGAACTTGCTACCGCGATTGGCCACAACACCCAGCCCTTCGTGTTGTTGATGGACCCACAGGACACCAACGGCTTTCTCCGCCACTGGGTTCTTGAGGAAATGGGTTCCGAGAAACATTTTGCTTACGCATTGCAGTGGTTCGCGATGGGCGCACTTCTCGCCGGGATGCTCGTATGGAATTTCCGCAGGCGCAGGACTCGCAGTGCGTAAGTCATCGCAAAAATCAGAGCGACTTGAATGGATTGTCTTGCGTGGCGAAACAACGCCCGATACAGTCATTGCCGATGAACATTGAAATAAACACGAGCATAGAAACGGCCACCGACTGGCGCGATTACCTGGCCTTGACGAAACCTCGCGTCGTCATGCTCATCGTCTTCACCGTAATTGTCGGCATGTTTCTCGCCACGCCCAGTTGGCCCGGTGCCGCAATACTGGTTTTCGGCACATTCGGCATTGGCATGGCCGCATCTTCTGCCGCTGTCTTCAACCATGTGCTCGACGCCCGCGTCGACATACAGATGATGCGCACACGTGGTCGACCATTGCCGCAGGGGAAGCTGACCGAAAAATCGGCATTGGTCTTTGCTTCACTGTTGTGCGTGATTTCAATGACGATCTTATGGTTTCTCGTTAATCATCTGACAGCCATGCTGACGTTTGGCTCGCTGATCGGATACGCCGTCGTCTATACCGTTTTTCTCAAGCATGCGACACCGCAAAACATCGTCATAGGCGGTGCTGCGGGGGCCGCGCCGCCGGTACTCGGGTGGACGGCCGTAACCGGCGAAATTCATGGCAGCGCATTGCTGTTGTTCCTGATTATATTCCTCTGGACGCCGCCGCATTTCTGGGCGCTCGCGATTGCGCGAAAGGAAGAGTATGCAAAGGTCGGTATTCCGATGTTACCGGTTACACATGGCGAGGCTTATACGAGAATTAATATTCTTTTGTATACGATCTTGCTGGCCCTGATCACGATGGTTCCCTATTTGACCGGGATGAGTGGACTGATCTACCTGTCCGCCGCATTCATTCTTGATGGCATGTATCTCAACTATTCGGTACGGATGTGGCGTGATGCCGATGACCTTGAGCTGCCGATGAAATCGTTCAAGTTCTCGATATCTTATCTCGGGCTATTGTTTTCAGCCCTCCTGATCGATCACTATTTCCTGTTCCAGATCAGCGCTTAGTGCTCTGTCGAGCGATATTGACGGAGAACTAGCCAGGCGCTGCCCTCCTGGCCCGGACCGTCTTGCTTATTGCGCCGACGATGAAAGACAGAACTGCTGCGCCGACACCTGTCACAATTGCCTCTGTTGCGACCGACCCGAACATACCCGGGTGCACGTAGAAATCGACGCTGGCCGTAGCCAGGCCAAGCACTGCCGCAATAATCCACCGATTTCTGGTCTTTACTACAGCGATCGCCGCAACTGTGGCGGTGCCCGCAACGATTCCAGTCTGAGATGCGATCAGCCAGTGACTCAGGCCCAGTGCGAGGATGTTGCCCTGCACCATGGTCACGAGGCAGGCCACCGTGGATTCGGCAATGTTTTCGACGAATGGCGTTACTTTCTTTTTCAATTTTTGCTCCGGCTCTCCCGCTAAGGAGCACTATGACTCGCCAAATAAGACCGGGTCTTGTCCAGAATTATTTCATCCGGTGTAAATATCCGGCGGAGCAGACATCGGATGTTGGTAGCGAGGTTTCTTTTCGGGTGCTGATTAATCGGTTTCCGCATTACGCTGCAGCAACACTATTGCTACGCCACCCAACGTCGCGATAGACGCAAATGCTAAGCGCATTGTCAGGTCTTCTGCCAGCAGCAGCACACCGCCGAGCGCTGCGATCACGGGAGCCGACAGTTGCACTGTCGCGGCACTGGTTGCGGTATGGCCACGCAATGCGGCATACCAGATCACATAACCAAGACCCGATGCGATCGCACCGGACGCAACAGCAAGCGATACTCCCGCCATCGAAATTTTTAAATCCTCGATAAATAACAGGCTGGTCAGTACGACGAATGGTACTGAGAACAGGAAATTGTAAGCGGTCGCTTGCGTCGGATCCGACGCCGACCTGCCGAGCAACGAGTAGCAACCCCACGCGACCCCCGCGACAACCATCAAAGCCGCACCCATTGGGTCTGGCGCTGTTACGCCTGGTGCGACTAAATACACAAGACCTGCAATCGCAATCGCGAGTCCAAACCATGACCGCAGGGAGAAATGTTCCCCGCCACGAAGTGCGACGGCGAACATTGTCAGCTGCACAGCAGCAAACGCG
>JADFNV010000034.1 GCA_022563195.1 Pseudomonadota bacterium
CGGCGGCCCCGACACGGTAGCTCCTCTCGCTTAATGTCGCTTCGACGTCCCTGTCTCGCTCCAATCCGCGAATCCTCGCTCTCGCTGTCCCTGCTCCGCTCGGCTTCGACGACGCTCGACGAGCCACCGTATCGTGGCCGCCCTCCGATCTTCGAGGGGCCGGTGGGAGGGACGTGTATCGACGGCAGTGATTCGCAGCACCGTGGGCGGGATGTTCTTCGACCGAAGTAAAGCGCAGCGCAGCGAGCCATGAGGGAGAGGAATATGCCGTCCGCGGTGCTGCGTTGTTCGATGGAATCGCCTGCATGGCGGGCTCCTACAGGGTGCGTTTAGTATCCGTGCGGGAGTAGCGCCATGTCGCCGTCGTAGTCCTCGCCGAGCATCTGATCGCGAACCAGCGGAATCGGTGGCACACCGTAGCTTAGAAACTGATCGTGGAATTTGCCCCACGCTTCCATTCCGCCACGACCTGCCGTCCAGTCCTCGCGCAATTTAGTGATCATGAGCTTGCCCAGTGTGTAATTCAGATAGCCCGGATCATAAGTGCCACGGTAGGCTTGCTGAGTGGCGTTACCGAAGTCCTGAAATGCTTTCTCTGCAAACATCGCCTGGCTTTCCTCGACCGTCATGCCTTCGGCATGCAGGCCAATCGCACAGATGTAGCGGACATTGCGCAGCAACGCGTTAAGCAACTGCCCGATACGAACTTCCGGATCGCCAGCGCCAAGACCAGCATCAACCATCATTTGCTCCGTGTAATGCGCCCAGCCCTCGCTGAACGTGTTGGTGCGGAAGTGACGACCGATATTGTTTTTGGTGCGATTCGAATGCAGGTATTGCAGGAAATGTCCGGGCCAGATTTCATGTACCGAAATTGCGAGCAAATAAGTTTCGCCCGGAACGTAGGCGAGTTGGTCTTCCTCGCTCCACTCGGGATCGGGCGGCGCAATGTAGTAGACCGACGGTAGTCCGGTTTCGAACGGACCCGGGATGCTGATGTAGGCCGCATTGAAACGACGATGCGGCGGTGACTCGGCAACGAGCGCATCTTCGGTGCCCGGAATTGATACGATATCGTTGTCTTCGAGAAACTTCCGCAGCGCCGGCAATTGACGCCTCGCTCCCGCGACGGCGCCTTCGGGTGGTTTTCGATTTTGCATCTGGAGCACACAGTCCTGAGTGCTTGCGCCCGGAGCAAACTCGGCACAGGACGCGTACAGTGCGTCGAGATTGCGCTGCAAATCGACCTCGCCAACAGCTTTGAGGTCGGCGAGCGATATATCGACACCCTGCGTCGCGCTGAGCATGTGCAGAAATCGCTCCTCGCCGAGCGCGTAATCATCGGTTGCAGTCGCCTTTAGCTCCTCGATCCAGGCAGCCGCCTGCTTTACGGCCGCGGCGGCATCGCTGTTCGCCGCGCTGAACTGCCGCTGCAGTTGCTCATCTTCAACAGATGCGAAAAGCCCTGGCACTGTGTTCTCAAGATATCCGGCAAAACCGGACAAGATTCCGTGGCTGATTTCGAGGTACGGCGCAGGTAGCGGCGGCTTGAGGTTCGTTTTCATGGTCGCCAGTCGTTCCGGCACCTGCGAAATGTACTGCGTATAAGCAACGATACGCTGATCGAGCGGCGCATACTCCCGGTCAACATAAACGCTGATACGCATGCGCGAATAAAAGAGCGGGTTATTAGTTGGAAAATCCGACTCGCGCAGCCAGAACAGCGAGCCCCTCATTTGCGTCAGCAAGTAATCGCGTTCGAACGCTTCCAAACCCTCGAGATCGGAATACGATTCCGCTGCAGCGATCACACTGTCGAGCCACTCCGCTTTCTCATTAAGCGCCACAAGGCTGTAGTCGGACATTTGACCATCGTAATCGTGCAAGCCGGCGCTGACGGCCGTCTCGGGGTTTCTCTCGTAGTACTGCGCGATAACAGTAGCCGCATATTCCTCCCAAGATGGCTTTGCGTCCGCAGTCACCGCTGACGGCTGTTCTCCACCGCCACTGCAAGCCCCAAGCGAAATAATTAACGCAATTGCAATCGCCATGATCTGTTTCATTATTATTTTCCTGTTAAATCGTAGCACCCGTGATCACTCCAAGCCGAGTACGGCTACGCCCTGATTAAAAGTGATATCAACGGGAATTTTCGCTTGTGTCAAGCGATCGAGATCGGCCTGCAATGTTTCGCCAATCACTCCCATCGTGTTGACCAGTTCTACTGCTCCTGCATAATCGCCGTCGCCCTGCAGCGTCAGCAATAGCCGGGACAACGCCGCCATCGCCTCTTGCATGCGATCAAAATCAATCCGGTATGTGCCGCTTTCGGCATTGCGGACAAAAGCGCCATGTTCAATAAAGAAATTGAATCGAACCATATTCGCCTTGCCGTGCGCGCTGCTTGCGCCAAAGCGTATGGATCGGAACACGCTCGCCATGAATGTGACGTAGTTGTCCTGCAGATCGATCTCGCCCATTTCTCCGGCCTCATACAGCTCAGTGATCATGAACAGACCGAGAATGTCGGCTTTGCCCTCTTCCATGCTGCCGGCCAGATCCAGCAGTGCTTCGCGAACGGTGCCCTTGCCCGTGATCGTGTTCTTGATACCAAGCCCATGCGCAACTTCGTGAAACATCGTATTCGCGAAAAACGCGTCGAATGTTACATGTTGCCGCTGGGAATCGTCGATCAGTACATCGGCAATCGGCCCCAGGATCTTTTCAAATTTCGCCTGCATTGCATTCTTGAGCTGCAACCTCCGCGTGCCTTTCTGCAACTGCACCTCTTCGTCGTTAGGCAGGTTGATTGCGATGGTTTTTGCGCCCGCATTGCTGTCACCCGCGTAATACACGACGTCATAGGCATTGAGATCGGAATCGCTACCCGGCGATTCCATCTTGTACTCGTCAGCTACCGGCAGGTTTTCCTGCAGCTCCGGCAGGAAATCGGTAAAGCGAGACAGGCGTGCGCTCCAATCGAGGTCCTTGATCAGCACATAGGACTCGTACGCAGTGCGATAACCGAACAAGCGATCCTCATAGGTCTCGATCGGGCCGATGACGATATCGATCTCATTATCCTTGACGTCCATCCAGTACAGGTCGCTCAACTGATAATCGTCGCTGAGCAACGCGTTTGCGCGCAGCTTCAGATAATTGGCGAAGTGGATGTTGTCAGCCAGGCTCGCAGCCTGGCGCAGCAAATCGGCGGTCGCATTGAGCTGGTCTGCATACTCGATGTGATAGGGCACGAGAAACAATTCCCCGTTCTCATCGCGTCGGATCAGCGAATACAGACCAGCCTTGCCCGGCAAATAAGCTGCATGGAATTCTTCGCGCGTCATGTCAGCCGGGTAGAAGTTCGCCCCCAGTGGCTTGACGCCCACACCCTCGATGAACGGCTTCTGGTCATCGAGCCGATCCCACGGCCCATAGTTCTGGGCCGCAAACAGCCTCGCATCGTCTGCGCCGATGGAGGACAGCCAGGCCTTATAGTCATCGCCATAGGCCTGTTTCCAGAACAGGTCATCCATGATCCGGGAAGCCTCGATCAACAATCCGATCATCTCGCGCTGCTCATCGCTGAATTTGCTCAGATCGGCGGTCAGGGTGAATTCGGCGTAGATTTCGGGCCGGGGCTCGACATTGACGAGTGGTTCGACCAAGACTTCGGGTGGCGTGTCGACGCCACAAGACGCAATCAGTACGGAAATCAGGCACGCCTGCGTGGCGCGCATCATTATTCTTGGAATCACCGCTTTACCCCACCAGTGCAAGGCCGGCGATTATCGCACAGGATGTGCAACCGCTGGATCTGTGACAGTCGGTAGTCGGCATATTTCTCTCCGGATGGCTCGCTACGCTGCGCTTTATTCCGTTCGAAAAACATCCCGACTACGGACTGTCACAGGTCCACAATTGTTATGTCGTCGGAGGAGAGGTCTTGACCCAGGAATTGGCCGCCGACGCGGGCGAATCGCGTCGCCCCGTCCGTCGCCAGCAGCTTGAGCGAGCCGCCGGCACTTCGGCTACTGCCGAGTGACATCGACGCCAGCATGTCGCAAACCGCCGCCGCCGTTGTACTCGCCGAATCGACTATAGCAACGCCGTCATCGAAAGCGCTCTCGATCACCTCGCGCAATAACGGGAAGTGGGTGCATCCGAGAATGACGCTGTCGGGGTTGGCGGATTGGCCATCGAGCTCCGCGAGGTAGCGACGTAGGATGAGTTCCGCAATCGGCCCATCGCTCCAGCCTTCTTCGGCCAGTGAAACCAACATTTCGCAAGCCAGCTCAATGACGGTCGCTTGTGGGTCTCTTGCATGAATTGCGCGCCGATATGCTTCCAGCCTGACTGTCGCTTCGGTTGCGAGTACGAGATGCGTCCCTCCCGGCCGCGCTGCGACGGCCGCCGTCGCACCGGGCTCGATCACGCCGATCACGGGCAGCGGCTCCATCTGCCCGCACAGGACATCCAACGCTACAGCCGAAGCCGTGTTACAGGCGACAACGAGCAACTTTATGCCCTGGCGCTGCAGCTGCTGTGTCGCCTGGCAGGCGTAACGCGATATCGATGTCGGACTCTTGGTTCCATAAGGCAGCCGCGCAGTGTCGCCGAGATAAATCAGGTTCTCGTGTGGCAACGCGTCGCGCAAAGCCTTCAGTACCGTGAGACCACCCACACCGGAATCGAATACTCCGATCGGCAATTCATTCGCATTTGATACGTTCATATCGACATTGTGCCCAAGGACGTCGCTCTGTGGAATAATCTGCTCATGCAAAAGCTCTTGTATGCAATATCTGGATTTATAATTCTGCTGGTCATCGTCGGATTAGCACTACCCCGGCATGCCCTTGTCCACTCCACCGTACGCATCGACGCACCCCCGGCGACGATATTCGCTTTGATCAACGATTTTCATCGCATCAGCTTATGGTCCCCCTGGATTAATTCTGATCCGAACGCTCGCATCGTATTTTCCGGCCCGGAACGCGGAGTTGACGCAACGATAACCTGGGACGGCACAATTATCGGCACTGGTGCACAGGTCATTACCGCAAGCCAGCCATACCAGTACATTGCAACGACCATTAACCCAGGTGAACCCAGTGAGGCAAGGTCCTGGTTCGACCTGAAGGCCGCAGACGGCACGACAATTATTACGTGGAGCTTCGAAACCGACTATGGCTATAACCTGGTCGGCCGCTACTTTGCACTGATACTGAAGGGAGTTGTGCAGCGCGATTACGATGTGGGCCTGGCAAACCTTAGGGACCTGGCTGAGAGTCTGCCTGGTGCAGATTTCAGCGATATCGAGATTGAGCGCATCACGGTCGAGCCGATGCAGATAGCCTATCGTTCAGCATCATCGATTCCGGAGCCCTCCGCCATTTCTGAAGCCATGGGTGAGGCCTATTTCGAAATACTCAATTTTATCGACACGCATCGCTTACAGGAAGCTGGCGCGCCGCTTTCGATTACTCGCTCATTCAGCGGCTCACAGTTGCTCTTCGATGCTGCGATCCCGGTTCGAAGCGTTTCCGAGGCAACACCAACCAACGGCGTGACCGTGAATGTTGGTTACACGTATGGCGGAACTGTGATTCGCGTTAAACATGTGGGTTCATACCGCACTTTGAGCGAGACACACGTGAAAATCGCCGCCTACCTGGCGGCGCTCGGCATCAAGCGGAATGGTGACGCGTGGGAGTCCTATGTCAGCGATCCGACCAAAGTGGCTGAGGCTGACTTGCTGACGTACGTGTATTACCCGATTCGCTGAGTATTTCGGGGAAAGTCCCGAAATCAGGGCTTGCGGGATTTGACGAGGAAGGGCGGGATGCTTTTTCTGCGGCCCCTCTTCTCGAGCGGCAGCGGCGCCTGACCGTTGTCAAAACGGACCTCGTGATACAGCTCCACGACCGATTTTGCGCATGCGCCAGCCTCTTCGATCGACATCTTGCGCACGGACGCGCAAATCGGACCTTCGCCATTCGCTGGCGAAACCTGGTGCATTGTGTGTCTCAGATTGGCGAATGCTTTTTTAGCCTTAGCGGGAAGATCATCTTCGTTTATAGCCTCGAGATTATCTTCGAAGGCTTTCATAAGTCTTTGTTTTATCTGTTCATGGCCCGCTAGTACCGAGACTGCGGCATAAAAGCGGTCGACGGGGTATGACATTTCCACTCCAGCGTTTCTTTATTGTTTAGCCGCTTTTTTTCCTTTCGGAGCGGCTTAATTACGCTCTTAGGCGACTACGTCCTGTAGTCCCGATCCTCTCAGTCGGTACGTCCTGATTGTATTCCTGATGTATCAACTACCTGCGTAGTATTTTTATAGCAGATATGTCGAAGTGTGCGCAAGTTTTAACCACTTGCCCGGATGTCTCTGATCGTCACGACTCGATGCCGCGGGCCGGGAGAGGACCGTGGGACGCTTTCGAAAATTCCACCGTCCAGCTCTCATCGCCGAGTTCCCGATTGATCGTGAACAGCGGATTGGTCTGGCCGACCGACCATTTCGTCGCGAGCGTTTCAGACATGACATAATCCCGGTGCGTTTCAAGGGCACGTCCGACGGCATTCGAGCCCGAAATACCGAGCACAATTCGATCCGAAACTTCGAGTCCCGCCTGCTTGCGTGCGTCCTGCACGGAGCGGACGATTTCACGGGCTACGCCCTCGTCGATCAATGCGTCGGTGAGCGAGGTATCGAGCGCCGTCAGGTAGCCCGAATCCTCGGCGCAGGCATAGCCTTCGGCAGAACTCGTCTCGATGAGTATATCTTCGGCCTCGAGCGATATCGTCTGGCCTCCTGCCTCAATTTTGAATGACTCACCGCGAGTTGCTGCGCCCGCGATGGCCGCACCATCAGCGGCCTCAAGCGCGGCGCGAATTGCCGGAATCAGCTTGCCGTACTGCTTGCCGATGCGTGGCAGATTTGGCTTGATGCGGTAGGTCACGAGGCCCGCGTCCCGAGCTATGAATTCAATCGATTTGACGTTGAGTTCCTCCAGAATCTGGTCGCGATGATCCTCAATCGCTTGCGTCGCTTTATCATTCGGCGCACGAACAAGCAGTCGCGACAACGGCTGCCGCGTGCGCAGCGCGGATTGGCCACGGGCCGCACGGCCAAGCCCGACTACTTTTTGCACCACGCCAATATCGAACAACAGCGCCTCGTTTTGCCACGACGGATCCGCCTCCGGCCACGACGTCATGTGCACGCTTTCGGGCGCACTCGCGTCAATGCCGCGCACAAGATTCTGATAGACATTCTCGGACAGAAACGGCACAAAGGGCGCCATCAGCTTATGCACCACCGTCAGGCACTCGTAGAGCGTCAGGTACGCAACATGCTTGTCCTCGAGATCGGTTGATTTCCAGAAGCGGCGGCGAGTGCGACGCACATACCAGTTGCTCAATTGGTCCACAAACGATTCGATCGCATCGCCAGCGGTCTTGGCATCGAAGTCGTCCAGCGCGTTGGTAACGGTGCCAATCGTCTGGTACAGCAGCGCCAGTACCCAGCGATCAATCTCGGACCGGTCTTCCACGGCAACGTTGCGCGTCAGATCGACGTTATCAATTCGTGCGTAGAGAATAAAGAATCCGTAAGTATTCCAGAACGTGTTGATGAATGAACTCGCGACGTCGGCGACGATATCGACCGAGATGCGTTTTGGCACGTCGGGCGACAGGCGTGCGAGAAAGTACCAGCGCAATGCATCAGCGCCGACCGTGTCAAAGACATCGTATGGATCGACGATGTTGCCCAGTGACTTCGACATTTTCTTGCCGTCCTTGTCGACGATCAGATTCAGGCAGATGCAGTTCCTGTATGCCACGCTGTCGGACACGAGCGTCGCGATCGCATGCAGAGTGTAAAACCAGCCGCGCGTCTGATCGATCGCCTCACAAATGTAGTCAGCCGGAAAATGTTTTAGAAAAGTCTCCTCGTTCTCAAAGGGATAATGCCATTGTGCATATGACATCGCACCTGAATCGAACCAGCAGTCGATGACCTCGGGCACACGTGTCCAGGTTTTGCCGTTTTTCTCGAATGTGATGTCGTCAACGGCCGGGCGGTGCAGATCGAGGTCACCCAACGGCCGTCCGGTAAGTCCTTCAAGTTCGGCGACCGAACCAACGCAGTGGTAATCGCCCTCGCCGTCCGTCCACACGGGCAACGGCGTGCCCCAGAACCGCTCACGTGAGAGTGCCCAGTCAACATTGTTTTCAAGCCAATTACCGAATCGACCGTCGCGAATGTGCTCGGGAACCCATTTGATCGTCTTATTGAGTTCAGTCATGCGATCGCGGAATCTCGACGTGCGAATATACCAAGCATTCTTGGCGTAATAGATGATCGGATCGCCAGTGCGCCAGCCAAACGGGTAGTTATGCGTGCATCGCTCGGAGCGGAACATGAGCCCGCGGTCTTTCAGGATTCGTATTAGCGGTTTGTCGGCGTCCTTGAAAAACATGCCGGCGACTGGCTTGACCGCATCGATAAACAGTCCGTCCAGTCCCACGGCATGCAGTACTGGCAGCCCGTGTTTCTGCCCAAGCTCCAGATCGTCAACACCATAGGCCGGCGCCGTGTGCACAATGCCCGTGCCTTCTTCGGTGCTGACAAAGTCGGCCGCCAAGACGCGAAATGCATCGGCGTCTACGGGTAAATCGTCAAATAAGCGCTCATAACGCTTGCCGACGAGTTCGCTGCCTTTGACGGTTTTCGTAACCTTGTGCTCGAGGTCGCGCATGACCGTCTCGCGCAGCGCCTCAGCGACGATCAGCGTTTCATCTTCCGTTTTGCAGTAGCTATAGTCGATACCATCGCCGACCGCGAGTGCGAGGTTCGAAGGCAAGGTCCAGGGCGTCGTGGTCCATGCGAGGAATGACGTATTTTCCTCGCCCTCGAGCCGAAATCGTACTGTAATAGACGGATCCTCGACCTCCTTGTAACCGAGCGCGAGTTCGTGCGAGGACAACGTCGCGCCAATGCGCGGATCGTAAGGCACGACCTTGTAGCCACGATAGATCAGGCCTTTGTCCCAGATCGTCCTGAGCAGGTGCCAGACCGATTCGATGTAGCTATTGTCGAGCGTGTAGTAGGCCTCGTCCATGTTGACCCAGAAGCCCATGCGCTCTGTCATCTTTTCCCACTCGCCGATGTAGCGCATAACCGACTCACGACAACGGCGCGTGAACTCGGAGATACCTATTTTCGATTCAATTTCTTTCTTGTCGAAAATGCCGAGTTCTTTTTCGATCTCGTGCTCAACGGGGAGGCCGTGCGTATCCCAGCCCGCCTTGCGTGGTGCATTGAAGCCGCGCATCGTCTTATAGCGTGGAAACGCGTCCTTGAAACTGCGCGCGAGCACGTGGTGGATGCCCGGTTTACCGTTTGCGGTTGGCGGCCCTTCGTTAAAGCAGAATAGCGGTCCACCCTCGTTCTGCTTCAAGGTCTTCGCAAACACGTCATTATCACGCCAAAACGCCAACACCTCTTGTTCGAGTGCTGGTCCATTGTAACGACTCGAAATTTCTTTAAACGGCAAAACTTTTCTCCAACGCGACAACGCCCCGGTCGCACACCGTGCGTCCAGGGCGAATAGAATCTGTCGCGGTACCAACCCCGTCGCCTGGTCCTGAGTTTTCCGCTTACTCTTCCCCTGCAACGTCTTGAGGGGGACACTAGCGTTGACCGCCAGAGAACTCAAGACCTTATCTATGTTTCCACAAGCGCAATTCATCGAGACCAATGGCATCCGCGTGGCCGTCTACGAACAAGGCGAAGGTTTGCCCGTGATCCTCCTGCATGGCTTTCCTGAACTCGCCTATTCATGGCGCCACCAATTACCGGCATTGGCCGCAGCCGGATACCACGCGATCGCCCCGGATCAGCGTGGCTATGGCCTGACGAGCAAACCCGATGGCGTGCCCCAATACACAGTCCAACGTTTACTCGGCGACATCACCGGGCTGCTCGATGCCCTGGACATCGACAAGGCCGTCGTTGTCGGCCATGACTGGGGCGCCCTGCTCGCCTGGCAGATGGCATTGCTGGTTCCCGGGCGCATGACCGGACTCGTTGCACTCAATATCCCGTTTTTCCCACGGTCGTCTGTCGAACCTATTGCCTACATGCGCGCCGAACTGGGTGATGACTTTTACATCGTAAATTTTCAGGATTCCGATCAGGCCGATCGGCGCTGCGATGAAAATCCAGCGTGGGTTTTCGAGATGCTGATGCGTCGCAATACGATTACGCGTAAGCAATTCGATACACTGCCGAAGGCGATGCGCAGTTTCAATCTTCTCGCGGCGCTGGGCCGTCGCGAACTTACCGGTGAAAAATTACTCGCGCGCGAAGAGGAAAAAGTCTTTGTCGACGCGTTTATGGCGGGTGGCTTCACTGCCCCAATCAACTGGTACCGCAACTGGACACACAATTGGGAGTCTACCGCCGACCTCGATCAGACCGTGCGCGTCCCATCACTGTTTATCGGTGCCATTGACGACGTCATCATTTCGCCCGGGCAAATCGATGCAATGAAGCCTTTTGTCCCCGACCTGGAGGTTCACATGCTCGAGAATTGCGGACACTGGACGCAGCAGGAGAAACCCGATGACGTGAATTCAATCCTTATTGACTGGCTTGGACGTCACTACTAAATCTATGCAAAAACGTAGTACTTTTGTGCAATATTTGTCTCGGGGAGCGGGTCTATATTAGGACTCAAGACCAGAGGAGAACCCAATGCTAATCAAGAAGCCGACCGATATCCGACCGTCTGAGATTACGAGCAAGACCAATTATCTGAACCGACGCGAGTTCATCCGTGCTGGCAGTATCGCCAGCGCGGCGACCATGGCCGGGCCCGCAGTGGGTGCCATCGTGCCCGACGCCAGACGCGAAAAGATCGATGGCATTGGAACCAGCAGATTCAGCACCGACGAGACACTGAACATTTACGACGACATTGTGACCTACAACAACTACTACGAGTTCGGCACGGGCAAAGGAGACCCTTACAAGAACGCGCAGAAATTCCGCTCGCGGCCGTGGTCGATTACGGTTGACGGTGAAGCCGAGAAGATCGGAACGTATCATTTCGAGGATTTCATCAAGCCATTCGACCTTGAGGAGCGAATCTATCGCATGCGCTGCGTCGAGGCATGGTCAATGGTCATTCCCTGGGTAGGAATATCGCTCGCCGATGTCATCAAGCATCTGCAACCTAATTCGAAAGCAAGGTATGTCGCATTCGAGACGCTGCACGACCCATCCCAGATGCCCGGACAACGACGCCGTTCGCTTAACTGGCCGTATCGCGAAGGACTGACGATTGAAGAAGCCACGAATCCACTCACGATATTCGCCGTCGGCATCTACGGCGAGGTATTACCCAACCAGAACGGCGCACCAATCCGGCTCATCGTGCCATGGAAGTACGGCTTCAAGGGCATCAAGAGCATTGTTCGAATGAGCTTTGTCGAGAAGCGGCCGAAAACGAGTTGGAACATGGCAGCATCGAACGAGTACGGGTTCTTCGCCAACGTCAATCCCGAGGTCAATCATCCGCGCTGGAGCCAGGCGCGCGAGCGACGCATAGGATCGGGCTTGTTCGCGCGCAAGCAAGCAACGCTGATGTTTAACGGCTACGGCGAACAGGTCGCGCATCTATACGAGGGCATCGATTTGCGGAGAAACTTCTAGCCCCGATTATTCATGGATACGCTGCGACAGATACGGCTTATCTGGAAGCCGATCGTATTCCTGTTGTGTCTCGTGCCTGCAGCGCTGGTTTTGACCGATGGGCTCGAAATCACAGGCCGGCTCGGCACCAACCCCATTGAGGAAATTCAGGATCGCTTCGGTAACTGGGCGCTGCGGTTCATCTTGATCACGCTGACCGTGACGCCGTTGCGCAAACTCACCGCCTGGAATTGGTTGATCCGTTTTCGACGTATGTTCGGCCTGTTTACTTTTTTCTACGTGCTCATGCACTTTTTAGCGTGGCTGTTCCTCGACCAGGGACTACTGCTCTCGGCTATCGCCGAAGACTTGACCGAACGACCGTTTATCATGATCGGTTTCGCCGCCTTTTTATTGCTAACCGCGATGGCTGTGACGTCGACCAACAACATGCGCCGCCGCCTGGGGCGACGCTGGCAACAATTGCATTACAGCGCCTATGCCGTTGGCTTGCTCGGTGTCTGGCACTACTGGTGGCAGGTGAAAAAAGACGTCACCGAGCCGCTGGTCTATGCCGTCATACTTGCGCTGCTGCTGGCTATCAGGCTCTGGTGGCGCCTGCGCCGTCGAAGGTAAACACCGATCCCCGTGGATCACGAAAAAGGCCTGACAATCTCTTGCCAGGCCTTATTGTTTGCTCAATGAGCGGGCGCAGCGTGAGCCGCACCTGAACAGCGATCGCTTACATCATGCCGCCCATACCGCCCATGCCGCCCATGTCCGGCATGCCTGAACCGCCAGAGTCATCCTGCGGCGCATCAGCAACCATCGCTTCGGTCGTCAACAACAGACCCGAAACCGACGCCGCATTCTGCAGCGCAAAACGAACCACCTTGGTCGGATCGATGATGCCGTCTTCGAACATATCGACGTACTCACCGGTTTGCGCGTTAAAGCCGAAATTGCCCTTGCCTTCTACAACGGCGTTCAAGACGACACTGGAGTCGCCGCCCGCATTGCGAACAATTTGCCGCAGCGGTTCTTCGACGGCGCGCTTGAGGATGTTGATGCCGACATTCTGATCATCATTGTCGCCCGTCAGCTTGGAAATCCCCGCAACCGCGCGAATGAACGCAACGCCGCCGCCGGCTACAACGCCTTCTTCGACTGCCGCACGTGTTGCATGCAGTGCGTCTTCGACGCGAGCTTTCTTTTCCTTCATCTCGACTTCAGTTGCAGCACCGACTTTGATAACCGCAACACCACCGGAGAGCTTGGCAACGCGCTCCTGCAGCTTTTCTTTGTCGTAATCCGAGGACGAGTCTTCGATCTCCTGGTTAACCTGGTCAACACGACCCTTGATGTCCGCGGAACGGCCGGCGCCATCAATGATGGTCGTGTTCTCCTTGGTGATCTGCACTTTCTTCGCTTCACCGAGGTCGTCGATGGTTGCCTTCTCAAGCGACAGGCCGACTTCTTCCGAAATAACCTGACCACCCGTCAATACGGCGATGTCCTGCAACATGGCTTTGCGGCGATCGCCGAAACCAGGCGCCTTGACAGCCGCAACCTTAACGATGCCACGGATGTTATTGACAACCAGCGTCGCGAGTGCCTCGCCTTCGACGTCTTCTGCAACAAGCAGCAGCGGACGACCGGCTTTGGCAACGCCTTCAAGAATCGGCAGCAAATCACGAATATTCGAGATTTTCTTGTCGAACAACAGTATCACCGGATTTTCCAGGTCAACCGACTGACTCTGCTGATTGTTGATGAAGTATGGAGACAGGTAACCACGATCGAACTGCATGCCTTCGACAACTTCGAGTTCGTTCTCCAGACCTGAGCCTTCCTCAACCGTGATGACGCCTTCTTTGCCTACCTTTTGCATTGCATCAGAGATGATTTCGCCGATTTCCTTGTCCGCGTTGGCAGAAATGCTACCAACCTGTGAGATCGCTTTCTCATCTTCGCAGGGCGTCGACAACTTCTTAAGCTCTTTGACGATCGCAATGGTCGCCTTGTCAATGCCGCGTTTCAGGTCCATCGGGTTCATGCCCGCAGCAACTGACTTCAAACCTTCGCGCAAGACAGCCTGTGCGAGAATTGTTGCCGTCGTTGTACCGTCGCCGGCAACATCCGAGGTCTGGGAAGCAACTTCCTTGACCATCTGTGCGCCCATGTTCTCAAACTTGTCATCAAGCTCGATTTCCTTGGCGACCGAGACACCGTCTTTGGTGACCGTCGGAGCGCCGAAACTCTTATCGATTACGACATTGCGACCTTTCGGGCCCAGCGTAACTTTCACGGCGTTCGCAAGGATGGTCACACCTGCGAACATCTTTTGCCGCGCATCGTCGCCGAAGCGTATTTCTTTAGCAGCCATTTGTAATTCCTCTGTTAATCGTTAGTAGCGGCTCCTGCCGCATTCCTGTTTTCATATGGGGTCAAGTCGTGATTGGCGTTTAGCTTTCGACAACTGCGACGATGTCGTCTTCCTTCATCACCAGCAGTTCTTCACCATCAACTTTGACTTCTGTGCCGGCATACTTGCCGAACAGCACGGTGTCGCCAACCTTGACATCGAGAGGACGGACATCGCCGTTCTCGAGGATCTTGCCATTGCCTGCGGCAATGACTTCACCCTTGATCGGTTTCTCGGCCGCAGCGTCCGGAATGACGATTCCACCGGGCGACGTGCGCTCTTCTTCCATGCGCTTTACGATAACGCGATCATGAAGCGGACGAATTTTCATCGTGTACATCTCCTATAAACTATTGATTAATAACCGACTTTAGGCGGTTTTCTGGGGCCTGAGCAATTAGCACTCGACCAACAGGAGTGCTAATAATAGGCATGCGAACGCAAATTTCAAGGGCCATCTCACCTGATTTGCCCCAAAAACCCGAACTGGATCGATGACATCGGTCCCAGCGCCCGGTATGCTGCGCCGCCCAAGCCCCGAATTGTGTAACAAACCGGACACCGAAACGGTCTTAGTCCTTAACCGGCAAACGACCCTGCCAGCACTTCCCAGATGACGAAAATATTCAAGTTTTGCCGATGTTTGCTCGCCGCTCTGGCGTTCGCGGCGATCGCTCCGGTAAACGCGCAGGATGAGGAGCCATTACACCCAGCGGACGCTTATCGCTACGTCGTTTCCGATACCGGCGACGCCCTCGAAGTCGATTGGGCTATAGAGGACGGCTATTACCTGTACCGCGACAAACTCAGTTTTGAAAGTGGCACAGCCGCTGTCGTCTTGGGCGCGGCCCGGCTGCCTGAAGGCCTGCCGCACGAGGACGAGTTCTTCGGCGAGCAACAAGTATACCGCGAACATTTTTATGTGTCGGTGCCCTACCGAATCGAGGGTGAACGTCCCGAGACGATGCAGTTTGTCATCAAGAGCCAGGGTTGTGCCGACATTGGACTTTGCTATCCGCCGCAAACATGGACCGAAACCGTCAAACTCAAACAGACCGGGCAGCAGCCGGCAAAAATCGATTTTGGCAGTCTCGGCGGCGAGTTTCTGCCTGTCGACGAAGCTTTCAAACCCATTCTGATTCCGATTGACGGCAATACGGTCGAAGTAACCTGGCAAGTGGCTCGCGGATATTACCTGTATAAAGACAAAATCTCGGTCAAGGCCATTTCCGCTAACGTGCAACTTGGGATACTGGCGCTTCCAGAGGGCGAGCTCAAGTTTGACGAGTTCTTCGGCGAGTCAGAGGTTTATTTCGAGGACGTGTTCGCGCGACTGCCGCTAGCCAGAGCAACGCCCGAAGCCATGGATCTTGAACTCGAGATTAATTACCAGGGCTGCTCCCTGGATGGCCTTTGTTATCCACCGACGACTCGCGTCCTCACGGTCGCGCTAACAGAAGCAAGCACAATTACTGACCTCGCATTGTTACCGAGCCCCAATGCACCGGTTTCTGAACAGGCACGCCTTGCACGGCTGATAAACGATGCGCATATCTGGCTCGTCATAGCGACATTTTTTGGTGCAGGACTGCTGCTTGCATTCACGCCCTGCGTGTTGCCCATGGTGCCGATCCTGTCGGGAATCATTGCAGGCGAAGGCGACGACGTCAGTCCGATGCGCGGCTTTACGCTCGCATTCAGCTACGTCATGGGCATGGCACTCGTCTACACGGGAGCCGGTATCGTGGCGGCAGCTGCAGGCATGCAACTCGCGGCGACGTTTAACCAACCGTGGATTCTGATCCTGTTCGCAGCTTTGTTCGTCGTCCTCGCACTAGGCATGTTTGGCCTGTACAACTTGCAGATGCCAAGCGGCATTCAAAGCCGACTTGCCGGCATCAGTGGCAGGCAGAAGAGCGGCACCCTTATCGGGGCGTTCATCATGGGTGCCCTGTCGTCGTTGATCGTTACGGCGTGTGTAGCACCGCCACTCGTTGCGTCGTTGACCGTTATTGGCCAGTCGGGCGACATGATTCGTGGCGGCACCGCATTGTTCGCCTTGAGCATGGGCATGGGAGCACCTTTGTTGATCGTCGGCGCTTCGGCCGGAAAATTGCTGCCGAAAGCCGGTCCGTGGATGGAGTCGATCAAGAGCGCATTTGGTTTCATGATGCTGGGCCTGGCGGTATGGATGTTATCGCGAATACTTCCCGGCAGTGTGACGCTGGCGCTCTGGGCTGTACTCATATTCATGGCCGGTGTGTTCCTCGGCGGGCTGACGACACTGGCGGCGGGATCGTCGGCGATACAGAAACTCGGCAAGGGATTTGGTTTTCTTGCAATTATTTACGGCCTGCTGTTGTTGCTCGGTGCGCTGACCGGCGGCAGCAACCCACTTAAACCACTTGCCAGCATCAATCTCGGTGGCGGAAATATGCTCGTCGAAGAGCACGGCCTCGTGTTTCAGCGCATCAAAACCGCCGACGATCTGGATCGCGAACTGGCGAATGCGGCGAGCCAGGGCAAGACTGCGATGCTTGATTTCTATGCGGACTGGTGTGTGTCCTGCAAGGAGATGGAGGCCTACACATTTACCGATGCCGGCGTCCAGGCGGCATTGTCGAATTCAGTGCTGGTACAGGCGGATGTCACAGCGAACGATGCCGAAGACCAGGCCTTGTTGCAACGCTTCGGCGTCTTCGGACCACCGACCATTATTTTCTTTGGCGCGGACGGTCAGCAACGCCACGGCTACGAAGTCGTTGGCTACATGAAGTCGAACGACTTCATCAAACATGTGCAGAAGGCGTTCGCAGATCCTGCGACCATGTCTGCGCAGGCTCAATAAAAAGGGCGGATTGTGCGTCGATCATTTCTGGTTTTTACGATGGCATTTGTTGCGCTCATGGCAGGCGCACTGTTTTACGCCGCAAGGATGCCTCTCAAGGCTCTGCCAGAACCCGTCGACACGATCAATCCGAATGCAGTAACCGCCATAAGGACTGAGAATCCGATTTATCCGTCGTTCACACTGTCGGACATGGATGGCGTTGAGCGCAATTTCTCAGAGTGGCAAGACCAGAACCGTATAGTTAATTTCTGGGCAACGTGGTGTGCACCCTGTCGTCGCGAAATCCCGTTGCTCAAGGCGTTCCAGGATCGACACGCCGAGCACGGCATCCAGGTAATCGGCGTCGCAGTCGACATGCTGGATGCCGTCATCGCTTATAATGAATCTGCCCAGTTCAATTATCCGATCCTCGTCGGTGAACTGGATGCGATGGCCGCTGCAGAGTCATCCGGCGTCAACTTTATCGCTTTACCATTCACGATGATTGTTGCTGCTGACGGCGAATTGCTCGCAACCCACATAGGCGAGATTCACCGGGAGCATCTCGACAAAATTGCCAGCGTCCTGAAACATCTCGATTTCGGCAGGATTGACAGGGAAACTGCTCGGAAAGCACTGCGCGCCCTGTAACCCTCTGTGCGGAGGCCGTCTGCCTGATTCTCGACAATCATCTTCTAAGGCCAATCCTGAGATCGGGATACCGCTAATCTCGCGAAAAAGGTTAGAATTGCTGCCATCTTCGGCAAACTTGTTGATTTCGGCTGCAAATGTCCACGTTCTTGTTGCTCAATGGCCCCAACCTGAACCTGCTTGGCTCACGCGAGCCCGACGTCTATGGCGCAACGCGCCTGGGCGATATCGAGGCTCGCTGTCAGGAGCTGGCCTCTGAACACGGACATGAGTTGTCGAGCTACCAGAGCAACGCCGAACACGATCTTATCGATCGCGTGCAAAAGGCGGGCGAAGACGGGGTCGATTTCATCATCTTCAATCCCGGTGCATTTACACACACGAGCATTGCATTGCGCGATGCATTCTTAGCAGTTGCTATTCCGTTTATTGAGATTCATCTGAGCAACACATTTGCTCGCGAAGAATTTCGACATCACAGCTACTTTAGTGACATAGCGCTTGGCTGCTTATTTGGATTTGGGGCTTACGGTTACGAGTTGGCGTTGCATGCCGCCAATCGGCACATTACGAATGCCGAGGATAAATAATGGACATACGAAAAGTAAAAAAATTAATCGAGCTGCTCGACGAATCGGGCATTGCCGAAATTGAAATTGTAGAAGGCGAGGAGTCGGTACGCATCAGTCGCTATCCGAAGGATATGCCCCCTTTCGTCGCGGCTCCTGTACCCACCGTGGCACCGACACCGACCGCCGCAGCTCCGGCCGTCTCGGCAACACCGGTTGCCGCCGCTGAGCCCGAGGACGATGGTTTTAATGTCACCGCGCCGATGGTGGGAACGTTTTACGCCTCGGCGTCGCCCGACGCCGCGCCCTATGTGCAGGTCGGAGACCGCATAGCCGAAGGCGACACGCTGTGCATCATTGAAGCGATGAAGATGATGAACCCGATCGAAGCTGATGTATCCGGCGTCATCAAGTCCATACGGGTGCAAAACGGCGAACCGATCGAGTACGGCCAGACGTTGTTCGTCATCGATCAGCGGCAAGACGACTAAGCGGGCTCGATCACCATGCTCGAAAAAGTCGTTATAGCAAATCGCGGCGAGATCGCATTGCGTATACTGCGTGCCTGTCGAGAGATGGGCATCAAAACCGTTGCCGTGCACTCGACGGCTGACAACAATCTCAAGCACGTCCTGCTCGCTGATGAGACGGTCTGTATCGGCCCGCCGCAATCAATCGACAGCTACCTCAATATGCCCGCAATTATCAGCGCGGCGGAGGTCACAGACGCGGTTGCCGTGCACCCGGGCTACGGCTTTCTTTCGGAGAACGCCGACTTCGCTGAGCGTGTCGAGACCAGCGGGTTTGTTTTCATCGGACCGTCGCCAAACGCAATACGCCTCATGGGCGATAAAGTCTCAGCCATTCAGGCAATGCAGTCGGCCGGCGTACCCTGTGTGCCGGGATCCGACGGCCCCCTCGGCGAGGACGCGGACGAAAACATGCGCATTGGACGCGACATCGGTTACCCGATCATTATCAAGGCATCGGGCGGTGGCGGCGGTCGCGGCATGCGCGTGGTGCACGCCGAAGCGTCACTGATAGCAGCGATCACCGTAACCAAGGCCGAGGCACGAGCCGCGTTTGATAATGACGTTGTCTACATGGAGAAATATCTCGAACATCCGCGGCATATCGAATTTCAGGTGCTCGCCGACAGCCATGGCAATGCAATCCACCTCGGCGAGCGAGATTGCTCAATGCAGCGCCGCCACCAAAAAGTTATCGAGGAAGCGCCGGCGCCCGGCATTACCGAAGAACAGCGCTCACGAATTGGTGCGCGTTGCGTCAGAGCCTGCCAGGATATCGGTTATCGCAGTGCCGGAACATTCGAGTTCCTGTACCAGGACGACGAATTCTACTTCATCGAAATGAACACGCGCCTGCAGGTCGAACATCCCGTTACCGAAATGATCACCGGCATTGACATCGTTCGCGAACAACTACGTATCGCAGCAGGAGAAAGGCTCAGTATTACGCAGGACGATGTCCGGATTCTGGGTCACGCGATCGAGTGTCGCATCAATGCTGAAGACCCGAAGACGTTCATGCCGTCACCAGGTCTTATTAATCTTTGGCATGCGCCAGGCGGTCCTGGTATGCGTGTCGATAGTCATATCTACAGTGGTTACAAGGTACCGCCATTTTACGATTCGATGAT
Organism: Pseudomonadota bacterium; assembly: GCA_022563195.1. Lineage (GTDB taxonomy): Bacteria > Pseudomonadota > Gammaproteobacteria > Steroidobacterales > Woeseiaceae > UBA1847. Next base: position 19,845 of record JADFNV010000034.1, read on the forward strand.
CGGAAAAATCATCGCTCACGGCAGCGATCGAGATGCGGCGATTGCACGAATGAAGAATGCGCTCACCGAAATCGTCATAGACGGCATCAAGACGAACGTTCCCTTGCATCAAGAGATATTCCAGCATGCGGCATTCCAGGCAGGCGGCACCGATATTCACTATCTGGAAAAGCGCCTCGGTCTTGTGTGACCGAGAACACAGCTGAACCACGATGAATTGGCGACAATCTGTCATGGATCTCGAACTCCTGCAAGATAAGCTGTTGCCATCATTCGACATGCATAGAACTCCAATTGTCAGGCTTGCCAAACCGGTCGCGCACCACGTCAAAAGCGATTGTTTGCTGGCATTATCAGGCATACTCTCCGAGCAGGTCGATGCGGTGCTCGACGCCTATAAGCCCTGGATCGAGTTCGAAGAACCGGCATTCAGAGTTCAGAGCGGGCAAACATGGGCACGGTTGACCGGTGCAAGGAATAAGGGCTGAGCGATGTATACCCAATGCCCCGAATGCGACGTAGCATTTCGCGTCACAGCTGAGGTTCTCAAACAAGCGGCAGGAAAAGTTCGTTGTGGCGGCTGCGGCAGTGCGTTCAATGCGCTCGACCACTTGTCCGAGCAGTTGCCCGACTCGCAGGTTTCATCCGCCGACACACCAAGAATTCCCGAATTGACTCCCGCGCGACAAGGCAACCTCGAAGACGGTGTGTCGCCAACGACGATATCGGCGGAGCAAAGTGCGGCGCTGCTCAAAACACTGGATCAACTCGCGGGCGAAGACGTTCGTATTGAAGATACGGGCACCGAATGGCGCGTCCTTGACGGCGAAGAGGATGCAGAGGAGAGCGAATCTTCAGAGGCCGTAGAGACCGGATCCATGAAATTTATTCTGCAGGACGACGAATCTGCGGAACCCGAGCATAGCGCGCATGTCGAGGAGATGCGCTTCGACGACAATACTCCGCTGCCCGATGACTTCGACGTCAACGCCGAAGCTGTGTCCACTTCCGAGCCCGAGCCGCCCGTCGAGGAAGCAAGCGAAGAGCCTGCCGGTCCTGACAGCTCGCAGGACGACCTGGCGCTCGGCGACCCTGACGAATGGCAGGAACTGCTGGGCGAAGCGGACGAAACCGACTCCGTTGCACAGACCGACGCACCGCCCGACATGGATACGCAATTCGCAATTCAGGCCGAGGCCATGGGCATCGACTTGAGCGGCGTGCATCAGGCATTAGATGAAGATGCTGTGAGTGCCGAGCAAGACGACACCACGGTGCGCGCCGATGAAAAAGACTACGACACCGACGACGTCGAAATGGAGACGACCATTGAACAGGATCTAATAGCGGCGGCATTTGAAACGGAAGCGGCGCACAGCGCAGACATCACGGCAGCGGCCGAGAAAGAAGCCGACGACGAAACCGAAGAGGAACTCGAAGACGAAGTCGAGGAAGAGGCAGCAGAAGATTTAGAAGAAGACCTGGAAGAAGACCTGGAAGAAGACGTCGACGAAGCAGCGGATGAAGAGGCCGAAGACGAAGTCGAGGAGGAGGCTGACGCACAACTCGAAGAAGCCCTGGAAGAGGGCGCCGACGTCGTATTCAAGGAGATCGCTGCCGCTGATGAAGACGAGCACATTATCCCGCCACAGTCCGAAGAAGAAAAGACAATCAACATGATGATCGACCAGGATTTGCTTGCCCTGGCTGTCGAAGACGAGGACGGCTTTGCGTCGACCATCGTTCAAAAACAAACCGGCAACAAGGACATATTAAAAGACCTTGTTGAAGAGAATCCACACGTCGAAACCATCATAATGGAAGGCGAATTTGTACGTAGCGAACTCGAACGCGAGAGCCTGGCAAGCAAAGACAACGCCAAATTATCCACGTCGAGTACCGCCGCTTTCGTAGCGCGAGCTAAGAGAACGATGACCAGCCACATCCGAAGCGCACGCCTGGATAACAGCCCATCCAGCTACGGCACCACCGTCGGCATCATCGCACTTTGCATCGTGCTTGCCCTGCAATATATCCACCAATCCCGAGAGACGCTCGCAACCCGGTCCGTATTTAATAATTTTGTGGGGCCTATCTATCGTTCGATCGGCAGCCCTGTGACCCCCGCCTGGGATGTCAGCGGTTGGCGATTCGAGGCAACCAAAGGCAACGCTGACGAGGATGAGGAAGTCCTGACGATTTATTCGCGCGTAGGCAACAAGTCCGATCGGGCCCTGCCCTATCCGCTGGTTCACGTGTCGCTAACCGATCGTTTCGAGGAGATTATCGGCAGTCGCGTATTGGAGCCCATCGAGTACCTCGTCGGCGACCCTGACCCACGCAAGACCGTCGCGCCGGGCAGTACATTCGATGCCGTCATCGCGATCGAGACGCCTACGATTGCAGCGACCGGCTTCAAGCTCAATGTCTGCTACCGGTTGGAAGGCGGGCAGCTGCGCTGCGCCATCGAAGATTTCAAATAGTAGAATTACGAATATGCAGATCGGCCCGTATAAACTTTCGAGTCCGTTTGTGCTCGCGCCGATGACCGGCGTTACCGATGCGCCGTTTCGGCGCCTGTGCCGGCGGTTCGGTGCGGGCATGACAACCTCCGAAATGACGACGGCCGACATTAGCCTGTGGCAGACGCCAAAGTCCCGGCGGCGCCTCGATCTGGACCTCGACGCCGAGCCGATTGTCGTGCAAATCGCCGGTTCGGATCCACACCAGCTGGCTACGGCCGCCAAAGCCTGTGTCGAACGTGGCGCACAGATCATCGACATCAACATGGGCTGTCCGGCGAAAAAGGTCTGCAGAAAACTCGCCGGATCGGCATTGCTAAAAAACGAACCACTCGTCGCAGAAATCCTCCAGAGGGTCGTCGCGGCCGTCGAAGTTCCCGTCACGCTGAAAATGCGCACAGGCTGGGACCCGTCGTATCGAAACGGCGTCGTCGTGGCCCGAATTGCAGAGGATTCCGGCATCCAGGCACTCGCCATCCATGGCCGCACACGCGAATGCCGCTACCGCGGTTACGCAGAATTCGAAACAATTGCGCGGATTAAGGACGCTGTCTCGATTCCAGTATTCGCAAACGGAGACATCACTACATGTGAGAAGTCGCATGAGGTATTGCGCCTAACTAATGCTGATGGCTTGATGATCGGTCGCGGCGCGCAGGGTCGACCCTGGATATTTCGCGAGCTTTTGCATGGCGTACACGGCACTGGCGAATTCGTGCCGCTAGATAAAAATGAATTGCGTGATATTATGCTCGTCCACTTAAAAGAATTGCATCGGTTTTATGGGGAAGCGACCGGTGTTCGAGTGGCTCGAAAGCATTTGACCTGGTATTGCAATAATCTCGACAACGCAGGCGAGTTTCGTTACCAGGCGGTGCGCGTCGACAGTGCTTCTGAACAACTTAGACTGACGAAAGAATACTTCGACCAACAAGAAGAAAGTATTTCGATAGCCGCCTAGTCGCAACAGGATTTTGAAAACGTGGCCCAAAAGAGCGAATTAAGTAACAACAACAAGGCCTCCATCAGCAATAAATCGCTGCACAAACACACCGAAGACGCTATCGAGCAATACTTCAACAGCCTCAACGGTGACCGTCCCGGTGATCTATACGATCTCGTCATCGGCGAAGTCGAGCGGCCGTTATTTAAGGCCGTAATGGACTACACGGCTGGCAACCAAAGCCAGGCAGCAGGCATCTTGGGTATCAATCGCGGCACGCTGCGCAAGAAACTTCGATCGTATTCGCTGATTCAGTAGGAACCGACAAATGTTGACGGTGCGACGGGCGCTCCTTAGCGTTTCCGACAAGCGTGGCCTGATCCCATTTGCATCCGGACTTGCTGATCTCGGCGTTGAAATCCTCTCAACCGGTGGTACCTGTCGTGCTCTGCGCGAAGCAGGAATCGATGTCATCGAGATCAGCGAGAAAACCGGCTTTCCCGAGATCATGGACGGTCGCGTCAAGACCCTGCACCCCGTTATTCACGGCGGACTGTTGGGACGGCGCGGCACGGACGACAAAGTCATGGATGAACACGGCATCGAGCCAATCGATCTTCTCGCCGTCAACCTGTACCCGTTTGAAAAAACGATTGCCCGTGGCGACGCGACGATCGATTCTGCTATCGAGAATATCGATATCGGCGGACCCGCCATGATTCGCGCGGCGTCCAAAAATCACGACAGCGTCGCCGTGATCGTTGATCCTGAAGACTACGACAATGTCCTAGATGCCTTGAAAAACAATACTTTAGCGCTGGACGATCGGCTACGACTGGCCGCCAAGGCCTACGCACATACGGCAAGTTACGACACCGTGATCACGAAGTACCTGTCGCGATCCCTCGGCGACGACCCGCTCGGCGAACACCACCTCTACTCGGGCAGCCTTGTCGACAGAATGCGCTACGGAGAGAACCCGCACCAGGATGCCGCTTTTTATGTCGATCAGCATCCGCCGAAAGGCTCGCTGGCAATGGCAGAGCAATTGCAGGGCAAGGCACTTTCGTATAACAACATCGCCGACACCGATGCGGCACTTGAGTGCGTGCGACAGTTCGTCGACCCGGCGTGTGTCATCGTCAAACACGCGAATCCCTGTGGTGTCGCAGTGGCGCAAAACATTCACTCGGCCTATGACCGGGCGTTCAAAACTGATCCGACATCGGCGTTCGGCGGCATCATCGCCTTCAACCGGCCACTCAACGCGGCAACCGCGAGAGCGATCATCAATCAGCAGTTCGTTGAAGTTATCGTCGCGCCAAGTGTCGACGACGACGCAGCGACAATCCTGACCGAGAAGAGAAACGTGCGCGTGCTCGTTACCGGGCCCTGGGAACCGTCGACAAGCGGCGTCCAATACAAGAAAGTCTCAGGCGGTCTGCTGGTACAAGGCAGCGATCTCGGCCACGTGACGGCAGACGACCTCAAGGTCGTCACCAAGAAAACGCCAACCACTGAACAAGTCGAGGACCTGTTGTTCGCCTGGACTGTCGTCAAGTACGTCAAGTCAAATGCGATCGTATTCTGCAAGGATCGAATGACGATCGGCATCGGCGCAGGCCAGATGAGTCGCGTGTACAGCACCCGGATCGCGGCAATCAAGGCCGCCGACGAGGGACTTGAGGTTGTGAATTCTGTGATGGCGTCCGATGCATTTTTTCCGTTTCGCGATGGTATCGATGCCGCCGCCGAACATGGCATCGCCGCGATCATTCAGCCCGGCGGCTCGATGCGTGACGACGAAGTCATCGTAGCTGCTGACGAACACGGACTGGCGATGGTCTTCACAGGCATGCGACACTTTCGCCATTAGTACGGAGAAATCAGCATGAAGGTCCTGGTCATCGGCAGCGGCGGGCGCGAACACGCCCTGGCGTGGAAGTGCGCGCAGTCTCCCGATGTCGATGAAGTACTGGTGGCGCCGGGCAACGCAGGCACGGCGCGCGAACCCAGGGTACGCAACGTGCCCGTTGCCGCCGATGACATCGAGGGCCTGGCATCCCTCGCGCAGACCGAAAATGCCGGATTGACGATCGTTGGCCCGGAAGCGCCACTTGTCGCCGGCATCGTTGATCGCTTCAATGAACTCAACCTGCCCTGCTTCGGCCCAAGCGCGGCAGCTGCACAGCTTGAAGGCTCGAAAGCCTATTCCAAAGACTTTCTTGCCCGGCACAATATTCCGACGGCCCGATATCAGAATTTCACCGAGTTCGGACCCGCGCTAGCCTATATTCGCCAACAAGGTGCGCCGATTGTCGTCAAGGCCGATGGCCTTGCGGCCGGCAAAGGCGTCATCGTGGCAATGACTCTCGAAGCGGCCGAACAAGCAGCGACCGACATGCTGTCCGGCAGACGATTTGGCGACGCCGGTGCGTGTATTGTCGTCGAGGAATTTCTCGACGGCGAAGAAGTGAGTTTCATCGTGGTGACCGACGGCACGAATATCCTGCCGCTGGCAACAACGCAGGATCATAAAGCCCGCGACGAGGGCGATGTCGGCCCGAACACGGGCGGCATGGGTGCGTATTCGCCTGCACCTGTCGTGACAGCCGCTGTCGAGGACGCGATCATGGGCCTCGTCATTCGACCAACGCTGGCGGGCATGAAGGCAGACGGCGCTAACTACACGGGTTTTCTGTACGCGGGTCTCATGATCATGGCCGACGGTACGCCCAAGGTCATCGAGTTCAATTGCCGCCTTGGTGATCCTGAAACACAGCCGATCATGGCGCGTCTGCGCTCCGACCTGGTTAGGATTTGCAAGGCAACCTTAGACGGTACGCTCGGTGAACAAAAAGCCGAATGGGATAGCCGCGCCTCGCTGGGCGTCGTCATGGCCGCAGGCGGCTATCCCGAGAGCTACGCGAAAGGTAGGTCGATCAACGGACTTCGCGATGCCACTAGCCAGTCACGCATGGTCTTTCATGCCGGAACGGCCGAAGACGGAGACGACGTTGTAACCAGTGGTGGGCGAGTCCTGTGCGTTGTCGGTCTTGGCGACACCGTGGCAATAGCGGCCGGCGAAGCTTACGCGGCCGTTGATCAGATTCACTGGGAAGGCGCGTACTTCCGCCGTGACATCGGCCATCGCGCAATCGCCAGGGAGAGGGCTTAGCACATCATGCTCACGACAGCTGAAGCCCGTGACGCTATCCTGGCCGCGATGCCGGCATGTGATATCGAGTCCGTGGCCGTCGAGCGGGCGACCGGACGAGTTTTGCACCAAAGTGTCAAAGCCGAACGAGACCAGCCGCCATTCGATCGCGTGATGATGGATGGCATTGCGATCTCGTATGGCGAATTCGATAGCGGCAACCGTCGATTCCCAATTCAGGCCATGCAGGCTGCGGGTGATCCCGCGCTGACGCTAGCATCGGGCAAAGCGATAGACATAATGACGGGTGCATCGCTACCCGATGGCGCTGACTGCATCGTGCCGGTCGAACACATCAACGTAACTGACGGGGTCGCCGAGATCGAGGCCGACTATGCCGCAGAACAAAGACAGTTCATCCACGCTCGCGGATCCGACCACACAAAGGATACCGAACTGCTGACTCCGGGCACGCGCGTATCACCGATGAACATCGCCGTCATCACTTCGTGCGGTCTGAGCGATATCGATGTCAGCAAAAAACCGACGATTCGTGTTATCTCGACCGGCAACGAACTCGTCGCAGCGGGCGAGGCAATCGAGGCACACCAGATTCGCATGTCAAACGGTCCGGCCATGATCGCGATGCTGCAGCAACATGGTTTCGATGATTGCGAACACGATCACCTGGTTGACGATCCGACGTTACTGAAGCAACGAATCGCCGAGCACCTCGATGCCGCTGACACACTGGTACTCAGTGGCGGCGTATCGATGGGCAAAGCCGACTACCTGCCAGAAGTATTCGACGAACTCGGCGTCGATGTCGTGTTTCACAAGATCAGCCAACGCCCGGGCCGGCCGATGTGGTTCGGTATCGGGCCCAGGAAACAAGCCGTGTTCGCGCTGCCCGGCAATCCGGTCTCGACGCTCGTGTGTTGCCGGCAATACGTGATCCCGGCTCTGAATGCAGCAACCGGATTGCGCGAGCAAGCGCCCGAGTTTGCATCGCTCGCACAGGACGTCACGTTCAAACCCAAACTAACGTATTTCCTTCCCGTAAAACTGATCTCGAGTGTTGGCGGTCCTTTGCGCGCAATGCCCGTGCATACGAATACATCCGGAGACTTCACGGCCTTGTCCGGCACCGATGGCTATGTCGAGCTCGAATGCGATCAGACTGACTTCCCATCCGGTACGCCGGCACGGCTGCATCGCTGGACCTGATGTCAAGAATTGAAGGAATTGCCGAGATTCACAGCCCTTCCAACGGACTCCGTACCGCGTGTCCGCCCCGTTTGATGACATGCGTATAAATCTGCGTTGTCTGCACCTGCGAATGGCCTAACAGTTCCTGCACTGTACGAATGTCATAGCCACTCTCGAGCAAGTGCGTGGCGAACGAGTGACGGAACGTATGACTCGTCGCACGCTTGTTGATTACCGATTCCCTGACGGCGTGCGTGACGGCGCGCGCAAGACCAGAGGCGTGAGCGTGATGGCGCCGCATGCTTTGGTTGTGATGAATGAAAGCGTACTTGCTGGAGGGAAACACGTACTGCCAGCGCCATTCGTTCGAGGCATTCTTGAACTTGCGATCGATCGCGTACGGCAGTGAGACGCCGTTCTCGCCCTCCTCGATATCGCGCTCCATCAAGCCACGCACGAAATCCAGCTGGTGTTCGATGTGCGGCAACAGCGAATCGGGCAATATCGTGCGACGATCCTTGTTGCCCTTGCCATCGCGAATGGTGAGCTGCAAGTACTCGGTGTCGATATCCTGAACACGCAGTCGAAGACACTCAGTGAGTCGCAAACCACTGCCGTACAAAAGGCTGGCCATAAGCCAATGCTTGCCCTGCAGGCATTTCAGAACCTTGGCAACCTCCGACTTTGTCATCACGATGGGCACACGTGCGGGTCGCTTCGCACGCACGATCTCATCCATCCAGGGCAGCTCCACTTGCAGTACCTTTTTGTACAGGAACAGCAGCGCGCTCAGCGCCTGATTCTGTGACGATGCCGACAAGTGACCGTCCGTCGCCAGGTACGAAAGAAACGCCTGGATTTCCTCTGCACCCATCTCCCGTGGATGTCGCTTACCGTGATACAGGATGAAGCGACGAATCCACTTCCAGTAAGTTTCCTCCGTCCGATAACTGTAATGTCGAACGCGAATTTCAGACCGAAACTCTTCCCTGAGCTTCTTCGCCATCGCAATACTTCCCTTAATTTTTCGGCAACATATCTCTAACCATCATGTGACTATTCAGCGACTTGGTCCTCCCAACAACATGCTATTCTGCCCAATTGCACGACTTTCGCCCGATTACCGGGCAACCATATAAAGTTAGGCTGCACTAAGCTCTTTCCCTGATTGACATACTATTTAAAGTATATATACTATTTAGTATATGTGGCAGATCTTTGAGCATCGCAATCTTCAGCGACGGATACGCAAGATTCCGAAGACTGTGCTCAAGCGTTATGAAAAGTGGAAGGACATCGTTGAGATTTCCGGGCCAACCGGGCTTCGACAGATACGCGGCTTTAACGACGAGGCATTGCGTGGCGACTGGAGGGGCCACCGTTTTTCGAGGCTCAGCGATCAATTTCGAGTCATCTACAAGATTGAGAGGAAGAAATTGTTTGTGATGGTCGTCGAATTGACCGCGCATGATTACCGAAGGAAATAGTGATGAAGGATTTTAAACCCGCAAAACGCCATATCAGCGTCTCAATCGGCGAATCCGTACGGATTCTTCGAGAACTTCAGGAGTTCAGCCAAACTGAGCTTGCTGATGTTTGTGGTATTCCACAGTCAACAATTTCGGCGATTGAGAATGATCGTGTTCGATTGGGTGTTGAAAGAGCCAAGACTCTGGCTAGGGCGCTCAGATGTCACCCGGCAGTTATCCTGTTCCCTGGCTGGGACGTTTTGGTGGAAACTGCAGCCTAACAATGCGCTGCATACTTGCCGCCTGGTCGTACCTGTCACACATCTTGCATTCGCAACATGTGCGCCAGATACTGGGCGCAATTAAGCTTAGACGTTAGGCGGCGCTCGTCATTGACACGTGTAACGTATCACGTTACACTATTCTCGTGATCCGAAGC
>JADFNV010000007.1 GCA_022563195.1 Pseudomonadota bacterium
CAAGCTATTTCAACCGCTGATGTACCTGCTCAGTGTGCCATGGGCCGAGGCCGAGGCGGCCGGCGCCTTGTTCGGTGAAAAGATCATACTCAATGAGTTCGTCGCGTTCTCTCACTTGAATGATTATCTCGCTGGCATGAGTCCGAGGACGATCGCGATCACTACGTTCTCGCTCTGCGGATTCGCAAATCTTTCATCCATCGCGATTTTGCTCGGTGGCCTCGGCGTGTTAGTTCCTGAGAAAAAGGAGTTGATCGGGCGATTCGGCATGAAGTGCGTGCTGGCGGCCTCACTGTCCAACCTCATGAGTGCTGCGCTCGCGGGACTGATGCTGACGTTTTAGTACTACGTCGACGGAGTGCTGGGCGATGACCCGCAAGATCATCATCGATTGCGATCCTGGGCAGGACGATGCCGTCGCTCTTTTTCTCGCGTTCGCCTCACCTGAAGACGTCGACCTTCTCGGCATCACTGCCGTGGGTGGAAACGTTCCGCTTGATCTTACGCAACGCAATGCACGACTCATGTGTGACATCGCGGGTAGGCAGGACGTGCCGGTCTATGCGGGTTGCGCCGAGCCCATGTCGCGAGCACTACGGACCGCCGAGATGATTCACGGTGCAACGGGGATCAATGGAATCGACGTCTTCGAACCTGAAACGCCGCTGCAATCGGAACATGCCGTGGACTACATTATCCGGACATTGCTCGCCGCAGATGATGCATCTGTGACGCTGGTGCCGATCGGGCCGTTGACCAACATTGCTACAGCTATTGAAAGACAGCCGAAGATCCTGCCAAAGATTGAGCAAATCGTCCTGATGGGTGGCGCAATGCGGGAGGGCGGCAATCGAACGCCATCGGCCGAATTCAATATCCTCGTCGATCCGGAAGCAGCTGACATTGTGTTCAAGTGCGGCAGGCCGATCACCCAGATGGGCCTGGACGTAACTCACCAGGTATTGTCGACTGAAGATCGCGTTGCGCGTATCAGGGCGTTGCAAAATCCGGTTGCTACGGCGACCGCTGACATGCTGAGTTTCTTCGATCGATTTGATACGAAAAAATACACGTCCAAAGGGGCGCCGCTGCATGATCCGTGTACGATCGCTTGGTTGCTTAAGCCCGAGCTGTTCGAAGGCAAGGAATGCAATGTCTCTGTTGAAACTCACTCGGAGCTGACATTGGGTCATACGGCCGTCGATTTCTGGCAGGTCACTGACAGGCCGATCAATGTCAACTGGATCTATGGCGTCGATGCAGGTGGCTTTTACGACCTTTTGGTCGAACGACTCGATCGCTTCGGGGCTTAAAGGACTATGCCTTTAATTGCAGTCATCGGTTCCGTCAATCTCGATATCGTAGCGAAGGCCGATCGGCTGCCGGTCGCCGGCGAGACGGTGACAAACGCTGAACTTGGACGATTCCCGGGTGGCAAAGGTGCCAACCAGGCGCTGGCTGCGCGGCGACTTGGGGCTGAGGTCATGTTTGTCGCCTGCGTCGGCACCGACAGCGCGGCCGAAGAAGCGCTTGCTTTGCTTCGAGAGGGTGGCGTCGATCTTAGCGGCGTCGTATCGGTCGACGATGTCCCAACCGGTGTTGCTCTGATCACGGTGGCCGCATCCGGCGAAAATCAGATCGTCGTGGCGCCGGGCGCGAATCGTTCCCTTGCGCCGGAGTCACTGCAAGTCCCTATTGCCGATGCCCTGATTTGTCAGCTCGAAGTGCCGGGCGATGCTGTTGCGCGAGCGGCGCAGGAGTTTGATGGTTTCTTCGCTGTCAATCTCGCGCCAGCGATGCATGTCGATGTATCGATACTGCAGCACGCCGACCTGGTCATCGTCAACGAAACCGAAGCCGCCTGGTATGGCGATAGCCTGAGTGCGTGTACTGGCATGATTGCGACAACTTACGGTGCTGATGGCGCGACATTGTCGCGGCAGGGCGATGTCATTGCGAAAGCAAAACCGCCGCAGATCGAAGTAGTGGACACAACCGCCGCCGGCGATACGTTTACAGCGGCGCTAACAATCGCGCTCGTCGAAGGTCAGTCGCCCGAAGACGCGTTGCAATTCGCCTGCGCCGCCGGAGCAGCAGCAACGATGAAGATGGGCGCGCAACCCTCGTTACCCACGCGTGCCGACGTCATCGCATTGTTGAACTAAGGCTGCGGGCAATTACAGACGAAAACTGCACCGCGAGCGGGATGTCCTTCAGCCGAAGTAAGGCGCAGCATCGCCATCTCTTACGGACTATGAGAAAGGCCACGGGCGAGATATTTGTCGACCGAAGTAAAGCGCAGCGCAGCGAGCCATGAGGGAGACAAGTGTGTCGTCCGCGGCCCGTGCTTCATAGATGGAACGACGACGGCAACAACTCCTCCATCGTGAACGTGCGCCACTCGCCGTCGTCATCCTTGACGATGATTCGAGTGCGGTCGTCCGAGAATTCGCGAATTCGTTGCCGACAGCCGCCACACGGCGTACAAGCGCGCGTCGTGTCCGAGCCGCCACCTGCGACCGCAATTCTGACGATGTGTTGACCACCCGCGGCGATCATCGCGGCAATCGCACTTGCCTCGGCGCAATTGCCAAGAGGGTAGGCGGCGTTTTCGACATTACAGCCGACATGAACATTGTCGTTCTCATCGATGATGGCCGCGCCGACGCGAAATTCCGAATACGGGCAGTACGCCAGTTCCCTGACTGTGCGAGCGGCGTCGAGTAATTCCTCGTCGGTCATGCGTTCACCCTTCTTTGCGCATCGGGTTGTTTGGGTGCGTGGTCCAGTTGGCGCTCTTCGTCACAATAGCCTGGCCCGTCCTTGCGTCTATGCCTTCAGTCACGGCGTGCATCGTGATGCAGCTGTCAACCGGACAGACGCTGACACAGAGATTGCAGCCGACACACTCTTCGTCAATGACCTGGAAATGACGCTCACCGTTGACCGTTTGCGTAATTGCCTGGTGCGAGGTGTCTTCGCACACGATGTGACAACGGCCGCACTTGATGCACAGGTCCTGATCGATGACGGCCTTCTCGACGTAATTGAGATTCAGGTACTGCCAGTCGGTGACACTGGGCACGGCCTTGCCGACGAGCTCGGCGACCGATCGCAAGTCCTTGTCATCCAGAAACGTACTCAGACCGTCGGTGAGGTCGTCGATGATCTTGAAGCCGTACACCATCGCTGCGGTACACACCTGTACGTTGTCTGCGCCCAGTGCCAGGAAGTCGACGGCGTCGCGCCAATTCGTGATGCCACCGATGCCTGATATCGGCAATTTCGCGGTTTCGGCATTGCGCGAAATCTCTGCAACCATATTCAAGGCGATCGGTTTGACGGCTTCGCCACAATAGCCGCCGTGGGTGCCCATGCCGTCAGTCGTCGGATACATCGTCAAGGTGTCGTAATCGACGCGCATGATCGAGTTGATCGTATTGATCAGCGACACGGCATCGGCGCCGCCATCCAGCGCCGCTTTCGCCGGCGGTACGATGTTCGATACGTTGGGCGTCAATTTGACGATCACGGGAATGGAGGCGGCTTTCTTGCACCATTCCGTAACCATCTGGATGTATTCGGGCACCTGGCCCACGGCAGCACCCATGCCGCGTTCGGACATGCCGTGCGGGCAGCCGAAATTAAGCTCGAAAGCATCGGCGCCGGTGTCCTCAATCATGGGCACATACTTCGACCAGGTCTCTTCATTCATCGAGAACATGACTGATGCGACCACGGCGCGATCTGGCCAGTCGCGCTTGATCTGTCGCATCTCGTCGAGATTCGTCTGCAACGGCCGGTCTGTAATCAGTTCAATATTGTTGAAGCCGATGACGCGCCGTTCATTACTGTGCAATGCACTGTAGCGAGGGCCGTTTACATTGACGATGGGTGGATCCTCACCGAGGGTCTTCCAGACGACGCCGCCCCAGCCCGCTTCAAATGCGCGATTGACGTTGTACGCCTTGTCCGTGGGCGGCGCCGAAGCCAGCCAGAACGGGTTCGGCGAGGAAATGTTCAAGAATTCGGAAGTCAGGTCAGCCATGGCTGATTCTCCAGTGTCACGACCGCAGTGTCCGGTCGATAGCGATCGCCGCGATCTTGCCGTGCTGCACGGCTGATACGGTCAAGTCATCGCCACCCACAACACAATCGCCGCCGGCCCATACATTTTCAAGTGATGTAGCTTGCGATTCGTCGACGACGATCTTGCCGCGCTCAAATGCCAGCCCATCGAGCTCTTTTCCTAGCTTGTTATCGTCGAGTTTCTGCCCGATCGCTTTGAAAACAATGTCGGCGTCGAGGATGAAGGTTGCACCGCTGGCCGACAGCTTGCCGTCGTCACCCAGCGTCGTTTTCTGCAGCTCGATTCCGCTGACCGTTTTATCACCGTGTAGTCGAACGGGCTGAACCCAATAATGAATCGTGACGCCACTGGTCTGTGCAAGTTCCTGTTCGAAGTCACTCGCTCCCATCTGCATGCGCCCGCGGCGATACACGATGTCCACACGCCCGGCGCCCAATCGCTTGCTCTGCACAGCGATATCGATGGCTGTCATGCCACCGCCGATAACCACCACACGCTCGCCAACGGGCAGCTCGCTTTTGTCGTCAGCCTGGCGCAGGTCGGCGATGTAGTCGATCGCATTTTCGACGCCGGATAATGTTTCGTTCTCGATACCGAGTTCATTGACCGAACCGAGTCCAACACCAAGAAACACGGCATCGTATTCGTCACGCAGATCGGTGAGATTAATGTCAGCGCCGAGCACCATATTATTTCTTACATCGATGCCGCCGATCGATAATATGTAATCAACTTCTTTCTGCGCGAAGTCGTCGACGGTCTTGTAGGCGGCGATGCCATACTCGTTGAGGCCGCCCGGCTTGCTGTCCTTGTTGAACACTACGACGTCGTGGCCGAGCACCGAAAGCCGGTGAGCACATGATAATCCCGCCGGACCGCCGCCGACGACCGCGACCGTCTTGCCGCTGCTATCGTTTCTTGCGAACAAAGCTGTGCCCTGTTCAAAGATCGGGTCGGTTGCAAAGCGCTGCAGGAGGCCGATATCCACGGGTTTTTCTTCGTGCGTGTAGCGCACGCAGGCCTCTTCGCAAAGATCTTCCGTCGGGCAGACGCGCGCACACATGCCGCCCATGATGTTTTCGCGCAAGATCGTGTGCGCAGAACCGCGAAGGTTGTCGCTGCGGATCTTCTGAATGAAGCCCGGGATGTCGATACCGGTCGGGCAAGCTGTTGTACACGGGGCGTCGTAACAGAAATAACAGCGATCTGCGGCAATCAGTGCCTCCGAGCGACTTAGCGGCGGATGCAGGTCGGCGAAATTGCCATCAATCTCGGCTTTGTCCAGCCGCCCGGACTGGATGTTTGGCTGTTGCTTGGCCATCTCCTGGTCCCGGCGCACTCAGCGTTTGACTGCGACCGGCTCGCCGCGTCGCGCCTTGATATTCAGCGCCTCGTAGTAGGGGGCAAAAACCGGGCGATCGATATAGCGTCCGGCACCGCGTTCGACATCGAGTTTGCCGTCGGCATACACGACTTTTCCCTGGCTAATCGTGTGCGATGCGCAACCCTTCACGGTCATACCCTCAAAGATATTGAAATCGATGTTTTGATGGTCGGTCTTGGTCGAAATCGTCTTACTGGCCTCCGGATCCCATACGACGATATCTGCGTCGGCTCCTGCAGAAATACTGCCTTTTCTTGGATAAATGTTGAAAATCTGCGCGGCATTCGTCGAGGTTACGCGAACGAATTCGTTCATCGTCAGTTTGCCGGTGCTTACGCCATGATGCCAGAGCACTTCGAGGCGATTTTCGATACCGGCCGTGCCGTTCGGAATCAGGCGGAAGTCGTCTTTTCCTGCGGCCTTCTGATCGGCGCAGAAGCAGCAGTGATCGCTTGCTGTTGTCTGCAGGTTGCCCGATTGCAGTCCGCGCCAAACCGCGTCTTGATGTTCTTTGGATCGAAACGGTGGGCTCATGACGTACGCTGCCGCGAATTCGAAATCCTCGTTTCGATACACAGAGTCGTCAATCAACAAGTGGGCGATGAGGACTTCACCGAACACACGTTGACCTTCATTGCGAGCTCGCGTAATCGCTTCAAGCGACTGGCGGCAGGAATTGTGCACAACATACAAAGGAACGTTCAGCACTTCGGCGATGCGAATCGCACGATTGGCGGCTTCGCCCTCGACCTCGGGCGGCCGCGATAAGGGATGGCCTTCGGGGCCGGAAATGCCTTTTTCGAAGATTTCTTTTTGTAAGCGGAATACGAGGTCGCCGTTTTCGGCGTGCACGGTCACAATAGCGCCGAGCTCGCGAGCCCGAGTGAAACTGTTCACGAGGGTCTCGTCGTCGCACATGATCGCGTTCTTATAGGCCATGAAATGCTTGAAGCTGTTGACGCCATGCTTCTTGACCAGCGTTTCCATGTCGGTGTGCACCGTGTCGTCCCACCACGTGATCGCAACGTGGAAGGAATAATCCGCAACGGATTTCTCGGCCCACCCACGCCACTGGCGGTAGGCCTCCATGAGGTTTTGCTGTGGATTCGGGATGACGAAGTCGATGATCATCGTCGTGCCGCCCGCGAGACCGGCGGCAGTACCTGTTTCGAAGTCTTCGCTGGCGACCGTGCCCATGAATGGTAGCTGCATATGGGTATGCGGATCGATGCCACCCGGCATGACGAACTGACCGCCGGCGTCGATGACGGTCGCGCCCTTCGCAGCCTCGAGTCCTGCGCCGACAGCGGTGATTACGCCGTCTGCACACAGTACGTCGGCGCGAAATGACCGATCTGCGTTTACAACGGTACCGCCCTGAATAAGTACAGTCATGCTGAACTCCCGATCTGGTTCCTGGCAGCGAAGTAGTAAATCAAACCGCCCAGAAACGATCCTGTGAACCAGCCATAAGTATAGAACCAACTGAGCTCGCCGGTCGTGATAGCGATTATCGTCAGGCTGACCGGGATCAGGAATGCGGTCATGCCGGCCTTGTTCCAGGCCGGATAACCGGCATTGTCCTGGTATAGCGCCAGCAAGTCATACTTCTGACCTTTGATGGCGAAATAGTCGACGATCATGATGCCGGCTATGGGTCCCAGCAGGCTCGAGTAACCGAGCAGCCAGTTTGAATACAGACTATCGAGGCTGACGTCCGATTCGAGCCAGCCGAGTTTCTTCAATAACTCCCAGGACATGATCAAAATGCCAATAATGCCGGTGAGAATGACGCCCTTGTTCTCGTTGATGTATTTCGGCGCAACATTCTGAAAAACATTGGTCGGCGAGACTATGTTCGCTGCCGTGTTGGTCGAGATCGTGGCGAGAATGATCATCAGCATCGACAGGACAACCCAGACGGGGCTGTCGATTCGTCCGATCAGGTTGACGGGGTCGGAAATCGTCTCGCCGACGAGTTCAAACGATGCGGCTGTCAGGACCACTCCCAGTCCGGAGAACATCAACATCGTTAGCGGTAAGCCGATGATCTGCCCGGTGATCTGTGCACGTTGTGATTTTGCGAAGCGGCTGAAGTCAGGAATGTTGAGCGACAGCGTTGCCCAGAATCCGACCATCGCCGTCAATGCGGCCATGAAATAGGGCCAGAACGATGCGTCTGCGGGGCGGTTCGCCGGCACCGACAATACATCACCAATCGTCATTTTCGGCAACGCCCAGAACATCAGGCCAAAGGCGACGATGAGTAATAGCGGCGCCGCCAGGGTCTCAAGATGTTTGATCGATTCCGAACCACGAAGTACGACCGTGATGTTCAATATCCAGAAGATGAAGAAGCCAATGACTTCACCGGTTCCGCCGAGGGCGGCCCAGGTGTCAGAAAATGCCGAGAACAACAAGTGTATGGCGATGCCGCCAAATAATGTCTGGATACCGAACCAGCCGCAAGCGACGATTGCGCGAACGAGTGACGGCACGTTCGAACCGATGATGCCGAATGATGCGCGCAGTACGACAGGGCAGGGTATGCCATAGCGTGTCCCCGGAAACGCATTTAAGGTGAGTGGAATCAGCACGATGATATTGGCAATCAGTATCGTCCACAGCGCCTCTGCAACCGACAAGCCGAAGTAGGCCGTCAGCACGCCGCCCAGCGTATACGTCGGCACGCAGATCGCCATGCCGACCCAGAGCGAGGCGACGTTCCATTTCGTCCAGGTCCTCTGTGCGGCACGCGTCGGCGCAATGTCCTTGTTGTACCTGGGGCTATTCGCTATGTCGTCGCCGACGTCGAGTTCGACGTGCTCGCCGACCGTTCGTAACTGGCTGATCGCTTCACGCACCGGCGAGTGATCCGTATGTTTCAGGCCGGCGATCGCGGAAGAATTGCCAGGTGTTGCGAACTTCGCGCACCATATCGAGATCGATCTCGTGCACCAGCAATTCATCGTCGCCGTAACTGGCTTGCGCTTCTATGGAGCCACGAGGATTGACGATGTAACTCGAGCCGTAAAACTCGCCCATATTGTGTGAAGTTGCCCAGGGTTCCTCAGTGCCGACACGATTGATCGCGCCGATGAAAACACCGTTGGCGGCGGCGGAGGCCGGTTGTTCGAGTTCCCATAGATGTTTACTGAGACCGGCGACGGTTGCCGATGGGTTGACGATGTACTCGGCGCCGTTCAATGCTAGTGCTCGCCAGCCTTCCGGGAAGTGCCGGTCGTAGCAGATATACACGCCGAGTTTCACATACGCGGTATCAAAAACCGGGTAGCCGGAATCACCTGGTTTGAAGAAAAACTTCTCATAAAAACCCGGATCGACTTGCGGAATGTGTGTCTTGCGATACTTGCCGAGAAAACTACCGTCGGCATCGATAACAGCGGCCGTGTTGTAGTAAACGCCCGGCATGGCTTCTTCGTAGATGGGCACGACGATGACCATGTTGTGTTTCTTCGCAACTTCCTGCATCAGCCGCGTCGTATGGCCATCAGGGATGGGCTCGGCCGCTGCGTACCATTTCCTGTCCTGGCTTGGACAGAAGTACGGTTGCGTGAATACTTCCTGGAAGCAAAGCACCTGCACATTCTGTTTCGCGGCGTCTTCGATGAACGGAACATGCGCCTCGAGCATCCGCTCACGGAGGTCGTCGGGCGACATCGATCCGTCGCCTTTCAGGCCCATTTGAATCAGGCCACACTTTAGTTTTGCCATTACGGGCCCCGGAGTTTCTCGTCGCCTGTCAGCGACGAGTTCTGTTTATTTTCAAGGTGTTATCGAGATTTTCTCCCCAAAAGAATACGCTTTTTTAAGCATAAAAGCACCGTGTAGGCGATGCCCCGGCGTTGCGGCAGGCTGGGGGCCTAAGGAAATGAGGTCCATGATCCGTGCGTCGGGCCTGGAAGGATGTACCAACCGTGTCCCCAGTAGCTTTTGTGCTCTGCAACCAGTTGTCGGCGACTGGTTGGGGTTGCGGGCTGCGTACATGGCCCATAGAGTTTCTTGCGTACGCACGGCACGAAATCACCGAGGTCGTCGCCGAACAGCATGATGACTCGATGTGTTTTCGCGATAAATTCTCGTCGGCCTATTTTTGCGCGATCCCAATCCCGTTCGCCGGCCAGCATGACATGCGTGTCGTCAGTCTCAATGCCGATTTGCAGAATCTCCTCGATGACCGCGCGTTTCTGCGGGCACGGATCCGGATTGTCTGCGATCAGTTCGCACGGTCGATTTGTGACATAAAAGACAACCACGCCGGCTTGCTTTGCGGCAGCGATAAACTCGACGACGCCGGGAATGGGTATTGCATCGTTTGCCTGATAAAAATCGTACATTTTGCTGCTGCTGAAAGGGCGCTCATAGACCAGTTGAAAATCGACGTTGGCGACAACAGTCTCATCGACGTCGAGTATGACTGCCGGCGGGAGATTTTCGGCATGCTGTTGTCCTGGAATCGCGCTCCAGGAGGTGTCGTTGATAAATCCTGGTAGAGCGAGTTCCGCAGCTTGATAAACCTGTATTGAAATAGCCGCGTACTCTGCGGCATGTTTGACCCACAACAGGGCCAGGTCATTCTCTGGCGAATGCGCAACCGGCGTCTTGGTGCACGAGGCACAGGCCAACATCGACACGACGACCAGTAAGGAACGAATAGGTATCATGAATTTCCTGATTTGTTGTAACGTTTTTTTGCTTGCACAGCCGACACTGAAGTCTACGTCAAGCACTTTGTCCGAGCTTACTTTATTCGCTTGAATGACACCCACCGCATCGAATGCGCGAGTAATCTTGCAAATCGATGTGACGTTCAATGCGCAGGCCGCACCGAGTTTGAGCGCGAAGATGCATACGCTGGACAATTCTGTCGCTGTCGATCCTGACTACGCAAAGCTTACGCAATAAGGGTTTGCGCGTACTATCGGGACATCGCTGAAACACATGGGACCGATTCCAGAACTCAAGCTAGAAGAGAGATTACGAAACTATTACACGCTATTGTTTTTCTGCCGGTTCGATGCTCAGCACTAGTGGCCAGTGATCCGATACGCCGACCTGCCGTGCGGCGTCATAACGCAAGGGTCTACCGGCATCGCTGACCTGGGCCGCGGTTCGGTTTGCGATCTGCACCGAATCAGCGCGAATTCGCCATGTTGTTTTTTTGCCACCAGGGCTGGAAAACAGGATCATATCGAGGAATGACCAGGTCGAATCACGATGGTAAAAGTAGCTGCCTCGGCAGCCGTCGCAGCCGATATCGTGCGCCACGGTCCAGTGTGGGCGGGCATATTTGTCCAGCAGGCCAAATGTAGCGTCCTCTTTACTCGTCGTGTTGAAATCGCCCGCCGCAAATACATAATGGTCGTCAGGCAGGGCGTTACGCAGGTCAAAGAGGTGCTCGTAGGCGGCGACTCGCATCGCGGTCGGATGAAACGGTGCCGGGAAATGCACGGCAAATCCCGTCAGCAGGGAGCCGTCCGGAAGTTCGAATGTGGCCTGCAGGATGCCACGCGTATCACCCACACGGTCCGGGAAACCCACGATCGCGAGTTGGTGTAAGACAGCGGGCTCCGCGAGCGGCAGCTTTGATAGAAAGCCGACGTCGATTCCACGTCTGTCATCGCCCTCGATCAGGATGGCCGGCAGATAGCCGCTGTCGGCGAGATACCCAGTCCGCAATCGATTGAGTATCGACACATTCTCGACTTCCTGAAACGCGATTATGTCGGCGCCCTGCCCATCGTTGACCTGCTTGATCGCCTCGGCGAGAACGGTCAGCTTGCGATCGATGGCAATATCGCTCCAGTCGAGGTGCAGGCATTCATTGCGCCAGGATGCCACTTTGATTTCATTGCACTCGGCAATGTGCGCTTTTGCCTGCTTTGCTGCTATTGGCAGGTAGGCTTTGTCGTCTTTGCCAGGGTCATCGATATTGTCGAACAGGTTTTGCACGTTGAACGTCATTATCGTGACAGTAGCGGAAGTTGCCAAAGCATCAGCAACTTGTGCACCAGGTGGCGCCTCCGAATCAAAGCAACCGGGCAGGGCGAGCAATGACATGAAGATTGTTGCCGAGCGCATCGTTGCAAATAGAGATGTCATTGATTTACCACTCCGTTGAGGTCAATGCGCAACAGTGGCGCATGCATTTTTTCGACAGTGACAAAGGCGAAGTTGTCACCCGGCGCGAACGCAATTGCCTCTGCATTCCGGTACTTGCCAAGTCGCAGGCCAAGAGGCCGGCGGCGAAGCGCGTCAATCCACGGCTCGTCGTTATTGCGCGAGTAATGATAGATGCCACGGTAGGTCAGAATCAGAGCGCTGCCGCCGTCGGTCGCGATATCCATGGCGGTCGGTTGCCAGTACCAGCCGCTGTTTGCCGCGTTCCTGGTGTCGCGCCGACTCGGTTGCGGCAAGCTGTCGATTTCGCCGAGGCGTGTTGCAACGAGGATGTCGTCCGTGTCGGGCATCAGCGGCACGGCGTACAGAACGGCCGGAATATTTCGCTTGCTCAGCACGAGAATTCGTTGCCCGGCAACATCGACAGCAATGGCCTCGGCGTCTGTTGGTCCCTCCGGGTAGCGGAAGTCAATTCGCCAGGCGACATCGGTTTTGCCCTGATCGATGTCAGGTTCCCCGACGACATACAGTGTGACGTACTTGCGTCGGCGCTGGTTATCGCCGATATCTGCAATGACCAGATACGCCTGCCCCTCCAGGCTAAAAGATGCGAGGTCTTCCCAGTCACGGTTGCTGGCCTTGACTAGATTCACCTTGCCCAGTCTGGCGCCGGCCGTGTTGATCGCATAGAGGACCGGCCCGCCGTCGTCGTTGATGACCCACAACTGATCCACATTTTTGTACGACCGCGCAAGTCCGCTCGCCTCATTGAGCGACTTGTACTGCAGGTAGCCGGCTACCTCTATTGGCGACTTCCCCTGCGGTAGCTTGTCCGCGTCGGCGCAGCCGGCAAGCAGAATCGATACGCAGATCAATAGACGCATGACACACTACCGCGGTATTGTTGTTGTAATGACAAAGTGTGGCGCAGACCCACGCGAGAAGCGAGCAACATGGCGACCAAACACATGAATGCAGCGCCCGGCGATTTCGCCGAAACCGTGCTGATGCCCGGCGATCCCCTGCGCGCGCAGTACATAGCGGACACTTACCTTGATGACGCCAGGCGTGTAACGGATGTGCGCAATATGTGGGGTTTTACCGGTGAGTACAAAGGACAGGCCGTATCGGTAATGGCACATGGCATGGGGATTCCGTCGGCGTCCATCTACTGTACCGAGCTGATCACCGAGTATGGGGTCAAGTGCGTTATTCGCGTTGGCAGCTGCGGCACCTCGCATCCCGACGTCAAACTGCGTGACATCATCATCGGCATGGGCGCATCGACGGACTCAGGCGTCAATCGCATGCGCTTCGGCGGTTACGATCTCGCGGCACTGGCGACTTTCGATCTGGTCAGGAAAGCCGTGGCCGCCGCCGAGCAACAGGGCGTGCGCTATCACGTCGGCAATTTGTTCTCTGGCGATCTCTTCTATACGCCCGATCCCGATATGTTCGAGATATTGGCGAAGTACAATGTCTACGGTATTGAGATGGAGGCGGCCGGAATCTACCCGATTGCGGCTGAGTACGACGTTGAGGCGCTGGCCATATGTACGGTCAGCGACGATATTCCGTCCGGCGCGGCCCTGTCTTCGGCAGAAAGACAGACGACATTCGATGCGATGATTCTCGTTGCGCTCGAGACGGTTATTGCGGAACACTGATTGATCATGAACCTGTCTGCAGTACCAGCTAGTACGAATTTGCCGGACCTGAGTCGTGTCGCGACGGTCGACGAAGTTGGTGTCAATGAACGCGTTGCACGATTTCAGAGCCGCAGCATCAAGACCGCTTCCAAGATTGAAGCGCTGCAGATGATCCTGTCAATGATCGATCTGACCACGCTTGAAGGCCAGGACACTCCCGGCAAAGTCAGGCAACTCTGTCAAAAGGCAATTCACCTGCATGACGCGATGCCCGGATTGCCACACGTAGCGGCAGTGTGTGTTTACCCAACCATGGTCGGGGTTGCGCGGCAGGCACTGCAGGGTCGGGACATCAATGTCGCGTCAGTGGCCACTGCGTTTCCAAGCGGTCAGGCGTCACTGTCCGTCAAACTCGACGACACACGCATGGCCGTTAGCGAAGGTGCTGATGAGATCGACATGGTGATCTTGCGTGGTGCATTTCTCGCTGGTGAGTACGGGCTGGTTTTCGATGAAATCGCAGCCGTCAAAGAAGCCTGTGGCGATGCTCACCTCAAGGTTATCCTGGAAACAGGTGAACTGGGCACGCTCGATCAGGTTCGGCGTGCCAGCGTGCTGGCAATGAATGCGGGCGCCGATTTCATCAAGACATCAACGGGCAAGATTCAGCCCGCGGCGACCATGCAGGTAACATTTGTCATGCTGTCTGCGATACGCGACTTTTTTTATGAAACCGGCCGCATGGTTGGCATGAAACCGGCTGGCGGCATTGCCAATGCAAAATTGGCCATACACTACCTCGTCATGTTGCGTGAAACTCTTGGCAGCGCGTGGATGACACCTGAATGGTTTCGTTTCGGCGCGAGTTCGCTGGCCAATGATGTTCTGATGCAACTGCAAAAGCAGGCAACGGGTGTGTATCAGTCTGCGGACTATTTTTCCAAAGATTGAGGAACAAATCGCGGCCATGGGCCGCTCTTACAGGATGATGAGAAATGGCAGCTCCCGAGAACAAACTGGCATTCGACGATGGTTGGCAGTATTCGCCTGCGCCGGAGAGTACGGGCCACATCAAGATCGACAAGAGGTATGAGCTGTTTATCGGTGGCAAATTTGTTGCCCCCGAGAAAGGCAAATACTTTGACACGATCAACCCGGCGACTGAGGAACGACTGAGTCGGGTGGCGGACGCGTCGGCGCTGGACGTCGACAAAGCTGTGAAAGCGGCGCGCAAAGCCTATGGTCCGTGGTCCAGGCTAAAGGCAGCCGAGCGCGGTAAGTACATCTATCGAATTGCGCGCATCATGCAGGAGCGCTCGCGCGAATTCGCCGTAATAGAGTCGCTCGATGGCGGCAAGCCGATACGTGAGTCACGCGACGTCGACATACCGCTGGCGACCGCACACTTTTTTTATTACGCGGGTTGGGCCGACAAGCTCGAGTACGCGTTCCCGGGCCGCAAGGTCAAGCCGCTCGGAGTCGCCGGGCAGGTCATACCCTGGAATTTCCCGATGCTCATGGCATCGTGGAAAATCGCACCGGCGCTGGCTTGTGGCAATACGGTGGTACTCAAACCGGCTGAGACAACCCCGCTGACGGCGATGAAGCTCGCCGAGGCGATAGCCGACGCCGGTTTGCCGCCTGGTGTAGTGAACATCGTCACGGGCGCGGGTGATACGGGTGCTGCCGTCGTTACCCATCCTGATGTCGATAAGGTGGCCTTCACGGGATCGACAAGCGTTGGCCGCGTTATTCAAAAGGCGCTGGCCGGTACCAACAAAAAATACACGCTGGAACTCGGCGGTAAAGCCGCGAATATCGTCTTCGCCGATGCTGCTATCGATCAGGCCGTTGAGGGCATCGTAACCGGAATTTTCTTCAACCAGGGCCACGTCTGTTGTGCGGGCTCACGCCTGTTGGTGCAGGAGTCGGTTGCTGATGAGGTCGTGCAAAAACTCAAGGATCGAATGGAGACTTTGATCGTCGGCGATCCGCTCGATAAAAATACGGACATTGGAGCGATCAATTCGGCATCTCAGCTTAAGACGATCGAGGCGTATCTGGCGGTCGGACAGGAAGAAGGCGGCACCATGTACCAGAGTTCGTGCGCGGTGCCCGACAAGGGTTACTGGTGTCGTCCGACGATTTTTACCGATGTGTCGCAATCCAACCGCGTTGTGCAAGAAGAGATCTTCGGGCCCGTGCTCGCGATCCAGACCTTTCGTACGTTCGACGAAGCTGTGTCCAAGGCGAACAATACGCCCTACGGATTATCCGGCGGTATCTGGACCGACAAAGGCGCGAAGATATTCAAGATGACACAAAGTATCCGAGCCGGTGTTGTCTGGGCCAATACCTTCAACAAATTCGATCCTGCGTCACCGTTCGGTGGATACAAGGAAAGTGGTGTTGGTCGCGAGGGCGGCCTGCATGGCCTCGGCGCTTATCTGAAGCTGGAGGCATGATCATGGCGACAGCAGCAGAACGCCGTAAACAACGCCTTGCGGTCGCCAAGACCTACAAGATCTACATCGATGGAAAATTCCCGCGTACCGAGTCGGGGCGGTATTTTTCGCTCGAAGACAAGCAGGGGAACATCATCGCCAATATCTGTCGTGGCAGTCGCAAGGACTTTCGCAACGCGGTCGTCGCGGCCCGCAAGGCGCAGCCCGGCTGGGCGAAGGCGAGCGCCTATTTGCGCGGGCAGATCTTGTATCGCATTGCGGAGATGCTCGAAGGGCGTCGTGATCAGTTTATTGCGGAACTCAGCTTGCAGGGCGTCGCTCGTCGAACGGCAGAAAAAGAAGTCGATGGGAGTATCGATCGGCTCATCTATTTTGCGGGTTGGTCTGACAAATACCAGCAAGTGTTCAGTTCGGTGAATCCGGTCAGTTCGTCACATTTTAATTTCTCAGTTCTGGAGCCAACCGGCGTGGTTTCGATTCTTGCGCCCGAGCGCAGCGGACTGATCGGTCTGATCTCGAATATTGCGCCCGCGATCGTTGGCGGCAACACGTGCGTAGTCCTTGCGTCTGAATCGCTGCCACTGTGCGCAGTCAGTTTTGCCGAAGTTCTGCATGCGGCTGACGTGCCAGCCGGTGTCGTCAACATTCTCACAGGGCATCGATCTGAACTCACCGTACATTTTGCCTCACACATGGACGTCAACGCCGTCATCTACTGCGACGGCGACAAGAAAGTTGCACGGTTAATTCAGGAAGCAGCGGCGGATAATATCAAGCATGTGGTTCGCCGCACGAAGACTAACTGGCCTGACAAGACGGCGCAGCATCCATACCTGATTCGCGACACGCAGGAAGTCAAAACCACCTGGCATCCAATCGGCGCCTAGTACTCCGTTAATATCACCTTGACGGAGTACTATCGTATTCGTCAAGGAGACCGGGCTCGATGCGAGCTCCTACCTGTTGAATTACCCGCGTCGCGCAGAATGTGCCGAGCCTTGCACACTCCGGCAATGAGCGATCGTTAACCCAGCCATACAGAAAACCTGCTATGTAGGCGTCGCCGGCTCCCGTGGTATCGGTGACCTTGTCCACCGTTGTTGCGGCCTGCACGGTTTTCTCCTCGCCGTGCACGATGACCGATCCCTGCTCGGATCGAGTGATGGCGAAAAGGTTGTCATAGGATTTAAGGGCATCGAGTGAATCGTCGAACGAATCGGTTTGCATCAATTTGTTGATCTCATCTTCATTCGCCACGACGATGTGCACGCCGTTTTTGACCGCATCATCAAATGAGTCGCGGTGACGCTCTACGCAAAAAGAGTCCGACAACGACAACGCCACAGCTGTTCCATTCTGTGCAGCGATGTCCATCGCCTTGCGCGTTAACGCCGGGCCTTCGGGCAGGTCCCAGACATAGCCTTCGATCAACATTGCTTTCGGGGCACCAATGGTCTCGGCTGTGATGTCGTCAACGCTCAGTTCAGTGCATGCACCAAGGTAGGTCTGCATCGTGCGCTGCCCATCGGCGCTGATCAGGACATGGCTGCGTGCCGTCGGCGCCCCATCCGCGCCCGGTTGGAGTCGAATGTCGATACCGAGCGAACGCATGTCGTGATTGAAAATGTCACCCATTTGATCGGCCTTGACGCGGCCAATATAGGCCGCCGATCCACCGAGGTTGGCGAAACCTGCGATCGTATTTGCCACCGACCCGCCAGACATCTCGGTCGCCGGTCCCATCATTGAGTAGATTTCGTGCGCACGTTTCTCGTCGATGAGGGTCATAGAACCTGGTACCGCGTCAATTGATTCGAGAAAGCTATCGTCGATGTGGGCGAGTACGTCGACGATCGCATTGCTGATGCCAAGAAGTTGTATGGCAGGATTCATAAGCGTAAGTTTTGGCCAGGAACGGCGCATAGACTACCATTGCCACTTGGGCAGTGCCGGCGATATGATGTCGGGAAATCATGGCTGTATCGTGACGGTTCTTTTGTCGCAGTCAAGCAGTCAAAAGCGGAGGTACGCAATGCGAAAATCCGGTGGCTTATTGGTACCACTAACGCTGATCGTGGCGTACTACGGCTTCTGGGTTGGTGCGATAGCGCTCCTGTTGGCGTTTTTTCCGTTGCTCCACGAATTTTTTCCGATTGGCGGGATCGGCGACCTGGTCACTCCGGCAGGGGACATATTCGAAATCGTGCATTCGGGTGACGAGGGCACCGTTTTTGCGCCATATGGTCCCGCGCGGCTCGCCTTTGCGAGCGTCGGCGCGATCATCTTGACCGTGCCCATCTCCTGGGTCTATTTCATCACGAGTCGATCCCGTCGCATCGAACAGTCGTTCTTGCAGACGATCATGATTCTTCCGGTCGTCGTATCAGGAATCGCAATGATCGTGCAAGATAGCGTCGCGCTGGCATTCAGCCTCGCGGGCATTGTCGCAGCGGTGCGGTTTCGCTTCACGCTTGAGCAACCGTCTGACGCGATGTACATCTTCGTCGCAATCGGTATCGGACTGGGGTCGGGCATAGGTGCGCTCGGCGTCGCGGCGGTCATTTCGATGGCATTCGTGCTGTCCACCTTGATTATCTGGAGGCTTGACTACGGTAAATCGCCGTCGGGCCCGTTTCTGAGGTTGCTGACGCGGCGCGATGCTGACGAGGACGACTATTGACGAATCGTCGTAACGTTTGCTGATGCAACACGAGACTACTGACATAGGTGGGGCGCGCAGTATTCTTATCGTGCACGGCCGCGATTTCAAACCGGCCGAAGATCAGCTCATGGATGTGATTGCTGCGGCGTTACGTGCGGGTGTCGAACGCGATTACCCCGATTTCCTTGCTTCATTCGACGATGTTTCCAGGAGCCTGGCCTATTACGGGGATCTGACCAATAAGCTGCTCGAAGCACAAGGCATACACTACGATACGAACCTGGATATTGGCGATCGCGGTAACGCGCTGAAAAGCCTGCGCAGCATTCCAGCACGCAAGCGTTTCAATATTCGACGTTATGACCGCTTGCCCGGCAAGTCGCCGGTGCCCGAGTTCATTGCAGACGTCGCTGCGCCGGTTCTCGGCGCGATCGGTCTGACCATGCCGCTGATTTCATACGTGTCCAAGGATTTCTGCGAATACCTGGCGGGAAAGACCGACTATGCGGCGCAGGTACGAGAGCGTGTGCGCAGTAAATTATGCGAGCTGCTCGATCGGGGCGACCGTGTGCTGCTGATTACACATGGAACAGGATGTGCCATCGCATACGATGTGCTGTGGCAGTTGTCACACGATCCGGACTACGCAGACGATTACAGTGACGCCAAGATCGATACGTGGCTGACTATGGGCGCGCCGTTAGGCGACAACCATATTCGCAAGCGATTATTGGGAGCCCGCAACGGATTAGAATCGTGTTATCCGACCAATGTCATTTCCTGGTACAACGTTTCGGCCGAAGATGACTATACGTGTCATGACCCCACGCTTGCTGACGACTTCAAGAAAATGATGGCACAACGAATCGTCAGTTCATTGCACGATTTCCGAATTTATAATTTCGCTATTCGTTACGGAAAATCCAATCCACATAGTTCAGTTGGCTATTTCATTCACCCCAGGGTGTCGAAAATCATCATGGACTGGATTCAGGCGACGTAGCTGGATACATTACTTAAATACAGCTTTTGAAGAGTTCTTTCTGAATTTTTTTCTGACTGTCGAGAAGTCGGTAAAATCTATCAACGTAGTTCAGTACCGTTTTTCGCGCACCTTTAGTCAGCAGGTCCTGTGTGTTTATCAGTTCATTAATCGTGTCGCGCTGTTCAGTAAAGCGCTCGAGTGACGCCGGTAGATGCGAATTATTGGCACAGCGTCCTCGATAAAGGCGCTCCGTGACGTTGCGAAGGCGAAAGCGTTTATTCGGTGCGGAGTAATCCGTATAGACGATGCCGGACATATCGAAATCGTAGGGTACCGAGAAATAGAGCTCGCCTTCCCTGGCAAAGAGCGTGTAGTTGTGACAACAGTTCTCACCAGCATCCGCAGCCAGCGGCGAAAAATCCGTATTGCCTATGAAGTATTGAAAAACCGAACCTAGGTTGGTGTGCTCCGGTTGCAAGTCCGAGAGTTTCGCTTTACTGATTTTGAGAGCAGGGGCGTCAATTCGTTTTGCGAATCGATTTGCATGTTCAATGAAGAAGGCGAAGCTGACTCTTGCGCGGTTTTTTTTATCCGTATCCACATAGGTGATGTCTAACAGGCGGACGCGATAACTGACATCGGTCATCAAATTCAGGATTCGGTAGGCGAGATACTCTTTCAGAACGCCTTGCCTATAACGCGCGTTGTTGTTTTGGCAATGCGTGACGAGTTTCAGCTTGTCCTGATGATCGAATAAGGTGTCCTTGGTTTGTGACTTCTTGAAATTCAGGCGCAACGGTGCGAACGCGCAGATATCCGGGTTGCGACGCAAACGGCCGCGTGTGCGAATGCCGATGCTAAATTCGATGGTGTCACCCGCAGAATCCTGGTAGCGAAACGTCGCGGGCAGGTATTCCTCGTTGGGCCTGTCACGCATTAGCGACGAAAACGGGGCAGTAATCGTGACGTTCAGAACGTCATGGCTGGCAAACAGCGGATCCCCGTCGTTGCCGGACTGTGCGGCGGCGGAGTAAGCGAGCAGGAACAAAACGGACGTGCGCAGCGTCCAACGATAGTAGCTTGAAGACACCGAGAGTGGCTCCGTAAGATTTTCGAAGACGTTGAAAGTCTAGCACAGGCCTCGATAAAGGCTGCTGACCAAATTGCTGCCGGGCAGCGTTGCCACTACACTGAAACCTGGTCAGGACGAGATATTTAATGATGGTATGCCAGCAAAGTGCGCGGATAATTATTTCGCTATCGGTATTGCTTGCGATATCACTGCCCGCCCGAGCTGGCGAGTGGACCATAAACGGCGTTGAGCGCGTTGTTGCGATCAGCGATATCCACGGCGCGTATGACGCGATGGTCCGAACGTTGCAGAGTTCACAGGTACTCGATGAAGAGCTGGCCTGGTCTGGCGGGAAGACACATCTTGTCATCGTGGGTGACATCCTCGATCGCGGACCGAACTCGCGTGATGCGATGGATCTGCTTATGCGCCTTGAGAATGAGGCGGTGGCGGCTGGTGGTCGCGTTCACGTGTTGCTCGGTAATCATGAGGTGATGAATCTCATCGGTGATTTACGCTACGTCTCCGAACTCGAATATGCGGCGTTTGCTACCGAGGAGTCGACAGAAGAACGCGAACGCTGGTTCAAGGCCTACCTGCGGAGTCGAGTGGGTGGCGACAAACCCATCGAGGAGCGTCGCCAGGCCTTCGATGAGAAATCTCCGCCAGGTTTTTTTGCGCACCGCAAGGCCTTTGCGTCAGAAGGTCGTTACGGTCGCTGGTTGTTGTCAAAACCGATCATGATTGTCATCGACGGTACCGCTTTTGTTCACGGCGGCATATCACCGCTGGTAGGGGAAATTGGTCTTCGGGGAGTCAATGAAACGCTGCACGATAAAGTCGCTGTGTACGTGCGCCAGGTCGAGCAGCTCGTCGAGGCCGGGATTCTTTTGCCAATGGACCGTTATCGGGATCTTCCGAGTTTGCTCGACAGTTACATAGCCGCGCCGGATGCAAGCGCCGCGACCGTAACGGCCGTCAAATACCTGCACCAATCTGAAGTGTATGCCGAGCAAGGACCATTCTGGTATCGCGGCAATGCATCGTGCGGTGAGTTGATTGAAGTTGATCGGCTGCAGTTGTCGTTACAAGCGATCGGTGCGCGACGGGTTGTGATTGGACATACGCCGACACCTGGTCGGCGCATACTCGAACGCCTCGGTGGCCGCATATTCGAAGTGGACACGGGCATGCTCAACAGTCACTACGATGGTCACGGTTACGCGCTCGTGATCACAGGTGACGAGGTATCTATAATCAGTGAAAGTGGCGAGCATTGGCCAGCGCCCGCAGCGCACCCTCGCGATGTTGGCGCGCGCCGGAGCAAACTCGATACTACGACGCTCGAAGCGCTACTGACTCAAGGCAAAGTGCTTGCCACAGGATTCGATACGGCAGGCCAACAACTGGTTTCAGTCGGCGATGGCGAGAACGTCGTTAACGCTGTGTTTACCCCGCGCGCGCGTCGTAATTTCTATCCGGAAGTGGCCGCCTATCGAGTCGACCTGTTGCTGCACCTTGGCATGGTGCCGGTGGCTGTCAAACGCGATCTCGACGGCGTCGAGGGATCACTGCAGTTTGTGCCGGTAGGCACGATCGACGAGACCAAGCGGGGAGAAATCGGCGGCGATGCAAATTGCCCACTTGCCGAACAATGGGGCGCGATGCTTGTTTTCGATGCGCTGATATTCAATGAGGCACGGTTCGCCACCACGATCAGCTACGATCGATCAACAATGAACCTCATTCTGGCGGGTCACACAAAAACCTTCGCTGCCAGAAAATCGAGGCCCAGGCAACTTGACGATGTGGTGCTCGACGTTGGTGTGACCTGGAAAGAGGCCTTGTCATCGATGACTGATCAGCTACTCGAGGAGCAACTTGGCGACGTTCTCGACAAGCGCCGCCTGCGCGCGCTGGGTGCCCGCCGCGACGCTTTACTGGCCACCGCTTAATCTATTACGGCGAGGCACTCGATCTCGACGCGCGCACCGAGCGCGAGCCCGCTCACGCCGAGTGCGCTGCGCGCCGGTTTGTTGGTGAAAAAGGTCGTATAGACCTCGTTCATCGCGCCCCACTCGGAAATGTCGGCAAGAAAAACGGTGCATTTGATGACCTGGTCCATCGATGAGCCGAAATTCTCGAGTGTTCGAGCGATATTCTCGAGAGTCTGGCGAGTCTCGCCCTGAATGCCGCCCTCGGCCAGCTTGCGTGTACCGGGTACCAGGCCGAGTGCTCCTGACAAATACAGCATTTCGTCAACGCGTACGGCGGAGGAAAAGGGTAAGTCCATATCCTCGGTGCCAGGTGCATTAAGCCATTCAACGTTGCGCGATGCGTCAGTTGCGACTTCACAGCCGAAAAGCGAGAGCGCAGCAAGGACGATTAGCAGTCGGTTCATTGTAAATTTCTCCAGGCGAATACGTCGTCAAGGTGGTATTGGTCGAGTATTAAATAGTTCCGGCGCGGGCAGCGGTCACAATGTGCTCGGCGGCCCGGAATGCGAGCGCCATGATCGTCATCGTCGGCTGACCGCGACCCGAAGTCACAAAACTGCTGCCGTCACAGATAAAAAGATTGGGCACATCGTGACTGCGATGCGTGGGATCGACGACCGATGTCGTCCGGTCCTCACCCATGCGGCAGGTCCCGAGCAGATGCTCGCCACCCGTGGTCGTCAGTATCGGTAACCGCCACGATTTGACGGCGCCGGCAGCATCAAACAACTCCATTGCGCGATCAAGGAGGAACCCACCCATTGCGAGATCGTCGGGATGATCGCGATAGGTTTCGCGAATGGCAGGCCGGCCCCAGATATCTTTGCTCTCGGGATCCAGCGTGATGTTATTGCTGTCGAGCGCGAGCGACGTTGTCGAACCCACAATCGACATCTGGCGTGTGAAATTGTGCGCGAAATCGTTTTTCCATTTTGCGCCCCACTGCGGCTGGTCAAATGGCATGCCCACCATGGCATGAAAGATGGGAGTCGCAGAAAATAAAGAACGTGCGTCGATGCCGCCACCACCGTAAAACCCGCGTTTCTCGTCAGTATCGTAAAAATCATGAATAATTCGCGAGACCTGTACGCCTTTGTAGTCGTTCAAAGGATGCTCGAATACTCCATTGCCCGCCGAGTGCGAATTGTGCATCAGGTTCCTGCCGACGAAACCGCTGGAATTGGCCAGGCCGTCGGGGTGCTGCGCGCTATCCGACATGAGCAACAGCCTCGCGGATTCGGCGCCGTTAGCAGATAGCACGACGGCTTTTACCGCTTGTGCCTGTTCTTTGCCGTCCGCGTCGAGATAAACGACCTGGTACGCCTTGCCGCTCTCATCGGTATCGATTCGAATCACCGTCGACTCGGGCCGAATCTCGCAATGCCCACTCGCTTCGGCCAGCGGAATCATCGTGGCCAGCGTCGACGACTTGGCGCCAATCTCGCAGCCGTAATACATGCAATAGCCGCAACTGATACAGGCAGGCCGGCCATTGTGCGGTTTTGAAAGAATCGCTAACGGTTCGGGCTGCGCATGCAGTCCGAGTTTCTCCGCCCCGCGTTCGAGCAACACGCCGGACGACTGGATCGGCATCGGCGGCATGGGAAACGGTTTCGAGCGAGGTGCGTCAAATGGGCCCGGCGCACCGGACACTCCGATTTCCCAGTCAACTTTGGTGTAGTAGGGCTCCAGTTCCTCGTAAGTAATCGGCCAGTCGGCGAACGTAGTCCCGGATATTGGACCGAGCAAGCTACGCTCCTTGAAATCGACGGGACGAAAACGCCAGAAATTCGCGGTGTAATGCACGCTGCTGCCACCGACGCCACGGGCGTAACGAATTGGCGATTCACTCGGCATCGTTGCCGTCTCGCTTTCGTCGTGGCGAAAGGTCTGGCCGTGAATCTCGGGGCCGCCTCCCAGCAGCTCGCCGCGCCACAGTACCGACAATTCGTCGTGTGTAAAATCTGCCGCCCTTCGATACGGTCCTTGCTCGAGAACGACAACGTCGAGTCCTGCTGTCGACAACTCTTTCGCGAGAATGCCACCAGCGGATCCAGAGCCGATGATCACGAAGTCGACGGCGTCGCGCGTCGAAAACTGAACGCTATTCGCCACGGTTCTTCTCCATGTATTCGGCGTCGTAGTAGCCGAACGGGTATTGCCATCCTCCGTGATGGCCTTCGAAGCCGATCAGGTCCCAGCTCAGGTGATCTTTGTTGCCGCCGTACTTGCTCATAGCGAAAAAACCGAAGATGGTCATGATCCAAACGAGATTGAAGAAATCGCTCGTATCGCTGCTTGCGAGATAAGCGTCTTGCTCATCTTCGGTGAGTTCGCTGAAGTGGCCGGTCGATGCGTTTGCGCCTTCAAGAGCAGTGTTGAATTCGGCGAGTCCTTCGCGAGCGGCCTCGAGTTGATCACTCATCTCCGCAGCGAATGCATTATCGAAAAAATGAATAACACCGGCCTCGGTCGCGCCAGGCGTATCGGTCGTTGGAAGAATTCGAGCCGCAATTGCAGCGAAGTCTGCCGCCTCGGCCTGGCCGAGAACACGATACGCTGAAGCCTGCTGTTTAGCAGTACAGGCGGACTGGCTAATTGCAATCAGTGCCGGGATCGTGAGTCGTAAATAGGCTGCGCCTGACAAGGACCCTGCCCTCTGCAGGAATTGGCGTCTCGAAACACTGTTTTGCTTCTTCACATCGTGTGCCTTGTTGCTGCGGTGATCGCGAAGCTAGCACAGGCGGCGGGCAATTGCGTAATGTGGACGTATAATGGTATTGCACGTATCGGGGGAACGATGGGACGACTGACAACGCACATTCTGGACACAGCTAACGGCAAGCCGGCAGCAAACGTCGATCTGCGGCTTTACGCTGTGGGCGCGACGCGCGAACTCGTCGCATCGGCTGTGACCGACGATGACGGTCGTACGGCCGCGCCGCTGCTCGAAGGCGATGTAATGCAAACTGGAAGTTACGAACTGGAGTTCGATGTCGGCAGCTATTTCTCTGCTCAGGGCAATACGATGAGTGACCCGCCATTTCTGGATACGGTCGTCATTCGCTTCTCTGTTCGAGCGGACGAGCACTATCACGTTCCTTTACTCGTCTCGCCGTGGAGCTACTCGACGTACAGGGGTAGCTAACCCCTATGGCAGGCCCCAGGTCAGAGACCGACTGTTGCACCGATACCGTTCGGTTCGTGCTCGATGGCGAGGTCATCGAACTCGAGAACGTCGACCCAACCCGTACCGTGTTGCAATTCCTGCGCGAGGACTTGCGTCGCACGGGAACCAAGGAAGGCTGTGCTGAAGGTGATTGCGGCGCGTGTACGATCGTTCTGGCTGAGCTTAATCGCGAACGTGATGACCTGACGCTGAGAGCCATTAATTCGTGTATTCAATTCCTGCCAACGCTCGACGGCAAAGAACTCATCACCGTCGAAAGTCTCAATCGCCCCGGCAATGACCTACACCCCGTGCAGAAGGCGATGGTCGATTGCGACGGCTCGCAGTGCGGGTTTTGCACGCCGGGATTTGTCATGTCGTTGTTCGCGCTTTACAAAACCAATGCCGAGCCGACGCGGATCGAGATCGACGATGCGCTTGCCGGGAATCTCTGCCGATGTACAGGCTACCGGCCGATCATCGCCGCGGCGAGAGCGATGTATGCTGAACAGCCGGACGCGGACGACTGGCTGCGACAGGCATCGGGCGCCGCAAAAAAACCGCATGCACGACTGCATCAGCTTAAGTCTATATCACGTGATGCGGGACTGGCGATCGAACATAAAGGCCGCAGGTTTCTCGCGCCGGCCAGCAGCGAAGAGCTTGCACAGGCCCTGGCAAAATACCCCGACGCAACGCTGCTGGCTGGAGGCACTGATGTCGGTCTGTGGGTTACCAAGCAACATCGTAACCTGGAGACGGTCATCTATACGGGGCGAGTGGACGCGCTCACGAAACTGGAGGTCGATGCAACGCATATCGATATCGGTGCCGCGGTGACATTGACCGATGCCGTGGAACTCATCATCGAGCACTATCCTGCGTTGGACGAACTGTTCAAGCGATTCGGGTCACCGCCAATTCGCAACGCCGCTACGCTCGGCGGCAATATCGCCAACGGTTCGCCGATTGGTGATTCGATGCCGGCGCTCATGGTGGCGGGAACCACGCTTGTGCTGCGTTCGATTCAGGGTAGCCGCGAGATTGCCCTCGAAGATTTTTACATTGATTACGAGGTCAAAGATCTCAAGTCAGGAGAGTTCGTCGAAAGGATTCGTATACCTCTGCCCAGGCAGGGCACGGTCCTGCGCAGCCACAAATTGTCCAAACGGTTTGATCAGGATATCTCGGCCGTATGCACGGCCTATTACCTCGAACTCGACGGCGATAGCGTGACATCGTTTCGCATGGCCTGCGGTGGCCTTGCCACAACCATCAAGCGGGCAACGCACTGCGAAGCCGTGATCGAGGGGGCAGTTTGGAGTGAAGATACGATCGCGTTGGCGGCAACTGCGCTGGCAAAGGATTTCGCGCCGATAACGGACATGCGCGCATCGGCGGACTATCGTCTGCGCGGGGCACAAAATCTGTTGCGGCGTTTCTATCTTGAGACCCACGGCGAGTTAGAGCAAACGGTGTACGCGTATGGACGCCAGGGCTAAGTCGACGACCAGGCGTGTCGCGGTTGGCCAGGCGCTGCCGCACGACAGCGCGCACCTGCATGTCTGCGGCACAGCGGCGTATATCGACGATTTGCCCGAGCCGCGCGATCTGTTGCATGTTGCGGTCGGCATGAGTACGAAAGCGCATGCTCGCTTGGTAAATGTCGACCTCGGCGATGTGCTGGCGGCAAGCGGTGTAGTCGATGCCTGTCTCGCCGCCGATATTCCGGGCGTTAACAACTGCGGGCCCATCATTGCCGACGAATCCATTTTCGCAGTCGATACGGTCGAATACGCTGGACAGGCCATATTCGCGGTCGCCGCCGAAACCGTTGATGACGCGCGTAAGGCGGTAGAGCTCGCACATATCGAATACGAAGAACTGGAGGCGATTCTCGACCCGATTCTCGCAGTCGAAAAGGAATCGTTCGTCCTGCCCAGCGAAACGATCGAACGTGGCGATCCGAAAAAGGCGCTGGCCGAAGCGCCGCATCGTCTGCAGCGCAGACTCAATCTGGGCGGTCAGGATCAGTTTTATCTTGAAGGCCATATCGCGATGGCGATACCCGAGGAAGACGGTGGCCTGCTCGTTTACAGTTCAACGCAGCACCCCGATGAAGTGCAACATCT
This sequence comes from Pseudomonadota bacterium, assembly GCA_022563195.1. Taxonomy (GTDB): domain Bacteria; phylum Pseudomonadota; class Gammaproteobacteria; order Steroidobacterales; family Woeseiaceae; genus UBA1847. The sequence goes on from JADFNV010000007.1 coordinate 27,747, forward strand.
CGTCGCGCATGCGATCGATCGGCCGGCAAAGGATATTGTGTGCATCTGCAGGCGCATGGGTGGGGCATTTGGCGGCAAGGAAAGCCAGGCCGCAACCATTGCCTGCATTGCTGCGGTCGTGGCTGTCAAGACAGGCCGTGCTTGCAAGCTGCGGCTGGATCGTGACGTCGACATGATCATGACGGGGAAACGGCATGATTTTGTCATTGACTATGACGTTGGCTTCGACGACACGGGTCGCATTCAGGGTATCGATTTCATGTTTGCATCGCGTTGTGGCATCTCGGCTGACCTGTCGGGGCCGGTCAACGATCGCACAATGTTCCATTGCGATAACGCCTACTACCTCGAAAACGTTCACATACTGTCGCACCGCTGCAAGACAAATACTGTATCGAATACTGCGTTTCGTGGCTTCGGCGGCCCACAGGGCATGTTCGCGATCGAATATGCCATCGACGATATTGCTCGTACGCTCGGCATGGACCCGCTTGAAGTTCGCAGGCGAAACTTCTATGGCATCGGCGAACGCGATGTCACCCAGTACGAGCAAAAAATCGAAGACAACATCATCCATGACATCGTCGACAAGCTCGAGGCGGATGCCGACTACCTCGAGCGCCGCAAGGCAATACGGGAATTCAATGCGACGAGCCCGGTCCTGAAGCGCGGCATTGCACTGACTCCGGTCAAGTTCGGAATTTCGTTCACGGCAACGCACCTGAACCAGGCCGGTGCGCTCGTGCATGTGTACAAGGATGGCAGTGTGCACCTGAATCATGGCGGCACCGAAATGGGCCAAGGATTGTTTATCAAGGTTGCGCAGGTTGTCGCGGACGAGTTGGGCATCGGTATCGACAACATTCGGCTAAACGCGTCGGACACGAGCAGGGTGCCCAATGCGTCGGCAACAGCTGCATCCAGCGGGTCCGACATGAACGGCAAGGCGGCGCAAATTGCTGCGGCTAAAATTCGTGCGCGGCTCACGGAATTCGCGGCGCGACATTTCGCGGTAGCGGAGGGCACCATCGACTTTCGGTTGAATGAAGTTCACGTCGGCGACTCTACGTTGAGTTTTGCCGAGCTTGTACAACTCGCGTGGTTCGACCGTGTGTCTCTGTCGGCAACCGGTTTCTACAAGACGCCCAAGATTCATTACGATCGCGAGACGTTCAGCGGTCGGCCGTTTTTCTATTTTGCATACGGGGCTGCTGTGTCAGAGGTCGTCGTCGACATATTGACGGGCGAGCATCGTGTTATCCGCGTAGATATCGTGCACGATTGCGGCGACTCATTGAACCCGGCAATCGACATGGGCCAGGTCGAAGGCGGGTTTATCCAGGGTGTAGGCTGGCTCACGTCAGAAGAACTGTGGTGGAACGAGGCGGGCGAACTCAAGACTCACGCACCCTCCACCTACAAGATCCCGACATGCTCCGATCTGCCGACGGACTTCCGCGTGCAACTCCTCGACAACGCAGCGAATCGAGAGGATACGATCTACCGGTCGAAAGCTGTCGGCGAGCCGCCGCTGATGCTTTGTATCTCCGTGTTTCATGCAATCCGCGATGCCATCGCATGTACTGACCGGCCATTGCCTGACTTGCAGGCACCTGCAACGCCAGAGTCGGTTTTGCGGGCGGTCGAGGGCCGCAACTCATGAACGAGTGGATCGACGAACTTTCCGATCTGACGGCCGCCGGCGAACGCGTCGTTGTTGTAACGGTTGCCGGCATTCGGGGGTCTGCGCCGCGTGAAGTCGGCGCGAAGATGATCGTGACGGCCGCAGAGACCCTTGGCACGATCGGCGGCGGCCAGCTCGAATACCAATGCACTCGCATTGCGTGCGACATGCTCGGCGATGACGAAAGCCGGGTCATGCGGACTTTTCCACTTGGCACGTCGATGGGCCAGTGCTGTGGTGGTGTTGTGGACGTACTGTTCGAACCGATGGCAAGTGGTTTGCCGGGCTGGCTGCGCGATCTCAGGACCCTGCACGGACAACGCGAGCCCGCTGTTATCTGCACAGGCCTGCGTGACAATACCAGTAAATTTGTCGTCACGGCTGCAAGCACGTTTGACCAGTCGGTCGGCAACACTGCAAGCAACGTAGTTAAACAGGCGCGCAGTAAGCTCGCGAGCGCCCGGTCGGCGCAATGCGATGACGACTGGTTTCTTGAGCCCGTCGTCGGCAGCGACCTGAACATCGCGGTGTTCGGTGCCGGGCATGTTGGATCGGCGGTCGTGCGGTCCTTGTCCGCACTCGACAGCAATATTCGCTGGATTGACAGTCGGCGAAACATTTTTCGCAGTGCCGCATCGAATGTGCGGACGATCGAGAGTGCGGATCCATCACTCGAGGTCGCGGCGATGCCGGCGAACAGTTGCTACCTTGTCATGACCCACAGTCACGCGCTCGACTTCGAAATCTGCGATCGGATCCTGCGACGTGGAGACGCCGCGTATTGTGGTCTGATTGGTTCGCGATCAAAACGGCGACGCTTCGAAAAACGTTATCGATCTCAGGGAATGCGGCAGGAGATCATTGACCAGTTGATATGCCCGATCGGCGTCGATGGCATCAGTGGCAAGAAGCCGGCTGAGATCGCAATCGCAGCTGCAGCCGAAGTTCTGCAGGCCTACGATCGTGCAGTGCGTGGAGCCGGCACGCTGTATCCTGCCAACGTCCATCCACTCAATAAAATTAATTAGTATGGAAGCCTACATTTTCGACTGGCTCAATTTGCTCGCGCGCTGGGCGCATTTCATCACCGGCATCGCGTGGATTGGTTCGTCCTTTTATTTCATCTGGCTGGACAATCATCTCGAGGGACCGCAGCTGCCGTCCGACGCAGAGAAGGGCGTCGGCGGTGAAGTCTGGTCTGTACATGGCGGAGGCTTTTACCACGCGCAGAAATATCGTACCGCACCGCGTGTCGTTCCCGAGACTTTGCACTGGTTCAAGTGGGAGGCTTATTGGACCTGGATGACGGGCATGTTCCTGCTGGTTCTCATTTATTGGTACGGCGCCGAGGTCTACCTGATTGACGCTACGATAGCCGAGCTGTCGCCGCCGACTGCAATCGCGATTGCCGCAGCGTTTATTGTTGGTGGGTGGATTATTTATGATCTGCTGTGCAAGTCGTCTCTCGGCGCTAACGAAAAAGCGTTTGGCGCCGTGTTGTTCGTACTTGTGTCTCTGCTTGCCTGGAGTTTGTGCCAACTGTTCAGTGGTCGCGGTGCCTACATTCATTTCGGCGTCGTGCTCGGCACAATCATGGTCGCGAACGTATTCTTTGTGATCATTCCGGGGCAACGAAAGATGGTCGATGCGGCGAGGCGGGGAGAGACACCCGACCCTGGGCTGGGCAATAGCGCCAAACAGAGGTCGGTGCACAACACCTACTTTACGCTGCCGGTCCTGTTTGTCATGACAAGCAACCATTATGCGATGACATACAATCATGAATACAACTGGGCGATCCTTATCGCGATCGCACTCGCTGGTGCATTGATTCGTGTTTACTTTGTTGCGCGCCATAAAGGCGAGGCATCGCCCGTGCCGATTATCATCGCATTCGTCTTGCTTGCCGGCGTTGCAGCACTCGTAACGCCAAGGGCGAGCGCGGCGTCTGGTGAAGCTGTCGTCTTTAACGATGTCCGGACGATCGTTCACGATCGCTGTACGACCTGTCACTCGAGTACGCCAACGCATTCGGCATTTCCCGCAGCACCTTCCGGCGTTGTTCTGGATACCGATGCACAAATCGTCGCCGAGGCCCAACGCATCCACCAGCAAACAGTAGTGACCCGGGTCATGCCGATTGGCAACCTGACCGGTATCAGTGAGCAGGAACGAGAGTTGCTTGACCGCTGGTATCAGGCCACCGTGGGCAACTGATGGCCGGAAATAATTATCCAAGAGACCTGCGTGGCTATGGTGCGCACCCGCCGGAGGCGAATTGGCCCGGCGACGCACGTATTGCCCTGCAGTTTGTGATCAATTATGAAGAAGGCGCAGAGAATTGTGTCCTGCATGGCGATTCGGCTTCGGAGGCGTTCCTCTCCGAGATCGTCGGCGCGGTGCCCATCGAGAATCAACGGCACATGAGCATGGAGTCGCTGTATGAGTACGGTTCACGCGCGGGATTCTGGCGCTTGCATCGACTGTTCAGTGAGCGTGAACTGCCTGTAACCGTATTCGGTGTTGCGATGGCGCTGGAACGAAATCCCGATGCCGTCAAGGCGATGCGAACGGCCGAATGGGAGATCGCATGTCATGGCTATCGCTGGATCGATTATCAATTTGTGGATATTGACACCGAGCGCGCGCACCTTAACAAGGCGATCGACATTCATACGCGCGTAACCGGCACAAGGCCGCGCGGCTGGTACCTGGGGCGTTGCAGCCCGCGAAGCCACGGGCTCGTCGCCGAGGAGGGCGGCTTTAGCTACAACGCGGACTGTTACTCGGACGATCTGCCGTATTGGGACCGCTCATTCGAGACACCGCAACTCATGGTGCCGTATACGCTGGACGCCAATGACATGCGCTTTGTCTCGGCACAGGGTTTTAATTCGGGCCAGCAGTTTCTTGACTACCTGAAGGACACTTTCGATGTTCTGTACGCCGAGGGATCACGAATGATGTCGGTCGGCCTGCATTGCCGACTGGCCGGACGGCCCGGGCGCGCGGCTGCCCTTGCCCGGTTTCTCGACCATGTTGCCGAGCACGACAAGGTCTGGGTTGCTCGACGAATCGATATCGCCGATCACTGGCGTGAACTTCATCCTGCGGAGTCCTGATGCCGGCACCATCAGAAACAGCATCGGCAATAGAAATAGTAGCGCGCTTTGGCGGCATCTATGAACATTCGTCCTGGGTAGCGAAACAAACGGCGTCGCAATTAGCCGGTCTCGACGATATCGAAACTATTGCGAACATCATGGCTGACTGCGTCGACAATGCATCGAACGAGCGACAGCTGGCATTGATTCGGGCGCATCCGGATCTCGCATGCAAAGCGCAGGTCGCGGGGGTACTTACCGAGAACTCGAGTGACGAACAGTCAAGCGCAGGGCTTGATCATTGCTCTGCCGATGAATATGAGAAATTCCAGATCTTGAATAACAAATACCATGAGAAATTTGGTTTCCCGTTCGTGATGGCGGTTCGTCACAGCAGCCGAGCGGAGATACTTGCGGCATTCGAAAACAGGCTTGGCAACGATCATGAGATTGAATTTGAAACGGCGTTAAGCGAGATTCACAATATCGCACGTTTACGCCTGCGAGCGATGGGCGACTAATGACAGAAGCGCAGCGCCCTTTCCACGAATGGATTCAGCTTGAGCAGCCGCGGCTGGGGTCGCGGGTGACCTATGCAACGGACGAATTCTTTGCCGCAAAAGAACGGCTCATCGATGCCAGTTCGCCTGTGTTCATCGACGACAAGTACGACGACCACGGCAAATGGATGGATGGCTGGGAAAGTCGGCGCAAACGCACACCCGGAAATGACCATTGCATCATCCGCTTGGGCATACCCGGCGTAGTGCATGGCGTCGATATGGACACTAGTTACTTTACAGGCAATTTTCCGCCTGAGGCTTCGATCGATGCCTGTGTCAGCGACGATGATGTGCCTGCCGGCGAGTGGACTGAGCTATTGCCGAAGACCGGGTTGCACGGCGACCAGCATCATTTCCTGACCATCGACAATGAGTCGGTCTGGACTCACCTGCGCCTCAATATTTTTCCCGACGGCGGTCTGGCACGACTCCGAATATACGGTGAGGTAAGACCCGCCCTGGCATCAACCGACGATGTGATCGATCTCGTCGCGCTCGAAAACGGCGGTCGCGCAATTTCCTGCAGCGACGAGCATTTCGGCAGCATGCACAACCTCAATGTGGCCGGACGAGGCGTCAATATGGGTGACGGTTGGGAGACGGCTCGTCGCCGAGGGCCGGGAAATGACTGGGTCATTCTTGCATTGGGTCATGTAGGGATAATAAAGAGTGTCGAGATAGACACGGCACATTTCAAAGGCAATTACCCGGATCGAGTATCTCTGGAAGCCGCACTGTTCGATGGTGATGTGAGCGTTGACAGTAAGCAATGGCGATCTCTATTGCCCGATACAAAGCTCGAGATGGACAGGCAGCACGAGTTCGAGCTTGAAGACATTGGTGCCGTGAGCCATGTGCGCATGGCAATTTATCCCGACGGCGGGGTCAGCCGCCTGCGCCTTTATGGGCGGCCCCTTCGCGAGGAGTGAAGATCTTGATCATGCTGCAGCCACAGCCGCTGACCCGTGAACGATTCGCGCCATACGGCGAGGTTATTGAGACGCTGGTTGATCGCGCGACCGCAATGAATGCCGCGAATTTCGACCGCTTCAACGATCTGGGTACGGCTGAGACAGATGGCACTGGCCGTGTTGCCATCAGCATCGTACGCTGCCGCATTGCGACATCACTGCCGTATCGATTCGACATGGTCGAACGACATGCGCTCGGTAGCCAGGCGTTTGTGCCACTGACGCCATGCCGTTTCGTCGTTGTTGTAGCGCCGCCCGAGGAAAGCGTCGAGGCGGCGGATCTGCGCGCATTCGTGACCAATGGGCGTCAGGGCGTCAATTACCGTCGCGGAACCTGGCACATGCCATTGATCGCCTTCGAGGCAGGCCAGGAGTTTCTCGTCATCGACAGGGCAGGGGATGCGCCTGATTGTGACGAGCACAGCCTCGAAGAGGCCGTCACCGTGGCCGAGGCCTGGTAATGCAACAGGCGTTTCGGGCATCGATTTATCATTGTCTCGAAGACCCGGGCGAAGAGGGTCGGGATTCGGCTTGCGCCTACCTCGACGATGGACTGCTCGTTGTCGAAAATGGCGTAGTGGCAGAACTAGGCCCTGCGGACCAGTTGTTGCCGGGGCTACGCGACGATACGTCGGTCGAGGATTACCGCGGCAAACTGATTATTCCTGGTTTGATCGACTGCCATGTACATTATTCTCAGCTCGACATCATCGCGTCCCACGGCGGACAGTTGCTGGACTGGCTCATTCGTTACGCGTACGCCGAAGAGGCGCGATTTGCGGACAAGGATCATAGTGCGTCCGTGGCGGGAGCGTTTCTCGACGAACTGTTGCGCAATGGCACGACGACGGCGCTGGTGTTTGCCACCGTCTTCCCGCAATCGGTCGATGCCATTTTCGAAGCTGCCGCCGAACGCAATATGCGCCTGATCGCCGGCAAAGTGCTGATGGATCGTCTGTGTCCTGACAATCTGCGCGACGACCCTGAGTCGGCGTATACCGATAGCAAGGAATTGATTGAGCGCTGGCACGGTCAGGGCCGGCTCGGATACGCCATCACGCCACGTTTCGCATTGACCTCAAGTGAAGAGCAACTCGAGGCGGCGGGTCGGCTCGCGTCCGAATACCCCGACACATGGGTGCACACGCACCTCGCCGAAAATACCGACGAAATTCGCGAAATCGAGAGGCTGTTTCCGCAGAGTCGCAGCTACCTGGATGTCTATGACCGTTTTGGTTTGTTGCGTGAACGCTCGATGTTCGCCCATTGTCTCTATCTCGACGAGACAGATCGGGTCTTGATGGCTGAGAAGGGCGCGGCTGCAGCTTTTTGCCCAACGTCAAACCTGTTTCTGGGCAGTGGACTGTTTGACCTGCGAACGATGTCGTCTGCCGGTATCGCCGTTGGTCTTGCGACCGATGTTGGTGGCGGCACCAGCCTTTCGTTACTGAAGACGATGAGCGAGGCGTACAAGGTCTTGCAGCTACAAGGGCAGACGCTGCCCGCAAGTCGTGCGCTTTACCTGGCCACACTCGGTGCAGCGCGAGCGCTGGGTCTCGACGATCGCATAGGCAATCTCGAGGCCGGCAAGGAAGCAGACTTTGTCGTACTCGATGCAGCTGGCTCGAGCATTGCTGCGAGGCGGGCGCAGGCAACGACATCACACGACGAGTTGCTGTTCTCGCTGATATTTCTGGGAGATGATCGCAACATCGGAGCGACGTATTTGCAGGGACGGCTCGCCGGCGATCGTTGACCTTAGCCCGGATATTTCACCAGTCAGGGCGTCGCAGACGCGAGCAATGGTTCAAGTCGATCGATGATGGTCTTGAGTTCAGGTCGATGCTCACGCAACTCGTCGAGTGACAATCCTGTCAGCTCATAGGGAAGCACAAGCCAATCGTCGGTCTCATGGACATAGTAGTCGGGAACACGCAGGGTCTTGTTGGAGGGCCGATACCAGACAGTGGCGATACGAATGTCCTGCGGTAAATTTCGTCGTGTCTTTTTCGCAAGCTGTTCGATAACGGCACGCACGCTCGAACCCGTACTGTAGACATCGTCGACAATCAACAGTGAATGATGCGAACACAGGTTCTCGAGCAGATATTGCAGACCATGCACGCGGATCGAGTCTGCTTTGTTCACCATCTCCGAATAGCTGGGAGCGCCTCTGTATGAGGTGCGGATCGCAATGTGGTCGGTTTTAATGCCCAGATAATCCAGCCCCTCCTGCACAGCGATGCCGACAGCGCTGCCGCCGCGCCAGAGTCCGACGAGAAAATCGGGTCGAAACCCGGCTTCGCAGATACTGGCCGCGAGCTGGAAGGAATCTCTGAGGAAATCATCGGCGCCGATGAATCGTTTGTTCATTGTTTTTTGCGGGCCTGCGGTGGGGTAGAATCCGGTCACGCATTATAACGATAGCCACAATCCCGCATACAAGAGATATGGACAAGATCGTACTCTCGGCCCAGGATTTGCTTGAAGACTCGTTCAGACTTGGACTCATGGTCCTCGAAAGTGGCTTCAAGCCGACGATGATCATCGCTATCTGGCGTGGTGGTACACCGGTAGGCATGGCGGTGCAGGAGATTCTCGATTATTGCGGTGTGGAATCGGATCACATCGCGATTCGGACCTCGTCATATGTCGGAGTTGATGAGCGAGGCGCGGTCGCAGTTCACGGGCTTAACTACATCATCAAGAAAATCTGCCATGACGATCGCGTACTCATAGTCGACGATGTATTCGATACGGGAAATACCATTGCCGCGGTCATCGAGGAATTGACGAAACGGGCGCGGGACAACACACCCGAAGATTTACGCATTGCCGTGCCATGGTACAAACCAAGCCGCAATGAGACTGATATTGTGCCCGACTATTTCATTCACGAGACTGCGCAATGGCTGGTGTTTCCACACGAACTCGATGCATTGACGCCCGATGAACTGCTAGTCAAGCGCCCGGAAATTGCGAAGATTATCGAGGGCGCAAAAACGTCCGCCGCAACAGCCTGAGGCTCCCTAAAGCTGTATCCGCAGTTTGCCTTTCGCGGGCGTCCTGAGGTTATGTGCGAACAACGAATATTGAATGCCTATCCGGCGTCCCTTGAGATTGTCGCCAATACAGATTCTAAGCGGTATCCGGAATGCATCGACCGGTTCGCCCGGCTGAATATCACCGAGTTGGCTCGATATCTTGATAGCGTCGTTGTGCAGGCTGACAGCCGGGTAGTCGGATTGTTCGCCCGGCGTGCGTGCGGTGAATTTATTGTCGCGGGGGATTTTCGGCAAACAGGTGGCTACGCGTAAGGCATCGTGAACGGGCATAGTCAGCGACATAGACGCATCGTGGAGCGGCTCATCTCCCTGGTTGTAAATGACGATTTGCACATCACTGCGGTGTTCTTCAAACAAAAAGTGATTGTCATAATCAACGTACTGCCGTTCGAGTTGCCTCATCTCCGAAACGATTTCTTCTGTTGATCGTTCTTCGTAGGGGCTGTCGGAGCCGAAGAGACGAGCGTGCGTCAGGCGGGCAATGATCGTGTTCGTCGCCGTCATCTTGATGCGGGCTTTTGCATCGATTAGTTCGGTTAGCTTGGTGCTGGCAATAACCGACGGTAGCGTGGCGAAACTGCATGTCGAAATCTTCATGTCTTTGTGAATGATCTCGCCCGGAAACCCGACTTCGATATTGGCCGCCGATATTGAGTCTCTGAACTTTTGTTCAAATAATGCCTGCAACTGACTTCGACCCATCTTGACGATGGAGTCGTTAATGCGAACGTATGAATCGCCACGCCGCAACTTCTCCGAATGATCCACGCGCATCATGTAGGGGCGGTCCTGGCAGTCGCCTATTTCGAATACACCCACGCGCTCGCCAGCAACGGTTACGGGTTGATAGCGAATGCGAATTGGCGGTTCGATATGATCATTGGCAAGAGCCTGATAGGCTGGTTTACCTGAAAAGTCAACCGAGTCGATAGAAAACAATTTCTTGCGACCCCGGTCGTCAAATTCGACGCCTGTGACGATATAGCGCGCACCCTCGATTGACGCGTTCGCGATGGCGAGTACGTCACGCAGGAAACTGCGAATGTCCTGTTTGCCGTAGGCCGTCTTGCGAAATTGGACAGCAGTACACGGCACCGACGACTGAACGATGTGCGCTATACGTTTCATCGGATTTGAACTATGAACGATTATGTTGAAAGGAAGCCGGAACCAATCGTCATTTCCAGGAACTGTTTTGCATGCCTTGATGCTCGCCATGGCGGCATCAGCTGGAATCGCGTGATTGCTGCGCGCGAATTCAATGGATCGAGAAGACCTTAAACCTTTGTTAAATAAAGAGAAAGTAATCGGACTATTCGAAAAATGAGCCGCAATAACCAGGGTACTGAAAAACGGGAATCGTCCATCGAGATCGCGTCGCGACCGCAGTTCAGTGCGGCCGACGTTCGATCTGTACTGCAGGAACAGTATGATTTGGATGGCGAACTTCGAGCCTTGGTCAGCGAGCGTGACCAGAACTTTCGCGTTAAGAACAATGATGGGCGATGCTACGTGTTCAAGATTGCCAACGCGGCTGAGCCCGAAGATGTTACCGATTTTCAGATCCAGACCTTATTGCACATTGAAAACGCTGGTTGCCCGGTCGCCACACCGCGCATTATCAGAACGGTAGCTGGGGCCGTTGCGACGAAAATTGGTGACGGCAGCGGCGAGTGTGTATGCCGGATCGTCAGTTATGTGCCGGGCATTCCATTCTCTACAGTCGAGCCAAACGCCAGACTTGCGGCAGACCTAGGCGCGAGCGCCGCCGCGCTAGACAACTCGCTGCTTGGATTTGAACATGATGCTGATCAGCATTTATTACTGTGGCACATGCAGCGCGCAACTGAACTTCGCGATCTCCTCGCAAATATCGCGAACATTGATTTACGCAATATGGTCGGCACCTGTCTCGATGATTTTGAGCGCAATGTATTACCCATGCATTCATCACTTCGGTCGCAGGTCATTCACGGTGATCTGAATCCTGACAACGTGCTTGTCGCACAGACATGTCCAGATTCGATTGCAGGGGTGATCGATTTTGGTGACATCGTGCATGGTCCGATGATCTTCGAAGTTGCGATCGCTGCTTCATATTTGCGGGTTAAAGAAGACCCGCCAGCGCTCATCGCTCCGTTTGTCGCAGGATTCGACAAAGTTACGACGCTGGAGGCCGTTGAACTCGAATTGTTATTCGACCTCGTGCGTACGCGCCTTGCGGCATCCATTACGATCGAGCATTGGCGTCGTGCGATTCGCGGCGAGAATGATCCGTATGTACAAGCGTACCTACAGAGCGAACGCAGCGTGGAACACTTTCTTGCATGCCTCGATTCGATGACAAGGAGACCGTTTACCGACAGTATCTTGCAGGCCTGTCGTCGTTAGTCAGCCCGTGTTGTAGGGGTCGGATCCGCCCGCGTCGAGCATTTCTTCAATTTCGTCAATGTCGAGACCTTACCCGGGTAATTTAGGGGCAGGTGTTCCGGGATTTCCACTCAAAGCTGTGGAGCAGTTCCCGGTAATCAGCGATTTGGCGGCTTACCATGAGCCAGATTTCGTTAAAGCGGGCAAAGTATTCATGAACATGGGGTTCGCGCTTGCGGTGCTGCTCATTCTCAGCGCTGCCGGTTATCTGGCATTGGGTCTGCGGCTGGTTGCGGGAAAACGAGACATAGGCACGGCGTCGATCGGCGTCATATTCATCATCATTTCCCTGTGGGTACTCGGTGGTGCGATAGAAATGCTATCGACATCGTTTTTCGTATTTACGATCGGACGCACAGGCCACTATATCGGCACGGCATTCCTGCCGATTGCGGCATATTCTTGTTTTCGCGAGTTCACAGGGCGGGTTACGTCAGTGCGTCGCATTGCCGTGTTGATCCTCATTCCAATCGTATCGGTAGCGCTTGCCGCGACGAATGTGCATCACGAATTCATGTGGTATCTGCCGATCGCCGATGAGACGGGTGATTTCCTGACGCGCCCAGAGCAGTGGGGACCCTGGTTCCTGTTCGTGCATGGGCCATACAGTTACGCTTTGATTGGTGCGTCATTGCTGGCTCTCATTTCTCATAGCTCCGCCGTAGCGCGAGCTCATCGTCGCAGCATTTTCCTGGTGATCGCTGCGTGTTTGGCGCCTGTGGCTGCGACTGCGGCTTATGACTTCGGCATCGGTCCCGATACGGTTTCCTTCGTGCCATTTGTCTTCACGCTGATGCTGCCGTTCTACGCCTGGTTGATCCTCGCCGAGCAGATTATCGAGTTCTCGCCATTAGCATACGAGACGGTGTTTCAAAACATGCAGGATCCAGTCGTCGTCGTGGATGACCAGGGTCGAATCATAGGTCTCAATCCCCGCGCCGAAAAGTTGCTGGACATTTCTGAGACGACCGCATTGTACCAGCCGTTAATCAAGGTGCTTGGCGACGACTCGCCTGAGGTCTTCGAGGCGCTGGAGACCGGCGAGCCGCGCAAGATGATGACGGCGACGGGACGTTTTCTGCACGTTCAGGTGTCACCAATGACGTCGAGCCGTTCTTCAATATCACAAGGCAAGGTCCTGATGTTCCGAGATGTGAGTGATGTCGAAAAAGCGCAGGCTGAGGTGCGCGCCAGCGAAAAACTGTTGCGTACGCTGATTGATCACTCTATGAACGGTATCGTCAGGTTGCGCTGGGCGGTGGACGAGGAAGGCGGCGACAGGGAATTGCGCTGTATATTCGCCAATTCCGCTGCCGGTCGCTTCCTGAGCATCGAGCGTGACGACCTGATTGGCAGTCTCGGCGAAAAAATTATCAGGACCGCGACCAATGCGATGTCATCAGCTGACGCCGATGGCGTCACCGAAGATTTTTGCAAAGCCACTCTAGCCGGTGACGGCATCGATACCGAGGTACAGCATCAGTCGAATGGCTCGACAAAATGGTTGCGTATGATTTGCGAGCCATTTGGCAACGATATTGCGATAACGTTTGTAGATATCACGGATGGCAAAGCGAAAGAACAACACATGGAATCGATCGCTCGTTCCGATCCGTTGACCGGTGTTTTGAATCGTCGTGGTTTCGAGCGGGACGCCTCGAAACGACTCACCGACAGTGCAGACGATGCGACGGGCGCGCTGTTGTACATTGATCTGGACGACTTCAAGCAAATCAATGACAACTGCGGGCACGAAATCGGCGATCAGTTGCTGACGATCGCTGCCATGCGACTGCGCAAGAGTTTGCGATCCTGCGACATTATCGGCCGTCCTGGTGGCGACGAATTCGTGGCTCTGGTACCCGATGTGTCGTCCAGCGTCGCAGACAAGCTGGCGAAACGCCTGACGAATGCGCTCGAGAAGCCGTATGTAATAGGCGCAAACACGCTCAAGTGCACCGCCAGCATTGGTCTTGCCTTGTATCCCAAAAACGCCAATACGCTCACGGGATTGATGCGCGAAGCCGACCAGGCAATGTATCGTGCCAAAGCACGATGCCGCGGAGCGCCCAAAATTCGCAGCGATGACCGCCTCGAAAAGGCGTTGTAATATATCCACGACCGCACCGGTCCTGATTGATAGTCAATCTGGAGTTAGTTCCTGATGTGGAAGCTTTATTTCGGCCGTTTCGATCCGAGTTCGACAATTGTCAGCGTGGTTTCGTCGGCAATGTTCCTGAGCTTACTTTGCAGTCTGTCGATACGATCCGGGCATGCGGATGTTGCCGTCGCAGACTCGGCGCAAACGATTGAGCCATTACAGGTCGGACAGAGCGCGCCACGCTTCGTGGTTGAGACGGTCGACCAGAAACCCTTGGTTTTTGATCCCCAAAGTCTGGAGCGCCCGGTGCTGGTGATTACATTCCGCGGTGGCTGGTGTCCGTATTGCAATATGCACCTGTCGGAATTGCGCACTGTCATCCCGCAGATTCGTGCGCTGGGCGTCGACATCCTGTTTCTCAGCGGTGACCGCCCTGAATTGTTGTATCAGAGCCTGGGAAGTGACACGCAAGAGAATATTGACGGGCTGGACTACCAGATTCTTTCGGACGCCAATGCTCAGGCCGCGATGGCCTTTGGTATCGCGTACAGGGCGTCCGACCGGACGATTGATCGCCGTCGCATGAAAGGTCAGGACATCGCCGACTCATCGATGCTCCGCCACGGAATTCTGCCTGTACCCGCAGTTTTTGCGATCGATCAAGACGGCCTTATTGCCTTTGCGTTCATCGAAGCAGATTACAAAGTGCGCCTGCCGGCCCAAGAGTTGCTTGCGGTTGCCACCAAGATCGTGCAGTAGGGCTATCGGTGATGATACGCTTCGCGGACCGGCACATTACGGCGCGGAGACACCGATGGTAACGGCAATTGTTTTAATCAAGGCGAAGACCAACCGTATTTCCGGTCTGGCGAATCAGATTGCGGAAATGGATGGCGTTCAGGAAGTATTTTCAGTTGCAGGTCGCTACGATCTGGTTGGAATTGTCAAAGTCGCGCGAAATGATGACCTGGCGGACGTTATCACCGACAAAATGCGTCACCTCGAGGGAATCGTTGAGACTGAGACCATGATCGCGTTCCGCGCCTATTCAAAAAAAGAACTCGAGGCGGGCTTTGAGCTCGGCCTCGACTGAGCAGAACCACTTTCCCGGGCGACGTTTGCTTGGCAACAGGAGAGCGACAAAATGGGCGATGCCGATCGTCGTAATCCCCTGACACGAATCATCAAAGCGACGACGAAGGTCGAAGCCAACGAACTGCATGCGACGCTGCTGTCATTCCTGTTCGTATTTGTGTTGATGACTGCTTACTTCATTATGCGACCGGTCCGCGACGCAATGGTGAGCGACTGGAGCGATGCCGAGCTCAGTCTTCTCTGGACCATGACGTTTTTTCTCAGCCTGATTGCTGTCAGTGTTTACGGTGCAGCCATTTCATATGTTCGGTTCCGCTTGCTGGTGCCTGGTGTGTACGTGTTTTTCGCACTGTCGTTTTTCGTATTCTATTTCGGTTCGACGTTCATCACGGATCCGGTGCTTGTCGACAAGGGTTTCTACATCTGGCTCAGCGTATTTAGTCTGTTTCACCTCTCAGTCTTCTGGAGCTTCATGTCGGACCTGTTCAACAAGGACCAGGCGCCGCGCTTATTCGGCATCATTGCGACGGGCGCAAGCGTCGGCGCAATAATTGGTCCGTTGCTGACGGCCGTGCTCGTTGCCCGCGTTGGCACAGATGCGTTGATGCTTGTGTCGGCAACAATGCTACTGATACCCGTACCGATTATTCTGATACTTGAACGGCTCAAACGAACCACGCTGGGAAATGCAGACCTCAGTGTCGATCTGAGTGCGCAACAGGCAATTGGCAAAAATCCGTTTGCCGGGTTTTCATTGTTTTTTAAGAGCCCGTATCTGATCGGCATCGGTTGTTTCATTCTGTTGTATGTCGCGATTAGCTCCTTTGTGTACTTTGAATTGAAGAATCTGCTCGAGATTTTTACGCGCGAAGAACGAACGCAGATCTACGCGTACATCGATTTTGCCGTAAATTCTCTGGCTATTTTGACAGCGATGTTCGTCACGAGCCGCATAACAACGCGATTTGGTATGGCGACAACGCTGGCGCTGATCCCAGCCTTATTGGCTCTCGGTATGCTCGTGATCGCATTTTCACCCGTCATTGCGGTCGTTGCCGGGCTGCAGGTTGCGCGACGTGCGGGAAATTACGCGATCACGAGGCCGGGTCGTGAGATGCTATTCACGGTGGTCGGCAGGGAAACGCGATTCAAGGCAAAACCAGTTATCGACATCGTGCTTTACCGCGGTGGTGACATGATTACGGCGTGGGCGTTCACCCTGCTCACATCCGTCATTGGTCTTGGTCTTGGTGCTGTGGCGGTCGTCGGCGTCGGAATCGCGGCTGTATGGGCGGTGGTCGGCGTCTATCTGGGCAAAGCGTATCAGCGCATCGCGGACGAGCAGTAAGCAATGCAACCGCCCGCACCCAGCGACAAAACCCGGGACCTTCGCGAATTCCGCGAAGTCATCCGTAGTCGACGGACAATAAACTTCTACCTCCAGACGCCCGTGCCACGAAAGCTCATTCGCGACGCTATCGAAGCGGCGACATGGGCACCAAACCACCATGTCACTGAGCCCTGGAGATTCTATCTGCTGGGCAAAGAAGCAATCGGCGCTTGCGTGGGTCTCGTGCGCACTATCGTCACCGACAAGAAAGACGCCAAGGCCGGTGAGTTCAAGGCCAAAAACTGGGCCGAGAAGCCGGGTTGGCTTGTTGTGACCTGCCGCAAGTCGAACGACGAACTGACACAGAGAGAAGACTATGCCGCTTGTTGCACGGCGATTCAGAGCCTGATGTTGTACCTGTGGAAGGCCGGTGTCGGATCGAAGTGGACGACGGGCGATATCACGCGCGACCCCAGGTTTTTTGACATCGTCGGCATCGACGATGATCAGGAGTTCGTCGTCAGCATGCTCTGGTACGGTTATCCGAAAGTGACGCCTGTGCAGTCGAGAAAAAACCTCGACGACGTCCTCACCGAGCTCCCATAAGCCCCTGCCTGTAGGAGACCGTCCCCGTCAAGCGGGATTGATACATTCGGGCGTTCACCGACTCACGCAGCACCGCGGACGGCATATTCCTCTCCCTCATGGCGGGCTCCTACGGGCACTGGTCAGTCACGCGCCAGCTCATCCGGGTGGTGCACAAGCGGTCCGGGTACGATCACCGAGCGCAACAGGAAAATGCACACGGTTAGCATGCCGACCGAGCCCATGATAAGAACGGAATTTCGTATGGAACCGTCATAAATAACTGCGCCAAGCAGCGCGCCCGATGCACCCATGATGTTTTGTAACGTGCCGATAATCGACGATGCCACTCCGGCAATCTTCGGTAGTGGATCGAGGGCAAGTACCATCGCATTGGGCAGCAGGATTGCGATCGTGAACATAAAAGTGCAGACGCAGCTCCACAACCAGGCGAACGGAGCGTGGTTCATCCAGGCAATGACCAGCAATTGTCCGGCACAGATCCCCATCAATAGTACGCCCAAGCCAATTAGCTGCATGCCGTCAAGTCTTGCGACGAGAAAACGGTTGACTACGGAGCCAAGCAGTATCGACAATCCTGCGCCCGCGAATATCAGGCCATAGGTGGTGATCGAGTAATCGTAAATTTCTACAACTAGCGCTGCAGAGATTGCGATGACCGACATAAACCCAGCAGGCGGCAGAATGATAATCAGCAGTCCAAATATACTTTGCGGGTGCGAGAAAAATTCTGCGAAACTTGAAATCAACTGACGTACTGGATGTTGCCCGACACTCGGGCTGTGTGTCTCAGTGATGTTGCTGCGTATACCCAAGAGAATCAGGTAGCCAAAAACGGCGATCGCGACGAAAGGCGCGCGCCAGCCCCATTGCGCGACAAGCAGCGCGCCTATGCTGGGTGCGATCACCGGGGCCGCTGTGAATATCATCGTCATGAGCGACATCAATCGCGCCGCCTCTTTACCGCTGGCGATATCTCTTACGATCGCACGCGATAAGACGATCGCCGAAGCGGCACCGAACCCCTGCATGAACCGTGCTGCGAGCAATAGCTCGATATCATTTACAACCGCAGCGACAGTCGCAGCGAGCGCGAACAATGACATGCCAACATAAAGGACTGGCAGCCGCCCGACACGGTCCGAAATCAAGCCGGCCGGAATCTGTCCAAAGGCCATACCGGCCATGAACACGCCAACGATCTGCTGGCCTCTCGACAGATTGGTCGAGAGCGCTTCAACCATCGCTGGAACGGCCGGCAAGCTCAGGTCTATGGTCAATGCGGCCATGCCTGTGAGCAGGCCCAGCGTAATGACGAAGCGGCGCCTTTGGACAGTAGCGGGAGGAGTCACGATCCGGTCAGACTGACATCTCGACCTTCGACTAACAAGCTCGACAACTGATTCGTGCCGAGCCAATAACTGAGTTCACGGGGATGATCAATGTCCCAAATTGCGATGTCGGCACGCTTGCCGACGGCCAGCGTGCCGCGGTCGCCGGCAAGTCCGAGCGCACGTGCGGCTTCACGCGTTGCGCCGGCGAGACATTCTTCGGGCGTCAACCGAAACAAGCGGCAGGCGAGAGCCATCGCTTCACGAAGTGAGCACAGCGGCGAGGTGCCGGGATTGCAATCTGTCGCTATTGCTATCGGCACACTGTTCGAGCGCAACAACTCGATCGGCGGAAGCTGCGTTTCACCGAGCGTCAGAAATGCGCCGGGCAGCAGCACGGCAACCGTGCCTGACTTTGCCATTGCAGCGACGCCGGCGGGTGTTGTGTACTCGAGATGATCGGCTGACAGAGCATTGAAATGTGCGGCGAGTTCCGCGCCGCCCCCATCAGTCAGCTGGTCCGCGTGCAGTTTGACCGGAAGTCCGAGCTTTTGCGCCTGGCGAAACATCCGGGCGATCTGCGGTACATCGAATGCGATCGTTGCGCAGTAAGCATCGACCGCATCAGCAAGGTGATTCTCTGCGACATCGGGCAATAGTTCCTCGCAGATCAAGTCGATGTAGCGGTCGGCTTTGCCGTGAAATTCGGGAGGTACTGCGTGCGCGGCAAGCAAGGTGGTCTGCAGTGATAATGCTGACGCCTTTTTCAGGTTTCGTGCAACAGCGAGAATCTTGAGTTCATTCTTGACGTCAAGGCCATAGCCGGACTTGATTTCTACCGTTGCGACGCCGCCAGCAGCAAACCTGTTGAGCCGACGCATTGCGGTGTCGTACAGCGCACCAAAATCTGCCGCGCGAGTGGCGGAGACTGTCGACATGATGCCGCCGCCTGTTCGTGCGATTTCCTCGTAACTTGTACCTTGCAAGCGTTGCTCGAATTCTTCTGCGCGATTGCCACCGAATATCAGGTGGGTGTGGCAATCAATCAGAGCGGGTGTAATCCATCGGAGAGCCAGTGAGCGTGTCTCGGCGGCGCTTTCCTGCGGTAATTCCGAGCGCGATCCGATCCACGCCACCGAGCCGTTGCTTATCGCGATGGCGCCATCTTCAATTGCTCCGTATTGCGCCTTTCCGGCGCACATCGTCGCAATGCGAGCATCGGTCAGCAGCAGTTCCCAGTTCGCCATCTATTGCTCCGTGTGTGCATTCGACGGTACCATGGTCGAGCTTGTATATACAACTTGGCAATTCTCCGATGACAGACGTTTTCGCACGTAAGGCATTGTTACGAAAAGGCTGGGCTGATGATGTGAGGTTCGGCATCCGGGCCGGACAGATCGACAGCATTGCTCAAAACGTGTCGCCGCATTCGGAAGATTTCGTGGCCGGAATCGTGATACCGGGACTGTGCAACGCGCACAGCCATGCATTCCAGCGTGCGCTCGCTGGCAGAACCGAACAACGCTCGCCCGCAGGCGAGGATAATTTCTGGACCTGGCGCGAGCGTATGTACGAACTTGCCGGCAAACTTGATGCAAAATCGCTCTCTGCGATCGCATCTCAGGCCTACTCCGAAATGCTGCAGAGTGGTTATACGTCTGTCGCTGAATTTCATTACCTGCACAGGCATAGCGGTGCCGATCATAGCGACGACGAAATGTTCAATGCTATTCGCGAGGCTGCGTCACAAAGCGGTATCCGCATGACCTACGTTCCGGTCTTATACGAGCGGGGCGGCTTCGATCAGCCGCAGCCTGAAGGTCATCAGAAGTTGTTTGCGCTCGACATTGACAGTTTTCTCGCACACCATGCGCGCGCAATTGAACACCAGTCGGATCGAATGAACGTAGGTATAGGCGCACATAGTTTGCGTGCGGTCAGTGGTGAATCTCTGCGGAAAATCGTCGCTGTTGCGCAAGCGGAAAACATCCCGATGCACCTGCACATTGCTGAACAACTGCGCGAAGTGGAGCAATGCATGGCAGCGAATGGACGTCGTCCCGTCCGCTGGCTGCTCGAGAACTATGACGTTGATGAACGATGGTGCCTGGTGCATGCGACACATATGGATGCCGAGGAAACCGAGAGCCTTGCAAAAACCGGCGCGGTTGTATGTTTGTGCCCGAGCACCGAGGCTAACCTTGGGGACGGCCTGTTTCCGTTGCAGAGCTTTCTTGCTCACGACGGACGGATCGCGATCGGATCCGACAGTCATGTGTCGATCAATCCTTTCGAAGAACTTCGATGGCTCGAGTACGGACAGCGTATTGCATCGCAGTCGAGAAATGTCACTTCAACGCGGGACTCACACGTTGGTCGCGAGCTGTTCTCACGTGTACTCGAGGGTGGAGCGCAGGCTGGTGTAACAAAACCAGCAGGACTGAGTCCCGGCGTTTCAGCAGATCTCGTCGTGCTCTACGATGATGACCCGATGCTCGTCAGCCATGACGACAGCTCTTTGCTCGACGCCCTCGTATTCTCGGGATACCGCCTTCCCATTGAGCGCGTCATGGTGCATGGAGACTGGCGCGTCGTCGATGGCGATCATGTCAAGCAGAAACAGACGCGCGCGCAATTCGCCGCGGCTCTCGAAACCCTGGGAGACTTGTCATGAGCCCGACCGTAAAACCCAGGTACCAGCAACTCAAGGAAATGATCATTGCGCGAATATCGAGTGGTGAACTTCGTCCCGCCGATCGCGTGCCATCCGAGAACGAGCTTGTCGAGCTGATGAACGTCTCCCGTATGACGGCCAATCGTGCATTACGCGAACTCACCGGCGAAGGCTACGTTACACGCACGGCGGGTCGGGGAACGTATGTCTCCGACTTTCGGGCGAAATCGCATGTGCTTGAAGTGCACAATATTGCCGACGAAATTACCCGGCGTGGCCATGAGCATTCCTGCGAGGTGGTACGAAAATCACGCCAGCGTGCACGAAGCAAGATTGCGCGCGCGTTGCATGTCGAGCAGGGCGTCGATCTATTCCATTTGCTGCTTGTGCATTACGAGAATGGCATGCCGATCCAGGTTGAAGACCGGCATGTCGTTGCCGATTTCGCGCCGGATTGCCTGTCACAGGATTTTCGCGACATTACGCCGAGCGCATACCTGACGAAGATTTCACCCTTGCAGGAAGCAGAGCAAGTCGTGCGAGCTGTGCAGCCGAATGCGGCGGTCCGTCGGCGTCTGCGAATGGCCGCTGACGAGCCAAGCCTCGTTGTGATCCGTCGAACCTGGTCACACGGGCGGCCCGTGACATTCGCGCGTCTGCATCACCCGGGCGACCGCTATGAATTGACCGGACATTACTCGCCGCCGGGGACACCCAAATCGACGACAGGCAATGTCGTGGACCTGGAGAAGCTACAACCATGAATGACAAGCGAATCATCAAAGCGCCGAAAGGAACCACTCTGCAGGCGAAGAGCTGGCTGACTGAAGCACCATTGCGCATGCTCATGAACAATCTCGATCCGGACGTTGCTGAGCGCCCGGAAGACCTGGTCGTCTATGGCGGCATCGGCAAGGCGGCCCGAAACTGGGAAGCCTACGATGCAATCGTCAAATCTCTGCAAGAGCTTGAGTCGGATGAGACGCTGCTCATCCAGTCGGGCAAGCCGGTCGGAGTGTTCCGGACACACAGCGATGCACCGCGGGTGCTGATTGCGAATTCGAACCTCGTACCGGCCTGGGCGAACTGGGAGCACTTTCGCGAGCTCGACAGGAAGGGCCTGATGATGTTCGGTCAGATGACGGCCGGCTCCTGGATTTACATCGGTAGTCAGGGGATCGTGCAGGGCACCTACGAAACATTCGTCGAAATGGGCCGGCAACACTATGACAGTGACCTCGCTGGCCGCTGGATCCTGACTGCCGGCCTCGGTGGTATGGGTGGCGCGCAACCGCTCGCCGCAACGATGGCGGGCGCATCAATGCTGGCAATCGAATGCCAGTCGGACCGTATCGATAAGCGACTTGAAACCGGCTTCCTCGACGTGCGTGCCGAAACACTCGATGAGGCACTCGCGGTTATTGCGGCCTCGGTCGAGGATCGTAAGCCGATCAGCGTGGGTTTGCTTGGCAATGCAGCGGACCTGCTTCCGGAGATGGTCAATCGCGGCGTGCGGCCGGATGCAGTAACGGACCAGACTTCAGCCCACGATCCGGCGAACGGTTATCTGCCCATCGGCTGGAGTGTCGATGAGTGGCAGGAACGTCGCAGCAGTGATCCGGATGCTGTTGCTGCAGCCGCGAGAAAATCGATGGCCGTACATGTGCGCGCGATGCTCGACTTTCACAACGCCGGAATACCGACATTCGACTACGGCAATAATATTCGGCAGGAGGCATTGCATGAGGGTGTCGAAAATGCGTTCGACTTTCCGGGCTTCGTGCCGGCGTATGTTCGGCCGTTATTCTGCCGCGGCATCGGCCCATTTCGCTGGGCGGCGCTTTCGGGCGACCCCGAGGATATATATAAGACCGATGCCAAGGTCAAAGAACTTATTCCTGATGATGTGCATCTGCATAACTGGCTGGATTCGGCGCGCAAGATGATTAAGTTTCAGGGAATGCCCGCACGAATATGCTGGGTCGGGCTTGGACAGCGGCACCGCCTCGGCCTGGCGTTCAACGCAATGGTTCGTAGCGGTGAACTTGAGGCGCCCATCGTCATCGGCAGGGATCATCTCGACGGTGGTTCCGTGGCGAGTCCGAATCGCGAGACCGAAGCAATGAGAGATGGTTCCGATGCCGTGTCGGACTGGCCATTGCTCAATGCGTTGCTGAGTACAGCCGGCGGTGCGACCTGGGTGTCAATTCATCATGGTGGTGGCGTTGGCATGGGATATTCACAGCATGCCGGGCTCGTCATCGTGTGCGATGGCTCGGATGATGCCGACCGCCGCATCGAACGCGTGTTGTGGAACGATCCGGGAACCGGCGTGATGCGACACGCCGATGCAGGATACGAAGAGGCTATCGATTGCGCGCGCGAGCATGGCTTGAATCTTCCGATGCTCAGCACAGGAGCATCGTCATGAAGTTGAGGGTCGACGATCAATCCGTGGGTCTGGCCGAATTGCGTGAAGTATGGCGACATTCGGTGACCGTGACGCTGGGGCCAAATGCGTGCCGCCGCGTGGCTGAATCGCAAGAACTGATCGCTGATGTCGTTGCAGGCGGGGACAAGGTTTATGGCGTGAATACGGGTTTCGGTCAGCTCGCACAGCTGCGAGTCAGCGATGACGATCTCGCGAAATTACAGGTAAACCTCATTCTTTCACATGCGGTCGGTGTTGGTGATGATTTTGATGACGACATCGTGCGTCTTGTGATGCTCATCAAGGTCATCGCGCTTGCAGAGGGATATTCCGGGGTTCGACTCGAGCTCATCGAAGCGCTCTGCGCGATGATTAACCACAATATTTATCCGCGCATACCTGCACAGGGATCGGTGGGCGCATCAGGAGACCTCGCGCCACTTGCGCACATGGCCGGCGTCCTGATCGGAATCGGCGAGGCGCGCGTCAACGGCACGATTGTGCCGGCGCATGTCGCACTAAAGGAGGCGGGAATCGAGCCTGTTACGCTCGCGCCGAAAGAGGGACTTGCGCTATTAAACGGTACCCAGGTCTCGACTGCGCTCGCTCTTGCCGCTGTATTTCGCACTGAAAACGTACTCGCGGCAGCGCTTGGGGCGGGTGCAATGTCGTCGGATGCCATCAAGGGCAGCGATACGCCTTTCGACGCCCGTATCCAGAAAGTTCGCGGCCATGGCGGTCAGATCGCCGTTGCAGGCGTTCTCCGCGAACTCATGCATGGCAGCGAAATTCGTGCGTCGCATATTGCCTGTGATCGAGTGCAGGACCCGTATTCCATTCGTTGTCAGCCGCAAGTTGGTGGGGCATGCCTCGACGTGCTGCGTCACGTCAGCGCGGTGCTCGAAACGGAGGCAAACGCCGTGACCGACAATCCGCTCGTATTCGCCGAATCCCGTGCGGTGCTATCGGGGGGTAATTTTCACGCCGAGCCGGTCGCGCTCGCGGCCGACTACCTGGCCCTGGCTATTGCGGAAATCGGTTCTTTGTCTGAACGACGCATAGCGTTACTGATCGATTCGAACCTGAGTGGCCTGCCGGCGTTCCTCGTCAATGACGGCGGACTCAACAGTGGTTTCATGATGGCACAGGTGACGGCAGCAGCGTTGACCTCCGAGAACAAAACCCTGGCGCATCCCGCGAGTGTCGACAGCATTCCGACATCGGCCAACCAGGAAGATCATGTCAGCATGGCGACTTTCGCGGCGCGGCGATTACATGACATGCTCGACAATGTCACGAATATCGTGGCTATCGAGCTGCTCGCTGCGGCGCAGGGCGTCGAGTTTCACCGTCCACAGAAAAGTTCGCCCGCCATAGAACAGATTATTGTCTCTTTACGTAAAGTTTCGCCGTCCTATGTCGAAGATCGATCACTTTCGACGGACATTGTGTTAGTGGCTGAGCTCGTCAGCCAGGGTATATTTTGCGAGCTCGCTGCATCGATCCTTCCCAGCTTCCGAGCGTGAGCGACTGTTACACATTTCATGATGGCACTCTGCCGCTTCTTGTGAACGTGCCGCATGATGGCCGACAAATTCCGGACAAAATAGCCAGGCACATGACAGAGGTCGGACGAGAAATTCCCGACACGGACTGGCACGTTGCGCGATTGTACGACTTCGTTCAGGACCTCGGCGCAGCCATGATTGTTGCCACATATTCACGCTATGTCATCGATCTGAATCGGCCTGCAGACGATACCGCGCTGTACGAAGACCAGCGGGTGACAGGCCTTTGCCCGACACAAACATTCGCCGGAAACGATATTTATGTCGATTTGAGTTCGATCAACGCCAGGGATCGCGTCGCTCGTTATTGGCGCCCGTACCACGACAAAATCGCAGCGACGCTTATCGGTATTCGCGAGCGTCACGGCTATGCATTGCTCTGGGATGCGCACTCGATTGCCAGTCGTGTGCCGCGCTTGTTCGACGGTGAATTAGCCGCCCTGAATCTCGGCACATGGGAGAACAAAAGTTGCGACGCAGCGATTTCGAAGTCAGTTATGAATACCGCGGCAAGTAGTCCATGGGACGCGGTAATCAACGAACGCTTCAAGGGTGGTCATATCACGCGCCACTATGGCGATCCGAATGCCAGTGTGCATGCGATACAACTCGAGCTCGCGCAACGGGTGTACATGAATGAAGAGACACTCGAATTCGAAGAGGACGAGGCGCAGCGGCTTCGTGCTACGCTCAAGAATCTGATTGAAACCTTCGTTGATGCAGCTGCAAGGAGCCTGCCTTGAGCAGCAAGCGCGGAATTCACGAACTTTACAATGCCGACGCTGAGCGAGCGGACAAGCTACTTTGGGGGCGCGTTACCTGTCCATTGACACGACGCGGATTTATCCGTGGCTCAGGACTTGCCGCAATGTCTGCAGCATTGGGAGCCAGCATCCCGTTCGCCGAGTTTATGCCGGGCGGTTTGATTCCCGCCGCGTTCGCACAAGCGGATGGGTCTTTTTATATTCCGGGCAAGTCTGGTCTGACGGTACTCAATGATCGACCCATTAACGCTGAGACCCCGGCTCACCTGCTGGACGATCCGATAACACCCGCTTCGCGGCTGTTCGTCAGGAATAATGGTATCCCACCTGTAACGGATGATATTGATCCCCTCGATTGGAGCATCGACGTTGAGGGTGAGGCCTGTGATCGACCGCAGTCGATTACACTGCGCACATTAAAATCCCGATACCGCAACTACACGCTGCAGCTACAAATCGAGTGTGGTGGCAGTGGGCGCTCTGAGTTCTATCCGCCTGCCACGGGCATTCAATGGACAACCGGTGCTATCGGCTGCCCCGAGTGGACGGGCGTGCGACTCAAAGATGTGCTCGAGGACTGCGGCATTACTGACAATGCGGTGTACGTCGCCTATGAAGCCGCGGACAGTCATCTGTCCGGCGACCCGACCAGACAGCCGATCTCGCGTGGTGTACCGGTCCACAAGGCGATGCAAAACGAGTCAATGATTGTCTGGGCGATGAACGGCAAGCCACTGCCGCCGTTGCACGGTTATCCGCTGCGCATGCTTTGCCCGGGTTGGTCGGGATCGGTCAGCGGCAAATGGTTGACGCGAGTCCTGCTTCGTGACCGAATCCATGACGGCGCAAAAATGGCCGGCCAGTCGTATCGGGTACCGTGTAAACCAGTTGCGCCCGGTACTATTGTTGCGGACCAAGACATGTGCATTATCGAGTCCATGCCAGTCAAGTCTCTGATCACGTTTCCTAAGTCCGGTGTGCAGCACGTCCTGTCCAAAACGTTCAACGTTCGCGGCCATGCATGGGCTGGCGATCGACGCGTGCAAAAACTCTATGTATCAGTAGACTTCGGTGCCAGCTGGCAAAGCGCGAAGCTCAAAAAACCCGCCAACCGGCTTGCCTGGCAACACTGGTCCGCGAAACTAAACTTCCTGGAAGCGGGTTACTACGAAGTCTGGGCGCGCGCCGTCGATCAGGATGGCAAATCACAGCCCGTCGTCCTACCAGGCTGGAATCCGCGCGGTTACCTCAATAACGCCTGTCACCGCATCGCGGTCATGGTCAACGCGTGAGAGGTACAATCTTGCTGCTCTGCTGGCTGCCCTTCGTGGCTGTCGGCGCTGACACCGATCCTGCGAGCGGGCTTATCAGGAATCCGGGCTGGGAGCTTGTTCACGCGCATTGCGGCGGCTGTCATTCGCATGCATTGGTGACGAGTCAGCGCGCGGATCGCCAGACCTGGCTCGACATAATTCGCTGGATGCAGGCGACGCAAAATCTTTGGCAGTTTGCACCCGACACCGAAACACAGATCCTCGATTACTTGGCAGCAAGCTATCCGCCGCAGCCAGATAGGCGCCGCGCCCCGATTCCTGTGAGCCTGATGCCCAAAACGGAAAAAGGCAGCCAACAATAAGCTGTGTTCAGAGTGTATTCATTTTGCGACATGTAGTCTGTCGACTTGTGATTGGGATACTATTGCCACGATTCCAATCAGGACATTCATACGCTAAGGGCAAGAGGATACGAATCATGAACAGGCGAAACTTGGTTTGCACTATCGGTGTCGCAAGTGCGCTGTTAATTTCAGGCATGGCCATGGCATGGTCGGCCAACAAAATTGACAGAGAAGTCGACAACACGATCGAGGTCTTCAGGGAAGAAGTCAACGGCGCTGAAATTTTTCTCGACCAGGCTGCTGGTTATCTCGTATTCCCACGCGTCATTAAAATCGGCGTGGGAATTGGTGCTGAAACGGGCGAGGGCGCGCTGCGCATTGGCGGAGCAACCGTCGATTACTACCGCACGTCAGCAGGCTCGATCGGCCTGCAACTTGGTGCGCAGGCGAAGTCGATCGTTATCGCGTTTATGACGATCGAGTCACTGAATAAGTTTCGCAACGCCAGTGGCTGGAAAGTCGGTGTCGATGGTTCCATCGCGTTAATCGACCTCGGTGTTGGTAAGACGATCGACACGCAAAACGTCAAGGATCCAGTAATCGGGTTTATCTTCGGATCCAAGGGACTGATGTACAATCTGACGCTTGAAGGATCCAAGTTCACGAAACTCGACAAAACCTAAACGTCGCTCGCTGGGCAGGCGCATCGGCGAAGGCGCCCGTGCGGTCGGTGAACTCGGCCACGATATCGTAAACCGTCCTGGCGTATTGCCGGGCAAAGCGCATGGCTGGTTTCGCAGCTGGTTCGGCAGGGTCTGGAAGGTACGCGGCGGCGGCCTCTATGCCTGCGGCTATGTGGTAACGTTCATCTTCCTGGAAATTCGCACGGTTGTTAGCGAAATCGCCACAAGCGAAAGCGTTCGCCAGTTCTTCACTGAGCAACTTCTCGAGTTTTTCTTCCGTTTTTTCGGCGAATCGTTTGCCAACATGATCCGCGCCTTCATATGGCCGGTCGAGATCGTAGGGTGGTGGCCGCCCATTGGCGCAATCGGCCTCGGCCTCGCCTTCGTTGCCTTCCCGAAATTCCTCAAGAAACCCATCGAACATTGGTTGTTCGGCGACGAGGCGCCGGACGCAGATAAATCGTCGTAGCGCGTTCGGCGCCCGGCGGCCCCGACACGGTAGCTCCTCTCGCTTAATGTCGCTTCGACGTCCCTGTCTCGCTCCAATCGGCGAATCCTCGCTCTCGCTGTCCCTGCTCCGCTCGGCTTCGACGACGCTCGACGAGCCACCGTATCGTGGCCGCCCTGCGATCTTCGTGGGGACGGCGGGCGGGATGTTCCTCGCAAGACTCAGCAGGGGCGCGGAATCGGTGTGTTTGCTCGCGCGTCGTCCGGAGCGCTGCGACGCAGGACGCCAAAGCAAGCGCAGGCCGATGCGAGCGAGGCAGGATGCCGAGCGAGCTTAAGTGCGAGCAAATACCCGGAAACGTGCCCGTGTGATGGGCTCCTACGTGGTTTCGAGGATCTTGCCCTGCCGTTTGGCGTTTTCGTCGAAGCCGTGTTGCCAGGTGGAACGATGCTGCGCTGGCGCGACCTGCACGGCGGTAACCTTGTACTCCGGGCAATCGGTGGCCCAATCACTGTATTCGGTCGTCACGACATTCGCGCCGGTTTCGGGGTTGTGGAAGGTCGTGTAAACGACGCCGGGCTGCACTTTGGTCGTTATCGTGGCCCGTAACGTGATGTCGCCCTTGCGGCTTGTCAGTGATACGAGCTCTCCATCCTTGATGCCACGCAATTCGGCATCACTCGGATGCATTTCGAGCAGGTCCTCGCCATACCACACCATGTTGGGCGTGCGACGTGTCTGCGCACCCACATTGTATTGCGAGAGAATGCGCCCGGTTGTTAGCAGTAACGGCGTGCCTAGACGGCCAACGGAAACGGGTCTAGGTCGATTTGCATATAATTCGAAAATCCTGTCCCCGCTACCAAATAAAACACGTCGGGCCCGGTTTTTTTCGGGTCCGGCGTTTTTTGTTGGTAATGAGCAAGGTTTGGTCGCAATCCGCACCGACCGGGAACCGCTTGCCCGTATTGGGGCTCTTAGGCAGCGCGCCGTGGTTGTTGGGCCTTGTCTATATCGTAGGTGGTCTGAAGAACTAAAGAGAGCTTTGGTATTGTGCGCGGCGAGAAGTTCGCGGACAATAATCGGTAGCTGGTCGCCCTGCGCGGCGTTATGGAGCATGAAAACCTCTGTGCGGCGGGCGGCGTGGCGCCACTTCGAGTGCTTTCCGCTATGCTGCTTTTTCAAGCGGACTTTGGCCTCAAGGAATATGGAGGAATCACATGTGGAATGAAGTTAGGGGACTCCGCGATGGCATAGATTGGGGCACGCCGCCGCGTGACGGTAAACCGGTCACTCTGACCGTGGACGGGGTGGAGGTGACGGTGCCCGAGGGTAGCTCAGTCATGCTCGCAGCAGTGGAGGCGGACCGCGCCGTGCCGAAGCTTTGCGCTACTGACATGCTTGAGGCTTTTGGCAGCTGCCGTGTTTGCCTCGTCGAGATCGAGGGGCAGCGCGGCTACCCCGCGAGTTGCACGACGCTCGTGGCGCCCGGTATGGTCGTAAGGACCCAGTCCGACCGCCTTGCGGAGCTGCGCAAGGGTGTCATGGAGCTCTATCTGTCAGACTTTCCCGAGTCCGAGATTCCCGACGGTTGGAGCGAGTTCCATCGCACGCTCGAGGAGGTCGGCATCACCGGTCACCGCTACGGCAAGGGCCGGAATCACTTCGATCTGCCCGTCGACGACTCGAACCCCTATTTCTTGTTTGACCCGGCGAAGTGCATTGTCTGCAGCCGCTGTGTCAGAGCCTGCGCGGAAGTGCAGGGAACGTTCGCTTTGACGATCCAGGGTCGCGCATTCGAATCCAAAGTTGCGGCGAGCCAGGACGAGCCTTTTATGGAATCCGAATGCGTGAGTTGCGGAGCCTGTGTTCAGGCGTGTCCAAGCCATGCGTTGGTAGAGAAGAGCCTGTTCCCAGGAGGGTATGAACGTGCCTAACCCACGTAAGCCCGAAAAAGAGACGATCACGATCTGTGCCTACTGCGGCGTTGGCTGCGGTTTCAAAGCGGAGACGATCGGCGACGAAATCGTACGCATGACGCCGTGGAAGGAAGGAAAGGCCAACCACGGTCACAGTTGTGTCAAAGGCCGCTTCGCATATGACTACTGGTGCCATCCCGATCGGATCAAGACGCCAATGATCCGCGACAGCATCGAGGAGCCCTGGCAAGAGGTCAGCTGGGACGAAGCATTCGCTCACGCCGCGAGCGAGCTAAAACGCATACAGGCGAAATACGGCCGCAGTTCAGTCGGTGGAGTCTCGAGCTCCCGCTGTACTAACGAAGAGATCTTTCTTACTACGAAACTAGTGCGCGCTGTGTTCGGCAACAACAATATCGATAACTGCGCACGCATATGTCACTCCCCGACCCAGTTCGGGCTCTCCGCCACCGTGGGTGCCGGGGCTGCGAGTCAACATTTCGATTCCATTCTCCAGGCCGACGTCATTATGGTGGTCGGTGCGAACCCCACCGAGGGTCATCCCGTTTTCGGCTCGACAATGAAGCGCCGCATCCGTCAGGGTGCGAAGCTCATCGTAATCGATCCTCGCCGTACCGAGACCGTCGACAGTCCGCACTGCCGCGCTGATGTCCACCTGGCGCTACGGCCCGGCACCAACGTCGCGATCCTCAATAGCATCGCCCACGTCATCGTTCGCGAGAACAGGCACGATGAGGAGTTCATCAAGTCGCGTTGCGAGTGGCAGGAGTTTGAGCACTGGGCCGAGCTGGTCGGCAGCGAAGAGTACTCACCTGACAAGATCGGGCCTATCGCTGGCGTCGATCCCGAGGATATTCGGCGCGCCGCGAGGATTTACTCAACGGGACCGCGAAGCACTATCTATTACGGCCTCGGCGTGACCGAGCACTCGCAAGGGTCGACAGGCGTCATGTGCCTCGGCAACCTCGGTCTCGCCTGCGGCATGTACGGTCGTGAAGGCGTCGGCGTGAATCCGCTGCGTGGCCAGGGCAACGTGCAGGGCGGCAGTTGTCTCGGTAGCTGGCCGCATGTCTTCAGCGGCTACCGCTTTGTCACCGACGATGCGACCCGAAAGACCTTCGAAGCCGCGTGGGGCGTCGAACTCGACAGTGAGCCCGGCCTGCGGTTGCCGAACATGTTTGACGCAGCACTGACAGGACACTTCAAGGGCATGTATATCATGGGCGAAGACCCGGTGCAGTCCGATCCGAATCAGACTCATGTCATCGCAGCGTTTCGCAAAATGGAATGCGTCATCCTTCATGATCTGTTCCTCAACGAAACGTCGAAATATGCGCATGTCTTCCTGCCAGGCAGCTCTTCACTCGAGAAAGACGGCACGTTTACGAGCGCCGAGCGACGAATTGGGCGGGTACGCCAAGTCGTCAAGCCGGTGGCAGGTTATCAGGACTGGGAAGTGACGGTGAAGCTGATGAATGCGATGGGCTACGACGTCCAATACGCGCATGCCGGCGAGGTGCTCGACGAGCTCGCGCGCCTTACGCCGGCGTACAGCGGAGCGAGCTTCGAGCTGATCGACCGCGTCGGGTCGGCGCAATGGCCGGTCAACGAGGCCGCGCCCGAGGGCACCGAGGTGCTGCACACCGAGCAGTTTCCCCGGGCCAACGGTCTCGGGACCTTCATGCTCACAGCGTTTGTTCCGACGCGCGAGCGGGTTAGCGACCAGTATCCCCTGCTCCTGACCACTGGCCGCATCCTGAGCCAGTACAACGTCGGCACGCAGACGCGCCGCACCGCGAATTCGCAATGGCATCCCGAAGACGTTCTGGAAATGTCTCTCGGCGACATGCAAACGCGCGGCCTGCGCGCGGGTGACAGCGTCACGATCACCAGCCGATTTGGCTCGACACAGCTCAAAGTTGTGGAATCCGTACGCGTGAATCCAGGCGTGATCTATACGACATTCCACCATGCGGAAACCAAAGCCAATGTCGTGACTAGCGACCTGTCCGACTGGGCCACGAACTGTCCCGAGTACAAGGTTACAGCGGTGGAAGTGACAAAGGTCACATCGCCCGAGCGGCAGCGCGCAGAATCGAGCGTCACACGACCAGCGCAGCAAGAACGTGAGACCGAGGAAATCGCCGTGGCCGAGGAAGTCAGAACATGACCGACGACGAGCAGCCGGCCGTTGCGGGTCCCGTCATCGATCTGGAGCAACTGATTTCGATGGCGAATCAAATTGGCGACTTCTACGCGCCTTACCCGCCCGAGCGCGCTCGCGAAGGGATGCGCAATCATTTGCGGACAAACTGGGACCCGCGCATGCGAAACGCGCTGCTCGAACACATTGATACGGGCGGAGACGGTCTTGATACACGCGTCATCGACGCAGTGCAGCTATTGCGTGAAAAGGCGGCAGACAAGAGTGGCTATTACGGCCCGCCGCAGGCCTGAGGATCACACCATAGCCTTGAGGCTGCGTCGGGAAGTGATCCTGAACACGGTGAGAATTGTCGCATAGCCAAAGTTCATTTCTGTGGTTCCTGCGAGGGCGCAAAATCTTCAGCAAAGTATTTCAGAACACTTCGCACGGGAAGCGGGGTCAATCCGCCCATTGCACATAACGAGGCGTGCTCCATCGTGTCACATAATTCGAGCAGCAACTCATGGTTTTCGTCACGGTTTTCGTCGGCAATCATGCGGTCTATGATCTCTACGCCACGCACAGAGCCAATTCGGCACGGCGTGCATTTGCCGCAGGATTCAATCGCACAGAACTCCATGGCAAAGCGCGCTTGTTGCGCCATGTCGACTGTATCGTCGAATACGACAATCCCGCCGTGCCCGAGCATTGCGCCAATATCGAGGAAGGCCTCGTAATCGAGTGGCGTATCGAGCTGGTCTTCCGGAATATAGGCGCCGAGCGGCCCGCCGACCTGCACGGCCCTGATGGGTCGCCCGCTGGCCGTTCCGCCACCCCAGTCTTCGATTATTTCTCGAAGCGTCAGGCCGAACGCCTTCTCGACGAGGCCGCCGCGCTTGATGTTGCCCGCCAACTGGAATGCCAGGGTGCCGGTCGAGCGATTGACGCCGTACGCCGCGTACTTTTCGCCGCCCAGGTTAACGATATTCGGTACTGAGGCGAGCGTGATGACGTTGTTAACGATTGTCGGCTTGCCGAACAGTCCCTCGATCGCCGGTAGCGGTGGCCTGTAGCGGACTACGCCAGCTTTGCCTTCCAGGCTTTCGAGCATCGCCGTCTCTTCGCCGCATACATAGGAGCCGGCGCCCAGGTGTACATCGACGTCGAAGTCGAAGCCGCTGCCCTGGATGTCGTTGCCCAGCCAGCCCGCCTCGCGAGCTGCGACGATCGCACGCATCAGGATGGAGTAGGTCAACGGATACTCCGCGCGCAAGTAGATATAGCCTCGGCTCGCACCAACGGCAAATCCGGCGATCATCATTCCCTCGATCAACGCAAGCGGGTCGCTTTCCATCAATATCCGGTCGGAAAAAGTGCCGCTGTCGCCTTCGTCGGCGTTGCAGGTAATGTACTTCTGCTCGGCGTCGGTGTCGGCTACCGTCTGCCACTTGATGCCGGCCGGAAATGCCGCGCCGCCACGACCGCGCAAACCAGACGTCTTGATCATATCGATGACTGGCTGCGGTCCGGATTTAAACGCTTTCGATACTGCCGTGAAGCCCTGGTGTGCGGTGAAATCGTCAATCGACAATGGGTCGATCAGGCCACAGCGCCAGAACGTCCAGCGATCCTGGTTAATCAAGTAAGGAATTTCATCGGTCGGTCCGACGCGCTTGGCGTGCTTACCGCCCGTCAACAGGCCGGACTTGAACAGGTCCGGAATGTCCGCGGGCTCGATGTTTCCGTAGGCAATGCGCTTGTCGTCCACAACAACTTCGACCATGGGCTCAAGCCACGTAGCGCCCCACGACCCGTTTCGAATGAGCTCGATTTTCTCGCCCGATTCCTTGGCATGCCTGGCGATCGCGATTGCCACCTCATCAGCACCGACCGAAATTGCGGCCGTTTCGCGTGGCACATATATTCGGGTGGCCATCAGCGCGCCTCGTTCATCGTGGCGACTATCTCGTCAAAGCGGTCCGCGTTGACCCGGCCGAAGGTTTTGCCATCCACCATGATGGCCGGGGAACAAGCGCAGTTGCCGAGACAGTAAACCGGCTCGAGCGTCACATCGTCGTTGCTCTCATGCATGCCGAGGCCGAGCGATTCCTGTGCGTGTTCGGAAAGTTCGCGACTTCCCATGGATTGGCACGCCTCCGCTTCACAGATCTTGACGACATGCTTGCCCGGCGGTGACGTTCGAAAGTCGTGGTAATAACTAACGACGCCATGTACATCGGCGCGCGACAGGTTGAGTTCTGACGCGAGTTGTCGAATCGCGTCGTCGGTAATCCAGCCGAACCGGTCTACGAACACGCGCAGAATCTGCACGAGCATCTCCGGGCGCGCGTCGAAACTCGCAATGATGTCGCTGGCTACCTGTTTGTCATAGGCTTGTGTTGTCATTCTGAAATTCGCTGCTCGCCTGAATAAATATTAAATGTCTTGCCACGCAAGAACCCGATCAATGTCATGTTGAACTCGCGTGCAAGTTGTACGGCGAGACTCGACGGCGCACTAACTGCCGCCAACAAAGGTATATCGGCCATGAGTGTCTTTTGCATTAATTCAAAACTGGCCCTTCCAGACACGAGAAGACCCAAAGACCGCGCGGGCAAGCGCTTGTTTAACAAAAGATAACCGACCACCTTGTCGACGGCATTATGCCGTCCTACATCCTCCATTGTCACGACTACGTCGCCTTTTGAATCAAAAACGGCGGCTGCGTGCAAGCCACCGGTCTTCTCGAACGTGTGCTGTGCTTTGCGCAGCGCATCGGGCATGGCCGTCAATACGTTCCTGCTGAAACTCGGCCCATCGTCATCCATGGCATCGACGCCGACGATGCGTAAAGCGTCCAGCGATGTCTTGCCACATACCCCGCAGCTTGAGGTCGTATAAAAGTGTCTTTGCAAGCGGCCGAGGTCCACCTCGACGTCGGCGCCGAGATCAACGCGTACGACATTGTGGATGCCCGTGTCGGGCGCGGGTGGGCCGCAAGGCTCGATGGACAGGATGTCTTCGACCCGGTGGATGATCGATTCGCTTAGCAGGAACCCTGCAGCGAGTTCATCATCATTGCCCGGAGTGCGCATCGTGATAGAAATGCTGCGTGTCGCCCGCCCATCGGGCGTCGAATAACCCAGGCGAATTTCAAGCGGCTCTTCGACAGCAACACTGTCGGCTTGTGTTTGTTGCACGCCGTCACTGACCTTGCTGATGTCGACTGCGTGGCTGCTAACTGACATGTCGTTTTCGCTGCCGGTTACCGGGCCCGTCAGTATATATCAACGCTCGTCTGTGGCTCGCTTCGATGTGCGTGGATCGGGTATGGTCAATGCGCGGCGGATCGTCGCCAGCTCGGCATCATCTGACAGGCGCACCTCGCCGCCCTCGGCGCGCACACCGA
This sequence comes from Pseudomonadota bacterium, assembly GCA_022563195.1. Taxonomy (GTDB): domain Bacteria; phylum Pseudomonadota; class Gammaproteobacteria; order Steroidobacterales; family Woeseiaceae; genus UBA1847. Next base: position 63,708 of record JADFNV010000007.1, read on the forward strand.
GTTGTTCGAGTAATCGCCGGATATCCGGGAAACCGGTTGCGTCCGCATACTGCCGGTAGAGGTCCATGAATAGCGGTTCGTCCACCAGCGTATCGAATTTTCGAAACAGGTCCACGCCTGACCAGGTTCCGGCGGACGGCAGGCAGCACTGTTGCATTCGGTCGAGCACTATGTCGAGTGATTCGCCGCCGCCAGACCGACGTCGTAACTCAACATCCGCCATCAGGGCGAGAGCGGCGCCGCTCCAGTAGATCTTCATCCTGGCGCTGCGCTCACCGTCTGCCGTCGCGGCATTGGGCGACCGGTCGGGTGCGGATTGGCGACCACGCTCGAAACCGTCAACCAGTTCCTGCCATGCGTGAATCTCTGTGTATTGGCCTGCTCGCGCGAGCAGCAAGTTCTGGTAGTACTGGGCAAAACCCTCCGAGATCCAGCGTTGACCGCGCTGCACGTACGGCAACAACAGGTGGGAGAATTCGTGCGTGGCGGTCCACGCGCCGTAATACTCGGACACGGGCCGCTGTTCGTTGATGAATAATTCGATCGTCTCGCCACCATCGCGGACCACGCGCCCAAAGGGTACGGCCGAATCGCCACCCCACAGACTGACGCCGACGGGAATCACGACGATCCTGGCCGATGTATTCGGAAAGCGGCCGTAGGCGAGGGCGATGATGCCGGCGGTCTCCCGCACCCACTCTGCGACAGCCGGAGTATCGACGTCACTGCGCGAATTCAAAATGGCAATTCTCAATGCGGTGCCCGCGACGTCGACGACGACGGTATCGAATGCGCCGAAAACGGCGATCGCGATGCCACTTTGGGGTGACGCGACAAGTCGGAAGCTGTTGTCGACATCGTTTAACGGCTGCCATGGCACGGACACCTGGACATTATCGGGCAGGCGAAACTGTACGTGGATCTCGTCTGCGGCCGATAATCTTGGCCGCCACATCCAAAGCGTCGGTGACACCACAATATTGGCGGGGTCCAGAATTCGGCTGAGGCGCCCGCTGTTTGCGCCTTCACGCAAGTCAACTCGATAGTGGAGGCAAGTTATTCCAGCTTTCGGCAGCACCAGACGTCGGCCGCGCGTGTCGAGTTTCTCGCCTGCATCGCAATCGTACGCAGCGTCGAGAATCTGTGGCGCGTCTTCCGAACGGGCCGAAATTTCGGTAACCGCGGTTGAAAAGCGTGCCGCCACTGTCATTTTCGACAGTGATGCATCGACGCTGATCGTGTATTGATGGCTGTCGCCCGCATGCGTGCTCGCAGCGATTAGCAGACTCGTGGCCGCTATCGTCCAGCGGCGCCGACGCAAGCCCTCGTTAATGATAATCGTTCTCAAGGTTATTGGGATCGACCCGATAAACACCGTTATGCTGGTGTTCAGCAAGATCGATTACAATGGGTCGCTGAATTTGCATAATCGTTTAGAATGCCTGTTTCCGGAGACGTTCCGGCCGGGCCACAGATATTTTTGAGGAGACTCCCGTGAGCAAGATTGCACGCCGCAAGTTTATCCAGTTATCAGCCGCTGCCGCTGCCGGATGCCTGGTGCACCCCGGTCGAGAGGCAATAGCGCAGGATCTGCCGCATCTGACCGAAGATGATCCGATGGCAAGTGCCATGAAGTACACGCACGATGCAAGCACGGTTGATCCGGCAACTCGCGCCAATCCGGCTCCGGATCAGATATGCGCCAACTGTGCTTTGCTGCAAGGCGATGACGGCGATGAATGGCGGCCGTGCCAGATCTTCGTCGGCAAACTCGTCAATTCAAAGGGCTGGTGCTCGGTCTGGGCGCCGAAGGCCTGACTACTATTGATGTAGCTAGAATTTCGCCAAGTGTAGTATTGATGGCTCTGAACCCATTAGTATTACCTTGGCGGAGTACAAACCTTGTTTGAATCGCTGCAAGCCAGTCCCGCGGATGCCATCCTGGGCCTGATTACTGAGCACCGGGACGACCCGCGCGCGGAAAAAATCGATCTTGGTGTTGGTGTGTACCGCAACGCAGACGGCGAAACGCCGATCCTCGATGTCGTCAAGGAGGCCGAGCAACGGCTGGTTGATTCGCAAGACAGCAAAGCCTATATCAGCACGGCCGGCAATGCCTCTTTTAACGCAGCAATACAGTCGCTCGCGTTCGCGGATTCGGTTCGGGATGATCGGCTCATGACACTGCAGACGCCGGGCGGTTCGGGTTCATTGCGCGTTGCAGCGGGACTGATACTGCGCGCCACGGAAAAAGCAACGATCTGGGTCAGCGAGCCGACCTGGAATAACCATGTGCCCTTGCTTGGCGGTGCCGGGATGACGCTCAAGCCTTATCCGTATTACGACGTCGTCAATCATGTTATCCGTTTCGAGGCGATGCTCGATTCACTGCACAAGGTGCCGAAAGGCGATCTCGTTCTGTTTCACGCCTGCTGCCACAATCCGTCGGGCCTTGATCCAAGCGAGGAGCAGTGGCGCGAAATCACCGACATCGTTGTCAAGCGCGAGCTTGTGCCGTTCATCGACATGGCATATCAGGGCTTCGCCGTGGATCTCGATACAGACGCTTTCGCTGTTCGGCACATGGCGAGTGCGGTGCCCGAGCTGATCGTGTCCACATCAGCTTCCAAAAATTTCGGCCTGTATCGTGAGCGAACAGGAGCACTGTCATTTCTCGTCAGTGACATGAGCAGCCGCGACATTCTCGTCAGTCAGGCCAGTTCCTATGTGCGCACCTTGTACTCGATGCCGCCCGATCACGGTGCCGCCGTCGTCAGTTCGATTCTGTTGGACGCCGAATTGCGTGCGCGATGGACCGTCGAACTCTATGCGATGCGTGATCGGCTGCGAGACATGCGCTCGCTCTTGCACGACGCACTGAAGGCGAAAGCGCCTGAGCACGATTTCTCTCACCTGGTACGCGCCACGGGGATGTTCTGCTTCCTCGGTGTAAACGAGCAGCAGGTCGAGCGACTGAAAAAGGATTTCGGCGTCTATCTGGTCGACTCAAGCCGCATCAATGTGGCCGGCATTACTCCCGGCAACGTCGAATACCTGGCCGACTCAATCGCCACCGTCTTGTCGTAGCCTGCTATTCCGACTCACATGCCCGATTACTCGAAAACGTGCACTTATATGCAGAGACGTTCCCATTGGTCGCATGACGACCAGCAGTGCCCGTTGAGAACGTCCGCTTTCGGGGCGATGGTCTTCCTCCAGTATTTCGGACCACTGAGTTAGGTCTCCATGGCCTCGTAGAACGCCCGGGCCCGTTCCATGTACCGGCGTTCCGCATCACGGTCGGGCTCCAAGCTCCACTCCCCAAATTGCCCCGTTGTTCCGATAAGAATCCCGTCTTCGCGGGGAATCGCCTCAGCGATGTAGTCAACTTCGGGCTGCGGCTTGAGGATTGTATATTGTCCTTTCACCGGAATCAGCTCCTCGTCCCCGAACAGGGCCCTCGCACCGATGCCCGTGCAGTTGAAGACAACGTCTTCCTCAAGCGCCAGCACGGAGGCCGCGTCCTGGAACTCTTGAGTCACGATTCGCCCGCCGCTCGCTCTTACCTCTTGAACAAGCCTGTCCAGGAAGATGGGGGTCTCGATCAGCAGCATTCGCCGTTTTAACACCCGCTCCCACGGGAACGGATGCTCGGCCTTGCCAAGCGTCTCCACTCGGTAGTGATCCACGACCGGGTCGGCGTCAAGCTCCTCCACGCTCTCGTCCGTGGCTTCCTCATATCCGTCGATCCACCGTACTCCGTAGCCTTGCCCGATCCGTGACTCGTGATGCCGGAACGCTGCTCGGGCGACTCGATCGTAAACCTTGAGAAACTTGGCACTGAACGCCGGATCAGGACCCACACTAAATGTGGCGCCAGCCACGTTCGAGGTAGTGTTCGGGGGAAGGTCTTTGGCGTAAATCGTGACGGCCCATCCTCGTTCCTGAAGGAGCCGCGCTGTCGTCAGTCCCATCACACCACATCCAATCACGGCACATCGCCGAGGAACCGTTGATGCCACTTGCTCCACTGCGAACTCACTACTACCCCAGCAGAGCGACAGCCCTGCTCCTCCGTGCCCGTAGTTGTGGATGAGCTCTTTGCCCCCGAAGGATTCCCTCTCAACCTTGAAGCCCGATCGACGGAAGGGTCGAAGACCAACCACAGTTCGCTGGACCAGGTCCCATGAGACGCGAACGGGCACGAGTTCCGATCGAGCCAGGCCACGACTGCGGCAACCGAGAACCAGACCTCCTGCAACGGCGCCCAGTCCTGAGCGTAGCAGCTCACGTCGATTTATGGATGCCGATTTCAGTCTCACCTGGCCCCTCCAAGTGACCGTCTACCGAATAATTATCTTGCAGAAGTGCTGCATATCATACCGTGAAGGCAAAATCCTAAATGTCTGCTTTGGGTTGCGATTTCAACTGACCGACGCAACACCTAATCTCTAACACTAGAGAGGGGGTGTTGAAAATGAAGCAAAGACCGAGGATCTATTACTCAGATGCACAGAAAGCATTGATGTGGGCGCGCTGATAAACTGTCGCAGAGGGCGCATGGAAAATATGATCAGCAGTAAGATAAACGCAGTCTGCGCGCTTAGCCGCAACGTCAGGCGAATATTGTCGTCGTTGATCCCGGCGCTGCCGAGAAATACACCCCTTTGCGTTGATCACTGCTGAGGTTGATGAGTACGCCCCCACATCAGGCGGCTTTTCTCGTCGATGAACAGGCGTTCCGTCGTACCGGCGTTGAGTTCCAGCACGTAGGCGATGGGTTCAACTGAGGTGATTGATTGCAATGACAGCGGTTCGGTATTTCTCGCGATCGACGAAATTCGACCGTCGCGACGGACGAACAGAATATCCAGCGATATATAGGTGTTCTTCATCCATATCGAGGCGTAATCCTCGTGGTCGTAGATGAAAAGCATGCCACTCATCGGTGGCAGCTTGCGAACAAACATCAGGCCTTGGCTGCGTTGTTGATCGCTGATAGCGATGTAAATATTGATACGATGGCAGGCGTGTGCGCTGGCCTCGATGACGAGAACGTCCTGCTCGAATGCGTCGCCTAGATCGTCGTCTGCAAGGGCGACCGCCAAGCTGAGCAGCAATATGGGTAGCGCCACAAGCATCGGGAAAAGGCCGATTATGGTAATAGGCGGGATATCTGTGGCGCATTTTCCCGGAATTTTCTGCAATGTAACGATTCTGCCGCGGTCACAAGGGAAGCATTATTACCGAACTGGGGCTCGAATGAGAAAAAAATGCAGCGACTGGTTGGCCTGTCCGCGCATCCTCTCTAAAATGGCACGCCGATTTTGGCACTGGAGTCATTGATGAGCGTCATAGAACAATTCCAACAACTTGAGGCGCATGCGAGCTCGCTGATCATCGGTCAATCGCACCTGATCAACAGGATGATCATTGCGCTGCTCTGCGACGGTCACCTCATCGTTGAGGGAGCGCCGGGCCTTGCAAAGACACGTGCCATCAAGGTGCTTGCCGAAAGCATCGAATGCGATTTTCACCGCATTCAATTCACTCCCGACCTGTTACCAGCTGATTTGACCGGCACCGATATTTACCGGCCGCAGGAGGGCACTTTCGAATTTCGCAAGGGACCGCTGTTCCATAACCTGATCCTTGCCGACGAGATCAATCGTGCACCGGCCAAAGTGCAGTCGGCGCTGCTCGAGGCGATGGAAGAACGACAGATCACGGTCGGCGATCGCAGCTATGGGCTCGACGACCTTTTCATGGTGATGGCGACGCAAAATCCAATCGAGCAGGAAGGCACGTACCCGTTGCCCGAAGCGCAGCTGGATCGATTCCTGCTGCACATCGAGGTTGGTTACCCGACGGTCGAGGACGAGCGTCGCATCATGGTGTTGAATCGCGACGAGGCAAAAGCCGGCGAAAGGGACGCGTTCCGACCACCCGAGTTATTGTCTGTCGCATCGATCATGCAGGCACGTCAGGACATCCTGCGACTGCACCTCGCCAGTGAACTCGAGGAGTACATCGTCAATATCGTTGTGGCGACGCGCGACCCGGGTCGCGTAGACAAGTCGCTCGACGGGCAAATACTTTATGGTGCCAGTCCGCGCGCGAGTATGGGTATCGATCGCGCTGCGCGAGCGCACGCCTGGCTTTCAGGCCGGGACTATGTTGGACCCGAAGACATACAGGCAATTGCGTCGGACGTATTGCGACATCGGCTGGTCTTAAGTTTTGAGGCCGAGGCCGACGGCGTCGATGCAAACTCGATCATCGAGCGAGTTCTGGACGGCGTCGGTGTGCCGTAATGGCCGCGCTCGATTACATTGCCGAATCCGTATCGCCGGTTAGCGTCAGCCAGGCTAGCCTGATCCGGCTTAATGGTCCGGCGCGTGCGATCGCACTCGACGTCTTGCGAATCAAGTCGTTGCAAACCGGCGCCTATGTCTCGCATTTTCGTGGTCGTGGCATGGAGTTCGACGAGTCACGGCCCTATCAGCCCGGCGATGATCCGCGCAGCATCGACTGGCGTGTGACCGCCAGGAGCACAACGGCGTACACGAAATTATTTCGCGAGGAGCGTGAGCGTCCGGTACTGGTGGTCGTGGATCTGCGTTCGAATATGCATTTCGCAACCCAGGGGTGCTTCAAGTCCGTTAACGCGAGCCGCGCCGCGGCACTGCTGTCTTGGGCGGCACACCATCGCGGTGATCGGCTCGGCGGGTTGATTTTCGGCGATTCAACGCATCGCGAGCTTAGACCGAAGCTCGGTCGCCAGGCAGCGCTCCGATTTGTCCACGAGCTCGTCGGTCATCCCGACTGGGAACACCGCGAACCTACAAATGGCAATGACGAGGAGCCGCCACTAACTCGGGCGATGGCCGCGTTGAAACGAGTAGCACGACCGGGCAGTCTGGTCGTGATATTGAGCGATTTTCTCGGCTTTTCGCGGGCCGCGAAGGCATATCTATCCGGCGTTGCACGTCACAATGAGGTGCTAGCCGTGTTTCTCAACGACCCGCTCGAACGCAAATTGCCACCGCCCGGACGCTACCGACTAGTCTCACGCGATGCTGAGCTTGCGATCGATACAGTGGCAAAAGCTGCACGTCGCGACTACAGGAACGCGTTTCTTACTCGGCGCAAGGAGCTTGAAGCCTTTTGCCAGCGTTACGGCATTCACCTGATGTCGATGTCCACGCAGGATGATCCGATCAGCAAACTACAAGCCGCACTTGGCAAAAGGACGCGTTGACGGTGGATCCGCAGCAGATTCCTCTACGAGACTTACACCTGCCGGATGTCATTGGCTGGTGGCCGCTGGCACCGGGTTGGTGGCTCGTTATCGGCTTGGCTGCGATCGGCCTCATACTGCTGGTCCGGCGTATGCTACGCACGCGTGCCCAGGGCGCCGCAAGACGTCACGCGCTCAGGCAGCTCAACGGCCTGCTGGCCGATTACGAGCGACATCACGATGTTGTGGCGTTCGGCGCACAAATGTCCGGGCTGCTACGTCGCACCATGCTCGCCTACGCGCCGCGCCAGGAGGTTGCAGGCCTTACGGGCGACGAGTGGCTTGCCTGGCTCGATCGCGATCTGGAAGTACCTCAATTCGTCAACGGACCCGGGCGAGCACTGCTTGCATTGCCGTATCGCGATGCAGATACTGACAGTGCGACTGCGGACATATACCGGCTGGTCACCGCTGTGCGCCAACGTGTTGCGACGCCGGTCAGGGGTAAGCACTGATGTGGTCGCTTGCCTGGCCCTGGGTCCTGCTGGTGTTGCCGCTGCCGTTGATCGCCAACAGACTGTTGCCCGAATCACCCGACCTGTGCGACGCGGGCCTGCGCGTGCCGAGCCTGAGTGGCTTCGCTATGTTGGCCGATCGCTCACAAGCGGAGCAACTGCTGAACTGGAGATCATGGCTGGCCGTCGTCGCCTGGATATTGCTCGTCATCGCGGCCGCCAGGCCCGAACGTATTGGTGACGAACTCGATGTGCCAGTGTCCGGGCGCAATCTCATGCTCGCCGTCGATTTATCGGGCAGCATGGATCAACGAGATTTTGTACTCGGCGGTCGCCGCGTCGACCGGTTGACCGCAACCAAAGCTGTTGCCAGCGATTTCATCAGTCGTCGCGAGGGTGATCGCATCGGCCTTATCCTGTTCGGTGAGCGTGCCTACTTGCAGGTGCCGCTGACGCTCGACAGGGAAACGGTAAAGATTCTGTTGCTCGAGTCGTTCATTGGCCTTGCCGGTGAGAAAACTGCCATCGGTGATGCGATTACGCTTGCGGTCAAACGCATTCACGATCAGGAGAAAGACGCGGGCGAACAGGTACTCGTGTTGCTGACTGATGGTGCGAATACCGCGGGCGAAGTGCCACCGCTTAAGGCAGCCCAGCTCGCGGCGCAGATCGGTTTGCGAATCTACACGATCGGCATTGGTGCCGAGCAGCTCGACGTATCGTCGCTCATTGGCGGCCGCCGCAATATCAATCCGTCGGCCGACCTTGACGAAAAGACGCTGACCGGGATTGCTGAACTAACGGGGGGTCGTTATTTTCGTGCTGTAGATACGGCCGCATTACAGGACATTTACCGTCTCGTCGACGAACTCGAGCCTGTTGAAAGGCCCGAAGCCGGTTTCCGGCCCGTGAAATCACTCTATTACCTGCCATTGGCGGGCGCGTTCGCGCTGGCAGCGTTCCTCGTGATTGTCAGTCTCTGGCAAAACCTGCTTGCCGGGCGGCACGGCGGTGTACAAACTGATGTTGTCTGACTTTCATTTTCTCCGACCCGAGTGGCTGTGGGCAGTGCCAATCGTCATTGGGGCGACGTTACTGCTCGCTCATCGTCAGCTCGGGCCCGGAAATTGGCAAAATGTCGTTGCGCCGTCGCTTGTACCGTATGTATTGTCGCGATCCGCTATCCGACGTGCCGATTATCGCTGGTGGTTGCTGGGCCTGAGCGCTGTCATTGCCGTGTTGTCGCTCGCGGGTCCTGCCTGGCAACGTATCGATCAGCCCGTGTATCGCTCCGATCAGGCGCTGGTCGTCGCGCTCGATTTATCACGCTCGATGGACGCGCAGGACGTGTCGCCAAGCCGCCTGTCGCGCGCACGACTGAAGATTCTCGACATGCTCGAACGCCGGGCCAGCGGCCAAACGGCACTGGTCGTTTATTCGGCGAATGCATTCACGGTAACGCCATTGACGACCGATACAGCAACGATCGCGGCACTCGTCAACAGCTTGAGTACCGACATCATGCCAAGTCGTGGCAGCTACCCGGTCGCCGCAATTAACAAGGGCAGGCAGCTGCTCGAGCAAGCCGGCGCAGCGTTCGGAGAGGTGTTACTGATTACGGACGGGGGTTCATCGCCCGCAGCGGAAAAGGTCGCGCGCGAGTTGCGGAGTTCCGGTTACACCTTATCTGTGCTCGCTGTCGGCACGACCGCTGGAGCGCCAATTCCAAAAATTGGCGGTGGCTTTGTTACCGGGCGGAGCGGACAAATTGCGGTGCCGAAACTCGAGGAGCGTTCACTGCGAGCGCTGGCTGCGGCTGGTGGTGGTCAATTCTCGATCCTGTCCACAGATGACCGCGATCTCGACATTCTTTTATCGGGCGAAGTCGGGCATCGCAGAGCATCGGACGAGTCGCTCGCAACAGACCAGTGGCGAGAAGAAGGGCCCTGGTTACTGTTGTTGCTTTTGCCAGTCGCGGCAATGTCGTTTCGACGCGGCTGGGTGCTGTTGGCGGCGCTCGCCGTGTTGCCGGTATCGGGGCCGGTACAGGCGTCAGTCTGGGATGATATCTGGTTGACGAAAGACCAGCAGGGTCAGCGCAAGCTCGCAGACGGTGCAGCGACCGATGCCGCAGAACTGTTCGAAAATCCTTATTGGCGCGCGGTCGCTCAATATCGGGCACAGGACTATGCTCAGAGCGCTACCGAATTCGCAGCAAGTGATGATATGCGCAGCTTGTACAACCTTGGCAATGCGCTCGCTCGTCAGGGTCAATTCGAAACAGCGATCGATGCCTACGAGCAGGTGCTCGAATCGAATCCTGAAGATGCAGATGCACAATACAATCGCGACCTGTTGCAGCAATTGCTCGAACAGCAACAACGAAACGAAGGTGATCAGCAGGAAACATCGGGTGAGCAGGGTGAGGGTGAGGCGTCGGACAGCGATAGCGACTCGGAGCAGGACAGTTCGGACTCTCAGGCCGATGGCGAGCCAGAGGATGGTGATGCCTCACCACGCGATGACGAAATGAGCCAGGAGGATTTCGAGGCATTGCAGGAAGAATTGCGTCGCGCGGCCGAAGCAGCAGAACAGAACGCCACCGATCCGAGCGAGCAACAACTGACAGAGGCCGAGCTTGAGGCATTGCGGCGCGAGCAAGAGCAACAGCAGGCGATGGAGCAGTGGCTGCGCCGCATCCCGAACGATCCGGGAACATTGTTGCGCAACAAGTTCCGCTACCAATACCAGAAAACAGGCAAGGATCAGGACGGCAACGACACCTGGCCTGACGATGAGGTGCGGCCGTGGTAGCTGTAGAAAGGAAATCAGTGCACAAGGTAATGTTGATGATTGCATTCGCATTGATGCCGATCGCTTCGGCGCTGGCGACCGTTACAGCCAGCGTCGATCGTGTTGATGTAGAGCTCAACGAATCGTTTACGCTGGCACTGACGACGGACACGAATATCGATATGCAGCCCGACATGACGGTGCTGGAGCAGGACTTCATCGTGGGGCAGGCCAGTCAACTCAGCAACACGACGATTGCCAATGGGCAGATTCGGCGCAGCAAAACGTGGACGTATTCGCTGCGACCCAAACGCGCGGGTCAGCTGATCATTCCAGCCATCAGCATCGGTGACGAACAAAGTAATGTGGTAATGGTCGTGGTCAGCGAACCGAGCTACTTGCCACCGGGCGAAGCAGAGATATTCGTCACTAGCGAAGTCGATTTCGACGAGACCTATGTACAGGCCCAGGTGTTGTTGACGATCAAGGTTTTTCGCTCGGTTGCTACACGCCAGCCCGCGCTCCGGGATCCGACGGTGAGCGGCGTCGAGGTGTTAGTCGAACTCTCGGGCGATGATCGTAACTACGAGGCAATAATCAATGGCACCGCATACAGCGTCGTCGAGCGAGTGTTTGCCCTGTACCCGCAAGAGAGCGGCGAGATTCAATTATCGCCGGCGCGATTTGAGGCGCGCGTATTGCGCAATGGACGCATCACGGGTCGCAAGGTGTACGAATCCGAGTCGCGATCGATCATGGTACGGCCGATTCCGCCCCCCCCTGCCGACTATCCTGATGCGGTGTGGTTGCCGGCCAAGGATCTGCAATTGACCGAAGACTGGTCGCGAGACGAAGACGAGATCCTTGCAGGCGAACCGCTAACCCGTCATATCACGGTCAGCGCACTCGGGCAGATCGAGACACAGATCCCCGCGATAGAGCCGCCAGTAGTAGAGGGCGTCAAAATCTATCCGGACAAACCGGAGTTGAGTCGTCGTGTCGAGTCGGGCGGTATACGTGGCATTCGCAGGGATCAGTATGCATTGATCGGTGTCACGGCCGGCACAGTCGTGCTGCCAGCACTGGAATTGCCGTGGTGGAATGTGGACAGCGCTGAATGGCAGGTCGCGCGTTTGCCAGAGCGCAGTATCACAATCCTGGCATCCGGTGAGCCGCCCATGCCGGAACCCGTGACTACAACACCTGAGGTGGCCGACAGCGGTGCCGAGTCTGAGATTGCCACGGTTCCGAGCGGCTACTGGCGTCTTGTCAGTGCGTTATTGGCAGGCCTGTGGTTGTTGACGGTAATCGCCTGGTGGTGGTCTTCGAGATCCGCGCCCAGGCGCAAGCCGCGCGAGCCCGAACCGGTTCCAATTCATAAACAACAGGCCAGGAAGCTGAAGTCAGCGCGCAAAGCAGCGTTGGCGGGTGATACGGCGGCGGTCCGCAAGGCCGTGCTCGAGTGGGGTACATTACAATGGCCTGACGATGCGCCGCGCAGTATTGGCGGTCTCGCATCGCGCCTGTCGTCACCGCTCGCTGAAGAACTACAGGATCTGTCGACTCTCAGTTACGGCCCACAGGCCGGTGACTGGAATGGTGCGGCGCTGGCCAAGGCCCTACGATCGTTTGCCGTGCTGTCCGACAGCGACGACAAGAGCGAAGAAATATTGCCGCCGCTGATGCCAGCACGCTGAATACAACAGGGCCGCGAGCGGGACATTTGTCTCCGTCATGGCTCGCTGTGCTGCGCTTTACTTCCGTCGACAAACATCCCACTCGTGGCCCTGTCTACCAGATCCCGGTGCTGGGCATCGAAGCCCAGGGTTCCTGCACGGGCAGCGCGTCACCTTTCTGCAGTAGCTCGATCGAGATATTGTCCGGGGATCGTACGAATGCCATACGGCCGTCGCGAGGCGGTCGGTTGATCGTCACGCCCGCGTCGAGAAGCTGCTGACACAGGTCGTAAATGTCATCAACGGCGTAGGCGAGGTGTCCGAAGTTGCGGCCCTCGTCGTACTCTTCCGGATCCCAGTTCCAGGTGAGTTCAATTTGCGCGTCTTCGTCTCCAGGTGCCGCTAGAAATATGAGTGTAAACTTACCTTGTTCGCTTTCGGTGCGTCGTAATTCAACGAGACCAAGCTTGTTGCAATAGAAATCAAGAGACGCATCCACGTCAGTCACGCGAATCATCGTATGCAGGTATTTCATAGTTACAATAGTCGTCTATCTCAAGCTGGTGAGCAACACGTGGACGACATTCGCGCGATTACGATGGATCTCGATGACACACTCTGGGAGATACATCCTGTTATTCGTCGCGCCGAACGGAGCCTTTATTCCTGGCTTGGTGAGAACTACCCGCGGATCACGTCGATGTTTTCCAGGCAGGCAATGCAGAAGCTTCGCGAAGACGTCGTTTTCGAGCATCCGGAACAAGCTCATGACTTCACGTTCTTGCGGCGCACCGTAATTGGCCGACTAGGCGTCGCGGCAGGCTACGAAGAAGATTTTGTTGACGACGCGATGGCTGTGTTTGACGAAGTACGCAACGATGTTGAGATCTTTCCCGAAGTTCGACCGGCATTGGAAGCCTTGCGTCGCAATTATAAACTCATCGCAGTAACCAATGGCATGGCGAATCTGGAAACAATCGGTATTCACGACCTGTTTCACGACTTGGTGTCTGCGCGGACTGCGGGCGCGGCGAAGCCCGCAAGGCAGATATTCGATGCGGCTGTTCGTGCCGGCGGCGCTGCGGCGCACCAGACATTGCATGTCGGCGATCACCCGGAATTCGATGTCATTGGCGCACAAGAAGCAGGTCTCAGAACCGTCTGGGTCAATCGTGATGGTCGGGATTGGCCCGATGAGCTGCCACGACCCGATGGCATAGTGTCCAACGTTGGCGAGCTAAGAGCATTGCTCGAAGCAGCGGGGCGATGAGCAAAGATCCGCTGATTCTTTATGTGCCCGGCTTGTTGCCAAAACCCAAGGCAGCTACGCACAGGGATGCGTTGTTGCGCTGCCTGTTGGCAGGTGTGCGCCGGATTGATGGCGATGTTGCCCGGGCGATCGAGGCGAAGGATCATCGCTTTGACATCGTTTCATGGACGTATAATTTCTACGGAGTACATCGTAATTTCGCGATCGACGCGAACTCTGTGGATGCGGTTATCGCACAACAGCATCCGACGCAAAGAGACATTGACGAGGCATCCTCGTGGCGGCGTCGGCTGGCGCGTCGGGTATTTTTGCTCGGCGACCTGCTGCCACTTCTGATCCCGCATATCGCCAACGAACGATTGGAATTGCATCTGCGCGACCTGCGTCGTTACTCGCGCAACCGTGATGGCATCGCGGAGCACGTGCGCCAAATGCTCAAAATGTTGTTGCGCGCGGCGGCCGAGGCACAACGCCCCGTGCTCCTGCTCGCGCACAGCATGGGCTCAGTGATTGCCTACGACGCCCTATGGCAGATGAGTCACAGCGAAAGCGACAAGCTGCGCATCGACTTGCTGCTTACGATGGGAAGCCCGCTCGGACAACACTACATTCAGCGACGCCTGCAGGGACATCGTGAGTCTGGCGCTCGTCGTTATCCCGGCAATATTCGCCGCTGGATCAACCTGACCGCCGTCGGCGATCTGACCGCGATCGACCCGATACTGAGTGATGATTTTGCGGAAATGCTCGATCTCGGCCTGGTTGAATGCATCGACAATCGGGAGCTGCACAATTACTTCAGGCTTGCGGGAGAGCTCAACGTGCACGCGGAGTACGGTTACCTGGTAAACGCCGAAACCGCAAAAATCGTCACCGAATGGTGGCAGGCAGTCACAAACAAGATGTAGGAGCGGCCAACGCTTGCGCACGGCCGGCGGTCCGGACATTCCTTACCGGAATGGCTCGCTGCGCTGCGCTTTATTTCCGGCAAAGAACGTCCCTCCCACCGGCCCCTCGAAGATTGGAGGGTGGCCCCGATACGGTGGCTCGTCGAGCGTCGTCGAATCCGAGCGGAGCAGGGACAGCGAGAGCGAGGATTCGCGGATTGGAGCGAGACAGGGACGTCGAAGCGACATTGAGCGAGAGGAGCTACCGTGTCGGGGCCGCCGTTCAGATGTCGCGGTAATTGCGCGTGCGGCGTGGTCGCACGGATCCCGGCTACGATTGCTCGAGATTGGGCCTGATGACGATGTCGATGCGCCGGTTGCGCGAGCGGCCTGATACTGTCTCGTTGCTTGCGACAGGTCGTGTCTCACCATAGCCGGTTGCTATCAGGCGATAGGTGGGAATCCGCATCGCATTGATCATGTATTGCTGCACGGATTCGGCCCGTTCCTGCGACAGTATCTGGTTGGAATCGTCGCCACCATGAGCGTCAGTGTGGCCCTCGATAATCAATTCGCTGCGCGGGAATACGTCGATGGCTTTTTCGACCTTCGCCAACAGATCAAAATTAGCGGGTTTGAGCTGTGACGCTCCGCTATCGAACGTCAGACCGACAAGCCGCAAAACGATACTGCTACCCTCGCGAAATACTCGAGCTTCGCTGGACGAGAACATATTTTCGACTTGCTCAAACTGAGCTTTTACGCGTGCCTGGGCTTCCAGTCGCTGCACCAGTGCTGCGCGCTCGGCCGTTGCCCCACCAAGACGTTCATCCAGCGCGGCCATTTCTTCTTCCATATCGGTAAGACGCATTTCATTTTCTGTCTTTTCCTGTCGCAGACTCTGATTGTCGTTGTGCAAGCCTTCGATGTGTGTAACCAGCGACGCAGCCAGGCGGTCAGGGCCATCTTCCATATCAGGCACGATGTCAGCGGCGCCCGCAATATCGCGAATTGGTTTTTCCCAGTTCAGTACCAGAACCTCGGCCGACAGATCCCGATCGCGAACCTTACGCGCAATTTCGGACAGGTAAAAAGCATGTTTGGCTTCGTAATTTGCTTGTCGTGCGAGACTGCGCGGTAAATCGGTGTCGTATCGATTTTCATTGAGTTCGCGCTCGGCTTCCATTAACAACCGTTTCGCTTTGCCAAGCGTAAGCGGCGCGTAGCGGCCAACTTTGGCGCGATCAGCGTCTTTTAACAGGCGCCGCGTTTCAGTCAGGTACTGGGCCTTGATAGCGACGAGTTCAGCGTCGCGGTAGAGGCTGGTAGCCGCAATTTCGCGACGCCTCGCATTCTTAAGGTCGCCCCGCTCGAGCAGGCGAATCGCTTCGAAAAACTTCTTTTGCGCGCTCTGCCAGATGTCAGGCGATAATTCCGGTGCGCGCGCATTTGCGCCGTCCTGGCGACTTTTCATGACCTGGGCAAAGGCGGTCCTGGCAAGTTTCGCCGCGGTCGCCGCCGTCCTGAAGTATCGGGTGGCGTCGGCGGCGTTGGAGCGCACAGTTTCGATATTGCGGCCCCGCTGGAGCGCGATTTCGGCATCGCGGTACTCTTTCATGCCGCGTTCGTAGCTGCGCGGCGCCAGGAGCTGTGCATCGGCGGCTTCTGCGACCGTTTTCGCCGCGTCGGCGTCCTTAAAAAATGTGTCTCTGAGTTCGTTCTGAGCGAAGGCGCTGCCCATGCTGAGCAACAACGTAAGCATCAGGACACATCGTGCAAATCCTGCTTTTACAGCCATTTGATCGATTCCTGCATCAATTATTCACAAGGAACTGCCACATCAACAGACAGCGACCCCGCGATATTACATATCGTGCAACGCCAAATCTGTGCGCCGCGTCCCTGAAACGTGTGGATTTTACCCCCAAAATCGGTTTTTCTGCGACCCACGACCGGAATTAGATTACCAAATCAAGCGCTTATGCTGCGAATTTGGTTTTTGTGGCGTGGCTCACAGTTGCTTCGAGAGCTCCGGCGTAGTCTTTAGCCATGTCCGCAAAGTATTACACTCAGTTCATATTGACCGACACAGAATTTCGCGGCGGCAATGAATTCAGTGGTGTCATCGAGCTCAGCCACCCGATGGATCGGCAATCGGAGGCGGGTGACATAGAGGCCGTATTGGCCCGGAATTTCGACCTGCGACGAAGCTCGGTAAGGCTCGTGAGCTGGTCAAGGCTACATTGACACTTTTCTGGCGCGCTAACGATTCCCCCTGACTCTCCCGGCTTCGGCCGGGATCTTTTTTTGCCGAATCTGAGCTACAATGCGTGCCCTTTCGCTGGCGTTCCGCCCATCCTATGAGTACTGGTAACAATCTATTCCGCGGCATACCTATCGTTCAGAGCGGTCACAAATACCGGACCGATGCAGGATTTTCAGCCATCAAGAACGGCATCAAACGGCGCAACAACACGGCGTCGCTCGATTTCGGCCAGAAGCCACGCTGGCTGCGCGCGAAGATGCCCTCGGGAAAAGGTTATTCAGTCACGCGTCAGATCGTCAAAGACCACAATCTCAGTACGGTTTGCGAGGAAGCAATGTGTCCCAACATCGGTGAGTGCTGGAACGCGGGCACCGCGACGATCATGGTATTGGGTTCCGTGTGTACGCGCGCCTGCCGGTTCTGTGCCGTGGATACCGGCAATCCGAAAGGCTGGCTTGATCTCGATGAACCGGTCAATACTGGACGGGCGGTCAAACTCATGGGCCTCAAGTATGTCGTTATTACATCGGTTGATCGCGATGACCTGGCCGACGGCGGCGCATCGCATTACGCCGCCTGCGTCAGAGAGATCAAAATGCAAAGTCCGGGCATCGCTGTTGAGGCGTTGACGCCCGATTTTCAAGGGGTGATGGAGCATGTCGAGCTCGTCGTCGAATCGGGCATCGAAGTCTTCGCACAAAATGTCGAAACTGTGAGGCGTCTGACGCATCCGGTGCGCGATCCTCGCGCTGGCTACGAGCAGACGATCGATGTGCTGCGCCACGCCAAGTCATTTCGTCCACAAGTCCTGACGAAAACCAGCCTGATGCTCGGCCTCGGCGAGCGTGACGACGAGATTATTGAGACGATGAATGACCTGCGAGCGGCTGGCGTGGACATTCTGACGCTGGGCCAATACCTGCGGCCGACACCGAGTCACCTCATGGTCGAGCGCTACGTGAGCCCCGACGAATTCGATGCCTACCGTCGAGAAGGCCTCCACAAGGGCTTTGTCGAAGTGGTTGCCGGTCCAATGGTTCGCTCCAGCTATCGCGCCGAGCAGGTTTTGCAGAAAAACAACGTCGGCCTCGCCGTGTGACACATACATTGGGGCATGCCCCGGATCGGGACTATTTATGAGCCACTTTTTTGCTGAATACGGCCTGTTTCTTCTCAAGGTCATTACGATCGTAGTAGCGATCGTCGTCGTCATCGGCGTCGCGGCAGCAGCGGGACGCAAGATCAGTCACGAAGGCCTCGACGTCGAAAGTATCAACAAAAAATACAAAGCACTCGCGAACACACTGCGTGACGCCGTCACGCAAAAGAGCGAGCGCAAGAAAGAGACAAAGGCAGAAAAGAAACGCGAAAAGGCCGAAGCCAAGGATGCATCATCGCGACCGAGAAGTTTCGTTATAGACTTCAAAGGCGACCTGAAAGCGAGTGCGGTGCCATCGTTGCGCGAAGAAGTCAGCGCGATACTCGAAGTGGCGGCGCCCGAGGACGAAGTCATCGTACGACTCGAGAATCACGGCGGTGTGGTACATGAGCACGGCCTCGCGGCTTCACAACTTGCACGCATCCGAGATCGGGATATTTCGCTGACCGTGTGCGTAGACAAGGTTGCCGCGAGCGGCGGTTACCTGATGGCCTGTGTCGCCTCAAAAATCTACGCGGCACCGTTCGCGATTTTGGGCTCGATCGGCGTATTGGCACAGATTCCGAATTTTAATCGATTTCTCGACAGTCATGGCGTCGACTTTGAGCAGATCACGGCGGGCAAATACAAACGGACAGTCACGATGTTCGGTGAGAATACGGACGAAGATCGGGCCAAGCTCAAAGAAGAACTTGAAGACGTTCACACTTTGTTTAAAGCGGCCGTCAGTAAGTACCGCCCGGATCTTGACCTCGACAAGGTTGCGACCGGTGAACATTGGTACGGAACGCGGGCACTGGAGCTGGGCCTGGCCGATGAGATCAAGACAAGCGACGAATTATTGACCGAGCTTGCGGTGGACCGGGAGCTTTACCAGCTGACCTACAATATCAAGCAGCCGCTGCAGAAACGACTTATGGCCACTATCGACGGCATGCTCGAAAAGGTCGATGCTGCGGGCTGGCGGCGGCGTTTTGAGTCCCGTTTGCCCCGTTAAGTGACGGAACCGCTACCTGCCGGGTGGGTCCAATTTGTATAATCGCTCATTTCGTAATGCAGTAGCCATGCGGTTCAAGGAGTTTTCATGACAACGCAGCGTATCAGTTACCTGATGCCGATCATTGCCGTCGCTCTGATAGTCAGTGGCTGCGCGACGCCGTCTCAACAGTCCTCGGAGCCGAGCTGGATTTCAGAAGAAGAGATGGCGGCCCAGGCTGCACGACAATTTGCGGAAATGAAGGCGTCGATGGCGCTGATTACAGATCGTGACACGATCGACTACATTGCGTGCGTTGCGAATGCCATCGTGCAGGTACTTGAGTCGCCGTACGGAGACCTGGCCTGGGAAATGGCAATCTTCGACGAGGATTCGGTCAACGCTTTCGCAATGCCGGGAGGCAAGATCGGCGTCATGCGAGGCATCCTCAAGGCGGCCCAAAACCAACATCAGCTGGCAGCGGTAATCGGCCACGAAATTGCGCACGTAACCGCCAAGCACTCCAACGAAAGAGCATCACGATCGAAGACGACCGGCATCGGTATTCAGGTCGCCGCCGTCTTGCTCGGTGCTGGCAATCAGGGCGCGACGTACACGGCCTATGAAGCGCTCCGTCAAGGCGCAGAGTTTGGGCTCTTAAGGCCGTTCTCCCGCAACCAGGAGAGTGAGGCCGATGTCATTGGTCTCGAGTACATGGCACGTGCGGGCTTCGATCCGCGACAAAGCGTGCCGTTATGGCAAAATATGATGGCCCAGGGCAAGGAGGCGCCGGCTGAGTTCCTGTCGACGCACCCGTCTGGCGAAAAGCGAATCGATGCACTGATATCGCAATGGAGCAAAACGCTGCCGATGTATAACCAGGCCCTGGAAGAAGGCCGGGATCCCGACTGCCAGGCGCCGTAACGGCGAAATGTTCATGCTTTTCTGAGAAGATGGCGTTGTCGGTCGCCAGGCACGTATCTTGATTTTCAGACAATCCATAATAATCCCCATCGCAGCATTGCTGTTGCTAGGCATCCTCGGTGGTTGCGTCACATTCGAAGACTATCTGAATATCCGGCGTGGCGGTGGCCTGTCACCGGTAGTGCCACTGGCCGAACGTCCTGTTGAGGAACCGATTCTCGCCAATCATTTCGTACTCCATTCCGCCAGTCAGTCAGTCATTGGCGTGCCGCAAGTTGTTTTCACTAGGGATCAGGATACGTTGTCGGACCTGGCCCGTACCTATGGTCTCGGTTACGACGAGTTGGTTGCCGCGAATCCCAATGTCGATCCATGGTTGCCCGGAGAACATACGCCCGTGCTCCTGCCTACGCAGTACGTGTTGCCGAATGTGCCGCGAAAAGGCATCGTGCTCAATATCGCATCAAAACGACTGTTCTATTTTCCGCCCGTGGCCGAAGGGCAGGCACAGGTTGTCAAAACCTATCCCATCGGCATCGGTCGGGTGGGTTGGGAGACGCCGCTTGGCACGACGACTGTCGTCGCAAAGGCGAGGAATCCACATTGGTATGTGCCGGCGTCGGTACGGCGTGAACACGCCGAAATGGGCGATCCGCTGCCATCAGTCATTCCGCCGGGTCCGGACAATCCACTCGGATCGCATGTGTTGAAACTGGAGATGCCGGGCTACCTGATTCACGGCACTAACCAGCCTTACGGTGTCGGCATGCGCGTCAGTCATGGCTGTGTACGCCTGTATCCTGAAGACATCGAGATTCTTTACGAGTTAGTCGACATTGGTGGCACAGTCGCGATAATTAATGAGCCTTTTCTACTCGGTGAGCTCGATGGCGAAATCTATTTCGAAAGTCACCAGCCACTCGAGGATGATTCGATTAGCCCTCGCGAGCGGCTTGAAACTTTGTTTGCAAGCTACAACGAGTCGTCCGCCGCGATTTTCGACCGGCGAGTGCAAGATTATGTTCGTGCGATAGCGACTGTTTCGAACGGCGTTCCGGCGCGGATTTCCGGGCAGGCGACTGACGAGGTTTTGTCGCGTGCCCGGCTCGTTCGTAATACCGTGGAAACCAATCCCAATGCGCCAACGTTGAGCGAAGTCCGAGAAATGATCGCTGAAGCGGTACGGGAAGCGGAGGTCCTGTGAGCGAGTGGCTCGACCTGATGCTCGAGGAAATCGCTCGTAAGCGGCGCGAGGCCAGGGAGGCCGAGGCTGAGAATCGGCACAGGGCGGGCGAGGACGACAACGAGTCGCAAGATTCGGCAAATCAGTCAAAGTAACGCAGGAATTCTTCGGGTAGCCTTGATAAATCGTTGGGCCGATCGGTCGTAACGGGTAAGGGCTGCGAATTGTAAGTGTTCCAATACAGTATCGATTTCTGCGCAAGCTCTTTCTGTTGTACATCGTGCAGCAATGCCGCCATCGCTTTGCCGGTGTAAGTTGTATCGAGTGACAAGTCCAACTGGTCCCGGGCGATCCCGATAGCTCGAGCAGTCGCGCTGTCTGACCGAGCGTATCCGTCACCGAAAAACTCGTCACGGAAACAAAGTCTCGCCCTGTCCGCGAGGTCTGCCGGAATCGATGCATCCAACCGATTCATCAGTGTTGCGGTCTTGGACATGAGTCGTCGCATCGCGCGTGGGTTGGAAATGAATTCATGCGCCACACGGATCGCGTGCACGTCCGTGTCCAGCCCAGCAAGTGCGAAGCCGAGCGCAAGACCCGCCGCGGAAGCCATCGTGCCGGTCGCAATATAAACGCGATCGGGTGCGGTAATGGTGCCGTCAGCCACTTGATCGGCAAGCTCCAGCGCCGCATTAACAAAGCTGACAACACCGAGCCAACTTGATCCACCCATCGGTATGACCCAGGTCTGTCGGCCCTTAAGATGTCGGCGCATTATTTCGACGCGCTGCGGCCGGTCGCCGCCATAGCGTACGATTTCCGTGTTGTTTCGCAGATGCATATTCAGCGCGCGCGATGCGCTTGATGTCTTGATTTGGTGCGACAAGAAGCAGGTGCACTCGAAATTCAAAGCTGATGCGTACAGCGATGTCGCCAATGCGTGATTCGAGGCAACCGTACCAAATGTTGCCACTCGCTTCGCATGCCGGTCACGTGCACGGTGTAGGAGGTATTCGAGCTTGCGGACTTTGTTGCCCCCATACAGCTCGCTCGTGAGGTTGTCGTATTTGACTGCGACTACGGTTCGCTTCGAGCCGATCGAAAATGAGATTTCCTTTACCGGAGTGGGTAAATCAGCCAGAAGGGTCTTGGGCAAATGTTGCGCCAATTTCGGAAATGCCATGCCGAGATGATCGGTCATCGACTGAATACCCGTGCTCCGTCAATATCACTTTGACGGAATAGTAGCGAATCCAATAGCATATGGCGCGACCACTGATTAGAATATACTCACGATTGTCTGACTGTTACGGAGATTAACTTGTCAGATTGCTTTGATCGTGGCATCACGGTCACAGAAATGGCACCGATGGATCAACCTATCGATGTGTCTCGTGAGACCGCCGCCGCGTTCGTCGGGCGCGCACTGCGCGGCCCCCTGAATGAACCGGTCCTGGTTCACGGCTTCGGCGAGTTTCGCCGTCGCTTCGGCGATACCTGGTCGCGTTCCAGTCTCGGGCCCACGGTACAACAATTCTTTGAGCACGGCGGCAGGAATCTTTATGTCGTTCGAGTTGCGAACAATGCGCGAGGGGCGATGATCTGCCTTCCGGCGAGCGGTTCTGCGCTTGTGCTGCGGGCAGTTGAGCCGGGCTCGACAGCGTGTATCCGGGCAGCGGTCGATTTCGACGGCGTCGAGCCCGACAATGATGAGCTGTTTAACCTGACCCTGCAACGAATTGATCCTGTCTCGGGGATCGTAATTGATCAGGAAATATTTCAGTACGCTAACTATCGTGACGGTTCCTACAGTTTCATTGCTGACCTGATGCTGACCTCGACCATTGCTCGCGTAGAAAATCCATTGCCGACGCATCGCCCGGAAGCGACGATTGGTCTGGACGTGCCTTTCGACTCGCCTTATGTGGGTCACGCACAAGATGGCACCGACGGTCAGGAGTTGACCGACTACGATTTGATCGGATCGCGCAAGACCACTACAGGCTTGTTTGCGCTACAACAGATCGACCAGTTCGACCTTCTCTACCTTCCGCCACCCGGCAAGGGGCGCGATTTGGGTCCAATGTCCATACTCGCCGCAGAACGGTACTGTCAGCAAAGAGGGGCGATGCTGATTGTGGATCCTGCCGCTGATTGGCTTACTCCCGCCGATGCAATCAGGGGCATCAGGGACCTTGGATACGCAAGTCCGAACATGATTGGATATTTTCCGCGCATGCGGCATCGTCATGATGTCGACGTTCCGGCCCGCGTAGTTGGTGGCGTATTGGCGGGGCTGCTGTGCAAACTGGATCGTGGGCCTGGTGCGTGGCACGGCCTGCATGTCCGGGGCATGGCTGTCAGCCGCAACCTGGTGCCGGCGGTTGATGTTGATCAGGAGAGTACAGAGATACTCGCCCGTAAGGGTTTCAACATCATCAGCAAGGGTTCGTCCGGCTCTGTACACATCCTTGGTTCCGTGACCATGGGGCGGGGCAGAGAGCTGCATAGGGACTTTGTAAGCCTGCCCGTGCGACGATTGTGTTTGCAAATTCTTAACGCGATTGATCAGGCGACGCGATGGGCGGTGTTCGAGCCTGATGATTCGCGTCTCGCAGCAAGAATCTGCGCTCAGGTTACCGCGTACCTGTCATTTCTGGCTGATATGGGCGCGTTAGAGAATGATCGCTTCGACGTGCAGTGCGAGGCCGGTATGTTCAGACGAGATGACGGCCTTGAGCACGGCGTTACGACATTGATCGTGTTTCACCCAGTCGGTTGTAAGGAACCCGTATCGTTCACGCTGCAGCAGAGGGTTGGAGGCTGCCGGGTCGCCAGCACCGCGTTCGCCCCGGTTTTCAAAGAATGCGCATGACCCCCGAATTCGTAACTCCCGCATTGTTGACTGTCGCGCTGTTGCTCGCGTCGTGCGACAGCAGTCGGTTGACCACCGAAGCCGAACCGGAAGCGATCGAGGCATCCGCGACATTTGCAGAATTGCTCGACGAACACTTCGAACGCTCGCTCGAACTGCGCCCACTGTTTGCGACCCAAATCGGCGATTATCGCTACAACGATCGCTACGCCAACTCGATTGGTCCTGAACATCGCGCTGCGCGGCGCGACCTCAACGGGGAGTTTCTCGCCAGGCTTATCGAGATCGATCGTGATGCGCTGTCCCGGCAGGACCGGTTGAGCTATGACTTATTCAAGCTCAAACGCGAACTGTCGCTGGCGGCCGAGCGCTTCCCGACACACCTCGCGCCAATGAATCAGTTCCGTTCGGCGACGAGTTCGTTCGTACGCCTGGGCAGTGGCAGCGGCCAGCATCCGTTCGAGACGGTCAAAGACTACGATGACTTCCTGAACCGCATCGACGGTTTTGTGGTCTACATCGATCAGGCGATCGAAAACATGCAAGAGGGCATGCAACAAGGCATCACGCAACCCAAAGTGCTGATACTCAAGTTCTTGCCGCAAATTCAATCGCAACTTGTCGACGGCGCCGAGGCAAGCGGTTTCTATTCGCCTATCACGAACATGCCCGAAGAATTCAGCGACGCTGACCGGGAGCGATTGACGAGCGCCTACATCGACGCGATCGAAAACAAGGTTCTCCCGACATTTGAACGGCTGAATAACTTTATCGGCGACGAATACTTGAGTGCGGCTCGCGAGTCGATCGGCATGCTCGATCTGCCGAGCGGTAAAGAATGGTACGCGTATAAGGTGCGCCGAATTACGACTACCGACCTGACGCCCGATGAAATTCACGAGATCGGGATAAGTGAGATTGAACGCATTCACAATGAAATGCGCGGCGTAATGAAAGCGATTGGATTCGAGGGCGATCTCAGTGAGTTTTTTGAATTCGTTTATTCAGATCCGCAATTCTTCTTCGACGATCCCGAGCAGCTGATTCAGGCGTACCGTGACATGTCCGCGGATATCGAAGGGCGCACGTCGACATTGTTCAAACTGTTTCCGAAGACGCCGTTCGAAGTACGCCGGGTCGAGCCGTTCCGGGAGCAGTCGGCCGCCAAAGGTTCGTACCAAAGAGGAACGCCGGACGGCAGCCGGCCGGGCATCTTTTATGCGAATGCCTACAATGTGGGCATTCGGCCCAAGTGGGACATGAAATCCTTATTCTTGCACGAGGCAATCCCGGGACACCATTTCCAGATATCGCTGGCACAGGAATCCGAGCAGTTACCAAATTTCCGCCGCTTCGGAAGCTATACAGCCTATGTTGAGGGCTGGGGGCTCTATTCCGAATACTTGGGGAGAGAGCTTGGCGTTTACGAAGACCCGATGGAACTGTTCGGCGCTCTGAATGCAGAGCTGTGGCGATCTATTCGCCTGGTTGTCGACACCGGCATTCACGCCAAAGGATGGACGCGGCAGCAAGTGCTTGATTTCATGTATGCAAATTCGGCGGTCTCCGAAACGCGCGCGGTCGCGGAGGCCGAGCGTTTCATGGCAATTCCGGGACAGGCGCTGGCGTACAAGATCGGCCAGCTCAAGATTCTCGAGATTCGCGCCGACGCCGAAGCACGGTTGGGCGATCAGTTCGATGTTCGCGATTTTCACGCCGCGGTGCTCGAAGACGGGCCAATGCCATTGTCGATGCTCGAAGCGAAAATAGCAGCATGGGTTGACGAGCAGTTGTAGGAGCCCGCCGTACGAATTGAATAGTGGGCCAACCGTTTGGTGAAAAGCTAACGATCGGACCGGGCGATGACGCGGAGAAACACCCGTTCTACAGGCATACTGTCAGTAACATGAAACTTGATAGCGCCATACGCAGCGTCATCGCAATGCTGATCGTACTGATATTCATCGTAGCGATCGCCGCATTGCTGTTCCTGACCGAGTCGGCGCTGAACGTCTGGGACCGGCTTATACAAGGGCCACGCGCGCTGCTCTATGGCTACACGGCCGTGATGATTGCGTTGATCATCCTGGCTTTTTGGTTGATCTGGCGACTCGTCATTCGCCGCAAGATTTCGCCTGTCAACAAGAAAACGACTGCAAGCAACTTGTCGCAGGATGAAATCGAACGTCGTTTGCGCGAGGCTGAGGCCGCGGGAGTTGATGTTGGAGCGGCTCGGGAAGAACTCAGTGAGCTTGCGTCACGGCAGAAGGCCGGCGCGATTCACCTTTGCTTCTTCGGTGAGATCAGCACCGGCAAGAGTTCGTTGATCAAGGCGCTGGTCCCCGATGCGGATGTCAGTGTAGACGTTGTCGGTGGTTCGACGACGGATACGCGACACTTTCGCTGGCACGATGACAATGGCAACGAAATACTGTTGACGGACGTGCCGGGAACTGGCGGGCACGAGCGGGGACTCGATAAAATTGCGATTGAGGAAGCGCGACGTGCGCATGTCGTCCTGTTTGTTTGCGATGGTGACCTGGCGCGCGCGGAGAAAAATGATATCAAGCACTTGCTCGCACTGGGAAAGCCCCTGGTACTCGTGCTGAACAAGTCTGATCGATTCGATCTCGAAGAACAGGCAGCAGTAATGCAGCGACTACTTGAACATTTGGAGGATATGGGCAGTTCGATTGGGCGAGACCGGGTCGTTGCGGTGTCGGCCGGTGGCGAAATCGACGTTATTGAGCGCAGCTCGGACGGATCTGAAGACGTCGTTAGTCGGCAGCGGCCCGCCGACATTGGCGTCCTGGTCGTCGCTGTCAACCACTTGCTCGCGGGCGATGCCGACTCGATTGATGAAAAGCGCGATTCCGCCGTTTTTCGCCTGGCTGCCGACAAACTGGCGGACGCGGAAACGCAGTACCGGGGGCAGCGAGCGGAACAACTTATTCGCAACGCAACGCGCAAAGCCGTGCTTGGCGCGCTCGCTGCAGTAAGCCCGGGCACCGATGTGCTGGTGCAGGGATACATCGGGACCGTCATGACGCGGGAAATCTGCAAGCTTTACGGTGTGGCACCGCGCGACCTGGATATCGAAGAGTTCCTGACCCTGAGCCAAAGTCGCGTCGGGCGCGCACTGCCACTATCGCTCGCAGTCGCGGGAAACGGCCTTAAAGCGTTTCCGGGGATTGGAACTGTAGCCGGCGGTCTCGTGCACGCGGTCGCGTATGGTTTGATCTTTGATGCGCTGGGACGGAGCCTGGTTCTGACATTAGACAAGCACGGTGAACTGGTACCCGACCAAGCTGCACAAGAATTCGAGGAAGGCATCAGTGAACATATTGAAGCGGGCGTTCGCCGCGTTGCCAAATTGGCCGTGGACGACAAGCCGCACCAAGACTGAAGCCGGTAGCGACGACGGCTCAGAGCACCTGACACTCGCTCGCGAGAGTCTGCGTGAGCTGATCAGTGATACGCGCCTGCCCTCCGGTGTGCGCGATGCTTTATCAAGCGACTACGATGCCGTCGAATCGATGCTCGACAAACTCGAGCACGGTCACTTGCACCTCGCCGTGTTCGGTCGGGTCAGCACCGGAAAGTCGTCGTTACTGAACGCTTTGATTGGTCAGGACGCATTCTCTGTCAGTCCCTTGCACGGCGAAACTCGTCATTCGTCGATGCAGCCGTGGCATGAAGTTGAAGCAGGTGGTGTCTTCCTGATCGATACACCAGGCCTTGACGAGGCCGGTGGCGAAAAACGCGAGGCGATGGCCAGGGAAGTCGCCGGGCGATCGGATCTCGTGATCTTCGTGCTCGACGGCGATATTATGGATACCGAACTGCATGCCTTGAAGGCACTGCTGACACAGGGCCGCCCGGTTCTGGTCGTCCTGAACAAGAGTGACCTGTTTACATCAGACGAACTGGATGCGCTGTTGCGATCGGTGCGCGACAAAACCGACGGGCTTGTCGATGCGCAACACGTTCTGGCCGTTGCGGCTCAACCGCGACCGCAAACAGTTGTCGAAATCGACGAAGATGGCAATGAGTCCACAAGATCGCGCGATCGAGAGCCGGATGTCGAGACATTGCGACTCAGGTTGTGGGATATTCTCGACGCTGAGGGCAAAACGCTGGTGGCACTCAATGCGAGCCTGTTCGCGTCCGATCTTAGTGACCAGGTCGGGCGCCGCATACTCGGGGCACGGCGCGAGCTTGGCGATCGCTTGGTTCGAACCTATTGTGTAGCGAAGGGAATCGCCGTCGCATTCAATCCGATCCCAGTGGCCGACTTGTTCGCTGCGGCAATTATTGATGTCGGTATGGTTGTACACCTGTCGCGCGTCTATGACTTACCACTGAGCCAGAAAGAGGCGGGCTCCCTCGTCAAGGTCATCATGGCGGAATCTGCGGCGCTGATGGGCACAGTCTGGGCTCTGCATCTCGTGTCGAGCGCACTCAAGGTGGGTACGGGCGGGCTTTCGACAATAGTGACTGCCAGTGCCCAGGGCGCGATCGCTTACT
The DNA here is from genome assembly GCA_022563195.1 of Pseudomonadota bacterium. Taxonomy (GTDB): domain Bacteria; phylum Pseudomonadota; class Gammaproteobacteria; order Steroidobacterales; family Woeseiaceae; genus UBA1847. The sequence goes on from JADFNV010000007.1 coordinate 91,999, forward strand.
ACAGCACTTATGTGGTAGGCCGGGTCGCGGCGGAGTACCTGGGCGAAGGCAAGTCATGGGGCGAGGGCGGACCGAAACATGTCGTTAAGCAAATTCTCGATAGCCTGGACCGGGACACCGTGTTGCGTGACGCGAAGCGTGAAATTCAGATCCGGCTCGGTCTTGGCTGAGGTGGGGGGGCAATTCGTGACGACGGACAGACAGGCTCGAATACGGCGCATCTGGGACACGATATGCGACATTCCACAGGGCAGCGTTGCAAGCTATGGTCAGATAGCGGCAATCTCCGGCATACCCCGCGGCGCACGGCAAGTAGGCTATGCGCTCAGACACCTGTCCGATACGCACGAAGTGCCGTGGCATCGCGTCATTCAAACGTCGGGCAGAATTGCGTTCGACAAGGGTACGGCCCAGTTTGAAGAACAAAGCAAACGACTGTTGATGGAAAACGTTGCCGTCATCGCGGGTCGAGTCGACATGCAAAAGTACCGTTGGCAGCCTGATCTGGACGAGTTGCTGTGGAAGCCGTCCTCGGCCTGGGATGAGCAGTGATCACCAGGCGCAAATTGCAATCGCGACTCATTAACACGCTGTTAAGTCCGCGAGTATTTGCGACCAGGCGCTGGATCACCGAGCGGCGCCGACGCCTGCTGGGCCGGCCGCATCTTGTATCGGTGTTTCTCGAGCTTGATGACCCATATTCCTACCTGCTGAGCCAATTCCTTCCCGATCTCTCCGCGTGCTACGAGATTGAGTTGCAGTTGCACCTGACACAGGCGCTGGGCGATGCGTTTCGACCACGTGCTGATATGCTCGCGGTCTATGCGGAGCGCGACTGTGAGCGCCTGGCACGTGAACTCGGCGTGCCGTTTCTCGACAAAGGGCGGGCGCCTCCGGTCGAAAATCGAAGGGCGCTGATTGACGCATTAGCCGATAGCGAGGGCAAGGCGAATTTCAGCGACGAGTTGCTTGAGGCAATCGGCCTTTACTGGCGCGGTGATTCCGAAGGTGTTGCACGGCGTGTAAGCGGTGCCGATCTGACGGGTCGAGGGGAGGCGCTACTGGAGAAGAGTCAACAGCTGCTCGCGCAACTCGGTCATTACAATAGCGCCACGATACATTATGCGGGCGAATGGTATTGGGGCGTGGATCGCCTGCACTATTTGATTAAACGTCTTGATGTGCTCGGCGCGCGGCGCGAAGGTTCGGTAAACGCCCGGCTTGCGTCAATTCGACAAGCCATGCAGGTGGCCCTGCCCATCACACCGCCAGGCAGCGCCAAAGACCTGCCGCCACTGGAGTACTTCTATTCCTTTCGCAGCCCATACTCGTATCTGTCACTTCGCCGCGTTTACGATATCGCTGACGCATTTGGACTTGAGCTTAAGATTCGGCCTGTTCTGCCAATGCTTATGCGCGGCATGCAAATACCGAAATCAAAACTTATCTATATCGCGACAGACACGACGCGCGAAGCGCAGCGACTGGATATTCCTTTCGGCAAGTTCGTGGATCCGATCGGTCGTGGAACCGAACGATGCATGGCTGCGTTTTTTTATGCACTGGGTGAAAAACGAGAACGTGATTTTCTCCTACATGCGGGAGAGGCGATCTGGGCACGCGGTATCGATGTTGCAAGCGATAAGGGCATGCGCAAGGTAACGGCGCGCACCGGTTTGTTTTGGCCAGACGTCAAAATGGCAATGCAGGACGAAGCCTGGCGTGAGGTCGAGGACGAAAATCGCGAGGCGATGATGGAATCGGGTTCCTGGGGAGTGCCAACGATGCGCCTCGGGGATGCCGTGTTCTGGGGTCAGGACAGGGACTGGTTGCTGGTTCGCCATATTGAGGAGCTTTGTGACCCGGGCGACGGAATTCTCGTATGACCACGGTTATTTTTTCACACGGGCAGGAGAGCGGGCCCTGGGGCACGAAGATTCGTGCAATGGCGGCGACCGCCAAAAAGCTGGGCTGCCACGCCGACAGCATCGACTATCAGGGGATTGCGGACCCGACAGAAAGAGTACAGAAATTAGTCGCCGAGTGCCGCGACAGAAATGACTCGCTGATCCTCGTCGGGTCGAGCATGGGCGGCCACGTAGCGACGACCGCGGCTGCGGAGCTCGATGTTATCGGCCTGTTCGTCCTGGCTCCTGCCTATTACATGCAAGGTTACGAGGCATTGACGCCAGACCCGCCGCAGGTGCCAATTTGCATTGTGCACGGCTGGCGGGATGACGTGGTGCCGGTCGAAAACAGCATTCGTTTTGCGGCACTGTGCAAGGCGGAGCTTCACATTCTTGACGGTGATCACCGTCTGAGCGCAAATATCGACGAGATCAACTATTATCTCTCACGCTTCATAGAAAAAATCTCCGTGCGAGAAAAATCAAAATGAGGAGTACATCATGAGATATCTACTGGTGTTGGTGGCATTCGCGTTCGTCGGCTGTAGCGGGTCATCTGATGACGTGGCCGAAGAAATTGATGACGCCATAGAGGCAGTTGAAGAGGTGGTGATGGATGCTGCGGAAGAGGGGTCTGATAGCCTGTCTAACGCGATTCACGACCGACTGGATGCAGCCAAAGATGTCGAAGGCGTCTTGATGGAAGCCAGGGAAGATATCGATGCAGCCATCGAAGAGGCTACAGGAAACTAGAGGCGGTCTGGCTGCGATCCGGGGGCACTCATGCCAGTGTCACCCGGGTGCGTAGACGCTTCTTAACGAAAGGTCAACAGTCTGCTGGTGTCGTCTTTTCGGTAGACTGATTCGCCATGAACCTTGCCGGATTCCTTTTTAAGCCGCTCTATTGGCTGGCCGGGAAAATTTTCTCGGTGTGGGCCAGGCCGGCGATCATGCCGGAATCGCCGGCGGACCTGATCACAGACAGCAAGGCGGCTGTCTGTTATGTGCTCGAGAGCGGCGGCCTGGCCGACCTGCTGGCACTCGAGCGTGCGTGCGCTATCCATGGGCTGCCGTCACCAACAGAGCCATTCGAATTCTGTGGCGCGAGGTTTTCCCGTCGCTTTGCCGTATTGCGACCGATCCACGGATTCTTCTTTCGTCGTCGTTCAACAGCAGGTTCGCGCCGCCTGCGATATCTCGTGGATGCCGCCGAAGGCGATGGCAAAGAACTGCTGCTGATTCCGGTCGCGATCTACTGGGGCCGATCTCCGGACAAGGAGGGGTCGTTCCTCAAGTTGCTGTTGGCCGAGAACTGGGATGTTGTGGGCCGCACGCGCAAATTTTTCGCGACCGTATTGCACGGGCGCGACACACTATTGCGATTCAGTAAGGCATTACCCCTGAGTTCGATTATTTCCGAAGGCCTCGAATCGCCGATCGCGTTTCGCAAGGTATTCCGTATCCTGCGCGTCCATTTTCGACAGGGGCGCAGCGCCACGGTTGGGCCGGATCTTTCGCACCGGCGCACGCTCGTTGACCAGGTATTGCGGGCGCCCGGAGTCAAACGGGCGATCGAGGCCGAAGCAGGCGACGATCTGGCCAAACAAGAAGTATCCAGGGCCAACGCGCGCAGATACGCATTAGAGATTGCCGCTGACATCTCTTACCCGACAATCCGGATCATCCGGCGATTCTTAAAATGGCTGTGGAATCGCATTTACGATGGTATCGAACTCAGCCACATCGAACGAATACACGACGTCGCAAAAGATAAAGAAGTCATCTATGTGCCGTGTCATCGCAGTCACTTCGATTACTTGCTGCTTGCCTACATCGTATACGAAGAGCGATTGCAACTGCCGCATATCGCCGCCGGCATCAATCTCAACATGCCCATCGTCGGCCCCATCTTGCGGCGCGGGGGCGCATTTTTCCTGCGTCGAAGCTTTCGTGGCAATCGTGTCTATGCGGCGGTTTTTGATGCTTATCTGCACCTGATCCTCGTGCGTGGACACTCCATCGAATATTTTGTCGAAGGCGGTCGCAGCCGCACCGGGCGCCTGCTGGCTCCGAGAAGCGGCATGCTCGCGATGACCGTGAATTCGTATATCAAGGACCCGAAACGGCCTGTGGTTTTTGTTCCTATCTACCTGGGATACGAGAAATTGATCGAAGGCGACTCGTTCATTACTGAACTCGGTGGCGGCGAAAAGAAGTCCGAGTCGCTTTTTGGTCTGATTCGCTCAGTCAAGGCGCTGCGCGAAAATTTCGGCAGCGTATACGTCAATATTGGCGAACCGATCGAACTTGAATTGTTGCTCGACTCCGCCAATCCGGATTGGCGCGACATGACGAACGGTAACGGCGATCGCCCACCCTGGCTAAACGATGTCATTGATGAGCTCGGCCAAAGCATCATGCGTGCCATCAATTCGGCCGCCGCCGTCACACCCATCAGCTTGCTCGCTTATGTGTTGCTCGCAACACCGAAGCAGAAGATCGGTTATGAGGAACTTATTTCTCAGCTGCAACTGAGCATAGATTTGCTCAAACGCTTCCACTACTCGGACTCGGTTACGATTCCGGACTTAAGTCCCGAGGACATCGTCACGCACGGTGAGAAGCTTGATGTCATCAGCCGCACCTCGCATCCGATGGGCGACGTCATTCACATGGCGGAGCATACGGCCGTGCTCATGACTTATTTCCGAAACAATATCCTGCATTTGCTGGCCGTGCCGGCGTCCGTGGCATGCTGTTTCATTCAGGGCCGACAACTTGAACTTGCAGAGTTGCAACGCCTGATCAGTCTCATTTACCCGTTTATGCACAGAGAGTTGCGTATGCGATGGGAAGATGACGAAATCGACGGCGTCACCAGCAGGGCGATTGATACTCTGGTAGACATGGAATTGTTGACTCGCGAAGGCAAGCATTTGCTGGTTCGACCTCCCACCGGTTCGGCCAATGCCTACCAGCTCTTGATGCTGGGACAAGCGATGGTACCTATGCTGCAACGTTTCTATCTTGTCATCGCGATTCTCGTGCAAAATGGCTCTGGCACGTTGTCACGGACTCGCCTGGAACGAATGTGCGAGATCAGCGCGGAGCGCTTATCGATGATCTACGGACTACACTCGCCGGACTTTTTCAACAAGTCATTGTTCCAGAACTTTATCCGCAAGCTGCAGGATATGGATGTATTGCGCCGCAATGGCGATGGACTGCTCGAGTTTGGTAACGATGTTGTCGCCATAGGCATAGATGCACGACTCGTTCTCGGCGAAGAGATTCGGCACAGTATTTTGTCATTGACGATACCCGAGGACCGGGTCGACGTATGAAGGTCGCCTCGTTTTACCAATTCCTGGATCTGCCTGATCCGCGGTCATTTTGTGATTCATTGCGGGCCTTATGCAGCGAGCAGCAATTGTTAGGCACGATCCTCGTTGCTGGCGAGGGGTTTAATGGAACGATTGCGGGCAGTGAAGCGTCTATCAAGACATTATTCGTGTGGATCGAGGCAGAGCTGGCGTTGCCCGTACCGATTGATGGTCGCTGGACGGAGTCCACGGATGCGCCATTTCGGTACATGCGTGTACGCACCAAGAAAGAAATCGTCACGCTTGGTCGGCCGGATATTTTGCCGCACAAGCAGGGCGGTATCCATGTGGCCCCCGATCAGTGGAACGCATTAATTGAAGACCCGAACGTGCTTGTCGTCGATACGCGCAATCACTACGAGGTTGAAGTCGGCACCTTTCCGCGCGCAATCGATCCGGGTACGGACAGCTTTCAGCAGTTCCGGGTGTTCGCCGAAGCACTTGCCGAGTCGTCGAAAGATCGACCGCTGGCGATGTTCTGCACCGGTGGCATACGCTGCGAGAAGGCGACAGCGTTGATGCTCGAACTCGGATTCGAAAACGTGTACCAACTACAAGGCGGTGTGCTGAATTACCTGGCAGAAATGCGGCCCGAAGACAGTCGCTGGGATGGTGAGTGCTTCGTCTTCGATACGCGCGTTGCGTTAGACCGGGACCTGGCTGAAGGCGGGTACGTGCAGTGCCATGCATGCCGCCGTCCGTTGAGCAGCGATGATATCGCCTCACCTGATTATTGCGAAGGCGTATCGTGCCCGAAGTGCATCGCCGCTACAAACCCTAAGCGTCGAGATCGGGAATGAGTTCGCTTTCCAGCGTGGTGATCATGTCTTTGATGAGCAGCTTGCGCTTTTTGAGGCGGCGAATGCGCAGCTGGTCGACCATCGGATCGTGTTGCAGGCGACCAATCAGGTAGTCGAGGTCCCGGTGACTGACGCGCAGCTCACGCAGCCGCTGGAACTGCTTAAAAGATTCGGTATCGATTTCGCCGGTCATTTCGAACAATGCTACTCGTCGTCTGCGAGTAGCGCCAGCCAGTCATGATCGGTGGGTCCGATGACGACAAACCAAGGGTTCAAAATATCGGATTTACTATTATAAGACAATGACTTACCGTCCAGTTCAAGGACTCGCCCACCGGCCTGCTCGACGACCGCCTGAGCCGCCGCCGTGTCCCACTCCGAAGTCGGCCCAAGGCGCGGATAAAGGTCGGCGCGACCTTCTGCGATGATGCAGAATTTGAGTGAACTGCCCATGGGCACGATGTCGGACTCACCGAGTTTTTCGAGGAACGAGTCGAGGCTTGAGCCGCGGTGAGAGCGGCTGCCAACGATGCGGATGGGCTGGCTGCTTTTGCTGGCGACGTGAATCTGTACTGGCGATTCGCCGCGGCTGCGAAGCTCAGTGCCATGACCTTCGCAGCCGATATAAGTCTTGTCCTGCACGGGCACGTGGACGACTCCAAATACAGGCCGATTGGAATCGATAAGAGCGATGTTGACGGTGAATTCGCCATTGCGATTGACAAATTCCTTGGTGCCGTCGAGTGGGTCGACCAACCAATAGCGCTGCCACTGGCTCCGTTCCGAAAATGACGGCAGCCCTGATTCTTCGGAGATGATCGGGATATCGGGCGTGATCTCATCAAGGCCTGCGATGATGCGATGGTGTGCGGCGAGATCGGCCTGAGTTAGAGGCGAATCGTCGAGTTTGCTTTGAACGTCGAAATCCGTCGCGTAAACTCGGAGTATCGCTTCACCGGCCTCAATGGCCAATGCAGCAATTGGATCAATCAGTTCCTCAAGATTCATGTGAGCATCCGGACGTTCAGGCGTGCATTATAAGACAGTGACATTTGATCCCAAAATAGCAATTGATCAGTGCGAGACACTGATGTTGGATATGGATGGCACTATTCTCGATCTCGCGTACGACAACTACATGTGGTTGACGCACGTGCCCGAGCATTATGCTGTCAAAAACGGCTTATCGCTCAGCCAAGCGCGCAAGCAACTGTTCGCAAGGTTCGGGGCCCTGCAGGGTGACTTGAGCTGGTACTGCCTGGATCACTGGAGTGAGCGGCTCGATCTGGACGTCTTGCAACTGCATCGGGACAACCAGCACCGAATCGAGTTCCTTCCTGGAGCCCAGGATTTTCTCGACGTTATGCGAGAAAGAAACATCGAGGTGCTGTTGGTGACCAACTCACACCCGGACACGCTCAAGCTAAAGGATGATGTCACCGGATTCTCCAAATACTTCGATGGCATACATTGCTCGCATTTGTATGGCTTTGCGAAAGAACAGCAAGAATTCTGGTCCGCTTTGCATGAGGAAATTGGTTTTGACCCGAGCTCGACAATGTTCGTCGATGACAGTCAGATCGTCCTCAAGAGTGCCGCTACCTACGGTGTCGACAAACTCGTCGCCGTGACTCGGCCCGACTCGAATGAGCCTTTGCGCGAGGCAACAGAATTCGCGGCCGTCGAAGGTGTCGCCGAACTACTTTAGGAGCCCGCCATGGGGGCGAAGAGCATCGCGGACGGGATGTTCTTCGACCGAAGTAAAGCGCAGCGTAGCGAGCCATGAGGGAGAGGAATATCCCGTCCGCGGTGCTGCGCTGTGTGGCAATGCCCCGTGAACGATCTTTTGTAGTTACCTCGATCTCGACGGTCCGCGGCGACTCGACCCCCTGT